>DAIMCP010000024.1:63989-66102 GCA_036726305.1 Pyrinomonadaceae bacterium | reverse complement strand
AATTTCCAGCGCCATATCGTAGGCGCGGCCAACGGCTCGGCGGCGACGCTCGCGTAGCCAGCGACGCCGCATTGCGACCACCAAACGGTTGGCTAACCCGGCCCACTGAGGCCAGCGGAACCTGGGCTGCTCGACAATCGTTGAACCAGGAAGATCGTACGCGTTGGCGACACGCTGATAGATGGTATTCACATATTCATCGCTGCCGCGGACCATTGTCTGGCTGTGATCTGTTGACATGCAGGCAGCAACCCCGCAAGCGCGGTGCCGGACAACAACCTCGCAATTTGCCCACGAAGCGTGGGATGCAGAATTATGGCGCGAGATTTCGCCGACCCCTGAATGCCGGAAACTTCAGACTAGTGAGTTACAGGTGGAAGGGTCCATGGGCTATACTGCCCGAAAAAATTCCCATCGCTTTTCTGATGCGGGAATTAGGTTGGGTTTATTCATAATTCTGGACTTTCCGGTGCGACGACGAGAGAAACGGCGAAAACGATATGGCAAACAGACTTCTGACAATTACAGTGTTCATGTCCCTGGCTGCGGGAGCAGTAGCGCAAACTGGATCGCGTATGAGAACCAATAATGCCTTGCCCACTGGTTACTGGCCAGTCGAGAAAAGCCAGGCCATTATCGATAAGACCCAGACGCTCACGTTAGCTCCTGAGCTGGGACAACTGAGTGAAGGTGAACGCAGGGCCGTAGCAAAACTGCTCGAGGTGGGCGCAATTTTTCAGCGGCTTTATGAACAGCAAAGACACCCCCAGGCACTCGCTGCAGCCAAAGCCCTGAGCCAGCTCGACAAGCGTACCGGGGCGGAGCAGTCGACCCGGAACCTGCTCATGCTCTATCGACTAAACCAGGGCCCAATTGCGACCACTCTGGAGAACAAGCGCGAACCTTTCCTGCCGGTTGAACCCCCCTCGCCGGGCAAGAACGTCTATCCCTGGGGCGTAAAAAAGGAAGAAATTGAAGCCTTTCTGACCGCCCATCCCGAGAAGCGTGAGCAGATCATGGACCTGCGCACAGTGGTGCGGCGGGCGACGGCGCCAAATGCAACCAGCGATCTGGCGTTGCTGGCCAAGTACCCGGTGCTGGATACAATGCATCCGCGTTTGAAATCAAAGTTACAGGATATTGCGCGAAGCAAAAAACCAACGTCCGAAGGCTTTTATGTAGTGCCTTATGCCCTTGCGTACGCGGATGAATTGATCGCGTCCTACGGACTGCTGAACGAGGCGGCAGCGGCGGTGCAAAATGAAGACGAAGAATTTGCCCGCTATCTTCGCAATCGTGCCCGTGACCTGCTTTCGAATGATTACGAGTCAGGAGATGCCTCGTGGGTCACGGGACATTTCAAAAACCTCAACGCGCAAATTGGTTCTTATGAAACTTACGACGATGAACTCTACGGAGTGAAGACTTTTTTTGGGTTCAGCCTGTTGCTGACAAGGCCTCAGGAAACCGCTGCCCTGCGCCAGGCTATGAAGGGCATGCAAGCGCTGGAAGACTCACTTCCCTACGAACATCACAAGAGAATTCGCGAGGATATTCCCGTCGGGGTCTATGACGTCATTGCAGACTTTGGTCAGACCCGCGGCGGCAATACGGCCACCATCCTGCCTAATGAAAGTTATCTCGCGCGTCGCTACGGGCGCACCATCCTGTTGCGAGCCAACATCATGCGCGAACCGAGGATCTTCGAAAGCACTTCGAGTGTGCTGGCCGCCGCCATCGGCCAGGAGCCGGCCAAGGCCCTGACGCCCGACGGCAACTTTTATCGTACGCTCTGGCACGAAGTGGGGCACTATCTCGGAGTAGATCGGACGCGGGACAATCGCGAACTCGACGACGCGCTACAGGAGGATTCCAGCGTTCTCGAGGAAATGAAGGCTGACCTGGTTTCATTGTTTGTGGCCGATGCACTGCACCAGCAGGGTTACTACACGGACTCTCAACTGCGGTCAGTCTACGTAGGTGGGATCCTCCGCGTACTGCAAAACAATAAGCCGCGCCGCGATCAGCCTTACAACACGATGCAGTTGATGCAGTGGAATTTTTATCTTGAGAACGGCCTGCTGAGTTTCAAGGACGGAAAGCTGCAAGTGCA
>DAIMCP010000024.1:46071-63889 GCA_036726305.1 Pyrinomonadaceae bacterium | reverse complement strand
GCACAGTTTAGGTACCAGAAATGCTGGGCCATCTCAATGGCCGCGGGCTCAACGGGTGAGGCAAACTTCCATTGTTTGAAAAGCGCATCAACCATTTGCGAACCTGTGACCATGAGACTCCCGGGCAGGGCGAACCTGGGTCCTGAGATCTTTGTTAATCGCTCCAACCTCCCGAAGAATTTTGCAAAGGTCCAGTTAACAGCCCCCAGCAAATAGCGTTCACCGTGCCGCCCCTTCTTCATAGCGGTCCGAAAAGCCTGGGCCGCATCGCGTGCGTCCACGAAACTTACCCCACCACCGGGAACGGCGCTGATTTTGCGCGCCATAAAATCCAGAATAACCTTCGTTGAGCTGAGGCGGTCGTCACCGGGTCCAAGCAGGAGGCTGGGGTTCATGATCACCAGGCGCAGCCCTTTGCCATTGAAGCGCTCCAGCGCTGCCATCTCCTGGTAGGTTTTGCTGGCGTAGTAAGGCCAGCGGGAGATTATGTCCAGCGGCTGCGGAAACGTCTCGTCAGGAATCACATCGCCCTTTTCAGTCACGGCGATGGTACCGCTGGTCGAGGCCAGGACAATGCTTTTGGTGCCGGCCTCGCGGGCGGCATCGCAAAGCAGCCGTGTCCCCTCGACATGGACGGCATACATTTCCTTTGCGTCTTCGCGGTCGCGCGAAACCTTGCCGGCGAGATGATAGATCTCTGTGATCCCTTCGACTGCGCGTTTGACGTCTTCGGCGTTGGTTATAGAACCTGCGAACGGCTCGACGGCAAGATCCACCAGCCAGTCCGGAATTGACGTGGCCATTACCCGGACATCCTTAGTGCCGTCGGCGACCAGTTGGCGCACAAGGTGCGAGCCAAGGAATCCCGTGCCGCCAGTGATCAGGGTGGTAGCGCGGGGCCGCTTCTCGATCGCAGCGCGACGCTTCGCCCCCGGCTGGACCGGCGTCATTCGCGCGGTTCGTTTCTTTGTAGTAGCCATTTCCGAGTGACGCAAACGCCGGGCTCGCGTTGCCAGACTAGCCGACGAGTTCCTGGATCGTTATTTCCTTTTCTGAGAGGTTGGCGCGACGCTCGCCCTTCCACCGTTTTCGCAAACCTCGAGCATCGAATGGAGTATTCTCTCGATCGCGTAAATTCTCGACTCGATGTTTCACCAGGGCGGCAATCAGCCGGTAGGCTTCTGCCCTGGCCATGCCTTTGGTCAGCTCTTCCAGCTCTTCGATAGGGAGAAGTCTGCCGATGCGCGCGCCAACTTCACGGCTTTTGATAATGCTGGAGCCCTTCGGGAACGCTTCGTAAGTGCCGTGCAGGTAGACCGGGAGGATGCCGACCCGCGAATGCAGCGCCAGGTACCCGATTACCGGTTTGAAGTCCGCCATCAGGCCAGTCATCGAACGCGTTCCTTCGGGAAAGATAAGGGCGTTATAACCGCGGTCCAGAAACGAGCTCGCGTGACGCAAAGATTGCCGGAGCGACCCCGTGCGTTCCATCGGTACCAGATTGGTGAAATTTTCCATGTAGGCGCGCTTGTACTTGTTGTCAAAGAAATAGTCCGCGGCGGCCAACGCGACCAGGTCCTTGCCGGCATCACCGAGGGCCGCTTTCGTCAGTCCCATATCGAGGTGAGACGAATGATTGGCGGCGACGATGAAGTTGGTGTGGGGAGGAACATTGGTGCGACCCTCGTAGGTGGTCTTCAGGAACCTCTCATAGAAAAGCTTCTGCACCAGGTCCACGCCCCTGTTGCCCACCGAGCGCACGATCGAAGGAATATGTATTTCGTCTTCAGCCTTGCGCTGTTCCGCTTCGGCGCGGGCCGTATTGCTTTCCTGACGTTGCGCGGACGTCTGCCGCCGCACTACGCCGATTAATTCGCGGATGTCCTGAACCTCGTTGAAGCGTTCGGGGGCGGAAATCGAACCGCCTGCGTTCTCGATGGCGGTCGCCAGCTCTACAAACATCAGACTATCGAATCCCAGATCACTCAATCTTGTATCGAGGGCGATTTCGGCGACCGGGCGATTGCTAACTGACGAAACAACCGTGCGCAGCCAGACTGAATCGGGCCCCTTCGCCTCGTCGGCCGCTTTCTTGCGGCCGGACTTCTGGCTTTGCTCCAATGATTGAATAATTTCCACCACTTCATTGCGCCGGACTTTCCGTGTTGCCGTTCGTGGCAGTTCGATATCGGTAAAATGCAGCAGCTTGACGCGTTTATAGTAAGGAAGGCCGGCGGAGATTTCGCGGAAATGATCTTCCACTTTTCGTTTTAGTTCCTCGCGCGCGAGCGCAATGTCGTATTCGTCGTCGGGCACCACCAGGCAGGCGACTTTTTCGCCGATGCCGTCCGGCAGGCCAACGATGCTCAGTTCCTTGATATACGGAGAGTTTGAATAAGTTTCCTCCAGTTCGTCCGGATAGACATTCTTGCCGTTGGTATCGACGATGATTTCCTTCGACCTGCCAACCAGGAAGAGGTTACCGTCGTCGTCAAGCCTGCCCAGATCGCCGGTGTACAACCAGCGATCGACGAGGGCACTGCGCGTGGCCGCTTCATTTTCAAAATATCCGAGCATGACGTTGGGACCACGCGCGATCACTTCACCAACTCCACTCGCATCGGGATTGGCGATGCGCACTTCCACTCCCGGCAACGGGCGCCCCACGCTGCCGACCAACAATCGATTATCCGGACGAGTGACGGTCAGCACGGGAGCAGCCTCGGTCAAACCATAGCCCTCCAGAATGGTGAAGCCGAGGCCACGAAAGTCATTCTGAATTTTCTCGCTCAACGCGGAGCCGCCACTGATGAAGTAGCGTATCCTGCCTCCCAGGCCTTCATGAATGGGATAGAAAAGGATCTGGCCCAGGTTGACGGCCGTCTTATCGCGCAGCCAGGCGTTTCCCTTGATTAGTAAATCGGCAGACTTGCCAATCCAATCACTCTGTTCATAGAGCCGGTTTTTGATGCGGCGATGCAGCAATTCCCAGAGGGCCGGTACGCCCACCATGCCGGTTACATAGCCATTCTTGATCGCTTTGGCCAGGGCATCGCTGGTCAGATCCGGCAGGTACGTTATCTGAGCTCCGCGACTCAAGGGAGTCAGAAATCCCGTTGAGAATTCAAAAGTGTGATGAAGCGGAAGCACCGATAGCACACCGTCTTTAGTCGACATGTCGAACACAGACGAGAGCATTGAGACCATGCTCGTCAGGTTGCGATGCGAGAGCATGACCCCTTTGGGACTGCCGGTGGTCCCGGAAGTGAAAATGAGCGAGGCTACCGACTGTGTATGCACGCGCTGTGGCAAGAGGGCAATGCGCTGGTCCTCGGTGGCTTCGTCCGGCATCGCGAAAACATCTGCAAAGGTCCAGAGTCGAGGCGTCAATCCGGCGGCGGCCAATCGTTCCTGCAAATCGCTGTGGTCCGCGGCCAGCTTACTGCTCAAAATCAGCGCGGCGGCGTCGCCCGCGCGGGTGAAATTAATTAACTCTTCGATTGAGCTGTCCGGATCGACCGGAATGCACGTAGCTCCGGCTTTGAGTACGCCAAAATAGGTCATGCCCCACTCCGGGGCATTCTGGCTGACCAGCATCACCCGATCACCGGCCTTGATACCTTCGCTGGCAAGAAAGCCTGCAGCGCGCAGGGCCAACTCGCGCACATCCGCGTAGGTATATTGCTCCTTGCGACCGTCGCGTTCGATGCGCATCGCGACGCGGGTGGCGTGCCGCTTGGTTGAGGTTTCGAACAGTTCGATCAAATCCCGATAGGTGTAGATGCGTTTTGGCTGCGCGCGCATCTCTTCTTCAAGTGTCGGGAACACCCATTCCTTCAACCCGGGCAGATGGACGTTCAGCCAGTAGTCGTACCAGTCGAACTGTTCAGGGTTCCAGACCAGCAGCGAGTGCTCGTCTTTTCTGACCCGGCCAAACAGCGAGCGCAAATTGTCCGAGCGGAAAATGTAGGCGTTGTCGCTGGTAAAAGGCTTGAATATTTCAAAGGCTTCCTTGGTTTCATGAGTGATTTCTTCCAAACGGTCAACGTTACCTTTGACGAAGTCAATCACGTCAACGACACGGCCCCCGCCCCAGCGGGGCCGGGCGCGATCAAGCAGCGAAGAAACTTTCTTCGCGGCTGCATTCATCATCGGCGCCGAGGTGGCTTCGAATTTACCGTTGGTTACGGTGCGCGGCTCCATACGCGCCGCGACATCGTTGACAAAGCGCATGCCAGTCTCTTTTTCGAGAAAATGTTTGCGCTTGTACAGCCCAACCAAACCCACGATTCGTTCCATGTTGGCCGGGTTGGAGTCGCCGGTCGCCGCCTGATAGACGAGCTGCGGTTCTTCGACACAGGCCGAGGCAGAGATGGCCAGCATGGCCGACGCAATCTGATCAACGGGAGTGATATCCAGAATCAGTTTCTCATTCGCTGGTATTTGCGTCTGTCCCTTCAACACCATGAAGATAATCGGCGCCGTAGTCGTAAAGCCCTCGTTCCAGCCAGGGAAGGGATAAGACATGGCCGACTCTACAATGCTCGGCCGCAGGATGCTGCGCACCATGCCGCTTTCAGCGGCCACCAACTGCTCGCCGAGAGATTTCGTATAGGTGTAGATGTTGGGCCAGCCCCACCAGGCCGCTCGCTCCACGCCGAGATCGGTGAGCCGCGTGCGCGTCCAGACTTTTCTTTCGCGAGCGACGGCCAGACCGAGCGCGTCCGGATCGTCCGCGTCGCGCCCTTCTTCGTTGAGTCGCTGGCGGGCGAGATCGCGAAAGCGCGCGGTCATCATGGCGTCGCGGGCCTCTTCGCGAACCCGCTCCGAGAGTTTGGCGCAGTCTTTGATTTCCTGCTCGACAGAGAACTCGACGCCGGGCATCTCTGTGTGACGTGGAAAATAACCAATGACCGGATCGCTTTCCCAAACGGGGCCGGAACGGTTGCCGGCGACAAAGCAGGTCGAGACGTGAACCAGCGCCGGCCTCTTCATCCGCCGCGCAAAAGCAATCACGTTTTGGGTGCCCACTACGTTGGTGCGCAGCGCACTCTCAAGCGTGGGATTAAAGGTCACGTTGCCGGCGGTGTTGATTACAATGTCGAGGTTGTCAGCGAGTCGTTGCGCCTCCTCTTCCGTATAACCCAAATTGGTTTCGCCAATATCACCGCCCAGGACGGTGACTTTGTCGCGGATATATCCCTCAAAAGCGGCGCCGTAACGGTCGCGCACCGGATTAAAGGGCGGCGCAGTAATAACGCTGTTCCAAAACCTGGTTTCGGACTCCTCTTGTGACCGCGCTCGAACCGTCACATAAACGTGCCCCACGTTGGGAAAGCGATGCAGCAGCATGCTCAGCGTGACCTTTCCCAGAAAGCCGGTGCTGCCGATCATGAAGATCTTTCGATCGTTAAATATTTCAGTTGGCGATAACTTCATAAATATTGTCCGACAAACTTCAGTCTGTCGTTGCGTTTTGCCTGGAACCGTCTGTGATTGCCCAGCTCACCTGTTAGCTGGAAACGCTCTGCCGGGATACTGAGCGACAAACTGAAGTTTGTCGGACTTCCCCCTACTCCATGTCCGCGATGCCGATCATTGGTTGATGCAACATCGTAATTTCCGCCGCACTGCCCATATAACTTCGCGCCATGGCAATCGCCTCGGTCAGGTTGTCGGCCCGTTCCCAACCAAGCATCGCCGGGACGTGGGCATTCTCGGCGCCGGCGACAATGACCTTGCCTACATGCTGCCGCCCGTTCTCACCCCAGTACCACATAAAGAAAGGGTGCGCGCCATGATAGGCGTTACCCCGCCGGTACATTTCGACATAGCTGGGATTGTTCGCAAACTCCTGCTCGTACTTTTCGCGCAACACGAAAGCATCGCGGGTTTCGGGTAACAACCGATTGAAGAACTCGATGTAGCTCGGGTGAAAGTTGTGATCGAACTCGTCATAACAGGGGTGTTGCACGATCAAGACACCACCCTTTTTCAGCAGCGGCTTATTACGATAGAAGTTGAAGTGATAGCCGAGCGCCATCACCTGCACCAGCAGCGGATTCAAAATCGAATAGACGTTGTAGGGCGAGATGTCAGGGATACCGCTAATCAGGATATCGCACTGGCCACGAACGGGAATTGCGTACTGCTCAAAACCCTTGGCAATGATTTTCTCGTGGACCGGATCGGTCTTGCCCGCGTGACAGGCCGTCATCTCGTATTGGGCCGGCCGGGAATGGAGCAGCTTGCGACGCGCCTGGCGGGGCAGCTTGTTCATGGTGTAGCGCATCGCTTCGAACTTCATCCGATCGAAGGCCGTGAAGTCGTCCTCGTTCTTCAGCAGGAAGTCCATGTCGCTGCCGTACATCCGATTGTTGATCGCCGTCTCAATGTGAAAGACGTTAACGTGTTCGTCAACCAGCTTGCCCAGGCGCATGCACTTGTTGTTCAGCTCGGAACGCGCCGGATCCATGTAGCTGTCTGAATCGCGAATGGTCTGCGGTTCGTGATGGGCGCGCAGCGACACGTAATCGCAAAGCCCCACGGCCACTGACTTGTGACCACCGTCCATGGGCACGAAATTAATGTTGGCGTAGATAAGCAGGTCGCTTTCGGCGGCGCGGCGATTCAAGTTGAGCGGCTCCTTGTGCCGCGTCTCGCCAATCTTGATCATCCCGTCGCTCCACTCCGCGTCGTGGTTGTAGTATCGATCGGGATAGAACTCGTCATAAATCCTGGCTCCCACCATGCGCTTCATTTCCCAGGGCGTCATTTTTCGGTGCAGGGAATTGGCGATGATGATGTGGACGTCGTCGACGCCATGGCCGGCGAGCATGTCCAGTACGATCTCCAGCATCGTTTGCCGGATATCAGGGGTGGCCATCGGCGGCAGAGGCAGGCTGATGTCGTCAACCGCGATCGTTACTTTCATGCCCGGCTCGAGCTGGGCAAAAAGCGGATCGCAGCCGTGCGGGTGATTCAGGGCATAGCGAATTGCCGCTTCCCGGTTCGGCAGCCCTTTCAGAGGCGGGTTTGGATAGAGGACGCGCGTGCCGATAGGGAGATCTTCGAGAATAAAGTCCTCACCGGAAGGCATGATGCGCGGGGCGCTGTCGCGATCTATGTAGATAACCGATTCGTGTGTTTTACGTCTTAGTTGAAGTGCCATAGTTTTTCGCAGTACAGATCAGCGATCGTGCCGACGCCTACTTTAAATTCAGAATGGGCCAGTCATGATGCAGCGCAGTTTGCCGCAAGCGCATATCCGGATTTACCGCCGCTGGGTGTCCCACTACCGACAGCATCGGCAGGTCGCTCATGCTGTCCGAATAGGCGTAAGAGTCGCTGAGATTGATGCCTTCGCGCTCAGCGAACTGTCGAATCCACGAGGCCTTGGTCGCGGCCGCGAGCACCGGCGGCAACAATCTGCCGGTAGCCACGCCATTAACAAACTCCAGGTGGTTGGCGACGTAGTCCGTGATACCGAAATGGTCCATCAAGGGCTTCACTGACAGATCCAGAGCGCCCGTAACCACCACCTGCCTCAATCCCAGGCTGCGCGACTTCTCAATTAATTCGTAAGCGCCGGGAAAGATCGCCGGCTTCAGGATGTTCTGGAACAACTCGCCGGCAAAGAATCGCATCCTGTCTTCAGTTTGTCCTTTGTAGCTTTGGAAGAACAGGTCGTTGAAAACCTTACGGCTATATTGGTCCGTGGCGGCAAAAACAGGCAGGCTCAGCAGAGTCTTGGTACTCTTGCGCAGGCTGCTCAACAAACCCGGCTGGTTTTTCGCATAGAAGGCGAGGGTGTGCACGAGATTTGTGCTGACCAAAGTGCCTTCAAGATCGTAAAATGCCGCCGCTGCCACACTGACTCCTGGTTCGATAACAGTTTGTGCAGGTCCGCCGGTCATGGCGTCGCTGCCCCTGTCTTTGGGAACGACCGCCAATATACCGTATTAGGGACTTTTTGGGTAATGGAAAAAACTTGTGTATATAAAGACTATACAATTGGTCCAAAGATCCCGCTTTTTGTTAAGAAATAGGTCTAAAACGCTTGAATTGGTTGGCCCGCTAATCTCGCTGGGGTTAGTACTTCTCAGCACTGGCTGCGGTAAAGCGCCTGCTGAAACCGCGCGTGGGGTTGATCTCGGAGATGCGAAAGCCGCTGCTGAGAAGATTGCGTCGGCAGATGATCTCTACAACCAGCGCGAAGATCTGGGGAAGCTGAGGCAGGCGGTGGCCCTACTCCGTCAGGCCCGGATCGAGGACTATGGAAGCTTTGAGGGCGCCTGGAAATTGGCACGGGCAGACTACTATCTTGGCGACCATACGACCGATGATCGCGAACGTGAGCATGCCTTTCGCGAGGGAGAAGAGGCGGGCAAAGCCGCCCTTAAACTTGAGGAGGCTAAACCGGAAGGCCATTTTTGGCTGGGAGCAAATTATGGGGGCGCGGCCAAGTACAGCACCCTGGCTAGTCTATCGAGCGTTGAGGACATTAAGAGAGAAATGGAAGCCGTCATCAAACTCGACGAAGGCTTTCAGTCAGGCAGCGCTTACCTGGTACTGGGGCAGCTTTATCTTGAAGCGCCGCGGCTGTTGGGGGGCGATCAGCAAAAGGCGCTTCTCTATCTCGAAAGGGGTCTGAAATTCGGCGAAAATAATGCTTTATTACGAATGCATCTGGCCAGGGCCTACCATGCAGCCAAACGCGATGACGACGCGCGCAGAGAGATTGCCGCTCTATCGTCTCTCAAACCCGACCCGAATTTTGCGCCCGAATTCAAGGAAGCAGTGGCCCAGGGACAGAAGTTGCTCGCCGAACTGAAGAACCGCTGATGCCTTCGCAACACTCAAAGAGGAGTGAGATGGATTGCGGGCTGGTGGTTAACTTGAGTTTGAGAATAACGAAGGAAGGTAGGGAAAAGGTACATACTCCGCACTACGGCCGGCGTCCAGTAAACACTGCCGCATGCGCTGTGATCCTGAATAGTTGAGTGAGTGAATGATGATCTGAGCGTCTGGCTGCCGCTCGGGATGCTCAGCGAGCCAGGCAGCCACCGCAAACCCGGTCAGACCGTCGTCCGCCATTTCCAGATAGTAATGTTCCTCAGCAAGATCGTGGTCGAGGAAGATTAGGGCATAGTCACGTGCCAGTAGGAGTTGAACTGCTACCGAGACATCGTCGGTCGTGTCTCGCTCGCAATCCGCGAATTGGCGGTCAAACCAGGACCGCCGCGTTGCATCGTCTTCAACGATTAGGATTCGCTTCATGCGCTCGTGAAAGAATGGTGACCAACACTCCATCACCCTGGTGTTTTGCAGTGATAGGGGCTGGGACTGGTGCCGCCCCATTGCATCCTAATGGATTAAAGATGCATTTCTAAAATACGGCGCCTATTTCGGCTTGTTGCTGACGCGTTTCAATTCTTCCAGCGTACGTTTGTGTTGCTCGAGTTTCTGTCCCGCCTCCGCCAGTTTGCCCGCCGCGGTCAGACGCTGATAATCGTCAAACTCCTGAATTGCGCGGGTGATCAACTGCTCTACGTCTCGCGTGATGACGACTGGTGACGGGCCGGGCTGCGCCGCAGCTTCGGACGCTTTACCCTTATCCTCTGCCGGTTGGTTCTGCGCCTGCGCTTTAGGAGCCTCACCGAAAAGATTGGTCATCGCTTCTTCGAAGCTCTTGCCATAGCCAATGCGATCCTGGATAGCGAGCACCACGAGGCGCAATTCAGGCATCGGGCTGCTTTCCGCACGGAGATAGACCGGCTCGACGTAAAGCAGCGAACGGCCGATGGGAATGACCAGCAGGTGGCCCCGCAGCACACGAGATCCCTGTTGGTTCCAGAGTGTGAATTGCGACGACAGTTGGGCGTTTTGATCGATGCGCGCTTCGATTTGCAGCGGACCGTCGATCAAACGGGACTTGGGAAAATTGTACACCAGAAGCTTGCCGTAATTTTCGCCATCGCATCGTCCGGCCATCCAGCCAATCATGTTGTTCCGATTAGATGGTGTGAAGGGAAGGATGATCGCAAATTCGTTGGCAATGTTCTCGCCCGGCAATTGCATCAGGACAAAGTAAGGATCGATGTGCTGTGTCTGCTTCTTTCCCTGGTCGTCAAGTCCAACCTGCGTGGCTATGCTCCAGAGATCCTCCCGTTGGAAAAACACCTTGGCATTTTGCGTGTGATAGAGACCAAAGACTTCTCCCTGTGTCCGGATCAGGCTTTCGGGATAGCGAACGTGTGTCCGGAGGTCAGCCGGCATTCGGGATGCATCCTGGAAGAGCACCGGAAAAGTTGCCCGATAGGTTGCGATCAACGGATCCTGCGTATCAAAAATGTAAAAGTTAACTGTGCCGTTATAAGCGTCAATGACGGCTTTCACGCTGTTGCGCAAATAATTAACGCTGTTGCCGTCCACGGTGTAATGTCTCGAATAGGGATACCTTGACGTCTCAGTGAAGGCATCGATCATCCAATAGAGACGCCCATCGTTGGCCACGACAATGTATGGGTCCTTGTCGTAGATAAGGAACGGCGCCACGCTGTTGACGATTTCCCTGATGTTACGATGAATCAAGACCCGGCTATCGGAGGTGATGTCATCCGAAAAGGGAAGTTTCGAAAGATCGTCCATCGCGTAGGCCAATAACATCCGGCGCAGGCCGCCTCCGATTCTTATTCCGCCGGAACCCTCATAGCTGGTGTAGCTATTGGCCTCGCCCTGTGGATAGTCGAACTCTTTCTGTTTGGTGCGCACGTAAACATCGGTGTCCGTCTTTTGCCCGTAATAGATTTCGGGGCGGGTGACTTTCACATCCGCCGATTTGGATTCGCTGGGCATATTTGAGAGGACGAACTGGGGCATGCCTTCCGAGTCAAAGCCGTTGGCGGTGTTCATCGTTATGCCGTACCCGTGCGTGTAGATCAATTTTTCATTGATCCAATTGCGAGACGACTCGGGCAATTTCTCAACGTCCATCTCGCGGGCCGCCACCATCATCTGTCGTTCCTGCCCACCTATCTTATAGCGGTCGACGTCGACGTCGGGGAAATCGTAATAGGTGCGAATCTCCTGGATTTGTCGCAGCGTGTCCTGGAGGGCCTTCCAATCCCAGAGCCTGATGTTGTCGAGGGTGGGCCGGTTAGCGTCGAGATGCAGAGCCTCGACGGAATTTTCCGCGTCGAACTCGCGCTGCTCGATCCCGTCCAGCCCAAATGCCTTCCGCGTCCAACCAATGTTGTGCTCGATGTAGGGCGCTTCCCGGCCGAGTTCGTTTGGTTTGACCACAAAACTGGTGACATAAGCCGGCACGATCACCGCGCCTACCACGTAGACCGCAACCGGCAGGGCAATGGCCACCAGCAGTAAACGGAGACGCTTTTGCGTGATGGCATTCAGCATGGCCAGCACCGCTGCGATCAGCAAAGCGATTGAGACCCAGAGGAGAGCCGGCAACAGATAGTTTGCTTCGGTGAAACTGACGCCGGAAAACGTCTGATGGTCCTGCCACAGGTAAGGAAATCTCGAGAGGTAAGTGTCGACGGCCAGAGTTATAAGCACGAGGGCGAGCGCCCACGAGATCGCTCGCAGCGACACGCCCCCGGCATTTCGCAGCGCCGTTGCGGTAAGGCCCTGTTGCGGAATTGACAGGAAAGTGAAAACCAATGCAGCCAGGAAAATGATTATCGCAAGTGCAGTCAGCCACTCGGTCAATAGTTCATAAACCGGCAGGGAAAACAGATAAAAGCCGATAGGTTTGCCGAATATTGGATCGGCAGTTTGGGTAACAACTTGATTGTGGTAGAGCGCGAATTTCTGCCAGCCGTCTTTCATCGAAAAGCCAAAGATCAATCCCGCCCCAATCGAGACGATCCACATCAGGGGACTGATAACCCTGGCCGGGGAGAATTCGAATGGTTGATTATTCAGGGTAACGGTGCGGCGGGTGAGCGCCTGGGGGGCAAAGCCACGCTGCAGCAAAGAGAAAGCTCCCCGCAGGATGATCACCGTCAGAACCGCAAAGACGACAAAAAGCAAGACTTTCAAACGAAACATGTACCAGTAGACAGACGAGTATCCGAGCGAGCCGAACCACAATGCGGAAATATAAACTGACAGACTGCGCGAACCCGCCAGCAAAAGTACTGCAACTATGGCCAGCAACCATCTCCGCCAGTGACGCTTCGGGGCTGGACCAACATCAATAATCTCGCCGTTCAAAGGCGTTGGGGGATTGCTCATATTGCTAAGCATACGCTCGATTCTGCGCGGTCGCCACTTCGCGGCCTATTAGTGTGGCGTGCGACAGGCGGTTATTTTGCCCACAGCAATCGAAGAGAAGTTAGAGGATCGGATAGAAACATCCGTTAAAGAACTGTTACACCTGGCACACACAGTAGTCACGGTTGTGGCGAAAGGTGCGTCACCGAAAGAGGGAAAGCTGAGACCGAGCGAATTTCCGCACAGCTTTTCTTATCCTCAAGCAACCGGACATGTATAATGTGCCGCAATGTTAGCGCCAGGAACAATTCTACAGGATCGCTATCGCATCCTTCGGCAACTGGGACAAGGTGGCATGGGCGCCGTGTATGAAGCCATTGATCAACGGCTGGACACGACCGTGGCCCTGAAAGAAACGCTTTTCGTCGAAGAAAAACTACGCAAGCAATTTGAACGGGAGGCACGTTTGCTCGCCCGGCTGCATCATCCAGCGCTGCCCCGGGTCAGTGATCACTTCGCCGAAGGGGAGGGCGCGTTTCTGGTGATGCAGTTCATTGCCGGCGACGATCTGGCGGAGATGATTGCCCGGCGGCGCGGGCCGTTCCCGCTCGAACAGGTGCTCTTGTGGGCCGACCAGTTGTTGGATGCTCTCGACTATTTGCACACACAGGAACCACAAATAATTCATCGCGACATCAAACCGCAAAATCTCAAGTTGTCAGGGCGCGGGCAGATCATCCTGCTGGACTTCGGCCTGGCAAAGGGGCAAATCGGCGACGTCTCTCGGGTGACCACCTCGGCCAGTATTTTTGGTTATACGCCGAATTATGCGCCACTGGAACAGGTCCAGGGGCTCGGTACCGATCCGCGCAGTGACATCTATGCGTTAGCAGCCACACTCTATCACCTGGTAACAGGGATTAAACCTCCCGATGCCCTGGCGCGTGCGGCGGCTCTGGTCAACGGTCAACCTGATCCGCTGCAACTGGCTGAGGAAGTGAATCCTGATGTGGGCCCGCAGGTTTCGGCAGTTCTGCAGCGAGCAATGGCCCAGAACCGTGACCAACGGTATGTCAGTGCGGCCGCCATGCGAAATGCCCTGCAGAGTGGTAATGAAGCGACAATCAGAGGCCGCGAAGAGGCGGCGACAGTTCTGTTTGCTGCGGCAGGTTCCACGTCAGTAAAGACTAAGCTGGGTGTCGTTAATCCGACCGCACTCTCCGCTGGAGGTCATACGGGCGACACAACTCTGGTAAGGCCTCCGGCCCCCTCGCCGCGGAGGCGTGTTACGCCCGCAGCTGTTGGGGCGGGAGTACTGGTGCTGGGATTGGCCGGCGTCGGTGGTTACTTTGCGCTGGGGCCCAACCGGAAGCTCAGCGCGGTGGATCCTCCGGCGACGCCGACGCCCATTGTCAGCACGTCGCTACCGCAGCCTTCCCCTTCAGTTCCTGAACCCGCCGCAAATGAGCCTGCACCGAGCACTGACAAGGCAAAGTCTGCTCCAGTGACCGCTGAGAGCAGGAAGAAAACCGACAGTGCAAAGCAGGAAGCCGCTAGAGTTGAAGCCGAGCGCAAGCGACAAAAGGAAGAAGAACGGCGCGCGGCCGAAGATCAAGCCGCCAATGAGCGCGAAGCCCGGCAGCGCGAGCAGGAGCGAGACAGGAATAAGCCCCCAGGAGAAGCTGGTGGTATGCCGGACGTGCCCGGGTTTGTCGAAGTACCGGGTCCCAATGGACGGCGACGTCGCATTCCCACCGTGAGCGATAGAACCCTGCCCGATGGGACGCGGATATTGGTCACTCCGAATGGGACCCGCGTAATCACGATGCCCGACGGTACCACCAGGGTCTTCCCCCCAAGACAAACCGGGCAGAGAAGACGGCTACGACCTTGAACCTTTTTTAACTCGGTCTGTTCTTACCACCACGCTTGGATAACCGGTTGGAATTACGGCTGCAGTTGAGTATTTTTCGATTTACGAAACTCGAGCGAAGCCGGCGTCAACACTTATGAGGAAATTTATGTTGTCACGAGGATCAACGCAGCGAGTCCCTGCCGTTCTTTTGATCGCGCTCCTGGTGAGCCTATTGTCACCTGCTGTTTTCAAGGCTGAGGGGAAGGACCCTCGCACTTCACCGCCGATTAGAATCACACCGGCCGCGCCAAAGATCGAAACCAGGGAGCGACTGGCCGAACTGGCTTCCCGACGCGCCCAGGTGGCCCGGACAATGGGATCCAAAGCGTTGCTGATACTCTTCAGCGGAGAACCGCGCGTTTATGCGAACGATGTCAATTATCCGTTTCGATCCGAGAACAACTTTTTTTATCTCACAAATCTCAAGCAGGTAGGCGCAACGCTTGTCTTGCTGCCTGGAGACTCTCCGATCTTGTTTCTGCCGCGCCGGAATCCCGCCGCCGAAACATGGACTGGCCACATGTATAGCCCTGACGAGGCGGCCGAACTCTCAGGAATTGGAGAAATCTGGGAGGCCGGTGAGTTCACGCCATTTGTCGAATCTCTCAAGAGGCGCCAACCCTATTACCCGGCAGCCGACAGGGTATTGCTCTCTGCTGCCGACACTCGCGCGGGTCTCAGCGGTCTGTTGGCCGCTGCGGAGAAAAGCGAAGCCGAGCTTTATTTACTTGCCTCTGCCGGATCCAGGAGCGCTGAGTTTCTCCGCGAACAACGTTTTGCGCAGGAATGGGACAAAGCAGCAACCGGCTTCACCGTGCGCTTTGCTGGTTCGCTCTTCTCAGACCTGCGCCTGAGGAAGTCACCGCTCGAACTGCGCCTGCTGCAGCATGCCATCGATATCAGTATCGAGGCCCACGAACGGGCCTGGGCCAACGCGGCCAACGCCCGCTGGGAATATGAAGTGGACGCTGAGGTCGCCTACACATTCAAACTACGCAACGCGGACAACTGGGGTTATCCGGATATCGTCGGCTGTGGTCCCAACGCCACGACACTGCATTACGAAGAGTCTCAGGGTCCGGTGAAAGCGGGAGAGTTGCTATTAATGGATGTTGGTGCAGAGTATGAACACTACAGCGCAGACGTAACTCGGACCTTTCCGGTCAATGGCAAATTCTCATCCACCCAGGCCGAGATTTATCAGATCGTCTACGACGCGCAGGAAGCCGTGGCAAAAGCTGCACGTCCCGGGGCGAGCCTTGCCGAGGTAAATCTGGCCGGAACGGAAGTAGTAAAGGACGGTCTGCTGAAGTTGGGGCTAATCACCGATCGCAATTCTATGCAGTATCGTATTTGGTTCATGCACGGCACCTCGCATTGGCTGGGAATGAATGTGCACGACGTCGGTGGCGGGTCCCCCATGGTTCCGGGAGCTGTCTTTACCAACGAACCGGGCATCTACATTCGAGCTGATGCGATTGATAATTTAGCGAAAACTCCGGAGAACGAAAAATTTATCGCCGCCATCAGGCCGGCGTTCGAGAAATACAAGAACATCGGCGTGCGCATCGAAGACGACATGCTGGTGACTACGAATGGCGTTCGCTGGCTGACCGAAGCGCTGCCTAGAAAAATTTCCGACATCGAAGCATTTATGGCCAGGGCAGGCCGCTGAATGAGTTGCGCCGCTCGGAATTGAGCCATGCTAACCCTCCTCAACATCTCGAACATCGCTTTAATTGACGAGTTGCGCGTGGAGTTCGATGGCGGGCTTAATCTGCTCACCGGCGAAACCGGTTCAGGCAAATCAATTGTCGTCGACGCGCTCGGCGTGTTGATTGGGGGCAGGTTCAACTCGGACCTCTTGAAATCGGGAGCCGAGCGGGCGTTCATCGAGGGGCTCTTTTCCGTTGCCGCCAACAGCGAATTGGAGGCTTTGCTCAACTCGGCGGGGATTAGCCTGGCAACTCCAGGCAACGAAGCGAGTGACACGAGGGACCTAATCATCAGGCGCGAGTTGTCTACCTCAGGCAGGAACAAGATATTCATCAACAATCAACTCGCGACCCAGTCGTTGTTGCGCGAACTGCGGCCATTTCTGGTGGACATTCACGGGCAGGGTGAGCAGCAGACCCTTTTCAGCGTGGACACGCATCTGGAGTTGCTCGACTCTTTTGCCGGAGTCAGCACTTTGCGCCAGGCGGTCGCGACTTCCTATCAGCATTGGAGCAAGCTCAAACGTGAGCTCGCGGCTCTGGAACAGGACGAAGCTGAAAAGTTCCAACTGGTCGATGTCCTGAAGTTTCAGATTGAGGAGCTGGAGCGCGGCCAACTCATCATTGACGAAGACTCTGCCCTGGCAGAGGAGCGCCGGTGCTTACAGAACGTCGAACAATTGACGTTGCTCTGCTCCGAAAGCTATGCGCTGGTCTATGAAGACGATGATGCCGCGCTCGCGCGCGTGCGTCAGGCGGCAAAGCGAGTGGAAGAGTTGGCACAATATGAATCCAGCTTTCGCGATTACCTCGACGGGCTGGAAGGGGCCCGGGCGACACTCGAAGAGCTCGCGTTTTCTCTGCGCGAGTTTTCGGAGAAGCTCGAATTTTCCCCCGCGAGGCTGGCTGAAATAGAAGATCGGCTGGCTGCACTCTCCCAATTGAAGCGCAAGTATGGTGGTTCGATCGAAAGCTCGCTTGAGCATTTGGCGCGCTCGCAGGATCGTCTGCGACAGATTGAAAATGCTGACGACCGCGCCGCGGAACTGGCAGTCGCGCTGGAAGCCGCTCGCGACGAATATCTTGCGCACGCACTAAAATTGCAGCGCGAACGCAAACGCGCCGCCAGGAAATTTGAGCAATCGGTCGAGCGTGGCCTGGCTGAGGTAGCCATGGATAACGCGCAGTTCGAAGTTCAGATTATGTCGGCTGGAACCTTGTTAGGCGATGAACCCGCGGCTCAACCGGTGCCGGAACCTGTAAACGGCGCCGCGACTAAGTCGCTGCAAGGTCAGACGGGTTACAGTGAGCGAGGAATCGATCGCGTGGAGTTCTATTTTTCCGCCAATGTGGGCGAGGCAGTCAAACCTTTGGCCCGCGTCGCTTCAGGGGGTGAAGCGTCACGCCTGATGTTGGTGTTAAAGACGGTGGCCAATGCGTCCGAGTTTCCACGCACCATCGTCTTCGATGAGATCGATGCAGGGATCGGTGGACGAGTCAGCGAGGCAGTCGGCGCCAAACTCAAAAAACTGGCGCACTCCAACCAGGTACTATGCGTAACGCACCAGCCGCAAATCGCCCGCTTTGCCGACACACATCTCTGCGTGCAAAAGGAGGTTGCCGGCGGGCATACAGCAGTCAGCATTACCTCTCTGGATCGACGGGGTCGCGTCGAAGAACTCGCCCGCATGCTCACCGGGGCTGAGATCACCGATAGCGCCCGCCGCCACGCGCGTGAGCTAATCAAAACCTCACAATAACCCTGGGACCCCTTGGGACCCCCTGGGACCGCACGCTTCCAGCGTGCCTGCCTCTGACCCCAGAGTTCACTCCAATGGAAGGGAAGGCACGCTGGAACCCTCTGACCCCAGAGTTCACCCAATGGAAGGGAAGGCACGCTGGAACCCTCTGACCCCAGAGTTCACCCAATGGAAGGGAAGGCACGCTGGAA
>DAIMCP010000024.1:0-45971 GCA_036726305.1 Pyrinomonadaceae bacterium | reverse complement strand
CGCTGGAACCCTCTGACCCCAGAGTTCACCCAATGGAAGGGAAGGCACGCTGGAAGCGTACCGGCCTCTGACCTCAGAGTTCACTCCAATGGAAGGGAAGGCACGCTGGAAGCGTACCGGCCTCTGACCTCAGAGTTCACTCCAATGGAAGGGTCGGCACGCTGGAAGCGTGCGGTCCCAGGATTACAAGGCGGCGCACTCAGTATTTGCAGCAAAACACTCGCGGATCTCGGCGGCGTCCAGCGTATCATGCTCCATCAATGCCGCAACCAGCCGGGCGATATTCTGTTCATCGTTACGGACTATTTCGTAGGCGCGCTGAAGCTGTGTGTTGATAATCGTCTGCGTTGCCTCCTCGACGCGATCAAGCAGCGCCTGGCTGTGCGGCTCTTCTCGCTTTCCCAAATAAATTGGACCCAGCGGACTCATGCCGAATTCAGTCACCATGCGCCGCGCGATTTCTACTGCCCGTTCAATGTCATTTGCAGCGCCGGCTGTCATGGTTGACAGTAGGATCTGTTCTGCCGCGCGGCCTCCCAGCAGCGTCGCAATCTGGTCTTCGAGAAATTCGCGCTTCTTCATCAGGCGATCGCGCTCGGGCAATTGCTGGGTCACACCGAGTGCGCGGCCGCGTGGGAGAATCGAAACTTTGTGAATAGGATCGCCGTGTATGACCGCCAACCCAACCGCGACATGTCCAGCTTCGTGAACCGCCGTGGCGTAGCGCTCATCTTCATCCATCAGGAAGCCCTGGCGTTCAGCACCCATCAAGATGCGGTCGCGCGCGTACTCAATGTGGTTGCGATTGACCGCCTCAGAATTATCGCGGACAGCGGCGATGGCTGCTTCATTTAACAGATTTGCCAGGTCGGCGCCGGAGAAGCCGGGCGTGCCGCGGGCGATCCAGCGTAGATCGAGGTCCGGCTCAAGCTGCAACTCGCGCGCATGCACATCCAGAATTGCTTCGCGTCCGCGCACATCTGCCAGGTTGACTGTTATCTCGCGATCAAACCGGCCGGCCCTGGTCAGGGCCTGGTCCAGAATGTCCGGTCGGTTGGTTGAGCCAATCACCACGATCGTGGTGGTCTGATCGAATCCATCGAGCTCCACCAGGAGTTGATTGAGAGTCTGGTCCTGATCGGCGGAGGCCGAATCGCCACCGCGGCCACGCTGGCGACCGAGGGCGTCTAGCTCGTCGATAAAGATCAGGCAAGGGGACAGCTTGCGCGCCTGCTCGAACAAGCGACGGACGCGCGCAGCGCCGACCCCCGCAAATTTTTCCTGAAAGCTGGATCCAGAGACCGAAAGAAATGGCACGCCGGCCTCATTGGCGGCCGCGCGCGCGAGCAGAGTCTTGCCGGTTCCGGGGGGACCTGCCATCAGAATTCCGCGCGGAATGCGACCGCCCAGCCGGCCAAAGCGCATAGGGTCGCGCAGAAATTCGATCGTCTCAGCCAGCTCGGCTTTGGCTTCGTCAACTCCAGCCACATCGGCAAAGCTCACATTCTGTTTACCGTTTGCATCTGCGGGTTTGAAACTGCTGTCCCGGCCGTTAACGCTGGCGTAGACCCGCCAGCCGATGAGTCCCAGCGATGCCAGTATCAGCAAAGGCAGCCCCCAGTTGAAGGCGGTTGCCACCAGACCCGGCTGCAACGCCCGAAACTCGATCGGTACATTGCGTTTGCGCAGTAGTTCAATCACCCCTTCCTGAGCAGAGCCGCTGGTGACGATCGCCTCCAAGACCGCGCCATCAGTTGTGCGCAAGGTCAAAGTCTCGCCTTCAACGACGAGGGACGTCGCCGAAGTACCTTCGGCGATTTGGTAGAGCTGCGAATAGTTGATGCGCCGTGTGGTGGTGCGATAGCGCTGATAGATGACCACGGACGAAACTGCGATCAGTAGTACCGCCAGCAGCCCGGAGATTACGACCAGGCGCATCTGCTGACCGGACATTAATTTCGAGATAGGGGATGGCATAAAAACTCCGATTGCGCGGCACAAAGCACGAGCGCGCGCCAGCTAATCGTTATGCGAAAACTATGGGGAAATCGGGTCGGGACCTCGACTTCGGGAAGGGAGACAGCTTTGCGTGGCAGGCCGCCAGGGCTCTAACAGCACAGCGCGTCGCCGATAACCGCAAGGTGGCGACGCATTCTTACTTTAGCAGGGATAGGAAAAGGATGTCCACAGAGAATTTGCGTGCGGCGTTGTTGCTCGGACAGTTGGCTTGCGAGCACCGCAGGGCATGCAACCCCTACGCGTGCTCACAGACTGCCCGGCGCGGCGACCAACGATTCCAGGCTAAAATTCAATAAATCGCCGATGCGGTCGATTGTAATATCCGCTGGCGGATAACGGGCCACTACTTCGGGGTCAAGGGCATAGTGCCCCTGTCTCGGGAAAACTGTCGTCACGCGTTCTCCCCAGAATTCTTTCAGGGCGGACAGGATGCGCAGCTTGTCGTCCACCATCACGTAGTGATCAGCCGGGTAGCGCTTTTCCACATCATCCAGTTCGTGTTCTTTGTGCACGTAGATTAGGACATCCCAATCGACGGCATTGCCAATGCCCGAACGTTCGATTTTCAAGGGCTGAAAAACAACATCTCCATCTGAGAGAATCACCGTTGGTCCCCATGTTTTGGCCAGATCCAACACCTCGAGCGAATTTGGCAGCAGGCGATTGGCGAAGGGGTAATTTGCCAGGAAGCGAGAAACCGTCAGTAGGTGCGGATCGCGTGGGTAGGCGAGCCGGTAACGCTGCAGAGCGCCAAGATAATCCGCGTAGCCAAGCTCTGAGCGAAGGTTTTCAAAAAACTCCCAATAACATTTCTGTCTTTCATGCCCCACTTCGCTTTCCAGATGAGCTTGCAGGTCGGCGGTCACTCGATCGTTGTCGAGCAGGGTATTATCGACATCAAAGAGAAGGACAGTGTTCTTACGCGGCATGGGGTGTCTCAGCCCACCGTTCTGGTGCGCGACAGGGCAGCTGCTGCATCGCTGTCAATCATCCAGAGCAGCTCGCCGTTGGTCGGTTGAATCAACTGAGCCGGATATACTCCGCGGGGTTCTTCCAACACGGCGCGCAAAATGTCAGCTTTCTTCTGTCCGCTGACGAGAAACATGATGTGAGCTGCATGGTTCAAAACAGGCAGCGTCAGTGTCAGGCGCCAGGCTTTAAACTTTTCGATCCAATTGGCTGCCACCCAACGTTCGTTTGCTCCGAGAGCGGCTGAACCTGGGAATAGGGAAGCCGTATGACCATCGTCGCCAAGACCCAATAAAACAAGATCGAATCTTGGCAACTGGTTTTCCAGTGGGTGAAAAAACTCCTTCAGGGCTTGCTCATATTCCTCTGCGGCTGTTTGTGGATCGCTCTCTTCACCCCTGATGCGATGGAGGTTCGCGGGTGGTATCGCGACCCGGGAAAACAATGCGGCCTCCACCATGCCATAATTGCTGTCGGGATGATCAGGCGGTACGTGACGTTCATCGCCCCAGAAAAAGTGCATCTGATGCCAGGGCAATTCCGACCGCCATGGTTCTTCGCTTGCAAGGAGCGAATAGAGGGCTTCCGGCGTGGAGCCGCCGGAGAGGGCTAGGGTGAAGAGACTTCTGGCCTTGACCGCTTCGGTTGCAACTCTTGCAAGCTCGATGGCCGCCGCACGGGCGAGCTCGTTGGCGTTTCCCAGAATTTTGATCTGCGGATTCATCGTGGCTCTTTTGCTGGCCGGCTGTAATCTCGCATACGTTGGAGAGTCGCAGATCTGAGATGCCAGAATGGAGAAACGTTACATCTCAATTCTGCCAGATCTGCATTTCCTGATTCGCAACGTGTAATTCAGGACGTCTTCTCTACGTGCCCCCCAAATTGAAACCGCATCGCTGACAAAATTTTGCGCGCGAAATCATCTTCGCCTCTGGACGCAAAGCGTTCGTAGAGTGCGGCGCTCAACACCGGGGCTGGAGTGCCTTCATCAATGGCCGCAGTAACGGTCCAGCGTCCTTCTCCAGAATCACTTACTCGTCCCGAAAACCCCGCCAGGTCAGGCTGCTGTAATAGAGAGATTGCCGTCAAGTCCAGCAACCAGGACGCTACCACACTGCCCCGGCGCCACAGCTCTGTGATCTCCGTCAGATTAAAGTTGTATTGATAATGCTCAGGGTTGCGCAAAGGGGTCGTTTCAGCATCAGCTTCGCGGTCGCTTCGGCCAACATTCGCATGATGCAGAATGTTCAAGCCTTCGGCGTATGCTGCCATCAGGCCGTATTCGATGCCGTTGTGGACCATCTTCACAAAGTGGCCCGCGCCGCCGGGCCCGCAATGGAGATAGCCCTGCTCGGCGGTGCCTGTGACGCTTTCGCGCCCCGGCGTCCGCGGGATGTCGCCGCGACCGGGGGCCAGAGTTTTGAAAATTGGGTCGAGCTGCTGGACGATTTCAGGTTCGCCGCCAATCATTTGGCAATAGCCGCGTTCCATTCCCCACACACCGCCACTGGTCCCGACATCGACGTAATGCAAACCTTTTGCCTTTAGTTCGCCGGCGCGTCGAATGTCGTCAACGTAATAAGAGTTTCCGCCATCAATGATGATGTCGCCTGGGGCCAGCAGAGCGCCGAGCTCCGTCAGCGTGCCGTCAACCACGGCCGCAGGAACCATGATCCAAATTGCTCGCGGTTGCTGCAGTTGACTGACAAATTCGCCGAGCGACCCAGCACCCAGCGCTCCTTCTGCAGTCAACTTTGCCACAGCTTCCAAACTGCGATCGTATACGATGCATTCGTGTCCGCCGCGCATCAGGCGGCGCACCATGTTGGCGCCCATGCGACCCAGACCAATCATTCCCAGCTGCATTTTTGCGTTCCTTTATTAGCTTACGTTTTCCCAGACAGCTTTTCCCAGCTCAAAACCCAGCGCGTTCATCACGGCTGCCGACAGCGTTTCGAGTCCGCCCCTCACGTCCGCACCCAGATGCACTCTCAGCGCGCGGCGCTTGCGATCGAGCAGCACTTTAAAATCACCTCGCGCCTGGGCGGCTTTCACTACGCCAAACGTGTACTTCTGATCGGGTACCGGCAGATCGCTTGCATCATCGCAGGTGATTTGCAGGAAGACTCCGCTCGGCGGCCCACCCTTATAAGCCTGGCCGGTTGAGTGCAGGAAGCGTGGCCCAAAGCCGAGGCAGGTGGCGACGCGTTGTTGGTCTCGCACCGCGTGCCGAATTTCCTGGAGCGCAGCCTCATGCTCGGGGTTCATCTCCAGGTAGGCCAGTAACGCGAAGTAATCGTGTGGCCCAATGCGATCAAGATGTGCTTTGAGTTGCGCCGCCAGCGAGGCTGGTTCGTTGACAGGTAGAACAAGTTCGTTCTGATTTCTTTGGTCAGTGAAGAGCTTGATGGTGCCTTCCGCAAAGAATGGCGTTTCTTCGCGCAGGGCCCCGGTTTTTTCATATTCCGAAGTCAGTTCGCGCGTGGCGATTTTGCTTGCTTCTACGTCAGGCTGGTCAAAGGGGTTAACTCCGAGGATGGCACTGGCCACGGCGGTCGCCATCTCCCAGCGGAAGAATTCCTGGCCCAGGTCGTAGATGTCCTTTATCGAGATGGTCACTACCGGCAATCCGGCGGATTCGAGAACGGAGACGGCAGCCTCCTGTTCGAGGTCAGGATCAGTTTCGAGTCGGAGATAAATAAAGATGCGATCCCCGCCATATCTGGCAGGCGGGGCAAGGCGCTCGCGGTCAACCGGGATCAGACCCTCCTGGTCTTTGCCCGTCGATTCGGCGATCAATTGCTCCAGCCAGGCACCCAGATCGAAAACAGCGGGGGAAGCGATAATCGTCACCTTGTCACAGCCAAATGGCCGGCGCGCGGCCGTGCCGAGGATCGCTCCGAGCATTACACCCGGATTATCCGCCACCGGTTGTTCGGGACCACACAGTTTGATCATCTCCTGTGTGCGTTCAAGAAAACTTGTCACGTCAACCCCCATGATGGCCGCCGGTCCCATACCAAAGTCCGAAAGCGCAGAGTAGCGTCCGCCGATATTGGCCCGGCCGTACAAGATTTGTCGAAAACCGTCACGTTCAGCCACCTGCTGCATCTTAGAGCCCGGATCGGTGATGGCAACGAAGCGTTCTCCAGCTTGCTCACCCAGCAGATCCTTTACCTTTTGGAAAAAATACTGTTTGAAGATGTTCGGTTCGAGGGTCCCGCCGGATTTGCTCGAGACAATGAACAGCGTTCGCGCCATGTCAATTTGCTGTTCCCGCGATTTGACCTGGGCCGGATCGGTTGAGTCGAGGACATGCAATTGGGGAAAGCCCGCCTGTCTGCCAAAGGTCAGACTCATGACCTCCGGACAGAGGCTTGAACCACCCATGCCAAGCAGCAGGACATCAGAAATCGCAGCAGCTTTTATGTCCGCGGCGAGTGCGGTCAGGTGCTGCACTTCGGCTAACTGTTCGCCGGCTATGCTCAACCAGCCGACCCACTTGTCTTCGTCTGCGCTGGTCCATAGCGAGGGATCGCCCATCCAAAGTTTTCGCACCTTGGCATTAGCGTTCGCGCGCCAATCGGCGAGAGTCATCTCGACTGCCTGGCGGAGACTATCAGGCAAACTGGCCGTCTGCCGGTTAAGCCTGACAGTCGCGGGCTCTCTGCTCATCAACTATGCTCCTGGTTCAACGATGAGAATCGTTGAGATAATACACCACTGCTTGAAGTGCGGCGACCACGCTCCTGAATTCATCGGAGACAAATCGAACTGCAGGCAGCATTCTTAACGCCAGGGTATTACCGCCGCCACTTGCCAGGATGTGATCCCAAGTCTATGCTGGCTGCTATGATTTCGCCTGCGAGGGCGACCCGCAAGCCGGTTGTGTTTCCTTCACGGCCGGCTTTTATTTTTAGGACCGTTTGCGTGCGAATTATCAGTCAGTATTGTGAATTGGAGTGTTTTAGAATGTGCTCATTCTCTAAAGCTGGAATATTAACTTTGCTCAGATCTCTGCAGGTGGTTTCTGCAACTTGAGTGAGAGGAGCTTGCAGTCGTGAAGGAATATTTTCCTCCGCCTTTCCTGCAGGGAATCGGCAAGAGTCCCATTCGACTGATTACGGATCGGGCCAAACCCGGTGACATCAGCTTTGGACTGGGAGAACCTGATCTGGCGACGCCGGAAGTGATTTGCCGGGCCGCTATTCGGGTGATTAGTGAAGAACGGAATGGTTATACGCTGCAGGCCGGTTTACCGGCGCTGCGCGCTTGCGTGGCCAGCGAGTATCCGGAACTGCAACTCTCGACCGACCAGGTATTAATTACTGCCGGATCCCAGGAAGCGTTGTATCTGGCGCTGATGTCGCTTGTCAACGAAGGTGATGAGGTGCTGCTGCCGGATCCGGGCTTTGTCGCCTATCCCACGATTGTGCAGATGGCCGGTGGCACACCAGTCTATTATCGCTTACCCGCCACAGAGGACTTTGCGTTTGATGTAAATGACTTTCGGGCGCGAATCTCGGCGCGCACCAAAGTAGTCGTCTGCACCAGCCCTTCAAATCCGACCGGCAGGGTGATGTCAACGACTGATCTGGCCGCGATGGCCGAGGCCCTTCGCGACACAGGTGTTTTCGTTCTAAGTGATGAAATTTACCGTGAGCTCTACTACACAGCTGAGCGACCGGCTTCGATTGCCAGTTGTTATGACCGGACCATCATTATCAGTGGTCTCTCAAAAGCAATGTGTATGACCGGCTGGCGTTTGGGCTGGATGTGCGGTCACAAGTCGGTGATGGAGAGCGCCCTGATCCTGCATGGTTATGTCACAACTTGTGCTTCGACCATTTCGCAGAAAGCAGCGCTGGCCGCCTGGACAGTGGAAGCGGCAACGGTACGCGAGAATATTCGGCAGACTTTTCGACGACGACGCGACCACTTGCTAAGCTTAATTTCGAGTCAATTGGGAGTCCGCGCCGTGGTACCGGATGGGGCCTTCTATACGATGGTGGACATCAGCCGCTGGGGTAAATCGCTCGCCGTGGCCGAGCAGCTCCTGGCGCACGGTGTTGTCACGGTACCTGGGTCGCCCTTTGGAATGGAGAGCGAAGGGTTCCTACGAGTCTCGTTTTGCGCTGATGAAGATGCGTTGACTGAAGGGGTTCGGCGGATGAAGGCGGGATTAGATGCGATGGAGAAGATGTGAGACGGCCGATTTTCCATTTGTCATTTGAGATTTGCCATTGATCATTGGCAGGTTAATGACAAATGAGAAATGTCCAATATGTCCAATGAGCAATGGAAAATAAACCCCACCCCAATCGGGAGACGTCCCTATGAGAAAGCTTCGCGCAGGAATCCTGGGCGCCACCGGCATGGTGGGCCAACGCTTTATTGAATTGCTGGAGAGTCATCCGCAATTCGAAATCACAGCGTTGGCTGCCTCAGATCGGTCGCAGGGTAAGTCTTATGAAGAGGCCTGTAAGTGGCGGCTGGCGGGCGAGATGCCTGCCTTCGTGCGATCACTTACGCTCCAGCCCCCGGCGCCACCGCTTGAGTGCGATTTGGTTTTTTCCAGCTTGCCAGGAGACGTGGCGCGCGAAGCCGAGGAAAGTTTTGCGCGGGCAGGTTATCCGGTTATCAGCAACTCTTCTGCTTTTCGCATGGATGCAGACGTGCCCCTGCTGATTCCGGAAGTCAACCATCAGCACCTCGACCTGCTCGATGCTCAGCGCCAGCGATTCAACACGGGTGGGTATATTGTGACCAACCCTAATTGCTCCACAATTATGGTCGCCCTGGCTCTGGCTCCGCTGCATGCCGAGTTTGGGGTTCGCGCCGTCGTCGTGACTACCATGCAGGCGCTTTCCGGCGCCGGCTATCCCGGCGTCGCTTCACTGGATATTCTGGACAACGTCCTCCCGCTGATCGAAGGCGAAGAGGAGAAAATCGAAAGCGAGACGAGAAAGATTCTTGGCCGTAAGGCGGGTAATCAGATTGAGGACGCACTAATGAAGGTCAGCGCCCAGTGTAACCGTGTCAACGTAGCAGATGGACATATGGCTTCCATACGTATTCAACTGGAAAAATCGGCCCAAGTGGAAGACGTCCGGCAAGCTCTGGCCGCCTTCACGTCGTTGCCACAGGAGCTCGGCCTGTACTCGGCGCCGGAGCGTCCCATACTCGTCACCCGCGAGCGCGACCGGCCTCAACCACGTTTGGATCGCGACGCCGGAAAGGGAATGAGTGTAACCATCGGGCGGCTGAAAGAGGATTCAGTTCTGGATTACAGCTTTGTCGCTTTAAGTCACAATACTATTCGCGGCGCAGCGGGCGCTGCGATTCTGAATGCCGAACTGCTGATTGCCAGCGAACGTCTCCAGCCGGCAGGGCAACGTTTATAACAGGCGCATAGAGTACCGACTTCAGTCGGGCGTTTGCTCACGATAAAAGATGATCCCCGATGCACGTTCATAAACCTGCCGCATTTGAGTTAGCGCCTCTGTGGGTTAGAATCAGCAACAAATAAACAGGCTGTTGCGTGATTTTTGCGGACTGCGAAGTGTGTTCGTCAGGGAGGGCAAAGCTGGATGAGAATCGCCATTGGCGCGGATCATGCGGGCTATGAACTTAAGCAAGTGCTGGCTCACTTGCTTGGCAGCCTCGGCCACGAAGTCGTGGATCTCGGTACAACCAATGGAACCACCGCCGTCGACTATCCAGATTATGCCGAGGCAGTCGGACTTTCTGTGCTAGAGAAGACGGCACACCGTGGGCTTCTGATTTGCGGAAGCGGTGTCGGCGCCTCGATAGCCGTCAATAAGCTACCCGGTATCCGGGCCGGCCTCTGCCATGACACCTATTCAGCCCATCAGGGGGTTGAGCACGACGATATGAACGTGCTGGTGCTGGGCGCCCGGATCATAGGTATTGAGCTGGCCCGCGAATTGGTGCGCACGTTTCTGGCGGCGGAGTTTACGCGCGAAACTCGCCATGAACGCCGGCTCGCGAAAATTAAAGCGTTGGAAGAACGCTACTAGTCAACAAACGGACAAAGGATGAACCTTGCCAGCCATCACTGTTCCAGCCAAAACCCGCAAAGCCCGCAAGCCGAACCTGCCACGGGCCGATCCCTGTATCGTAGTCATCTTCGGCGCCTCGGGTGATCTTACCCGGCGCAAACTGATGCCGGCCCTGTTTCACCTTGTGCGCGAAGGAGCCATGTCAGGCTTTCAAATTCTGGGAATTGGCCGCGATAAATTGAGCGACGAGGAATTCCGGAACAGGATGCTGGAGGGATCTCGTGCCTCCGGAGAGATGGGCCAGTTCAGCGATGATGAATGGAACCACTTTGCGCAGCGAATCAAGTACATCTGCGGCGAACTGGACGGCGGCGATCTTTATCAGGATCTTGATAAGCGTCTGGAAGAGATGGCAGCAGACGGAGCCAGTCGCAACCATCTTTTTTACTGCGCTACGCCACCCTCATTAGCTCCCGCAATTATCACGGGCCTGGGGGAGGCGGGCCTGGCCGATCAGAAAAAGGGCTGGTCGCGCATCGTGATCGAAAAACCTTTTGGCCGCGATTTGGAGTCCGCCCGGAAACTAAATGCCGTGGTCGCCCAGGTGTTTGAAGAAGATCAGGTTTACCGGATCGATCATTACCTCGGCAAAGATACCGTGCAGAATGTTCTGGTGTTTCGCTTCGGGAACACGATGTTTGAACCAATCTGGAACCGGAACTATGTCGAGTACGTTGAGATCACCGCAGCCGAGCAGTTGGGGGTCGGTACGCGCGCCGGTTATTATGAAGAAGCCGGGGCTTTGCGCGACATGGTGGCGAATCATTTGCTACAGCTGTTGTCACTCACGGCGATGGAACCGCCCGTAGCTTTTGATGCCAATTCTGTCCGCGAGGAAAAGGTGCAGGTGTTGCGTTCGATACAGCCGATGACACCAGCCGAGATCGCGCGCCGAACCATACGTGGGCAGTACGGCGCAGGAACGATTGCTGGTGAACCGGTCGTTGCCTATCGCGAAGAGGCCGGCGTCGCTAAGGACTCTCTTACTGAAACATACGCGGCGATTCAGTTTCAGATTGAAAACTGGCGCTGGGCCGGCGTCCCTTTTTACGTACGTGCCGGGAAGCGGCTCGCGCGGCCGTTTACTGAAATTGCGGTGCATCTCAAGCGCACACCACAGGCACTCTTTGCGCGGACGCCTTCCGATCAAATCGAACCAAATGTAATCGCGTTACGCATTCAACCTGACGAAGGTATCAGCGTCACCTTCGGAGCCAAGAGTCCCGGGGTCGAGATGCACACTGGTAGCGTGAACATGGACTTTTGCTATCAGGAGGCTTTCGGCGTGCGGTCGCCCGCCGCTTATGAGACGCTCTTGCTCGACGTAATGCAGGGCGATCCCACGCTTTTCACGCGCCGCGACGAGGTCGAAGCGCAGTGGCGCCTTATCAGTCCCATTCTCGACTTCTGGTCCGAACAGCCGGCTACCGATTTTCCTAACTATGCCGCCGGGGGTGATGGACCACCGACGGCCGACCAAATGCTGGCCCGGAAGAAACATGGCTGGCGCTCGCTCAGCGAACGGCCTGAGAGCTGTGATGACCCGCCGGCTATTTCCGCCCTGAAAACAGCATCCTGAGCGGCCTCGGGGAAAAGTACTTGGTCTTTCTTGCCGTCTCGCTCGTCTAAATATTGACTTGAGAAGTGTCAAACATGTTATAGTGCCGTTGAACCTGGGTTGATCATCTGGACAGGTGGCCCCTCCAAAACAAGTAAAAAGCCTCATAGCGCGGTTGGATGTAAGTCTCTGATGGAGCCGTACTCTATGAAACTCAGTCTCCTTTGCTGGGCGAAAAACCATTTCGTCCGGGTGGTACCAGTTGTACTCTTAGCTAGTCTGGCAAGCGTGTTTGGTAGTACCGCGCTGGCAGCATCTTTGCCTGTGTTGATTAGCGATAGCGTATCTACGAGGGCGGTAGCATTCGAATCAGTCACTCAGCGGCCCGGACCTTTCAGCCTGACTGCGACGACGGCTTTTGGCCCTGACACTCGAACCCGCGTCGAGATCTTTGCGATGAATCTCGATCTGCTTGCCGGGGAAAGCCTGAGCGCATTCAGCGCCGATGCTGAAGATGCCGCCAACGTAAAATATCCACTAAAGGTGGAGTATGCGGGTCAGGTGCCGGGATTTGAAGGCATCTACATGGTCGTCCTGCGCTTGAACGATTCGATGACCAGCAACCTGGGCGATGTGCTGGTTCGCCTGAAACTACATGGCGCCGCAAGCAATCGCGTGAGAATTTCCATCGGTACCGTTGGTGGTGGGCCACCTGACGACCCGGGATCGGCGCCCACGCCGGCGCCTGCGACACCGCCCGCGGCGGTTGTTCCCCTGACCCTCGCCCAATATCAGGCACAGTTTAGCAATCCGGCGTTTCCGTCCGATCAGGACCTCCGCAGATTCATCAATCAAGCGACTTGGGGTCCCAGGGGAGACGACAGCGATTTTCAGCATATCCGCGCCGTGGGCATTCCCGCATACCTCAACGAGCAGTTCAATACGCCCCCGCTGTTCGTTGATGGTTCGGCGAATCTGTCCTCCAATTATCCGGCGACTCCGCTCTATCCGATCAATCAGCCGAGTCCCTGCGATGCGACGTGTATCCGCGATAACTACACCCTCTACCCTTTGCAGAAACAGTTTTTCACCAATGCGCTCGGGCAACCGGATCAGTTGAGGCAGCGCGTCGCATTCGCCATCCACCAGTTCATCGTAGTTGGCGGGCAGCCGCTGAACAACAACGAAACAAGCTGGTACGCGCCGTACCTGCAAACGATCGACCGCAATGCCTTTGGTAACTTCCGGACGTTGCTCTTCGATCTCACTCTCAATCCGGGGATGGGTGAATACCTGAACATGAGAGGCAACTCGGTTGTTAACCGGCTCAATCCGACGCCCAATGAAAATTACGCCCGCGAGATCATGCAACTGTTCTCCATTGGCGTAGACACTTTGAACCAGGACGGTACGCCGGTCCTGGACGCACAGGGTAATCGAGTTCCCAGCTATGACCAGAGCACTATCTCCAATCTTTCCCGGGTCTTCACCGGTTGGGACCTGGCGCCCAACAGGACCACCAACATTAATGGAGTTGACGTTTCGGTTACTAACTACCTGGATCCAATGATCCCGTTTACGAACGTTAACCGCTACGATATTGCCCAGAAGACACTGCTGAGCGATATTAATAACTCGAGTCCAGTGGTTGTTCCCGCCTGCACGAACTGCACCAATCTCGCAAATACGCAGCAGTACGCCAGAAATTCTCTGGATCTGGCGATTAACAACTTATTTAATCACCCGAATACAGGGCCTTACGTGTGCACCCAGCTGATCCATCAGTTAGTTACGAGCAACCCCAGTCCGACCTACGTAGGGCGCTGTGCCGCGGCGTTCGCCAACAACGGCAGCGGTACCCGTGGAGATATGAAAGCAGTGATCACGGCGATCCTGCTCGATCCGGAAGCGCGCGGTGACGTCAAGAACGACCCTAACTACGGACACCTGCGCGAACCAGTGCTCTTGATGACTCATCTCCTGCGCTTGTTCAGTGCGACCAGCGATGGCGTTCTTGCCAGCACGCCCTTCAGCTATACCAATGATCTGGGCCAGAACCTGTTTAATCCGCCGACCGTGTTCAGTTACTACCCGGCGGACTATGGTCTGCCCGGCACGACATTGTTCGGTCCTGAGTTTGGTTTGCTGGACACTTCCACAACCTACAAGCGCGCCAATTTCATGAACACGCTGTTTGTTGCCAACAACGGCAACGGCATCGCCGCCAGCTTGCCTAACAGGCCAAGCGGCACCCGAGCGGATTTCGCTTCCTATCAAGCCCTGGCGACGAATCCGCAGCAGTTGGTTGACGCGCTGAACACTCGAATGATGCACGGAACCATGTCTGCGGCGATGAACGCGAATATTGTCGCCACGGTCACTGCCATCACTAATGCGAATGCGACGACTCAAGCCCTGCAGCGGACGCAAACAGCCATCTACTTAATCGCGACCTCATCGCAATATCAGGTGGAGAGATAAACGATGAACGATTCACGTAGAGACTTTCTCAAGACATCAGCTTGTGGTTTGAGCGGTGCTGCTCTGGTTGCCAGCCTCGGTAAGTTCAGCCTGGTTGATGCCATGGTGCAGCAGCAGCAACAACCCGAGGTGGCTTCGGACTACAAGGCGCTGGTTTGCATTTTCCTCAACGGCGGCTCGGACTGCAATAACATGGTTATTCCCTACGACGACTATACGGTCACGGGCGGAGGCACGACCAACGGTTACGACAACGTACGAACCGGCTCGAGTCTGGCGATCCCCAAGACAGCACTTCTCAATACAAAGATCACCCCCTCCAATACAGGTGGCGTTTCTTATGCTTTTCACCCGAATCTATCGCCCGAGGCCAATAACGCCGGCCAGGCGAAAGGGCTAATGGATATTTGGAATGCCGGCAAGCTGGCCGTGCTCTGTAATGTTGGTTCGCTGGTCCAGCCTATTACCCGCGCCAATTACGCTGCGGGCATTGGGCGACCCTATCAACTCTTCTCGCATTCGGATCAGGTAGCTCAGCAGCAAACATCAGTCGCTAATACGGTGGGCCAGACAGGCTGGGGCGGACGCATTGCCGATAAGACCAATTCATTAAATGGCACGGTTGCTTTGCCAATGAATATTTCTCTGGCCGGCACAAATCTGTTCTGCACCGGGATAAATTCTCGTCAGCTGGCAATCGCCGCAGCTCCCACTACGCTCGCGAATTTGTTGCTCCTGAACTGGAGCGGGCCATCCGGAGCAAATCCAAACACGGTGGGGAGCAGCTACCGCACACTGCTCGGATTCGATCAGAGCGCAATCCTGGTAAAGACGGCGAGCGATACGACTTCGCAGGCATTGGCGGCTGACCAGGCCTTGAACCAGCCCGATCCAGTTATCCCCTCACCGGGCAATCCGACTGTGTTTCCCAGTACTTCGCTTGGCAATCAGTTGAAGCAAATCGCCAAGCTGATCAAGATTAGGGATGCGGCCGGTATCACCATGAAGCGCCAAATTTTCTTCTGTTCGGTCGGCGGATTTGATACGCACACAAACGAAACCGGCAGCGACCCTACGAACCCCGGGGGCCTCGGTTCTCAGTCGGGCACTCAGGGCGGTTTGATGACCCAGATCAGCCAGGCAATGCGCGCTTTCTATGACGAAATGGTGGCCCAGGGGCTCAATAATAACGTGACTACTTTCACGCTTTCTGATTTTGGCCGCACCCTCCAACCGTCCGGTTCAGGCGCCGCTACCGTGGGCACTGATCACGCCTGGGGCAGTCACTCCTTCATCATGGGTGGCGCAGTCGTGGGCGGGCAGTTCTATGGATCGAAACGGCCGGACAACACTGGTCTGCCTTACGGATATCCTGCCCTGCAGTTGGGCGGGCCGGATGACACCACCAGTAACCGCGGTCAATGGATACCTACAACGTCGATCGATCAGTACGCGGCCACACTGGCAAATTGGTATGGTCTGGATCCACTTGATCGCGCCGCTGTATTTCCTAATCTTTCGAGATTTGCGACACCGAACCTGGGATTCCTGGGCTAGGGAAAATCAAGGCGGATTTTCACTCCGTGAGGAGTGAAACCTTGTCAAACCGAACGCATTACAAGCTCCGTTCGTTCGCGCGGAATTGAGATCGAGTTTAATCACTCTGGGATCAATCCGCTCCGGCGACGGAGCTTGAGAGTGTCTGGGGCTTTCATCTATAAACGTCTCATCATAACGGCGCGAGTTCTGGCTCGGGGTCCATTCATGAAGGCAAAGCCATACTTATTTCTTTGTTTCATTTTGTTGGCAATTGCACTGCTGGTTTGGGTGCGGCCGCAAATTGCCAGCCACCCAGGTGTCGGGAACGAGAAAATCAGGCAGCCGTCCATTTGGTCCACGATTGAGAAGGCTGGTGACAAGCCGGACCTCCGACGCTTGAGCGAGCCCTTGCCACTCAGCTTTGAGCGAAATCTGGGCCAGTTGGATGGAAGGGCTATATTTGCCGCGCGCGCACCGAATTATCACCTGTTTTTGACTGCCACCGGGGCAGTCCTGCAGCTCCGCAGCGCGAAGCCGCAGCCGACGCCAGCTCAGTCACATTACATAGTCAGCTTCACTCTGCAGGGCGCCAATCAAAACGCCGTGATCAGCGGTGTAGACGAGCTTCCCGGCCGGCGGAACTATTTCATTGGCAACGAACGCAGTAAGTGGCGCACATCGGTTCCGGCTTTTCGAGCAGTCCGCTATGAGCAGATCTATTCGGGTATCAACCTCACCTACTATGGAAATCAACAGCAGCTTGAATATGATTTTGAGGTAGCAGCAGGCGCGGACCCGCGAATTATCCGCCTGGCCTACGCTGCCGGCGTGCGACTGGTCCTGTCAGCCGCGGGCGAGCTGGTGCTGAAGACTGCGGAAGGCGAACTACGGCAGGGACGTCCAGTCGTCTATCAGGAGATCGATGGTCGTCGACAGCTAGTTGAGTCACGCTATGTCCTCACGGGCAAGCGCCAGGCCGCCTTCGCAATCGGATCTTACGATCACAGCAGACCACTCGTCATTGATCCCACTCTTATCTACTCGACTTACCTTGGCGGTAACGGCGACGATGCCGGCAGCAGCATTGCGGTAGATAGCAGTAATAACATTTACGTCACCGGTTCCAGCGACTCTCTTAACTTTCCGGTCAAGAATGCCGCGTTTGGAACCAAAGCCGGTTTGGCAGATATCTTTGTGACCAAGATCGACGCCAGCGGCACCAATATCATTTACTCCACGTATGTGGGAGGCAGCGGTCTTGATCACGGGGCCGCGATTGCCATCGACAGCAACGGCAACGCATACGTCGCCGGCCGCGTTGATTCCTCATCGACAGATTTTCCCACGACGCCAGGTTCCTTTGCCTCCACTTATCGAGGTGGCGACTTTGACGCGGTCGTGTTTAAGCTGAATGGGCAGGGTAACAGCCTGGTCTATTCGACCTTTCTGGGTGCCGAAGCAAATGATTCCGCGGAGGGCGTGGCCGTAGATTCTCTCGGCCGGGCCTACGTTAGCGGCGGCACCAAGTCTTTCGGCTTTCCCACTACGGCTGGAGCGTATCAGGGAACAAAAGCGGGGGATACCGACGCCTATTTGGCGAAGTTTGATTCCGCTGGCGCCAGCTTGCTTTATTCGACTCTGCTGGGTGGCGGCGGAACCGACCGCGCCAGCGGCGTTGCGCTCGCCCCCAACGGCATTGCCTTTATTGCCGGTCTCACAGGCTCCGCAGATTTTCCCACTGAGAATGCTTTTCAAAACGGCTTTGGTGGAAGTTTCGACGGCTTTGTCGCGAAGTTCGATACTACCCTGAGCGGCCCCAACTCGCTGGTCTTCTGCAGCTATTTAGGCGGCATTGCCGATGACAGGGCCTTTGGCATCGCGCTGGACGGCTCGTCAGGTAACGTCTCCGTTGTGGGTCAAACCTCGTCGAACAATTTTCCCGTAATAAACCCCTTACAACCGGCGCTCGGTGGTTCGTTTGATGCCTTCATTGCCAAAATCAGCAGCAGCGGCGCTAAGCTTTACGCCACCTATCTGGGCGGCATCGGCGACGATCGCGGCACCGGCATCGCTGTCAACTCCGCCGCCGAAGTTTACGTTAACGGTTTCACCTCTTCAGCAAATTTCCCTGTGCTTAATGCGATCCAGAGCACGCACGCCGGCGGCAGTGATGCGTTTGTCGCCAAGCTGAATGCAGCCGGTTCTGCTTTGCTCTATTCAACCTTTCTTGGCGGTACCAGCAACGAGAACTCAGCCAGTACCATAATCACAACCAATCCGCTGGCGCTCGACTCCAGTGGCAACGCCTACATCACTGGCTATACCGCCTCGACCAATTTTCCAACGACCAATCCACTGCAGGCCAGCAACGGCGGCGGGGCAACGGATGCTTTTGTCGCGAAGATTTCAGACCAGGCGCCGGCAGCGAATTTCGCCTTGAGCGCAATGCCCTCGTCGCAAACAGTGAGCCCTGGTAATGGAACGACGTTTGACATAACAGTGACGCCTGCAGGAGGTTTTACCGGGAACGTGAACCTGACCTTCAGTGGATTATCGACGGACTCGAGCGCGTCTTTCAGTCCGCAAACGATTAACATTACTGATGGGACTGCCCGGAGCTCCGTGCTGACCATAACAACAACGGCCGCCACGCCTCCTGGCAGCTACATTTTGAACCTGACAGCGGTCAGCGGGAATCTTCAGCATTCAATTGCGGTGAATCTCCTGGTCACTGGAACAGCCAGCGCTAACCTTTCTCTAAGCAAAACAGCCTCGCCAAATCCCGCCATTGTTAATACGAATCTGACTTACCGGATCGTGGTCGTCAACAATGGACCATCGCCGGCCACCGCGGTGACGATGACCGATGCCCTCCCGGCCGGGGTCAACCTCATTTCTGCAAGTGGGACACAGGGCACATGCACAGGAACTACCACCGTGGTGTGCACTTTTGGCAACCTGGGACGCGGAAGTTCCGCTATTGCCAGCATTACCGTAGTGCCTCTGTCTACCGGGCAGCTCAGTAATACCGCGACAGTTGGCGCAACCGAGACGGATCCCAGTCCGAGCGATAACTCGACTACGATCCTGACGAATGTGAATTCGCCCTCAAGTGGCCCAGCCATGCTGGATCCCAACCTCAGCGTGCAAACATTGATAACCGGCCTGAGCCAGCCGACCAGCCTGGCATTCATCGGCACAAATGACTTTTTTGTGCTTGAAAAGGACACCGGCAAAGTGCGTCGCGTCACCAACGGTGCGCTGCAAAGTACCGTTCTCGATCTTGCGGTCAATAGCGCCTCAGAGCGAGGGCTGTTGGGTATTGCCCTACATCCATACTTCAGGCTCAATCGTTTCGTCTATCTCTTTTGGACTGAGAGCAGCACCGGCAATGACTCGACTAATCTGGCTGAAGTTCCGTTGTTGGGGAATCGAGTAGACCGTTATTTTTGGAATGGGAATACGCTCACTTTTGATCGCAACCTGATCAAGCTACGGGCGTACCAGGCAGACGCAAGTCAACCATTGAGGGGAAATCATAACGGCGGCATCCTGCGTTTCGGTCCCGACGGCAAACTGTACATCTTGATGGGTGACAATGGCCGGCGCGGGCTTCTGCAAAATGTCACCAGCGGCGCGCCTGTGCCGGACGATCAGTTTGGCGGGCCCGAGCCCGACGATGCTCACCTGACCGGTTTCATACTTAGGTTGAATGACGACGGTTCAACGCCGGCGGACAACCCTTTCTACAACGCCGGCGCGGGGTTCACGGGCGAGGCAGCCGCCAACGTCAAGAAGCTCTACGCCTACGGCGTGCGCAATGGCTTTGGTCTCGGTTTCGATCCGCTGTCCGGCAACCTCTGGGACCAGGAAAACGGTGACGATGCCTTTGACGAAATGAATCGTGTCACGGCAGGTTCAAATAATGGCTGGGTGCAGATGATGGGCCCATCCGGCCGGGTAAGTCAGTTCAAGCAGATTGAAACAACATACGGAGCGGGCAACCTGCAGCAATTGCGCTGGTCACCTACGTTGATCGCAAGCTCGCCCGGGGCTGCGCTCGCAGCACTCTACATGTTGCCGGGTGCGCATTACAACGAACCGGAATTGAGCTGGAAATATGCGGTCGCACCGTCCACGCTCGGCTTTCTCCAGGGCAGGGGATTGGGACCTCAGTTCGAAGGCGACATGTTTGTTGGCGCGTCGCGTACTTTTCTCTCCGGTGGATTTCTTTTCCGTCTTAAGTTGACCCAGGATCGCCTGCACTTCGCCTTCACAGACTCAAGGCTGAATGACCAGGTCGCAGATAACCTGGATAAGTTCGATGCTACCGAAAGCGAGAGCTTGTTGATCGGCAGGGATTTTGGCATAACGACCGCCATAGAAACCGGCAGCAATGGCGATCTGTTTGTCGTTTCAAATACGAATGGCGCTGTCTATGAGATTTCGGGCCGGCCGCCTTTGCTTTTTGTGGCTAACTTGAACGGGGCGCAGGAAGTGCCGGCGACCAATTCGACTGCCGCGGGCACAGCGACTGTGCTCCTCAGCCCGGATGAACAGACTGCGCGCGTCTCGCTGAACTTCAGTGGGCTATCAAGCCCGCAGACGGCGGCGCATATCCACGGCCCGGCGGCAGCGGGTGTTAATGCTCCACCTCTCTTTCCCTTGCCGATTGGAAATCAAACTGACTTTCTGATCTCGTTGGCCCCTGCGGACGTACAAAATCTGAAGGACGGGCTCCTCTATCTCAACGTGCACAGCAACAACTTTCCAAACGGCGAGATCCGCGGCCAACTGCAAGGGCAAGCAACCGCCAGCAGTTTTCAATTTTCCAGTGCCAGTTACCTGACTGCTGAAAATAGTGGCGCGCTTAGCGTCACAGCGACCCGGCTCGGTAATGTTTCGCTGCCGGCTACAGTTGAGGTCTCCACCGGCGGTGGCACAGCATCGGCCAAGACCGATTACACTCCAATCAGCAAGACCCTGCAGTTTGCTTCCGGTGAGAAATTCAAGTCATTTGGCCTCCCGATCGTGGATAACTTCTTCGTCCAGGGCAATCGGACCATTAATATTTCACTCACAAATCCAACGGGAGGCGCCTTCCTGGGCAGTCCGGCAACTGCCGTGGTGACGATCGCGGATAATGACACCATCTCTGCCGCGGCCAACCCGCTTGATAATGGGCCGTTCTTTGTTAACCAGCAGTATCTGGACTTTCTCGGGCGCGTTCCGGACGTCGCTGGGTTTGATTATTGGACCGGCAAGATTGCCAGTTGTGGCTCAAACGTCTCCTGTGTAAATGCCGAGCGGCTTGGTGTATCCGCAGCCTTCTTTATCGAGCAGGAGTTCCAACAGACCGGGAGTTTTGTCTATCGTCTTTACAAGGGATCGCTGGGACGCCGCCCCACCTATGCTGAATTCGTGAGTGATCGCGGCAAGGTTATTGGCGGACCGGACCTAACGGCAAATAAAGTAGCTTTGCTCAACGAATTTGTGCAGCGGGCAGAATTTAAGCAGGCTTACCCTGACTCGATGACCAACGCAGAGTTTGTCAACAAGCTATTTGACTCAGCGATTTTGGTGCCGTTTACCACAGAGCGCCAGCAGCAGATCGATGCCATGAATATGGGTAAGACGCGCGCCCAGGTAGTCGGCGACGTCATTGAAATCCAAGCCTTCAAAGACCGGGAATACAATTCCGCTTTCGTTTTGATGCAGTATTTTGGGTACCTGCGGCGGAATCCTGATCAGGGCGGTTATGATTTTTGGCTGGACGTGATCACTAATCGCGATCCGAACAACTATCTAAGCATGGTCTGCGCCTTCGTCACGTCGGCCGAGTATCAACAGCGCTTCAGTCCGGTAGTAACCCACTTCAATACGGAATGCGCCGGCGTGCATTAGTATGTCAGGGGGAAGCGATCACCCGCGCATCCTTGAGGATAGTGTTGTTCGGGTCAAGCTTTATTTGGGAAGGCGCGCGAGTAAGCTTGAATTGCCGGGTTACTTCCTTGACATTCATACGCATGACGATGTTGGTAGTTACTCCATTGTCAATCAATTCAACGGGTATCTGATTGGGAAAGGCGCCTTCAGATTGCAGTTGCTTGAGTGTCAGCCTCAGAATCTTTGCTTTTGCCTGCCATTTCCACGTCAATTCGTAATGAGGGTGTCCGGTACCGTAAACCCAGCTCGCAAAGAATGGCTGCAAATTCCTGCCGGAAGCTTTCTCAAGGGCCGCGCGCAGGTCGTTGCTGTTCGCGGTTGCATTCTTGTGCGCTGCATAGTAACCCCTCAGTCCATTGAAGAAGGCCCGGTCGCCCAGTTCCGAGCGCAGCATGTGCAGGACCCAGGCGCCTTTCTGGTAGTTGTTGGCATTTAAAAGCCTCATCAGGTTTTCAGTTTCAGTGTCGTGCAGCGGAGTACGCGTCATTTTTTCGTAGCTCAAATAACTCTCGGCCGCACGCTTCATGTAGATTTGAAACGAGGCTTCACCGTCGTGGGTTTGCACAAATAGCCCGGCGAAATAGGACGCGAATCCCTCGCTCAGCCAAAGGTCGGCCCAGCTTGCTTCAGTAACCGAATCGCCAAACCACTGGTGGGCAATTTCATGGGCAATCACTTCTTCAAGCGCTGCGTTGATGTTAAAAGCGCGACTGATGGGCCCATTGCTTCTCGGAGTAAGCAGATTGCTCGCGAAAACAATCGCACTGGAGTTCTCCATGCCGCCAAATCGCGTGGCGCCAACAATCAAATCCAACTTTTCATAGGGATAGGGCGCAATCGTCTCGCTAAAGAAGCGCAATGATGGCGCAGCTGAGGAAAGACCCTGTTGCGCAATGGCTGCATCCGACCTGGGCACATAATAAGTGAGCGGCGTAATGGCCGCGAAGCGCGGTTCTACCTTCGCGTACTCGCCGACGGCGATAACCATACAGTACGGGGGGATCGGCACGCTCTCGGCGTAACTCCAGGTGCGCGTGCCCGCCATTTCTGTTGCGATATTTTTCAGTTTACCGTTAGCGATCACCAGGTCTTTGCCAGGTGCACTAACGGTGAAGTTCACGGTAGCTTTTGCGGCCGGGTGATCCAGACAGGGAATCCAATGATGGACGCGATTCGGCCAGTTATCGCCGGTCGCGGAGGGTTTGCCATCCTTGTCGGCTGACAGAATCAAGCCATCGTTGGGTCGGCCATGGTATTCAACCTCGATAGTGGTGCGCTCGCCGCGAGCGAATGTCCGGGGAAGATAGACGTTCAGTAGCCCGGGAGCGCGCGCGACCCTCGCTGGCTGGCCATCGACAGTTACCGAGTCGATTGGCATTTCGCCAAAATCGAGATCGACAAGACCGAGTTTCTGGTTTATGCGCAACGTGATCACCGTACGCGCTTTGGTGACTTGTGTCAGGTTTTCATCGAGACTAATCGTGATGTCGTAGTGGATTGGCTGCCACGCTACCAAATTACGTTCCTGACGGGCGGCAACAACCGACGTGGTCAGCAGCAGAATCAGCGCTCCGGCGAACAATACTAAACGACCGGTTAGAGACCGTGAAAATCGGGTGCTCGCTGTGGTTGAAGCAGTCATCTCATTAGCGCATGCCGAGCAAAAGTAACAACGAGCGATCGTGGATGCGACGGTTCGGCCGTTGTTGCCATTCGTAATAAGCCGCAAGATCATTCTCGGTTAACGGTGAGTTTCCCAGTCTGGCCGCTGGCGTTCGCTCAAATGCCCTGTCAGTAAGAGCAAAGTGCGACTTGCCGGCATGGAGCGCAGCCGGATTGCTGAGTGCGATCTCCGCCAGTTCTACATCCGGAAAAAGTTCCTCATAGACGCTGAGATGCCAGTGTCTCTCTGCTCCGTCTCCCTCGACAGCGAGCAGCCTGATGAGTCCATAGCCGCTCTCGAGTTGAAACGTCAGGTAGTCGCCGGGAATAAATGATTGCGTCATTAGAGAAAAATTCCATCCAGAAGGTAGTCTCGAGAGGTTAACATAGCGATCCGTTGGCTTAAAGTTAGCGCGCGGAGGTTCCGGTAACCGAACGACACAGACCCCGGGCAAATAGTAGTGCCGACCTGTCTTCAAAACCGCTTTGCTTGATCGAACGTCTGGGCATACATACCCGGTCACGTAAAATGCTAGTACTATTAGGCCCCGCTTAATTTCGATGAACCAGTTTGATAACGCCAAAGACTACTATCAAATTCTTGGTGCCGACGAGACGACGTCGCACCGGGATATTGAGCGCCTCTACAAACGGCTGGCCGCGCGGCATCATCCCGACCGCGGCGGTACTGAAGAGAACATGAAATCTCTGAACGAGGCCTACCGTGTACTGAAGGATGAAGCACTGCGTCGTGATTATGACTCGAAGCGGCACGCGCCCCGAGAAATGCCATTTGTGCCAACGGCTTCGCCGACGGCTGCGGACGTCGGCACGTTTGGTCAGGGTCTAAGCGCATTGATGTGCTTACTGGTGGGGTTGTTCCTTCTGTTTCTGGTGCGTTTCCAGTGGATCTGGTTTCTTTGGCCCCTGGCAATTCTGGCATTTCTAGTCCTGGTTTTTGGCGTCTTACTGTCGCATGCCGCTCTGCATTCTTTTTCATTATCGTTGTCCAGCCCTAATCCGCTGCGGCGGTACAGGGTGTTGCGTGAGACTGCATTCTGGTTAGTTATTAGTGGCGGCCTCTACGGAATTTACCTGCTCTTTACGGCAGTCTAAAAAGGGATTGCGGACAAAAATGTTCTTAGGCATGGATCTGCTGCTGCTGGAAGTTAACAATTTGGAGGAGTCCCTGGCGTTTTATGCCGAGTTACTCGGCTGCAAAATTGACCGGCTCAACTCCGAAGCCGATCCGCCGACGGCCACCCTGCGCGCCGGAGAGTTGAAAATCACTCTGGTGCAACAAGTGGAAACAATGCTGCGACGTGGTCGTGGCGTAAACTTTTTCATGGGGGTCAGCGACGTCGATTCTTTTTATGGCCAGCTGCGTGAACGTGGCTTGAGACTAGAGCCGCCTGCACATGAAGGCTGGGGCGGCCGCTTCGTTACTGTCGAAGATCCCGACAAGTACAGATTTTTCTTCGTCACCTGGGACGAAGACCCCTGAAGCGGTATCGGGCAACTTCATCCAACCGGATTTATCTTTGGCAAAAGCCACACACCTTTGCTACTCTGTTGCAGCAATAATACAGAGTTGCACAAATGCGTTACATCGAAAATCCACCTAATCCCTGGTTGACCCACTCGGTCGAGTGGCTGGGAGAGCCGCCGGAATCGAAGCTCGAAGTGTTTGAAGAGACAGCCACGCGCTCCATAATTTCAAACAACAACACCCCCGACGTCGCATTTGATTATTCCGTCAATTGCTATCGCGGCTGCATTCACGGTTGCACCTATTGCTTCAGCCGCCCGACGCACGAATACCTTGGCTATGGAGCCGGCACCGACTTTGATAGAAAGATCGTGGCCAAGGTGAACGCACCCGCCCTGCTGCGCAGGGAGTTTATGAAGCCGTCATGGAAGGGCGACGAGCTTGTCTTTTCCTTCACCTCAGATCCATATATTCCACTCGAGGCGCACTACAAACTGACACGCGGTTGTTTGGAGGTGTGTGCTGAGTTCCACCAACCGGTCGGCGTGATCACAAAGTCAGCTCTGATTCGTCGCGACTTGGATGTCTTAAAAGAACTGGCGCGGGTGGCTCGTCTTTCGGTTTTCTTCACTATACCCTTTACCGATGTGGCAGCGGCGCGGGCGGTGGAACCATTTGCACCGTTGCCTGAGGCTCGCTTTCATGCGATGGCGGATCTGGCCGCAGCCGGAATCAACGTCGGTATCGGGATTGCGCCCATCATTCCCGGACTGACTACGAACATTCCAGAGTTGCTCAGGCGCGCTAAAGAGGCGGGTGCCAGCCAGGCTTTCATCAATATGCTGCGCTTGCCCGGCAGTGTCGCTCCTTACTTTGAGCAACGCTTACGTGAACTGCTGCCTGCCAAGGCCGACAAAATCCTCAACCACATTCGGGCGTCGCGCGAAGGAAAAATGAATTCCAGTGTGTTCGGCGAGCGCATGCGCGGTAAAGGCCAGTATTGGGAAGCGCTGGCGAGATTATTTCGAATTCATTGCGAGCGACTGGGCCTGAACAAAGAGCGGCCGCGTCATGACGGTCCCCGCGATACCTTCCGCCGGCCATCCGCCCAGGCATCGTTGTTCAGCTAGAGACAGGAATGCCCGCTTTGTTTATAATACGCCGCCAGCCGCAAACAACTTGAGTCTGACCAGGGAGGGCACTGCGACGATGCTCATCAAAGATGTCATTCGTAATCGCGAACCGTATTCCGTAAATCCCTCAACAACTGTTCAAGAGGTGGCCGAGTTCATGGCCGCTCGCAACATTGGCGCAGTCTGCGTGGTCGATGACGAGGGAAAACTCCTCGGTGTCTTCTCGGAACGCGACGTGATGAAGCGAGTGGTGGTGCAGCGGCGCGATCCCAGCCAGCTCAAAGTTGGCGAAGTGACGAGTGAACTGCGCGCCGTGATTCGTTGTGATGAAACCCCACATCAGGCCCTGGAGCGGATGGAATTGGTCGGCACCCGTCACCTTCCCGTGGTCGACGATGATCGTTGGGTCGGAATGCTGTCGATTCGTGACCTGTTGCGCGTTGAGTTGAGTGAGCAGGGTGACGAATTAAAGTTGCTTCACGAATACATTTCTCATTAGTTCTTTCGCACCACAATCAATTCAATTAAGCAGGGCAGCAGCATTGGATTAATAAAGATTCCCTACCTTTGTTTTCCGTTTGGGATTTCGCATTTCTCATTTGCCATTACTAAGACCCGCTGGCCGTATCGAGTTTCTGAGAACGGCAGGAGTTCAGTTCCAGCGATATGAAAACCAGAGCAGCAATCTTGTATCGACTGGGCGCGGCGTCGCCTTACTGCGAGAGCCGTCCTTTTGTGATCGATGATCTGACGCTGGAGGGCCCGGGACCGGGCGAGGTCCTGGTTGAGATCAAAGGCGCCGGCCTTTGCCATTCAGATCTCTCAGTGGTCGATGGTTCGCGCCCGCGTCCACTGCCGATAGTTTTGGGACATGAAGCCAGTGGTATCGTGCGAGAGTCAGGGGCGGGTGTCAGCGAGTTCACGCCAGGCGATCATGTGGTCTTTAGTTGGGTACCTGTCTGCGGTCGCTGTCGTTATTGTGCCGCCGGGCGCGGCGCATTGTGTGAACCTGGGGTGAAGGCAAATATCGATGGGACATTGCTGAGCGGAGCGCGACGTTTTGCAGACGCGCAGGGCCGCCTCTGCAGCCACCACCTGGGGGTTTCTGCTTTCTCACAATTCACAGTCGCTGCGCAGGAATCGCTGGTCAGGATTGATCGCGAGTTGCCCCTGGAAAAGGCGGCACTGTTCGGGTGTGCGATTACGACTGGCGTAGGCGCAGTAATTAACACCGCTCAACTCAAGGCCGGCAGTTCGGTCGCCATCTTTGGCCTCGGTGGCGTCGGTCTCAGCGTCGTAATGGGCGCCCGCGCGGTGGGCGCATACCCGATAATCGCAGTGGACCTAGTAGAGGAAAAGCTAACCCTGGCTCGCGAAGTAGGAGCAACTCACGTCATCAACGCCGGGACTGACGAGCCAGTCGCCGCCATCAAAGACCTGGCAAAGGGTGGGGCAGATTACACCTTTGAAAGTGTGGGCAGCGGGAGTGTGCTGAGGCAGGCTTACGACGCTACGCAGCGTGGCGGCACAACGATCACCATCGGGCTACCGGCCCCACACAGGATGTTTTCTGTTTCCGCGCTCAGCATTGTTGCCGAGGAGCGCACAATTAAAGGCTCGTACATGGGGTCATCGGTGCCGAGCCGCGACATACCGCGCTACATTGCAATGTATCAGGCCGGGATTCTACCCGTCGACCGACTGCATACGCACACTCTGCCGCTGGCAGAGATCAACGCTGGGTTCGATCGCCTGGCCCGGGCTCAGGCCGTGCGCCAGCTAATCAGTTTCAACTAACTCCTGAGGCAAATGTCGGACAAGCCGCAAATACAACGATCGGAATACCCCCATTTCCTGCCGCTGGCCACGCGTTGGATGGACAACGACGTTTATGGGCACGTCAACAATGCTCTCTACTATGGTTTTTTTGATACGGCAATCAACCAATACCTGATTGCAGAGGGTGGATTGGACATCAGCAAGGGAAAGGTGATTGCGTTTACGGCAGAATCACAGTGTCAATACCTGCGCGCCCTGGCGTTCCCTGAGTTGCTCGAGATCGGGTTGCGGGTGGGAAAGCTGGGAAACTCCAGCGTTCGCTATGAACTGGCCATATTTACCAGCGGCGAGCCATACGCGGCGGCCACCGGGTTCTTCGTACATGTCTTTGTGGATCGCGAAACACGCCGGCCGGTCACAATGCCGCAGCAAATCCGCGTCGCCTTGACGCGCCTCATTCGCTGAGCAGTTCTGCTGGGATGCTTAAACGGAAATTCGCCAGCCTTGCCGGCCTGAGGGCAAAAAAGATCAGCCTTAAATCTTCTGGGCTAAGAGGGCTGTCTTGGACCAGCCGATAGCCTGCAATCTGGGAAACTTATAGTGGTCCACCACATCGAAGTGATTGGCCGTTTTCTGCAACACGTCTGCCGGCGAATGGTGCTTAAAGCGGAAGCCGATCTCCAGGAGTTTGCTGGTCAGTGAAGGTCGCACAGGCAGGTGCAACAGGTGTCCACGCGGGCTAATAACACGCGCTAGTTCGTGCAGCCCATCCTCAAGTGGCATGTATTCAAGGGCGCCAGAGGTAACCACAAAGTCAAAGGAGTTATCTGCAAAAGGAAGTGAGAGAACGTTGCCCTGCAAGTACCTTACATCCCGCCGCCGCCCCTCGCTTTGAGAAACAGCTTTTCTGGTGGCGGTGACAGAGGACGCGGACAAGTCCAGCGAAGTAATGCTCACGGGAAAATTGACCGCGCGCAGCAGCGCCAGCGTCAGCAATCCCGTGCCACAACCCGCGTCGAGGATTCGTGAACCGCGCGAGACCGGCGGCGGATGCGAAGCGAAATACTGATCCAGAGAGCGGCCATAGCCATTGAGCTTGAAGGTCAGATCATAGAGTCGCCAGATCTTGTCATAGTAAGATCCGGCTCGCGCTTCAGTCTTGGTCGCCGTTAGAACATACTCCATCAGTTTCTCCTAATCGGGAAGCCACACCATTAACACGAATGAGTACGAGCAAAATCCGGGGAAAGCCAGCGCGACATTGTAGCCTCTAGTGCTGGTTTACTCAATCGCAAAAGTCCTGGCCGTTCAACGAAGCATAACCTGCACAAAAGGGGAGGACAGTGATTATGACAGGGCGGACGCAGAAAGCGTAGGCTGCAGCGGTCCAATCTGCCACGTAGAGGCATGGCCGCGTCAAGACGCCATCACCCGGAGCGTCGCAGCCCCTTGGGTATCGGGGACGAAATAATAGTCTCCGGCCCTGCCGCCTGAGCGCAAGAAGCTGGCAAAAATGACGTTCTTAGGACGGGGCGGGCATTTTCAGCGAAGGGAGATTTGAGCAATGAAAGTAAAGACGAAGTTCGTGCTATTGGCCGTTGCCGGACTCAGCACTTTTCTCGCAGGTGGGGTTATCTATTCCGCGGCGCGCACACCGCTGACCTCTGCACGGCGAGGACCGGAGACCAGCACCAAAGTCCAGGCTCACGATCGGCCGGAAATTTATAGACCGCAATTTGATCTCCAGGTGCTGATAGACGGCAGGCCGCTCGAAGAGTACGCTGCCAGGGGCCGCAGGTATGTCGAGGCCAGCGAAGGTCGCGAGTATGAGTTGCGCCTTCACAATCCTTTTCCTTTTCGCGTAGCGGTGGCGCTGTCGGTTGACGGACTCAATACAATCGACGCCCGGCATACAACTGCCTGGGACGCCAGCAAGTGGGTAATTGGCCCGTACGATACGATAGAGATCAGCGGTTGGCAGGTTAGTTCCGCGCGAGCGCGCCATTTCTATTTCACACGCGAGAGCGATTCTTACGGCGCCAAACTGGGTCAGACTGCAAACCTTGGAGTTATCTCAGCGGTCTTCTTTCGCGAGCGCCAGCCGATTCCTGTCCAGGTGTCTCCTTCGACACCCCCGCGCCCCTACGATGAAAATGGCGCCGGAAGCGCCGCCCGAACGGAAGCAGGCCCTGCGGCGGCAGACAGAAAAGACGGCCGGTCAAAGTCGTACCCAGCGCCAGATGATGAGTCCGCAGCCACGGGTATCGGCCGTTCCGTCTCGAATGATGTTCGCTGGGTGAATATGCAGCTGGAGCCGCATCCATATTCCGAAATATCGATCCGTTATGAGTTTTACCAGGGGTTGGTACGATTAGGAATTCAGCCGCGCGGTTATCAGAGGCCGGATAGCCTGCGCCGCCGAGAAAATGCGAGAGGATTTGAAGACCGACGCTTCAGCCCGGAGCCGTGATCAGTTACGCCGACCTGCAGTGGGTGGGTCCATCCGTTTCGGGTTCAGGCGCGGGCTCGTTCTGACAGAGAAGCTTCCCGCTTCCCGCCTTTTGGGGGCTGGAGTTTTTGTGTTGGTCACCTTCGATTCAGATCGGCGGTGTAGAGCTGACGGTAGGCGCGATAGTTGGCCATCACTTTTTGGGTATAAGCTTTCGTCTCGTCAAACCCGATTTCGGCGGTAAAGACGCCAGGGTCTCTCTGCTTGGCCCGCTTAACCCAGCGGGCAACATTGTCCTCGCCGCCGTTATATGAGGCAGCAACGGCCTCAAGTTGATCGGGAAACATCCGAGATAGTTCAGCAATGTACTCGCCGCCCACAGTGATTGAGGTTTCAGGCCGATACAGTTGATTTTCTGTCAGCGATCTGAAACCTGCGCTGGCGGCATAGCGTTGGGCTGCATCTACGGTCAGTTGCAGCAGCCCGCGCGCACCTGCTGGTGACTTCGCCAGTGGCTTGAATACGCTCTCCTGTTTCATGATGGCCAGGATGAAGCGCGGATCAAGCTTTCTCGCTCGCGCAGTCCGCAGGATTGCTTCGCGATAGGGTGCTGGATACGAACTGGCTACCTGAGCTATCTGGGCACTTACGCGCTGCACCCGCTGATCCACTAAGGGCCGCTGCCTGGCATTGACAAGCTTCTGCAGTCGTTCAGTCGCCAGCCCTCCATAATAAGAATCAGCTCCGTCCGGAATGCTTAGATAAGCAGTCACTGCTTCATCCATTCTCCCCGATTGCTGCAGGCTATAGGCCTTCAGGTAATTGACCTCAGAATAGGTAGTCAGAACCCCCTTTTGAAAACGTTTGTTGCCCAGCTCTTCGCCGGTGGCAGCAGCAAATTTCCAGTTTCCCTCAGCGACATGAAGGCGAAGCAGGGCAAACTGAGCGCTAAGCTCTGTCGGCGCGCCGGCAAATTTTGCGCGAGTATTTGCAACCCATTGCACTGCCTCTTTGAGATGCCCAGCTTCGCGCAGGCTGTCGATCAAATTCAAATGGGCGCTATCGGCTCGTTCACCTTCGGGATACTGCTCGACGTACTGTCGATAGCGATCGGCAGCTTGGGCGGGTTGACCCATGCGCAGGGCAGCCGCAGCGCTGAAGTTCAAGCCCTCGCGGCCATCCTTGGTTTGCGGAAAGGATTGACGAAGTCTGTCAAAGACGGTCAGGGCTTCCTGGTAGCGGCGCTCCTGGAAATACGAACGCCCAATGCCAAACAGCGCGGAGGGAATATTCGGATCTTCAGGGTAATAGTTAAGCAATGCCTCCCAATGTTCGCGAGCTTCCGCAAAAGCCCTGTTGGTCATGTAGATACCAGCCCGCCGAAGGTGTTCCCCGGCCGGTAACCTGGGTAAGCTTCCGCTAGCCGTGCGCAGCGAGCGATCGCTTTGACGCACGGCAGCGAGGCTGCTGTCGCTTGCTGACTGAAAGCCGGAGGGGGACGTTATGGCGGTGGCCGGGCGAAGCCCCCCTGGTGAAGCTACTGTAACGCCCACAAAGCTCAGACCGAGTAGCAGACAAATACCAACTAATGCAGGAAGTGGTTTTGAGACCTCTGTTTTTCTGGAACTCATTATGCTTCGATGATCTCATAAGTGGATGTGATTTCCACGGTAGGTCGGAAAGTGGCCGCGACACTGCAATATTTGTTCTCGGAAAGTTCGATGGCGCTGGCCACCGACTTGGATGCAACACTCTTACCGGTAATGATGTGCTTGACCTCCATGCGCTTGAAGCTGCGGGGATGGTCTGCTTGCCTTTCTCCCCGAACCTCAACCCGGTAGTCGGTAACCTGCTCGCGTTTCTTTTGCAGGATACCCATGACATCCACCGCTGTGCAGCTCCCGAGTGCAATCAAAAGCAGCTCAACAGGTGTGGGTGCTGAATTTCGATCATGGTCGGTGTCGAGCGTAATGGCATGCCGGGATGGAGTGATGCCGATAAAGTATTCGTTGCCTGCATAGTGAATGGTTGCTTTTGGATCGCTATTCTCCATGTTTATCGCCTCCGTTGGGGAGAATAACACATGGAGCTCTTTCCGAAACCGTGCCTCTGCAGCCCGTTTCCGTTGCTAATCTGACGTAGCATTGCAATACACTCCGTCCCAAACACGTACTTCCGCCCATCTCAATCTGACATAAGTGATCTTGAATGCCAGCAATGGCTCCAATTCCGCAATAAAGTCTTGTCACCAGACAAGTGCATTTGGATGGCAGGTTGACCGAAGTCAAGTTGTAAGAAAGTTTTGGCACACAGCTTGTAAGTCATTCGATTCTCCCCAACAATAGCTTGGAAGAACTCAGGTACGACTGTTCAAAGTATGACAACCCTTGGTTCTGGGCTCGAAGATCACTGGAGGAAATAACAATGACCGCATTTAAAAAATACCTGGGGGTGGTTTTGCTCCTATGTTTAGCAGGACTGACAGCAGAGGCGCAGACCAGAACCCCTTCACGAATCAGCACACAGAGTGTGCGCCAGATTCTCCGCCGAATTGACGACCGGATTGACCTATTGCGAAATAGTCTGACTTCCGCTGGTAACTCCGTCTATAACACTCGCGAAAACAATGACCCGAACGTGTTGCTTACGAATCTGAGCAATGCAGTGGCCGACCTTAGGCAAAGGTTGAATCGTCGCCAGGCCACAGCCTCCGATGCACAAAGGGTTCTTGACCAGGGGAGCGCTTTGGGTTCCTTTATTAGCCGACGCAACAGCGATGGCAATACGCGACGATACTGGTCTAACTTGCGCACTGACTTTAATGATCTGGCGAGGATCTACGGACTAACCTGGATTGAGACTGGTCGAAATTATCCGCCGCTGATGCAATTGACCGGCACCTACCGGCTGGACTCAGCGCGTACCGAAGATCCCGGAGTGGCGATTGACAGAGCCCTGCGCTCTTTACCGTATCAGCAGCGTCAGCAACGGCGCGATCAGTTGTTGAGGCGTTTGGAGCCGCCGGTGCAGCTTGCCATTGACGTGCGCGGACGTACCGTGACGATGGCATCTACAAGAGCTGCGCAGGTTACCTTCGAAGCTGATGGTCGCGAGCGAGTTGAAACCACCAACAGTGGCCGGACAATTCGCGTCCGCAGCAATCTGACCGGAAATCAATTGACTGTAACCACGACCGGGGACCGAAATAATGAGTTCAACGTCATTTTTGTCCCGCTTGACAATGGACGACTGAGCGTGACCAGACGTGTGTACACTGAAGGTTTGAATACGCCAATCGAGTTGCAGAGTTTTTATGAGAAGACCGCCGACACAGCGAGGTTCGATATTTTCACTGGACCGTCGGATCTTCCCAGTGACGACTACAATAGCGAATTCATCCTGCGCAATGGTGAGACAGTAACAGCCGAACTGAGCAATTCGCTGTCCACAAAAAACGTTCGTGATGGCGACACCTTTACCGCGACCGTTCGCTCACCCGAACAATATTCGGGAGCTGTCATTGAAGGTCATGTGTCCAACATTCAACGTAGCGGTCGCATTACTGGCCGTTCGCAAGTGACCCTTAGCTTTGACAATATCCGGATGCGAGACGGCCGCAGTTATCGCTTTGCCGGCATCCTTGAATCGGTTCGACTGCCGAACGGGGACTCCGTGAAGATCGACAATGAGGGCGCCATTCAGGAAGACAGCCAATCCTCGAAAACCATTCAGCGTACTGCAATTGGTACCGCGGTAGGTGCAATCATCGGCGCAATTGCCGGTGGTGGAAAGGGGGCCGCGATCGGCGCAGTTATCGGCGCCGGCGGCGGAGCAGGTTCTGTCTATGTTCAGGGTCGCGATGATCTGGATCTGCCGACAGGCACCGAGATGACCATACGCGCGACCGGTCCGAACCGGTAAACGACTCTTCTGCAAAAGCACTGTACGAAGCGGCAAGGCTGGTCCATACTGTTGGGCCAGCCTTGCCGTTTTAAAACGCTATGTTCGAGGTATTGTCCGAAGAAATTGAGGCCTACCGTGACCGGTGCTGGCTTCGCGAACCCGATCGACGTTTGGAAGATGTGAATTCGGCGGAGCAGTTTATTGACTCGGTAGGATTTTGCTCCGCCCTGACTGATTCCCGCCGGCCCGGGCCCTCTCTTTACATTGCGGTTTGCGGCAGGCGTGACGCGCACATGCCTCGTAACGTACAGAAGGATCCGGAAAGCAGCTTAACCTGGAGTCTCAAGGATGAAATCATGGGCCGGGGGAAAATATTCTACAGCAAGCTCGCGAGGGGACGCGCCACCTTCATTGCACGAAGGTTGGTTCCATACTTTCATTCTGTGTGGGGCATACCTCGCAGCCACGAGTCGTCGCTTCTGTCTGCCGAATCGCGAGCCATTCTCAAAATAATGCGAACCGAATGGGAAATGGGCAGCCGGGATCTCCAGGAGGCAAGCCGCATAGCCGACCGGGCGCGATTCGTGCGCGCGATGGACGAACTGCAACGTGGTTTTAAGATAGTTCCATCCGCAGTGCTCTACAAGCCAAAGTTCACGTACATCTGGATGCTGGCGGAGGCTCGGTTTCCCGAAGAGTTGGCAGCTCCGGTGGAGCGGGAAGTAGCTCTGCGCGAGATAGCGCGGGCCTATCTGAGCGGTGCGGGAATGACACTGCGCCGAGAACTCGCGCGCGCCACCGGCTTGTCGACACCGGATGCGGGGCTGGGCAACTGGGCCCTGGTTGACGAACAATTTGCAGTCCGGCTGGCACCTGGTATTTACCGCCTTAGGGCGTTTGACTAGTATCCGTCTTGGCTTCCTCGAGGGCCTGGCGCTCAAGTTGCGCCATTTCAATTGTCAACGGCAGGTGCGCTTGCGCGGTTGAGAGTCGCTGCAACATCGCATATGTGTCGCCATGGCTTAGATCGCGACTGGCCGCAGCTTCGATCATCTGCATTCTCGCTTGCGTTTCGGCCAGTCGGGCTGTCGCCTCGCGCCTCGCGTTGGTCAGCCTTTCCTGATCTTCGCGCAACTCCCTTTTGACAACTTCCGTGTCGGTGCCCTGAATCTGAGCGAGACGGTTCAGGCGCCGCTCCACCAGCACCAAATCCTGCTTTGTGCGACCCAACACTCTGGTCGCCATGAGCCGGTTTGCCAGAATCTCGCTGTAGGCATCAGCCAACAGGGGACTGCGCGCTTGCATCTCCTTAAGTGTCTTCCGCTCAGCGGTAGTCAATTCAGTCACAAACCAGGGAACTTCCGAAGCTGTGATACCATCGAGGGCCAATCTGTCACGAAGTTTCCTGTGCCATTGCTTGCGGTAGCAGAGCAGGGCCAGCAGTAAGACAGTCGCGGCCACGGCGCCAATGGCTGCTCCAAGAACTGTAAGAAAAAGATAGACGGCGGCCACCTCAGTCGTACTTGAAGCAACGAAAAGCACCAGAAAGATAATCGGAGCAGGGAGGCTAACCCCAAGGAAAGCGAGCCACGGCAGCCAGGTCACAAACTGGGCCATAGTCTTATCACGCGACGTGATTTTACCTTCTAAGTTAGCTGTAGCCATATTGATACGAATTGGAGCACTTGCCTCGAGCTTCAATTTAATAAACAATCTTATCCCTTCAGATACTGCCGCGCCAGTTGCGAGAAAAGTTGGATAGGACAGCGGCTGCGACGCAGCTGACCTGGATTGAAACGAGGATACTTATGAAAAGTTGGAAATGGTCATGCTGCTTACTTATCCTGACGTGGTCAATCGCTGTGAGCGTGTTTGCCGTGCCGTGTCACGCAAACAACCAATCACAGGCTGACAAGGACAAGAAGAAGGGGACTGGCAGCGCACGGCCGGTTACCATTCCCGTAGGAGTCAAGATTCGGACCAGGGAAGAAGCAGAGGTGCAGCTGCTGGATCTCAACTTACTGGAGGACGGAGAGCCCCAGACCTTGTTATCGATTCGCGCCATCTCTACAAATTCTCCTATCACGCTGGCCGTGCTAATCCAGGATGACCTTGTTTCTTCAATCGGTAATGAGATCAAGGGTATCGGTGAGTTCATCAGGCATCTACCACCGGGATCTCGCGTGATGGTTGGTTACATCCGAGCGGGCTCGCTGGAGATTCGGCAAAGGTTTACCAACGACCTTGACAAGGCAGCGCGGGCTCTCCGAGTCCCGCTGGGAGTGGCTTCGGCTGCTCCATTCAATCCGTACGTTGAAATCATCGAAGGCCTCAACAGATTTGAATCTCAGCCTTCCGGGCGCCGCTCGATGCTGGTCATCTCCGATGGATTGGATGTCTCTCGCGGCCTGGATTCAAGTTCAGCCGGGCAAAGTCTTGACTTACAGCGAGCAATAAATCAGGCGCAGCGAAGATCTGTGGCCGTCTATTCGTTTTTTGCTCCGAGCATCAGCCTAAGCCAGAGTAACAACCTGCTCCTGACTGGCAATGCTCAGGGTGCTTTGGAGCGACTCTCAAGTGAGACAGGGGGACGGGCCTTTTTTCAGGGGACCGGCACGCCAGTGAGTTTTGACCCTTTCCTCCGCGATCTAAACGCTACGCTGGAAAAGCAGTTGGCCGTCACTTTCCTTTCCACGCACCCTCGCAAGGGCTTTCATCGGATACAAATTCGCTCTCTGACGCCCGGGATTGAACTCAGCTATCCCAGCGGTTACATCCGAAACTAAGAGAATTATTGTACGGTGGCGGGTAGCAACGAGCCACGCTTGTCGGATGCCGTGGCCCAGCCGTCTTGGAGGCTTCCAATCATCCCGTGAAAACGTATGTCGGACCCTGAAAGGACCAGCAGCATGTCCCCTGCGTGATAGCGCGGATCTTCCATTCGAAAGCGTATTACCGTGGCTTGCCCATTGTTCTGATCGAGTGTTTCAAACGTGAACTCATCGGCATCCACGAGATAGGTTTGCGAATTATTTGCGGTTCTCTGCTCATCCGGCATTTGCGAACTCCTACTACTTTCCAACAATCTGATTGTGAAAGCGAAGTTTAGCCAATCTGTGGCCTTTTAGCCAGAAGGGGTCATTTTTCATGGATTTGAGCTCTCCAGGGCGTACCACCTTGCCACGAGTCCGGGGGGGAGGCTCTAAATTTGGTGCTCGTTGACGTGTCTGTCGGCTTTTCCTGGCTGAGCCCCCACTTGTTCCGCTTAGGCCTCAGGACTGGTCGGCACCTCTAACCCTTGCGATATGAGAAGTTGCCATTCCAGTTAAGATATCACTTAAGCAATTGACCCGTTTCCGAAAAAAAACCTTTCGTTTTTGGGTACTGATCTGTATAATTCAAAGTTTTGCTGAGCATGATTATTGGCTACCGGAGCGGGGGGACCGCTTTTGGTGAGGACTATAATGGGTTTTTGCAATGAAACTGCATCCCAAGACGCCGGCAAAGCATCTATAGTTTTGAAATCAACCACTCGGTATCCCGGGTCTTATGGAGGAGAAATAGCAATCGTGACTTTTGGTAAAAATCTGCCGCTGGATGAGCGGCTTCTTAGAATTGACCATATTCAGGCGCGTCGTTATTCGAAACTAACTGGTGTAGCACAGCAAATTGCCACCGAAGGCATTGTGCGACACTTGCGAGCGTGCGACCGGATGGATGTTAATCCTGATACCTCGGCCGTACGGGAAATCATTGACGACGCGATCAACGGCAGACGCGTTTTTGCGGAATCAACGGAACGATCCCGCGCCGCTTAAGCCATTTCTTTACTCTGGAATGACCAAAGAGGCCGCCGGTCCAGACCTGCGGTCTCTTTATTTTTGCCCGCGATCAGCATTTTTGGAGTGGCGCAGTGTCGATGGCTGATGGTGGTTGACCTGGCCGGCTGTTCGCATGCTAACATCACGGCCAGGCAAAACGGATGTGCTCCCGTAGCTCAGTGGATAGAGCATCTGCCTTGTAGGAGCCTTAATGGGGAAGGTCTATCAGGAACCCATTGAGTGGACGACCCCATATGCGGGAACGCCCTTAGAGCCTTCGGTACTTCTCAGGTGGGAGTAACAATCCGGAAGGATTGGGTAATCCGCAGGAAACCGCTTCGTGTTATTTGAGCGGGATCCTCAGAGACTATACGGGTCGGGACTGAGATGTCCAAGATATAGTCCAGCCAGCAACCCCGCAGTTTGGGCGGTCAGGGAAACTTGATGCTGGAAGCTAAGCAGAGGGCCGCAGGTTCGAGTCCTGCCGGGGGCAATACCATAAACTGAGAACCTCTACTCGTTTTGTGGCGGCTATAGTTCAGTTGGTTAGAACGCTTGACTGTGAATCAAGAGGTCGTGGGTTCAAGTCCCACTAGCCGCCCCATTCCTGGCAAAACCTTGCCGGTTGCTCTCCGATAGACACCTTTCACAACCCCAGTAAGAAGACTTCAAAGCTCGGGAAGAATGCGCATGAAGAGATGCGGCCACTCAGCCGTGATTTAAGAGACGATCCAACTGAAAGCTACCTCGTTTAGCAAGCAGTGGCTTCCAGAGGTCTCCCAGTTTGGCCAACCTTGCCGGCACGTTGTCAATCCTGAAATCCTCAATCTTTATCCCCTGCTCAACTTCCTCCCAGGTAACCGGCGTGGAAACACTCGCCAGGGGCTTTGGCCTGATCGAGTAGATCGAAGCGAGTGTCCGTCCCCACGCATTCTGATTGTAGTCGACCAGGACTCTGCCTCTTGGGCGTTTCGCAATCTTATACTCAGCGGTGATCAACTTCGGGTGCGCGGCTTCCAGCAGTCGCCCCACTTCCTTCGCTACGGTCCAAACCTGCTTTTGCGTCGGCCCCCGGACTATCGGCACGTAGACATGAATTCCCTTGGATCCTGTCGTCTTGGCATAGCTCGGCATCTTGAGCGCCGTCAGAGTTTCCCGAACGACGAGCGCAGTTTCTTTGACCCGATCGAAGTTAGCCCCAGGGACCGGATCGAGATCGAAATGCAGATAGTCCGGTCTATCGACATCGTCACACCGCGCGTACCATTGGTTAAGATCGATGCACCCGAGGTTGATCACCCATAAAAGGGAAGGCAAGTCCTGGATGATTGGAAAATCGATGATATTTCCGGAGGGATGGCCAATGGAACAGATCTCAATCCAATCTGGCCGCGGATGCGGTGCCCGCTTCATAAAAAAGAAGTCCCCCGAGGCGCCATTAGGGTAGCGCTTCATCACCATCGCTCGGTCGCGGAGATGAGGAAGCAGAAAGGGTGCAACGTCTGCGTAGTATTGCAGCAGTTGGCGCTTAGTGATCCGGGGTTTTGTCCAGAAGGGCTTGTCCAGGTTAGTCAACTTAACGCGTCGCTTACCAAACACAAGCTCAACCTCGTTACTTTTCAAAGGAATAACGACGGAGGTCGTGCGCGTGGAGCGACGAGAGGTCACGATTGGCGCCTGACGGCGCGCCGAATGCACAGTATCAGTCTTAGGAACCATTGGGTTTAGACGATTGTTCGCCCCACCTTATTCAAGCCTCCAAGCCTGAATTATAGCTGCAATCTCACGTTGGAAGTCTTGCAACCGGTCCTACTTGCTAAGAAAAACTTGGAATTGGCTGGAAAAAACGGAAGCGCCGCCCCAGTGTCCACCGAAAGTGGAGCTGTAAGCGGCGCTAGTGAATTAAGGCGAAGAAGCGAGAGGGCAGCTTTACTTTTTGGGTAGAACCGTATCCTTCATTCCTTTGCCAACGCGAAACTTCAAGGTGGTCTTCGCCGGGATCTGAATGGTTTCCCCAGTTGCCGGGTTTCGTCCTTCACGAGCTTTCCGCTCGGACTTTACAAGTTTCCCGAAACCCGGAAGGACGAACTCACCGTTCGTCTTCACTTGTGAAGCGGCCAGATTAGAGATCTCCTCAAAGAACTCTTTCACTTGTGCTCGCTTCATTCCGGTCTTTTCAGCGAAATGGTTGATTACTTCGGACTGAGTCATGCGCTTCTTGCCAGTTGCAGTCGCCATGGTCTAGTGTGATACCTCCGCCAGTACATTAAGTTAAAACTAACGGGAAGAGGTATATCACACACTTGCCTCAAAGTCTTGCCAAATCGGCAATTTTTAGGGCCTTTCACGCTCAAAATGTGCACTTTGTAACTGGCTGCTCCCTGCAAAGGAACCTGACGAGTGCTTATCAATCAGTTTGATGTACCAAAACCTGACTGTGTCGAATCATTGAAGGTTTCGTGGGCCCAAATGCGACCAACAGCAAAGACGCTTCCGCCGTGTTGGGAAAGTCAGCTATTTGGATTCACCCGCCGGCAGAACGGGACCGAGGGCAGAGTTGGTCGAGGAATTGAGCAGCGCTCGTAGGCTCTCGGCGGGCACCGCGAAGTTTAGCTCTTCATCGCCTGGAATGTGCATTGCCGCCACGCCGACTACCCTCCCACGCTCATTTACAACGGGCGCACCGCTACTTCCGGGTGAGATTGGCGCGCTGATTTGAATGCGGCCACTAAATCCGCCAAATTCCCAGAGCAAGCCGATCTGGCCATAAGTAAACTTCCAGGCACAGCCTTTCGGATTGCTGAGGACAATGATTGGTTCGCCTTCCAGAGGCGTCGATTCCTCCAGTTGCAACACCTCATTCGTCAATGAACCCTCCAAAACCAGCAAAGCCAGGTCGTCCGACTCGTTGTCGGCGAGCACATGGTGAGTGGTGCTTGTCCTGCCCGAAAAAGTCTTGATTTCAATCCGGGTCGCATTCCTGATTACATGAGAGTTGGTCACGATACAGTTGGCTGAGATAAAAAAACCGCTGCCCTGGAGCAACGGTCTATCTTGTTGATCGAAGGTAGTGACGATGACCACCGCTTGCTTCATCGCGGCGAGTCTTTCGGCCGTCAGGTTTGGCGCAAAAGCGGATTGAGCCGTGGTCCATGAGGACACGGCAAAGAGAAAGGCCAGCGCGAAAAAAACCCGCAGAGCTGAGGCAGTTCGGTCAGAGACGAGACTAATGGCCACACCACTCCTGAGCCGCCACACAGATGTAGCCGGCAGGACCCGCTTCGAGGTCACGCACTTCCAGACGTTTGAATTAGCTAAAAACGGCGATTAATCGTCGCCTTCCCGTTTCCGTGATTGAGGAGCTATGTCAGGAGCTGGATAGAGTGCGGAGCATAAACGAAAAATGCCGCCAGTCATTGCGACTGGTCAACCCAAGCCCACCAGATCGAGGGTCTATCATCTGCGATCACCCGGGCCTTACCACCATGGAAGAGAGCTACGTCAGAAGTCTGGCCTGCCTGGCGGATCTGTTCGTATCAAGAACATCGCAAGTAGAGCAGAAACTACTGGGTTTAAGATCCACTTCTTCAACCGAGTTTGAGACGTGCATGACACAATCATAGCTCCGGCAATGCGCGAGGCCGCAGGTATGTCCGAGTTCGTGGTTGGCTTCCTTCTCACAACGCGAATAGAGGAGCTGTTTGTTTTCTGGCAGACCGTAAAACTGCGGGCGCAGACGGTGTGCAGAAAACAACGCGACGCGACCTCCAAGCTGCGCCTGACCAAAGACAAAAGTGAAAATGGGTATGAAGAGATCAACTTCGGCGACCCCGAGCATCTTACTCTCCCTGGGAAGATTCACTTCCAAGAGCTTGACCAGGAGTTGGGTGGAGTTATATTGGCGCCGGGCTGGATCGTAAGCACCCTGAGTATCCAAGGTAACGCCCAGGCTCTGACAGCAAGTGTCGAAGCTAGCGGAAATCGTTAGGGCCAGGTAGTCGAGCATATCATGATCCACTGTGCCGACTGCCACGATATTGATCTCGGGGACACGCATCGACGATCTTACTCACCTCGGTGGATCGGGCTGAGGGCCCGACTTCGCTTGCTCTGGACCAAAAGTGCTTACGTCGTTAACTCGCCACTGGCTCTCGCTTGAATCCATACTTCTTGATTTTGTTGTAGAGAGTCACGCGGTCAATCTGGAGCAGGCGCGCCGCTCGATAAACATTCCACCCCGTTTCTTGCAGAATCTGTTTGATGTGGTGTTGTTCGATCTCGGCCAGTGACTTGCCAACCGGCCCGCCATTGCTCTGGTTGAGATTAAGGGGCAGATCGTAGGGTTCAATTTTCGAACTCTTGCAGACCAGTACGGCGCGCTCAATGGCGTTCTGTAATTCACGCACGTTGCCGGGCCAGTCATAGTTGACCAGAATCGGTCCGGCAGCGGCAGAGATGCCGGTTACGGAGCGGTTCATGCTGCGTGCGAATTTCTTTAGAAAGTGGTCGGCAAGCAAGGAGATATCTTCGCGCCGCTCGCGGAGCGGCGGAATAGTCAGAGAGAAGACGTTGATACGATAGTAGAGATCCTCGCGGAATGTTTCCTCCCCATTCATTGATTCGAGGTTTTTGTTCGTAGCCGTGATGAGACGGAAATTCACGGGAATTTCCACGTTTCCGCCGACACGGCAGATCTTTTTTTCCTCGAGCACGCGTAGCAGATCAACTTGCGTCTTAAGGCCAATGTCGCCAATCTCGTCGAGAAACAGTGTGCCGCCGTCGGCCATTTCGAATTTTCCTTTCCGACGATATTGTGCGCCGGTGAACGCGCCTTTTTCGTGGCCAAAGAGTTCTGATTCGAGCACGCCTTCGGAAAGGGCACCGCAATTCACAACCACGATGGGCATATAGCGGCGCGTGCTGTTCGCGTGAATCGCGCGCGCGATGAGTTCTTTTCCAGTTCCAGATTCACCGCGAATCAGCACGGTAGTATCGGAAGCGGAAACCATTGCCACCTGTTCAAGCAGTCGGCGCGTGGCGGCACTGGTGCCGACGATTTCATGAAGCAGATTTAACTCATCGATCTTTGTACGGAGTTGCTGATTCTCTGAGACCAGCTTCTTCCGCTCGACAGCGTTACGAATTGTGTGCTCCAGGTCGTCGGGATCGAAGGGCTTAATGATGTAATCGTAGGCACCCTGCTTCATTCCCTCGACCGCGGTTTCAACTGAGGCGAAAGCCGTCATTATGATCACAGTCGCGTCGGGCTGCGCCTCTTTGAGTTTACGCTGCAGTTCGAGACCGTCTATGCCGGGCATGCGAATGTCGATCAGGAAAACGTCCCAGTTCTCATGCGCGAGCTTTGCCAGTGCCTCTTTCCCGGACTCAGCCACGTCTACCCGATAGCCCTCATCGCGGAACCAATTTGCGAGCGAGTCGCGCACAACTTTCTCGTCATCGACGATCAGAATCCGAGCTTTTTCTGTTTCCATAGTCTAACCTCCTAAGATACTGCTCGAGGCAGAGGCGCTGGCATGGCTTTATCCACCTTAACGCTTACGCGGGCTGCTGCCGGTTCGATCTCGTGCGATGGGAACTCAGCCGGACTGGCCCCGCTGGGCAGGCGAATCACGAAAGTTGTACCGCTGCCGGACGCAGAGAAAACCTCGATTTCGCCGGCGTGGGCGGTAACAATTCCGTAGACTACCGCCAGGCCAAGCCCCACGCCTTTTCCCTGTTCCTTAGTCGTAAAAAACGGCTCGAAGATCATCTGCTTTGTCTCTTCATCCATGCCAATGCCGTTGTCGCTGATGCGGATCTCGGTTTTATTCAGATGGGGCAGGCCGTGCGACTCGATCGCGATCACTCCCTCATGTGGTCGGACCGCCTCACAGGCGTTTATTAACAGGGCGACCAGCGCCTGCTTGATCTGCTGAGCATCGCAAACGACTCGATTCAGATTGTTGTCTAGTTTGATCTCGGTGCGGATGCTTGCCAGTTCGAGCTTATGCTGCACCAGGCGAATCGACTGCCGAATAATTTCATTGAGGTCGTTAGGCTCGGCACTGGGTCGACTCTGTCGCGCGAACTGCAACAATCCCTTGACAATCTCACCACAACGCGCGGACTCGGTGGCAATAATTTCGAGGTGACTCTTTGTCTCGGCGGTGACTTTGGGCGAGTCGTCGCTGCGGTCCGCGCGCTTCAGGAGCAGTCTGGCATAAACCAGAATCCCGGCGAGCGGATTGTTGATTTCATGGGCGACTATGGCCGCGAGTTTGCCGATCGAGGCCAGCTTCTCGACTCGCAGAACATGCTCGTGCGCTTGGCGCAGTTCCGCCGTTTTCTTTTCGACCCGGTCGGCAAGAGTCTTTGTCCAGTCGCTTATCTCCGCATTGGCGCGCTTCAACTCCGCCGTCATGTGATTAAACGAACGGGCCAGGTTGCCTAGTTCGTCATGTGATTCGATCCTGATTTTGTGGTCCAGGTCTCCCGCCGCCACGCGATTCGTTCCGACGATAAGCCGATGGACCGGCTTGTGGACCATGCTCCAGATTAGCGCCGCAAAGACCACCGACAGGAGTGCGATCGACGCAAATAAGCTCAGAATCATCTGGCGCCGGCTGGCGCTGATAGCCTGATCAACTGATGCGAGCGACATGCGCACATTGATCATCCCCAGTACTCTTATCTCGGGTGCATGGGCGTGGCAGGAAGAATTTGAACAGCTCGAGTCGTTGTCGATTGGGTCGATTACGCTCAAAATTCGGCGCCCGTCTGCGGCAACGAAGATTTGGGTGCGTTCCGCACGGCTGAGTTGGTGCGGAATAGCCAAGCCGGATTGAGAAATCTGATTTTCCCGCACGTGGCACGCGCGACAGGCTTCCGCCGTCTTGTCGACGCTTGTCGCGATCTCTCGCTCATCAGTTGAAAACCTAATCGCGCCGGCCTTGTTGAAGATGCTGATCTTCTCGATGCCCGGCTGTGAACCTATTGACCGAACGATTTGATGTGTCTCGTCGCTGCGATTGTGCAGCATCCCATAACGCGTGCTGCGTTTGATTGTATCGGTGATGCGATCGCCGGCCGCGTAAGTAGCCTCTTCGAGGTTCTCGCGGTGCAGTCTGATAATCTGGTAGCCGAGCGCCGAAAAGATGAGCACCATCCCGCCGATTAGACAGAAGGTGAGTTTAAAACTCAGATTAATCAACGGTAGACGAACGTTCTTAGTGTCGCGTGTGACAGGAATCGCACAGCTCCTTATTTGTAGTGCTAATGGCCTTGATGCCGTCGTGGCACTGCCCGCACCTCTGCATCTTCTTGCCGGGTGAGATGTCGGCGCTGGAAGAGAGCATTCTAAATTGACTCGAGTGACATCCGTTGCAGTTGGGCTTCGCGGTCGCGACGTGGCGCGCATGGCTGAAGATCACCAGCCCTGGACTGCTCTCTCCCATTTTGATGGCGACGTCGCCGGGTACTCTCAGCTCACCAAGCGCGGCGCTGATATTGACGTCGCCGTTCTCGGCCGCAGGTTCTGGCGCCGGCACGCGCCGCCTGACGCCGTCATAACTCAACGCTACCGTCGCCCCCATGAAGACCAGACCAATGAGGAGGGCCAGTGTAGTTGCACTCCACAGCGGTTGGCGGAAGGCAGCCAGAACAGGCAACTCAGACCGTTTGCCACGCGTGATGTTGTCCATCTCGTCGCGCGAGAAAACGTCTAGATACTTCACCGCGAGCCCAAACAATAGGAAGCCCGCAGCGACTATCGAAGCGGTGACCGCCAGTTCCGTCCAGCTCGGAAAGTAGTTGACACCCGAAGAACGATCCATGCCGGTAATCGCGACATTGATGCGGTTCATCACAAAACCGAGCACAACCATCAGCGCTGCCACGAACAAGCCGAATTGATTGTTTCGCACCCGCGGAATCAGGAGCATGACGATGGGGCCGATAACTCCCAACAACATCTCGGCCATAAACATTCGTCCTTCGTAGGTTGGCTGAATGGCAAGCCCGAGAACCCCTCGTCCGTCCATGTCGAAAACCTTTAAGACGAGGTAAACAAACAAGGCCACAGCGGCGACCAGACCGAGTTTGTTCAGCAACTCAAACTCGATCCCTTTGCGGAAGGCGCGCAG
>DAIMCP010000023.1:38133-66595 GCA_036726305.1 Pyrinomonadaceae bacterium | reverse complement strand
GCTGCGCCGTGTCTCCACCGCGAAGTAACTGCGGCGTGCGCGCGCGTCACTGTGCGCGAGAGCCAGCCCGTGCCTTGCCCATTCTTCAAACTGTTCAATGGAGACGGCTCGCAAGGCGGGGGCGCTGGCGCGAAAGCAGGCCAGGGCGGCTTCGCCATCGACTGCGGCGATTTCGCTTGTCAGGCGCATCACACGGTGGGCAATATCGCGTGCCTGCGGGCGCTCCATCTGAAGCGACAGAGCGCGAACAAACTTTGGGCTGCTGCGGACGAAGGCTACGAGGCTGGCGTTGCCGTGTTCGGCAACCAGTAAGAGCAGGGCAATCCATTCGGCAAACACGTCGGGCAAAAGGCGAAGGATCTCGCTGCCCGCAACCAGCACCTGCAACGCCACGCCTCCGCCCCGCTCAAGGAAGCGAGCTGTTTGACTGAGCAATTGAATCGCAGGCGCCGCCTCCAGGCCCGCAAGCGCCGCGGGCATTGAGCTCCAGGAATCAGCGGCGATGCCGCCAGCGCGTTGTGCAAATTCGGCCGCGAGCGCCAATGCGACTTCCCGGACTTCCGGTGTGTCTTTGAATCTGCCCAGGGATTCCATGACCCTGGGTGTGGTTCGCAAAAAATCTGCGCTGTGCTTTGCCGAGCGACGCGATATCTCGCCTGCGATTTCCAGAACTGAGCGCAGCACGTCGGGATCGCGGACTGCTTTCGCGAGAGCGGCGCCGCCATGAAATGTTTCCAACGCAACGCTGCCCGATAAGACGATTTGGCGCAGGCAGACTTTGAAAAGGAGTGGGCGCAGCGCTGCCGGCAATTCACGCAGGTCGTTTACGCCGGCGAGGAAAAACGAAATGGCGGTTTCCGCATCTCCCAGGGCCAGACGGCGGCCGAGTTCGCCCCACGAATGTAACTCTCCTGCTTCCAGGACGGCGGCGGCTTCCGGAGCGGCGCGCAGAAATTCAATACTCGCACGCAGTGAGACTCCCGCGATGACTGCGCTGGTTTCCAGGATTGCGGCGGACTGGTCCAAAGGCAGCCGTGTTAGCTCGCGGGTAAGTTGCAGAAGGGATTGGCGCTCGGCCGGAGTTTTGAGCGCGCCGAGCTGCTCCTGGAGTTCCAGCTCAAGGGACTGCAAATCAGAATTCCTGGAGGAATCCCCGGCTGGAGGATCACGATTAGCTTCAAACTCACTCATTAGTATTGCCTTGCAGAGGCTGGACTGCCGTGGTCAAATCACGGTGGTGACAATCTCTCTAATACTTCGTTGCAATTCGCGGTCGTCCGTGATGGGTGAGCACATGGCTGTTTCCGCGGCGGTCACCGGCGGAATGCCGAGTGCGATTAACTGGGCGGCGTAGATCAACAAACGCGTCGAAACACCTTCCTCCAGGCCATGGCCGCGCAGGTTGCGTACCTTCTGTCCAATCAGCACCAGATCTCGCGCCGTACCTTCATCCACGCCGCCTTCGCGCACCACGATCTCCGTTTCCATCTCGGGCGGCGGGTAATCAAAATCGATCGCCACAAAGCGCTGGCGGGTCGACTGCTTCATGTCTTTAAGGATCGATTGATAGCCGGGATTGTAAGAAACAACCAGCATGAAGTCTGCCGGCGCATCGAGGATGGTGCCGCGTTTCTCAATCGGCAGCCGGCGACGATGGTCCGTCAACGGATGAATAATGACTACGGTATCTTTGCGTGCTTCAACAACTTCATCGAGATAGCAGATGGCGCCGTTGCGTACAGCGGCGGTCAACGGCCCGTCATGCCAGACTGTCTCTTCACCTTCGAGCAGGAAGCGGCCCACAAGATCGGTGGCCGAAAGGTCCTCATGACAGGCGACAGTGATTAGCGGTCGCTCGAGCCGCCAGGCCATGTGTTCGACAAAACGCGTCTTGCCGCAGCCGGTTGGCCCTTTGAGAATGACCGGCAGGTGGGCGGCATGGGCCGCCGCGAACAAATCAATCTCACTGTTGACGGCGAGATAGTAGGGCTCGTCGGCGACGCGATATTCCTCAATGGCTAATTCAGACATGATGTTTCAATCAGGTTTGTAGGTATCGAGAAACTTGCCTACAAAATTTCCTTCTTCCGATCCGTCAGGCTTGCTGATGGTCCAATCCAGCAGTTCCGCCTCGGGAAATGAATATTTGTCCCCGGCTTTGTAGCCGGAGACGGTTTCAATGTCGCTGGCAATCAACCCCTTGATGACGCCGTCGCTGATTTCTTTAACCGCGATAAATACCTGTTCCCAGTGGCCCGCCGAGTCGTGTAACCGCGTTGTGACAAAAAAGAAATGGTTTGCGGGCAGGCCAGCCAGAAAGCGAGCTTTCGCCGCCGGGTATGTCTTGCGTGCCTTCTCAATATAGGGCTTGATGGCGTCCTCAAAAGCCTTTTGCTCAGTGCTTTTCACCGGCTGGGACTTGTCGGCGGGCGCATTTGGCGCCAGCGTGGGCAACTTGTCTGGCTCCTGCGATTGGCCCTTCAGCGCGGCGCAGAGCAGCAGAGCAAATAAGAGAAACAACCCGGTTGACCTCATCAAGCTCTCCTTTCGCCGCCCTCGGCTGACGTTTAGCGAAGCCTGCGCTATGCTGTAAGCGCTCAGGAATCTTAACACCGAGGCGACAAGGCAGAAAGAAGGGGCCTGAATTTCCAGGAAGAATTTGTAGCGATGAAAATTGCAGTAGCCATGAGTGGCGGGGTTGATTCGTCGGCAGCCGCAGCGCTGTTAAAGACACAGGGACACGAACTGGTCGGCTTTACGATGCAGTTGTGGAACCAGCGGCGCGGCATCAGTGTCGATGAGAATGGCGATCCGCTGCCGTCGCGTTGCTGCTCGCTCGACGATGTTTACGATGCACGGCGCGTGGCGGAGCAGCTCGGCTTTCCATTTTATGTCCTGAATCTGGAACGAGAATTCGAACGCGATGTCGTGCAGCCCTTTGTGGCCAGTTACCTGAGCGGTGAGACCCCAATTCCATGTGTGGCGTGTAACAGCCGTCTGAAGTTTGCTTCGCTCGACCGTCTGGCCACTAGTCTTGGTTGTGACAAGGTTGCTACCGGACATTACGCGCGCGTCGCATACGATACAGGGGCGAATCGCTATCGCCTCCTGCGCGGTCGCAACCACCAGAAAGATCAATCTTACTTTCTCTGGGAGTTAACACAGGAGCAACTTTCCCACGCCATGTTTCCCCTCGGTGAAATGTCCAAGCCGGAAGTGCGCGATCTGGCCCGCGGCAGTGAACTCGAGGTAGCGGAAAAGGCTGAGTCACAGGAAATTTGTTTTGTGCCGGATGGTGACTACGCCGGTTTTCTCGACCGCTACCTGACCGCGGAAGAGCGGACCAGGGAGATACCGGCGCCGGGAGCGCTGGTTGATTCGCAGGGTGTGGTCGTAGGCCGGCATGATGGGATACATCGTTTCACGGTGGGCCAGCGCCGGGGGATTGGCATTGCCGCTGAGCGGCCACTCTATGTGCTTTCTATCGATGCGCCCGGGAACAAAGTGGTGGTGGGGGCAGCGGACGAATTATTGTGTGACCAGTTCACCGCGGCGGGTGTTAACTGGATTGCGTTTGACGAGCCCTCCGGACCCGTTCGCGCCGAGGTGCGCGTGCGGTACCGTCATGAGGCTGCCGCCGCTGAAATTACACCCCTTCCCGCAGGGCGTGTACGTGTCATTTTTGACGAACCGCAACGGGCCATTACCCCGGGCCAGGCGACGGTGTTTTATCGAGGCGACGAAGTGGTTGGCGGCGGCTGGATTGTCAAGAACCAGTAGGCGAAGACAATAGATTACCCCTTCCCCTGTTCGGCCTGTGCCCGTTGCGTTCTGGCTGCTGAAGATCCTAAACCTTTTTCTCCTTTCTTCCGTACCTACAAACGGGAAAAATCTCATAAATATAAATTAGGAACTGATTATGGCAATGACGCGCGCACGAAAGACTGCTCTTATAATTCTCGGTGTATTGGCTGTCGTGGTACTGGTGGCGATCCTCGGAGTCGCCTTGATTTTTGCAGCTTTTCGCCGCAATGCTCCCAACATTCGCGATAACAGCGTGCTCGCCTTGAGCGTCTCAGGCGCGCTGCCCGATTACGTTCCGGAAGATCCGCTGCGGAGATTTTTTGGTGGACCGGAACAATCGCTCACCAGCCTCGTGCTGCAATTCAAAAAAGCCAAGGTCGACCGTCGCATCACGGCAATTCTTTTGGACATTGATGGTTCAGGCGCCGGTTGGGCCAAGAGCGAAGAAATTCGCGACGCCATTGCCGACTTTCGTTCGTCAGGCAAACCTGTTTTTGCCTACATGGAAATAGGCATGAACAAGGAATACTACATTGCCAGCGCCTGCGACCGGATTTACCTGGCGCCCCCGGGCGAGCTCTTCATTAACGGGTTGGCAGCGGACGTCATGTTCTTTCGCGGCTCGCTGGACAAGCTCGGCATTTATCCCGACATCTATCAAATCGGGAAATACAAGAGCGCCGGCGACATGTTCACTCAGAAGAGCATGACCGAGGCGCACCGGCAGTATGTAAACGAACTGCTTGACGATCTTTTCAATCGCTATGTGGAGGCGACGGCCAAAGCTCGTGGGAAATCAGCGGCAGACATGCGGGCCCTGATTGACAATGCTCCCTACAATGCCAGGGCGGCAAAAGAAGCAGGTCTGATCGATGGAGCAAGCTACCGCGATGAAGTTCATCAGGAATTAAAAAAGCGTCTGGGATATAAAGAGTCGGACGAATTGCATCTGGTGAAAGGGTCGGATTACCGGATGATAGAGGCCCAGTCGCTGGGACTGAATAAAGGGGAAAGAATCGCAGTCATCTACGCGACCGGTGACATTGGTTCCGGGAAATCTGAAAACAGTCCCGGCGGCAGCCAATCGATAGGCTCTGACACTCTGTCTAAGGCGGTCAGAGACGCGGCTAACGATAAGGGCATCAAGGCCATTGTCATGCGAGTGGACAGTCCCGGCGGTTCCGGCCTGGCCTCGGACATCATCTGGCATGCTGTCGATGAGGCGCGCCAGAAAAAACCCGTAGTTATTTCGATGAGCGATGTGGCTGCTTCCGGCGGCTACTACATTTCAGCCAGCGCCAACAAGATTGTGGCCGAGCCTTCCACCATTACCGGCTCAATCGGCGTCGTTGCCGGCAAACCGGTTGTCAAAGGCTTATACGACTGGCTTGGCATCACAAATGAGTACGTGATGCGCGGTAAGATCTCGGGAATGTTCCGCGAAACAGAAAAGTTCAACGACGATGAGCGAGCAAAGTTTGAAGGCTGGATCAAAACGACCTACTACGAAGACTTCGTACCGAAAGTAGCCAAGGGTCGCAACCGGAGCGACGAGTACGTAGACTCAGTTGGACAGGGCCGGGTGTGGACCGGAGCGCAGGGTAAGAACAACGGGCTGGTCGATGAATATGGCGGGCTGGATCGGGCGATTGAGATTGCTAAAGATCTGGCAAAAATTCCTGCTGACAAAGGGGTGCAACGCGTCATCTTCCCCTATCCGCAAACGTTTATTCAGGAACTGTTTAATAGCAGTGATGATGAAGAGGGCGGGACGATGGAGACCGCACAGCTGCGCCAGCAGCGTGCAGTGCTGGCTACCTTGCCCGAGGACGCGCGCCGCGCCTTCCGTTATGCGCTGTTGCTTGACAAGATGAAGGCCGGCGACGCAATGCTCCTGATGCCGTTTGAGCTGAAGGTGAAGTAGGCGGAAGGAGAACACGAAAGGATGCTTGACATAGAAAGCGGAAGATATTAGCCCCACGACAAGAGCACGCAAGGATGCGTGCGGTCCCAGGGAGGATCCCAGGGGGGGAAAGAAGCATCAGCCGAAAAAGAGCACGCAAGGATGCGTGCGGTCCCAGGCGGCGATCCCAGGGAAGGGCCCCCGGAACTGCCTTCTGCCTTCTGTCTACTGCCTACTGCCTTCCGCCTTCTGCCTACTTGCCTTCTATCCTTTCCATGCCATTCATGTAGGGCCTTAGAGCTTCCGGAATTACGACCGAACCATCCGCCTGCTGATAGTTTTCGAGAATCGTCACCCAGGTTCGTCCCACTGCCAGCCCGGATCCATTCAATGTGTGCACGAACTCCGGTTTTGCGCCGCCACTGCGTCGGAAGCGAATGTTGGCCCGCCGTGCCTGGAAAGCCTCATAGTTCGAACACGAAGAAATCTCGCGAAACGTATTCTGCGAGGGCAGCCAAACTTCAATGTCGTAGGTCTTCGCGTTACTGAATCCCAAATCACCCGTAGCCAGTGCGACCACCCGATAATGGATACCCAGACGTTGCAGCACTGTCTCGGCATTGCGCGTGAGCGATTCGAGTTCTTCGTATGAATTCTCCGGCAAAGCGTATTTCACGAGTTCAACTTTTTCGAACTGATGCTGGCGAATCACGCCACGAGTGTCGCGCCCATAACTGCCGGCTTCCGAACGAAAGCACGGAGTGTAGGCCACCCACTTTTTGGGAAGCTGCGCCGCATCGAGAATTTCTTCACGGTGATAATTGGTCACCGGCACCTCAGCGGTGGGCACCAGATACAGATCGCGATCGTCTCGCAGTTTGAAAAGGTCTTCTTCAAACTTTGGCAGTTGCCCGGTGCCAAACAGCGAGTCTTTGTTGACGATGAACGGCGGCAGAGTTTCCAGGTAGCCGTGCTCGCGTGTGTGCAAGTCCAGCATAAAGTTCACCAGCGCCCGTTCCAGGCGGGCTCCTGCTCCATTCAGAATGGAAAAGCGCGCGGCCGCGATCTTGCTGGCCCGTTCGAGATCCAGGATGTCCAGCGCCGTCCCCAAATCGACGTGATCCTTGGGCGCAAAATCAAATTCAGGCTTCGTCCCCCAGCGCCGCACTTCCACGTTGGCAGATTCGTCCGCGCCGACTGGAACGGTTGCATGGGGAAGGTTCGGCAGCGTCGAAAGCAACGCTCGCATCCGCGTCTCCGCCTGCTCGCGCAACTGATCGAGCTCCGCAATCCGGTCCTTCAATTCCCCCACTTCCTTGCGCCGGGCGTCGCCCTCGGCGCGCTTGCCCTCTTTCATGAGCGCGCCGATTTCCCGGCTGGCAGTGTTCCGCCGAGCGTTTAGTTCGTCGGATTCGGCAATCACACGGCGACGATCGGCGTCGGCCTGGATAAAGTCATCCAGAGCGCCGGGCACCATGCCGCGACTGGCGAGCGAGGTTTTTACCTGTTCGAGATTTTCGCGGACGTAATTAATATCCAGCACTTGTCACCAGATTGTGAATGTTTCAGATTGATTGGCCCAAGTCCAGGTCACTGGGCATGGCGCGTGATTGTACCTGAGTGAACAAGTAGATGCACACCCCAGGCGACTGGTTTAGTCTGGCCGCGTCGGCCGTGAAGCTCGAGTGGAACGATTTCACCAGCGGCGCAAGACGCGCAGATGATCGACGCACTGGCTGACCGGGGATTCAGAGCGAATGAATCTGCCGAACTGAACCCCGGCGCGTCGTCAAGAAACCGTATCGATAAGAAACCCGGGTGACATTTCAACTTGGGGTTTACAGTCGATAAGAAACTGTGTCGATAAGAAACTGTTGACTTGCGATGCAAGGAGGGGTAGGTTCTGAGGACCTCCCATGATTCGGCTCCTCGGTCGATCCCTTTTAGCCTGGCACCTGCGCCTGCTGGGGACTCGTCAGTGAGCGCGTCTGCCCACTCTGAAGGAGGTTCTCATGAAAACATTATGGCAACGTTCAATGCTGATACTGGTATTCATGCTCGGTTCGTTTTCCCTCGCTTGGGCCAGTCAAAAAATCAGTGGTGTTGTGGTGCTGCGGCAGGCGGCCTGTGCGTCGGTCGGCGTCAGCGATGCCAAGCTCACCATTTACAGTTATAACGGTGATGGGTCAACTTCTCTCGCGACGGACATCTATCGCAATGCGGCCCTGACACAGCACGTCGACCAACAAGGGCTGGATTTCATTCGCAGCAACGTGTTCTTCGCCTGGGAGTTTTACGTTCCTGATGGCGTCCGCCGCTACGATATCGTATTCAGTGAAGGAACCATCACGAATAAGTTTTCGCTTACTTACCAAGTCCCCTTTCCCGACGGGTACATCAACGTCAAGGCCCCGCCCTACAATGCCAAAGGTAACGGCGTAGACGATGACACGGAAGCAATTCAAAAAGCCGTGAACGATCTTGGGATCGTGGGTGGAGGCACTCTCTACTTTCCGAACGGCTTCTACAAAGTTGGCAACCCAACCCTGTCGAGATACAACTTGCCAATTAAGATTCCTTCGGGCGTGACCATTCAGGGGGCCAATGGCGGAACGGCGAGCACCTCGCTCGGCAGTTGCAGGCTCCAGCTCTCCGATAGCGCCGTCGGCAAAACGGTCTTTCAGATCGGTGAGTGTCAGGACCGAATGAACATCAAGGACATCGTCATCTACGCCAACAGCAGTCTCCCAAACTGGACTCAAACCGTGGGCGTCGAAGCAAAAGGCGCCGCACCCAACTCTACTTATCACACGGATTTCAAGAATGTTACGTTCTACGGCCTGGGAAGAGGGATTAGCGTAGTCGCTGATCTTGTTAACGACCCGGTCCAGGGCTGGCAGTTCGATAGCGTAAAGGTCGACCATTGCGTTTTCGCAATCTGTGACGTAGGCATTTACACCCATGTCTACAATACTGACTGGCATATCAGCAGTACCTGGTTTTTTCTGCCTGCCAAGGTCACAGGTGTTACTTCAAATGGTATGCAGATCGAGAAGGGCGGCGCATACCTGATCGAGAATTCGTTTGGTGGGGGTGGCGGGAACTGGCTCGAAGCGCTGGTGAGCTCCAATATCACAATTGAAAACTCACAATGTGAGGGAACCACAAACTCCCTCGTGTTCAAGACGGTAACCGGATTCGAGGGCGATTATTCTTATCCGATTTCCATATTGAACAGTATTTTCGGCGACCCGATCAGGATCCAGGGACGTCGCACCTTCACATCCCACGGCAGCCTTTACGGCCCTACTACCTTTTCAACCCTCGGCAGCGGAGTGCGCGTCTACTCTTTTGGCGATCGTTTCTGTTATGACGGAAACAATCCGGTCCTCAACCAGAATGATCCGTCTCAAGTATGCGCAGAGGAACGCGAGACGGACTTCGGGGGCGCCAAAGTCATCTTTCGCACGGGTCAACCTGCCGATGGACGGGCCAAGGCAGGGGCCGCGCGAGTCGGTACCGATTTCGAAATCAAGAACGATGAAGAACCAACCAAGCCAGTGCTCACCGTCATGGCTCCCAACGACTACACTAAGCCGCTAGTCAGGTTAGGGCAGTCGTCGTTCTTTTATGAAGTAAGAAGGGACGCCAGTGGCTTCTTGAGTTTTACCGGGTCCCAGGATCCCCCCTACAAAGGATACAGATTTGATGCTCCGGTGCAGCTTCCCACCTTCGCGCACGCCAGCCTTCCCAGCGGAACTGTAACTGGCGGAGCGATGGTTTACTGCTCTAACTGTCTGCGGAATAGCGCTCCCTGCGTGGTGGGTGGATCGGGAGGAGCTCCTGCCACCATTATTAACGGGGTATGGGAATGTAAGTAAGGAGTTGATTCTCCGCACTTGATCACCATGAAGTGGGCGTTGGGGCTGCCGTCCTTTCCGGAGTCCGTCGGCCCCGGCTCCCACCAACAAACCTGCCGCCCGCCTCCTTAACTCTACTACCCCTGTCTTAAGGGCTCCTTACGGACCAGAGCTTGACTTTACGACCCGTCTATGGTGTCCACCTTATAAGACGGACCCAGCATTTGTGGTGACCCCCGTTGTTGTGCTATGACAAGCAATCTCAGCAGAGGCAAGACTATCCAGGATCTAAGTACCAGGTCCGAATAGTTCAAGACAGGATCCGTCACTTACAAGCATGCACAAAATTCGCAAAGCAGTCTTTCCCGCCGCCGGTCTGGGCACACGCTTTCTGCCGGCCACCAAAGCCTCGCCCAAGGAGATGTTGCCCCTGGTCGACAAACCTCTGATCCAGTATGTGGTCGAAGAGGCAGTCGCTTCGGGCATTGAATCCATCATCATCGTCACCGGTCGAGATAAGAGCGCCATCGAAGATCACTTTGACATCTCGTTTGAGCTCGAACATCTGCTGCGCGAGCGCGGCAAAGAAGAAAGTCTCAAAGAAGTGCGAGCTATCTCTGACATGGCGCGCTTTAGTTACGTGCGCCAGCGGGAGGCTCTCGGTCTGGGTCACGCGGTATTGCAGGCAAGAGATCTGGTATGCGACGAGCCGTTCGCCGTTATGTTGAGTGACGACATCATGGATTCGAAAACTCCTGCACTCAAACAATTGATTGACGTGTACGAGAAATACGAAGCACCGGTGCTGGGCACCATGCAGGTTGAGGGAGAGGCCATCTCGCGCTTCGGCGTCCTGGACGTCGAAGAGATCGCAGACGGCATTTACAAAGTGAACGACATGATTGAAAAGCCGGCTTTTCGCGACGCGCCGTCGGATCTGGCAATTATCGGGCGGTATGTTTTGACGCCGGATATTTTTGCGGAAATAGAAAAAACTGAAGCGGGAGCAATCGGTGAAATTCAGATCACGGATGCGATGCGTTCACTGCTCAGGCGGCGACCGTTCTATGCGGTGCGTCTGGAGGGCAAGCGCCACGACGCGGGCGACAAGCTGGGATTCCTGATCGCCAATGTGGAGTTTGCTTTGCAGCGCGCGGATCTGGCGGTCGAATTCAGAGAGTACCTGCGGGGGCTAAAACTCCAATGATTTAAGGATCACTATCAGGGGATAAAGCAGCGTGTCAGAAAAACAATTTGACGGACGAGTTGCCATCGTCACCGGCGCTACCCGGGGAATAGGAAGGGCCATCGCTCTTGAGCTGGCGCGTCGCGGCGCCCAGGTCGCTTTCAATTACGCGCAGAGCGCTGAGGCGGCCGCGTCATTAGAGGCTGAGATTCAAGCGCTGGGCATACGCGTCCTGGCGGCACAATGCGATGTCGCCAGTACTGAAGCGGCTGCCGAGATGGTCAAGCAGGTCAAAGAAACTTTTGGGCGCATCGATTTCCTGGTGAATAACGCCGGCATCACGCGCGACAATCTGATCCTGCGCATGAAGGAGGATGATTGGGATGCCGTGCTGGACACAAATCTGAAAGGCGCCTGGAATTTTGCCAAGGCCGCCCTGCGAACGATGCTGCGGCAGGAAGAGGGCGGATCGATACTCAACATCTCATCGATTAGCGGCAAAGTGGGTATGGCCGGGCAATCGAACTACTCAGCTTCGAAAGCAGGCATGATTGGCTTGACCAAAGCGCTTGCCAAAGAAGTAGCCAGCCGCAAAGTTACTGTGAATGCGCTGGCACTGGGCATGGTTTCAACCGAGATGGCGGGTGCGCTGGACGAAACATATCGCGCGAAGATTCTCGAGCAAATCCCTCTCGGCCGCTTTGCGGAAGCAGATGAAGTGGCGCGCATTGCCTGCTTTTTGTTGTCGGAGGACGCTCGCTATATCACCGGCCAGGTGCTTCAGGTTGATGGAGGTCTGGCCATGTAGCGCCCCTTCAGCCGGCCAACGACCAGAAGCCAGCCTGAAGCACGGTTCCAAAGAAGTTGCCCCGCCAATCTCATAAAGATTGGCGGGGCAATAAAATTCCGGCAGGTTCGGGCAAAGCTGGGTAGCGACGGCGCTCTAAAGGGGGAACAGAGAATCGTTACTTAGGTCCGATTCCGTAATACCTGGCGAGGCGTTGTTGCTGGCGAGAATAATTTCTTTGGCCCTCACCGAATAATAATAGAATCGCAACGCGAACCTTTATCGCCCCGCTCAGGAATCCCCACGGGACACCCTTTCTAGATTAAAAGAACTGCCAAGCTTAATATTTGATTGCTCGGTCTGTGGGAAATTATACGGAAAGCTTGTGACCTGTCAAGCACAATTAGCCTGCTTGAACAAGCTTCGTGAGACTTGAAGCGCGCGCAAATCACAATAATGTGAAGCATCTACATCAGCCGGTTGATGTACACAGTAGACGCTCGGCGTGACGGCCTCAAGCTCCAGAGCGGGCCTGTCCCAGACGTTGGGCGTGCCTGCGAACCTGTTCTGAGACATTTCGATTCTGGGCCAGATTAAGCAGGTCCTTGGTGCGAATGCGCGGCAGTATGCCAATCACCATGGGGATCGGACTGCGCGGATTTCGTGAGAGATTGTGAATCACCGGATAGAGCCGCGCCCAGGCGCGATTGAGAGAGATAAGCCGCAGGGCCTCAGTCGCCACAGTGCGCATGGCGGCGATACTTTCGACCTCCGGATCGGTGATACGCGGGTTCTTGATGACGGCGCAGGCGACGACTTTGTTCGAGTCACGGATCAGAATGCCGCGCGCTTCACGATCACCCTTCATGGCCAGTTTCAAACGATCCTTTGGAGTCATCAGCATGATGCGGCGGATCATCGATACTCTTTCATTACTAATTTCGCCACTCTCGAGCATTTCATGTTGAATGACGCGACGTACGTTGGCGAGGGCTTGCTCCGCGGTCTCGGCCATCAACTCTTCGTAGGTCTCTGAAGGCAGCCATGATTCGTCAATCTCAGCATCCGAGACTTCAATGTGCGCCGCTATCAGCCAGAGATCCTCGGCGCTTAGGGCTTCAGGAGTGGAAGCGAGATCCACACTCTCGAAAAATTCAGCGGCGGCGGATTTGCCTTTGGCGCGCAACTCATCGGCAATCTGCCGCGCGCCGCGTTCTTTTTCAAAAAACTCTTCCCTCGTTTCGCGCGCTCGTCGTTCGGCCTCAGGGGTGCGGGCTGTGTTTGCGAGAATGGCGTCGAGAATGGCAGGAGCGCGCACCATGCGCTGCTGGTTGATACTGACCAGTTCCAACAATGAACCGTCTTTGGTTAGGCGCGCGAAAGCAGCAATAGCGTCGTCGGGAGTGCGGTTGTTAAGGATCGTCACTTCGCGAACTTCACGACTGATCTCTTCGCCGGTCGCCAGATATGTCAAGACAGAGGTGGGAGTGCTATCAGATTTAGCTGCTATCAGTAGGTCTTCACTCGACTGCGCGATAAGGGTTGCCGCCGCCGCTTTTCCAAGCTCGGCGTCCTCGCCCTGCCGCAGCGCGACCAGCACTTCGATCAGGTCCGACTGCGCCAGAGGCAGCATGCCACTTGCCGCGGCCAGCCGGGCAGGCCGTGGCGCAGTGCCCTCAATAATCGCGCGCACTACCGGATTGCTGGACGATACCTCTGTGCTCAATGTTGTAATCTGTCGACCCTTTTCGTTCGCTTCAACTTAGCTAATCCCCGTGGGGTTGTCCACCGCAGGCTAATACAAATTGAAGTTGTATTCGAGATGCATGAACCTAGACACCGGCTTGCCGTCCTTCATGGCGGGAATGAACCGGATCTGTCGTGCGGCACTGATCGCCATTTCGGTCAGACCGTCCGGCAGGGTCTTTAACGCCCGAATGGCTTTTACCTTGCCGTCCATAGCGAAAATCGCCACTAACACAATAGTCCCGCTAATCCGGTTTCTGCGCGCCTCTTCCGTGTAGGTGGGTGGCGGCTTGCTCAGGACACGTGCTCTGGAAGTTACTTCGCCGGCAGGAAACACCAGGCGTTGGCCCGGGAGGTAATTCGCCGCATCTGCCAATTCCTCAAAGTCGCGTAAAGACTGGAGCCTTTCATTCCATTCACGTGCTTTGGCTTTGGATGGTTTGGTGGTGAGAGCGATGTATTTCCGCGCACTGGCGAGGGCCCAGATAAGCGGTTCGTGAATCTGCCGCAATAAGTGCGAATCATCACCCTTGCCTATTTTTAGGAAGACAGCTTCGACCCAGGCGTCACCGAGTCGAGCGGCCTGCTCGTATGCCTTGCGCGCATCGCCTGTCTGTCCCCTGTGCTCCAGGGCCAAACCCAGGTAATGCCAGGCCCTCACATTGGCGCCATCTTTTTTGACCACGGCGCGCAAGAGCTTGATGGCACCCTCGTCATCGCCCTTTTCAAGCAATTGAATGCCCGCGCTGTCTGCGGGAGGTACAGTTTGAAGGACAGGGTCAGCTACGCAAAGGCCCGGCCAGCAGAAGCTGTAGAGGGTGACGAAAAGCAAGAGACAACGCCTGGAATGTCGCGGCATTCGGTCTCCTTCAGAATCAGGCAACCCGATCACTAGATCGTTGCGCCGTGGCACTTCTTGTACTTCCTGCCTGAGCCGCAGGGGCAAGGTTCATTGCGCCCGACTTTGGGTTGATCGCGTACAACGGTCTTGACTTTTCCCGCCTCCTCTCCCGCAGGCGCGGCGCCCTGATTGGGGCCCGTGAAAGTCAATGAGGAGGGACGCCGGGCCGGGCGCCTTTGGCGCAGAGCCTCGGGCGGTTGTTCGGCCACTACCTGCAAATTAAACAACGAGCGAATGGTGGCCGTGTCGATGCGATCCAGCATTTCCTGGAACATATCAAAACTCTGCTTCTTGTATTCAACCAGCGGATCTTTCTGACCGTAGCCCACCAGCCCAATGCCCTGTTTCAGGTGGTCCAGGGACAACAGGTGGTCCTTCCACTGGGCATCGATGATGTTAAGCATGATGATGCGCTCGTAGGTGCGCATCGCTTCCGCACCGATCTGTTGTTCCTTTGCCAGGTAGTGCTTTTTGAGCTTCTCCCAAAGCGCCGTTTCAATCTCGGCCGAAGTCGAATTCCGAAAATCGATTCCTTCGGCCTCCGGGTCGAGACCGTAGATCGCCCTGATCTGCACTTCGTAGTTTTCGACGTCCCAATCGTCAGGCGCAGCATCGGGATTGAGATACTTAATGGTGATGTCACCGAGCAGGTCGCGCGCCACTCCAGTTTCGCCGATCAGGTATTCGCGCTGATCGGGCTGCTCCATCAACTGGCGCCGCAGACCATAAATAGTCTCGCGCTGCTTGTTCATGACGTCGTCATACTCAAGCAGGTGTTTGCGCGATTCGAAATTGCGTCCTTCGACTGATTTCTGGGCTGACTCGATGCGCTTGGAAACCATGCGCGATTCGATGGCTACGCCCTGCTCCATTCCCAGGCGCTGCATCAGGGCCTTGACCTTGTCGCCGGCAAAGATGCGCATCAGGTCGTCTTCGAGCGAGAGGAAGAAGCGCGATGAGCCGGGATCACCCTGGCGTCCTGCGCGACCGCGTAACTGATTATCGATGCGGCGCGATTCGTGGCGTTCCGTTCCCAGGATGTGCAGACCGCCAATCTGGACGACCTCCTTGTGTTCTTCTTCGACGATCCTTTTGGCGCGGGCGAAGGCGCTCTCCCACTGTTCGTCGGTGGCCTCGTCGGGGTCGATTTCCTCCTGCTTCAAAAACTCGCGGGCCATGAAATCGGCGTTGCCGCCGAGCAGGATGTCAGTACCGCGTCCGGCCATGTTGGTGGCAATCGTCACCGCGCCCTTGCGACCGGCCTGAGCCACGATTTCCGCTTCGCGCTCATGGTATTTGGCGTTCAGCACGTTATGGGGAACGCCTTCACGGACCAAACGGCGGGCGATCAACTCAGAATTTTCCACCGAGACAGTGCCGACCAGGACCGGCTGGCCCTTCTCGTAACAGTCTTTGATTTCTTCAACCACCGCATCCCACTTCTCCGGCAGAGTGCGATAGATAACGTCGGAAAAGTCCGTGCGCACCATTGGTTGATTAGTGGGCACGGCCACCACGTCAAGTTTATAGGTCGAATGAAATTCGGCGGCTTCGGTTTCAGCCGTACCGGTCATGCCGGAGAGTTTTTCGTAAAGCCGGAAATAATTCTGCAGCGTGATGGTCGCGAGCGTCTGATTCTCCTTTTCAATCTTCACGCCTTCCTTGGCTTCGACGGCCTGGTGCAGACCATCGGACCAACGGCGCCCTTTCATCAGGCGACCGGTAAAGTCGTCAACAATGATTACCTCGCCGTCCTGGACTACGTACTGATGATCCAGCCGGTACAGGGTGTGGGCCTTCAATGCCTGTTCCACGCAATGCAGCAGTTCCATGTTCGACGGGTCATAAAGATTGCCGACACCCAGCAACTTCTCAGCTTTATCCACCCCTTCTTCGGTGAGGACGGCACTGTGGGCTTTTTCGTCGACGATGTACTCGCCGGTCTTCTTGCCGTCAGTTGTTTCTTCGCCGCGCTTTAGCTGCGGAATAATCTGGTCCGCTTTGTAGTACTTGTCAGTCGCTTCATCAGAGGGGCCCGAGATAATCAGTGGTGTGCGCGCTTCGTCGATGAGAATCGAATCGACTTCGTCGACGATGGCGTAGTAATAATCACGCTGCACGCACGTCGTAAGATCGAACTTCATGTTATCGCGCAGGTAATCGAAGCCGAACTCGTTATTCGTACCGTAGGTAATGTCCGCGCCGTATGCCGCCTGGCGCTCGAAATCGTCCATGTCGTTCTGGATGCAGCCCACTTCGAGACCGAGGAAGCGATGAATCTGCCCCATCCACTCCGCGTCGCGCGAGGCGAGATAGTCGTTCACCGTGACGATGTGCACGCCGCGTCCGGTCAAGGCATTCAGGTAGGCAGGTAACGTGGCCACGAGCGTCTTACCTTCGCCGGTGCGCATCTCGGCAATCTTACCTTTGTGCAATACCAGACCACCGATCATCTGCACATCGAAGTGACGCATGCCGGTCGTCCGGACACTGGCTTCACGGACGGTAGCGAAAGCCGCCGGCAGTACTTCATCCAGAATTTCCTGCTCCAGACGCTTGCGTTCTTCCTTGTCGGTGGCGCCGGCTAAGGCCCTTTGGATCTGTTCCTTGAAAGCGGCCGTGCGTGCGCGCAATTCATCGTCTGACAGCTTCTTGAGTGCCGGCTCAAGCTCATTGATTTGGGCGACGATGGGTTGCACCGTCTTCAGATAACGTTGATTGCTGCTGCCAAAAACCTTGGTCAAAAATTTGTCGAAACTGGCCATAATCTTTTCTACCGCGACTGATTAGTTAATCTTCCTAAATGGCTACCAGCCTGAGCCTGACGAAATTTTCCAAACAAGCTGAAATTTGTCCGAGGCCGGCAACGCGCTTGATTGTAATTGAGCCGGAAGGGGTAGGCAAACTCACCAAAGTTGAACCCGGGAACGCGAAAAACCCGCAAATTCCGGTTTAAGTCGCGGGTTTGGGCTCGATTTGTTTCTTCAGCAGATCTGAGGCGGTCTGGCGCGGCATCTTGAAACGCACGACGATTTGCTTGCCCTCGGCGGTCACTTTTGTATTTTTGAAAATAACTTCCTCATCGCGTCCCCGTTTCTTGATCTCGCCGCCGGCCAGGGCCCAGTTGTAAAGACGAGTCAACTGGCTGGCTCGATCCGGCGAATCGGCTTCAGTCTCAACTGTGGCGTTGAAATCGGTTTGGTCCAGCTTTACACCGAAACGCAGAGGCATCGGATCGCAACGCAGCGATTTCTGTTCCTGCTGCACCCTCTCGGGATCCTTAAGAAAGAGAAGCATGCGGCTGTCACTGATGGCGGCGGCCAAATCCTTGGCCAGATCGACCATCTGATTGTCGCCGGACTTCTGCACTACTCTTGGATCGTCAAGTTTGCAATCCGCATTGAGCTTGGCGTCGATGGTCATCTCCAGATCGGCATCGAGGTCAATCATGCCTTTCTCTTTGAGCGCATTGGCTCGGCCCAACCAATCCTTAAGCGGGCGTGTGTTGATTTCATTCTCCTTGATTCCCAGCACTTCGTCATCGACCTTCTTCTCGTCGACTTTCTTTTCGCCGGCCGCATCGGCCGTAACCGAAGCAGCACTTGACGGAACCGGCGAAGCCGATTTTTCGGCTACGATCTCCGCAGGAGTCAGCGAAGGCACCGGGCTGGGCAGGGGGGAAGGGCTGCGTTCGGGTTTCGGCGGAATGTAGGTGGAGACTATTTTTGGCGTCATCGGATCCGGTGTTGGCACCGGGGTGGGACTTCCGAAATCAGTCGCAAAATAACCGTCCGGATAACGGAATTTCTGGCTTACCCCTACCATTTGAATATCTTCACCGACCATGGTCCGCTGGTAAGCCCGATCGACGTAGCCGGTTTGACCCGCCAGCACGGCGATATTCAGCGCGTCTCGAAAGCTGGGAACATAGAGCACGGTCGCTGCCAGGGCGAAATGAAGGATTACCGAGCCACCCAAAAGTCCCGACATTGCCTGCCAGCGTGACTGGCGATTTACCTCGAAATTGCTAAATAGTTGAGACATCTAAAACCTTGTTACCTGACTCTATTGCCCTTGGCGTGCATTAGACGCGGAATGCTGTCGCTGCGTTGCGAGCACGCTGCCTATACGTTAGCACTTCGCGGGAGGTTGCCCCAAAGGCAGGGACTGCAGAGTGGACCGGGCATGGCATTTAGCTCGTTCTGCTGCCCTGTTCTTCTCGCGAACCCGGTGCCCGAGTAGAATGAACAGATGGCTCGACACGACAGAGGACGCGCAAACAAGGGCAGCGCAAACAGGGAGCGGCCCCAGCCTCCGAGGGGTGAGTCAAGCGCTCCACTGGGATCCGAGCCCAAGGCTCGTTTCGCAGAGTCGCGCGACGTGCGGCGGTTGCTTGCCGGGATTGGTCAGCCAGAGCAAGGCCCTTTCACAGCCGACCCGTTCCAAAAGGAAGCGTTGGCGGCGCTCGAATTCGAAGACGTGCTCGTGACCGCGCCCACGGGCAGCGGCAAAACCTGGATCGCCCGCGAAGAGATTCGCAGACTTCTGCAGGCGGGCAAGCGGGCCTGGTACACCAGCCCGCTCAAGGCCCTGACCAATTCCAAGTATCAGGAATTTATTGAAGCATTCGGCGCGGCCCAGGTCGGCATACTCACGGGGGATCGAAAAGAGAATGCGGATGCTCCGCTGATCGTTGGCACCACGGAAATCTATCGCAATCAGTTGTTCGATTCTCTGAGAGGCGGCAACGAGGTGCGGGGCGATTTGGTGGTGCTGGATGAAGCCCATTACCTGGCCGACGAAGATCGTGGTCATGTCTGGGAGGAAGCAATCATCCTGACACCTCCCCGGATTCGACTGCTATTGCTGTCGGCGACGATTGGTAACGCCGTTGAATTTGCCGCCTGGATGGAAGAGGTTCGTGGCGTCCGGTGCACCATTGTGGCCGGGCCGGGATCAAGGCCGGTTCCATTACGCGCTGCCTTTTTGCTGCCGGACAAGCGACTGTTGCCGCTGCTTAATGAGGCCGGCAAGCTCAACCAGGAAATTGCCCAGATGGCAGAACGTGACCGCGAACCGCGCGAGCGATATTCACGTAGTCGCAGGCGATAGGGATGTATCTGGCCTTTAGTGTCATAAAAAATATTTCAGACTCGAAATCTGAAGCCGAGATCTGAATCTGAGATTTGAGTTCAGGACAGGAATCAGCGCTTGAAGATCAGAATGCCCGAAATGCCGCCCGCGACTCTCCTGGCGGCCTTAGGGTTTTATAATTTGCTACCGGCAATCGTGTTCATGCCCACCCGTCGCCGCTGCGATCAGGCGGCCTCGGAAGCTGCCTTCACTCGGCGCGATCCCAATACGGAACGAGTCGAGGCCCGGCGGGCGTTCATGCGGGAATTTGTCGCCGAACATCCCGAAGTTCGCGGCCATCGTCATTGGAACACGATCCTGCGCGGAGGAGTCGCCTCACACCATGCCGGCCACATTCCTGCCTGGAAACTGGTAATCGAAGAACTAATGAGCGCGGGATTGCTCGACACGATCTTCGCCACGGCCACAGTAGCTGCTGGAGTTGATTTTCCCGCGCGCACCGTCGTGTTAACAGGCGCTGATGCGCGTACCGGCAGTGGCTGGCGCATGCTGACTGCTTCGGAACTACAGCAAATGACCGGGCGAGCCGGACGGCGCGGCAAAGACAATGTCGGATTTGTCATCGCTGCTCCGGGACTGCATCAGGATCCGGCAGCGATCGCCCAGTTACTGAAAGCGCCACCAGATCCTCTGGTCAGTCAGTTCCGCGCAACCTATACCACATTATTGAACCTGCTCGACGCGTACGGTGAATTTGCGCCCGTGCGCGAGATCGTGGCGAAGAGCTTTGCCCATCGGGATACGGCAAGGGCACTGGCACGGCTTGAGCGAGAAAAGAAAGAAAGCCTGGAGCGCATAAACCTGAGGTTGAAAGAAGGTGGTTGCGATTTGCCGGCTTCGACCGCGCTCGGGCTGGAACGCCTGGCCAGTGCCCGCACGCGGCTGCAACAGGCGCAGCCTCAATCGCGAGCCGAACTGTGGCGCGAGTGGCTATCCGAAGTGGTCCAACCGGGTCGCATTGTGGGTATTGGTCGGAGCGGGCGTCGCCTGGTCCTGGTGACGCAGCGCAACGGTGGGCAGGTCATCGGCATGCGTGAGGATGGGCGGCGCGCGAGTCTGGCACTCGAACGCATTGGACCGGTGTATGAACCGCATTACCAGGCGCGCGACGATCTAATCGAACAAGCTTTTGCTGATGTCAAAGCGCGGGGAAAAGACATTCTGATTCCCGAGCCACGCTTGCGCGCGGCACGCTCAGCAGATGACGAAGCCCTGGCGCTCATCGAGAGGCAAATTGAAGCTGTCATACCGGATGCTCTTAATCCGAGGCAGCGGAAGCAATGCCTTGAGGCAATTTGGGCGGCACTTCCGGATGCCGAAATCTTTGCAAGCGCTGAGTTGCAGAGTTCTGTCTTGCACGATGAAGTCTGGCAGCCCTTCGCGCAACGTGCTCGTGTGCTCGCGAAATTCAAATATCTCGATTTTGAAGTTGAGAAGGTGACGGACAGTGGCCGCTGGCTCGCCGATCTTCATGTTGATCGACCCTTGCTGGTTGGCGAGGCCCTGGCAAATGGACTGTTTGCAAAGCTCGATCGGGTCCAGATGGCCGCGGTAATGGCGGCCCTGACCTCAGATGAAGATCGCGATTATGGAGAACTGGAGTTGGATGACGCCATAGTCGAAACCCTCGCTCGTTTTGAAGATATCGGTTTCAAAGTGGCCACAGAAGAATGGCAGAACGGTGTCGATCCGGCGCCTGACCTCAACTTCTCCGCGGCCGCCACGGCGGCCCGTTGGGCAGCAGGGGCTGAATGGACTACCCTCGTGCACGAGACTCGAGCCGAAGAGGGGGACCTTTTTCGCATGCTCTCGCGCACTGGTGAGGCATTGTTACAGGTTGCGGCACTGAAAAAAGTCCATCCGCAGGCGGCCCAGACAGCATTTGCCACCGCTGAGATAGTTTTGCGGGAGCCGGTTAGGTGAGGCCAGAATGGAGCCGGGCCGGACCCGCTTCCACCCATGTTTCTTATCGGGAACGTATCGCCGCTTATAGTCGTAAATGACTGATGTGTTAGAATCTTTTCACTGTGAGACAGCGCCTCATTTGGGGCATTCTCGCGCCGGAGGTTTTTAGATGGAACAAGAAGTAAGAGACACTGCCTGCAATGCGGAAAACGCCATCTGCGATGTGCTGCGCTACCTGAGTGACGTATCGTACGCTATCCTTCCCCGCGATCTGGCCCACGACCTGGGGAATCTGGAAAAGACATTTCTCGGTGGTTTGCGTTCGGCTTTGGAAAAAGAGATCGAGTGGATCGACGACAGGGTCGCAGGTGGAGACAAGCTCCGCGAAGAATGGAAAAATCGTTACCGCTCGGAAACTCCCCAGGCCGAACCGTTGGGTTAAATTTAGTTCCCGCTGAAGGTCCGGCGCCCCTGATAATGGTGTTGGTGCCGGCAGGTACAATATGGAAGTTCTCTTAGCACACGAATACGGATTCTGTTTTGGCGTCGAGCGCGCTGTGGAAATGGTCGAAGACGCGCTCAAAGAAGGCGGCGGGCCAATCCGCTCGCTCGGCCCCTTGATCCATAACGCCCAGGAAATGGAGCGGCTGGGAAGCAAAGGTATCTCCACCATCGATGCACCGGCCGAGGCCGACAGCGAAACGGTTGCCGTCATTCGCGCGCACGGCGTCACCCCGCAGGTGCAACGCGAACTCGAAGAGCGGGCCGTGAAGGTGATAGACGCGACCTGTCCCTTCGTGACCAGGGTCCAGCATCTGGCAGAACGGGCTGCGCAACAGGGCCGGGACGTGGTCGTGGCGGGCAATCCCGATCATCCTGAGATGATTGGTGTGGTCGGTTACGCTCCGCATAATACTCATGTCGTCCGCGATGCGTCTGAAGTTGCCGCTTTGCCGCAGCTACGCGCCCCACTGGTAGTCTCGCAGACCACGATCAAGTTACAGACGTTCCTGGATGTTGCCGAAGCTGTGCGCCGGAAGTCAGACTCTGAACCGCAAGTGGTCAACACGATTTGTTCGGCTACCCGAGACCGGCAGGATGCGGCCCGCGCTTTGGCCGGAGAGGTTGACGTCTTCTATGTAATTGGCGGCCGCCATTCTTCCAACAGCGTAAAGCTGCTGGCGGTTTGTCAGGAGCAATGCAGCAAGAGTTTTCTGATCGAGACCCCTGCCGAAATCAATCCTGCCGATGTAGCCGGGGCAGAGCGTGTGGGTGTCACAGCCGGGGCTTCAACCCCTAACTGGCTGATCGAACAAGTAGTGGAGCGCTTGCATTCGTTTAGTGAGAGTTTGGTTGCCGGCTGAACGACAATCGCGTCGAGACGGGTTCCGGCTGGGATGCCTGATTAGCGGACCTGGTTCCACCACCAATCAACCCGGATAATTACAGTTCTTCCGTATCCATATCCATCTGATCCAGGACCCCCATGATCTGACGGGCCTGTTCGGAGCCAAATTCGCGCGCCTGTCGTTGCAGCGCTTCGCGAGCGATGTCTGAATCCACCGGGTCGTGCAGGATCCCAATCAAAATGTTGGTGGGGACTTGTGCCAGCGCTTCCTGGGCCAGCGCCCTGACTACCGTATTCTGTGACCGGACCAACTCACAAATTTCGCTGGGTGCGAAACGCAGGCTAAGCGCATCCGCCAGAGAATCTATCCGCTTGTAATCGCGTTGTAGCTCGGCGCGCGCAATCAGTTGGACAAAGACCTCGGCCGACTGAGTTTGTTCCTGCAACACGGCAGCACAGGTATCCGCGACTTCCCGCAATTGGCTGCGCTGGTCTGGCCTGGATTTCTCGGCAGGCTCGGCGGCACCTTCGTCAAGCGCTGCCAATAGTCTGCTCAGTTCCAGGTCAGATCGCGCGTCAAACGGAGTACTGCGCGATTGGGTGGTGGTTGCGGGCTGGCTCGGCTGCAAAGCGCGTTCTACCAACTTGCGGGTCGTGGGACGTAGTTCTGACCAAACCGTCGCGACTCGTCCCCCAAATTCTTCAATAGTTCCTGCCAAATCCTCGCGTCCTCATAGTAACTCAATAAAAATTCAGACCGGGGTAATATACGCGAAGCGATGGGCAAAGGCGAGAGGCCGAAACGGACACGGTCACTCGGAGAGAGGAGTTAAAAGCGAGCTCAATAACGTGAGTAGGTTCAACGGCAGAGTATGTTTCCTGGAGGCGCTGCGCAGACCAGTGGAGTTCCGGGTCGTACCGGGCTTCCGCGTCTATACATTCTGTTCGCGTGTGCCCCTTGCGGTCATCTACTGCTTACCGTTGCCGGCAACGGTTCTTTCCCCTTGATTAAGATCCTTGATTTCGGCAATCGAGGGGAAAGAGATCTTGATAATTTCCCCATTTGCGCATTCGATTTTCACGCTTGGCGTGGTTAAGGCCTGCGTCGTTTTCATGCTGCGCACAATGCCGCGAACACGCTGCCCATCGGTAGTGGTAATCTCCACGTTGTCTTTGCCGTAAAGAGGCTGAAGGGCCGCGAGGGCCTTGGTAACTTCCACTTGTCAGTGTTTCCTTCTTAATTAATCAGATTGCGCCACGGGGAATGTTTGATTCTGCACTTATCTGTCGCCGATGTCCATCTGCCTTGACGCGTTCGCGCACCGGTGGCCTGCCTGACAGCGTCGACGCCCTACGGTTTCCCATCCCCGCAGCGGGATACACAGCACGAGCTATGCCAATTCAATAACATGGTAAAGACGGCCATTGAGCGCCTGGCGGAGCTTGCCGGCAAACAGATGCAACCAATAAACTCCTAATGGCGTATACAATTTCCGTAGGCGCCGCTTCTGGAAGACAGCAACTCATGTCACAAAGCCCTCCACAACCTATTAGTGCAGAATCAGGGCTCCAGGCGACAACCTGTCTGAACTGCCACTCTTCCATGCCCACCGGGTTGCGGTTTTGCCGCAATTGCGGTTACCGGCTGGGCGAGGGTGTAGAGGAATACACCGATACAGTTCGCTTCCAAAATGGTACAGCGGCGGGCGGGGCCGTGAACTTCGCCAATGCCATGCCCGGAAGTTATGCCCCAGGTTTCGGCATGAGTGGCGGTCCAATTGCCGTCAATGCTGCCGGTGCTCTGAAGCGGCAGAAAAAGCGCCTTAGCGGAATGACCTGGATCTTTCTCATCATCGCCCTTTTCTTCGTCATGGGAGCCGGAGTAAGTGTTTTCGTGCCGCGGGTTTCCCGGCGAATTCAAGTGGGTGGAGCGGGCCCCATTTTCTCTAGTCGCTCGTATTTTGGGGTAAATAGCTTCGATTCCACCGACGGAGGCGTGACCTTTGATAGCATCGAGGCGCTAGGCTCGCCGGCAGATAAAGCCGGGCTGGTGGGCGGCGACATCATTACATCCTTTGATGGTCATCCCGTGAGCAGCGAGTCTGAAATTATGGGACGCTTAAGGGAGACGCCCATCGGCAAGACGGTGGACGTGGTTTATATACGCGACGGCGAAACAAAGACCACGAAGCTGACCACGATTTCCAAAGCGGAGCTTGACGAACTCGGGCGCCTTTTTGCCGCTCGTCCAGAGGGCCGGGGCAGATTGGGAATCGACGACCAGGAGACGGTAGAAATCCCGGACAGCAAACTTCACGGTGTCTTGTTAGGGAGAGTCTTACCGAGCCTGCCCGGCGACATGGCCGGGCTCAAGAGCGGCGATATCATCATCGAGTTTGACGGGATTCCCATTCGCACCGCCGAAGAACTCAACTTTCGCATCAGGGCCGCGATACCTTACGAGACAATTGTGATCAAGGTAAGACGTGGCAGCGAAGAGTTGAAGATTCCCGTCAAGATGGGGCGGCTGGAGTCCTGATAGAATTTTGGTGCGGCCCGCGATCCCCGCTCAGCTCTTTACTACCTGTTCCCGCATACGCGCCTCCATTTCACGGCGCATTTCCTCGCGCTGCTCCTCGGTCTCGTCAGGTTCAAAAGTTTCAAAGAGAGCGTAAGGAGTTTCGGCCACAAGCCGCAGTTCCCACGCCTCGCGCTGCTCGTATGAAGGGCGCGAGAACCAGGCTGCATCAAATTCCGCTGACGCAGTGTTAATCCCCGCGAGGCTTTCGTGCCCACCCAAGTTCCCGGTCGCTGGCGTTAGTAGGATCCGCTGCAGGCTCCAACCGTGTCTTTGGTAAGTGGTGACAATCTCAAGCAAACGATCAATCTGATTCATCATGCCATCCGTTCCGAGGCGTTGGCGCTACCCGGTTTGACCATCATAGTTGGCCTGATTATCATTTACCGGCAGCGATGTTGTCACTGAAATACCCATCCGGAAGATCCCGTACAACGAGAACGTTCAAAATCATTGTTTTTGCTGGTCAGCTCATTATCGTCTCGCTTGTTTCAATTTCAGGTGCAGCTTTCAAATTCGGGAGCGACCACCCGATCAATGTGTCGAAAACAACAAAGGAGAGAATGACTAATCAGGCGCCCGCCCCGTTCTACGATGTCTTGCACAAGGCACTCAGGCAACGCAAGACAAAAATTGAAACCATCTGTCCCGGCTCGGATGCCGTGGCCCGACGTGTGCTCGAAGACTATGGAGCCATATTTATCGCCAGCCGAAAAGTACTGGCTCCGCCGGTTTGCATTTTTACCAGCGAAGAAGAGGTTACGAGGTTTCAGGAGCGGGCCGGGGTTGCTACCGAAGCGATTGGCTTTGATGAGATCGAGTTGCAGCCCGAAGCGATGAAACAGTTGCTGAAAGCCCGCGAGGAAGCCCTCGCAGAAAATTTGGATATTACGCCCAGGGGAGGGACAGAGGCGGCCCGGCGCAATTACGGCGACAGCATGCGCTTGTGGGACACACGCTTTCTGCCGGCGCTTGATTATTGGGTGGGCCAGGGACGATTGCCGCCGGAAGAAGCAGCTCGTCTACGCACTTTGCCCCTGCGCGAACAAATTGCGGAGGTCCTGGAGTTGGAGAAGAACGAAATCTATTTCAGCAAGGACCTTTCCAAGTCAATCCTCTATTCCATAGCAGCGCCCGGCACTTCGCAGCATATCGCCATGCTGGCTTTTGACGTTTCTGAATTTCTGGAGCCGCGGGTGCGAGAGATTCTCGCCAGGCATGGCTGGTTTCAGACAGTGTTGAGCGATCTGCCTCATTTTACTTTTCTGGGGTGGAAGGAAGAAGACCTCCCCAAACATGGTTTGAAGTCCGTGGTCGTGAATGAGCAAAAGTTCTGGATCCCCAATGTCCCGGATCATCCCTAACGCGAACACGCTCCGAATACTGGTATTTGGTGCGAAGTTTTATCTCCTGGCGCTGCAGTTCCCGAAATGAAGTTCCAGGTCTTGTCCCGCAACCGCTTGCAGGAATAAAGCACGTAAAGAAAGCGCGGTCACACCTGGCGCTCGGCGTCTTCTATTCAAAGCTGGGAATGGTCGTTGAAGCTGAACGCGAGTTCCGGCAATTGTCGCGCCTAAATCCTATAGTAAAGTATCGACCCGCTTGCTTCGTCGAGCCAAAGCGTTTTCGCCCCGGAGTGTGGACTAGATCCCCCGGTCGTGTTTGACCTCCTCAACAGTGAAAGCAATAAGCGCCAAGGAGTCTCTCTCGAGACACCAGTCAATCCTTCGCAATAGAAGAAGGAGGCTTTCGCGGTACGCGTTCTTCAGGCAATGACTTTGTACTCTAACTAGCTTTGCCCAAAAAGTCCGCGTCCAGCGGACGGCTGAAAATAGCCCAGCGATTCATCGCTGGGAACCCATGGCCCGTGATACGGAAAAGTCCGTGAAACGGACGGCTGAGACCTTCTGTTCTCCATTGTTTGACAGCCGTCCGTTTCACGGACTGAGACTCAGGGTGGATCTCCCACCCAGCAGTGAACTGCTGGGCTATTTTCAGCCGTCCGCTGAACGCGGACAAATTTCAGCCGTCCGCTGAACGCGGACAAATTCAGTTGTTCGCTAACGCGGACAAAGAGACAGCACTTTTCGGGCAACGCTACTCTAACTACTACGGATTTCGCCGCCGAATGATTTCGGATCACACCGGTCAGGCGGGTCAAAATCCTCAGTTGGAGGAGTTGGGGATCTCTGAGTGGATCTTTCGCCTCCTCGGGTGGATTTCAAAAAGTCAAGGATACCGCGGTAGCGCCTCCCCGTCTGCATCTATTGTGTTTCGTTCGGTGCCGCTGGCAAAACATTTCCCTCCATCGGCAAAGGTGCTAGACTGGCGCCACCTCGACTCAGCTGGGTCGAATCTCCCCGCATAAACTTAGAAACAATCTAGTTGTCGCGCCGCACGGAGACGCTGCCCTCTTCCACTCGTTCGCAGCATGGCTCTGAGGCGACCTTTATCCCGAAAGAAGGTCTGTCATGGATGTCCCTCAGTTTATTGCCGGCAGGTTTCGTATCGAACAAGAGATTGGCCGGGGTGGCATGGGTACCGTCTATCGCGCCACTCACCTGGGGCTGCAACGCTCCGTTGCCGTCAAGATTATCAAGTCAGAATTCGCGAACGATCCGGATGTGGCCGATCGTTTCCTGCGCGAAGCGCGCACCATGGCCAGGCTGCGACATTCGCACGCTGCCATGATCTTTGACGCCGGGAATCTGCCGGATGGCCGCCACTTCATTGTCATGGAGTTCATCGAAGGCGTGACTTTGTCGGACGCGCTGGCCCGCGAAGGGCGCTTCACTCCAGAGCGCGCGGTTGATATTGCCATCCAGATTTGCGAAGTGCTGCAGGAAGCCCACCAGCTTGGCATTATTCATCGCGATCTGAAACCCGCGAACATTATGCTCAATGAGCGCGGCGTCTGCGTGCTTGATTTTGGCGTGGCCAAGGTGCTGGCCTCATCGGCCGATGCGACAGCTTCGCAGGCGAGCACCGGATCCGGCCAGATTATTGGCACCCCGCGTTACATGTCACCAGAGCAGTGCCTGGGCCAGCGCGTCGGGGCCGGCAGTGATCTTTATAGTTTGGGAGTAGTACTCTATGAGATGCTCGCCGGGCGACCGCCCTTTGTGGATCCCCTGCCTTCTGTTGTGCTGGTGAAACAGGCGACTACTGCGCCAACGCCGTTGCCGAAGTTGCGTGCGGACATTCCTCGTGCCCTCGCACTCGCCGTTCACTCGCTGCTCGCGAAACAATCTGAAGATCGCCCGCAGACGGCAGCCGCCGCGCGAGTACTG
>DAIMCP010000023.1:28991-38033 GCA_036726305.1 Pyrinomonadaceae bacterium | reverse complement strand
CGGCTAACGCCGGCGCCGCTGTCCTCCGGAGCAACCAGGACAGTCCCGCGATTGCGTTGCCGGGACCTGAAGAACCGGAAGCCGTTACCACGGAACTGCCTTTGGACCAGGCCAAACGCATTGTTGCTTCGCTTTCGCATGGTTCGATGGGCGATATCGTGGTGACACAAACCCCGCGCGGCCCGGCCATAATTGCCATACACGAGGAGACCAACTCGGGCAAGACCCATTTTTTCGCGATTGAACGGCGCGGGTCAGCTTATCGAGTCACCGGCAGGGGCCTGCTGGACACACCAAAGTTTCGTGGCAGGAAATGGACGGTCGAAAAAGTAAGCGCCCGCGAAGACAATCGCCACCAGTTGCTATTTACCGGAATTGGGGTAGCCGCCCAGCCTGGATTGCGACTGGTTCTCTACGATCCGGCGGCCGGAGCTGACTATAGTCTGACTGTCGGAACTGATCGCCGCACCGGGCGCGCGCGCAATCTGGAATGGTCAGACAATCTGGCGGACTCCAGGGTGGCCGCCTACCGGGTTGTGCTCAGAGAACGAATGCAGAAGATTATTGCTCAGCCTATGGATGATCAGTAGCAATCCCTGGAATTCGGCGGCGGCATTCACTGCTAGGACCCCCGCATATAGTCAGATTTCTCTCGGGACAGCGCCGGTCACTTTTCCTTTACCCGTTCCCCTGAGATTGAGATTGCGTACCAGACGATGCAGATAGTTCGGATGCACGCCAAGCAATTTGGCGGCTTCGGTGAAACTTCCTTTCGCCTGATCCATCGCGTGGAGAATGATCTCCTTTTTTGTCGCGGCCACGGCCTCGTGATATTTCGTTAGCGGCAGCGCGGCAGACGTTTCGGACTCCAGCACCGCCTCCGGCAAATCTTCCGCGAGCAGCGACTCGGTCGAGCCCAGCACCACCGCGCGCTCAATGGCGTTCTCGAGTTCGCGCACATTCCCCGGCCAATCGTATGCAGCTAACCGCGCTTTCGCTTCCGGCGAGATTCCTGTTACCCGACGATTACACCGATCGGCATACTTGACCGCGAAGTAACTGGCCAGCAGAGGAATGTCTTCCTGCCGTTTTCTGAGCGCAGGCATTTCCAGATTGACGACGTTCAGCCGGTAAAAGAGATCCTGCCGAAAGGTCCGGTTGGCCAACGCCTCAGCCAGGTCCTGGTTCGTAGCCGCAATGAGTCTGATGTTCACTTTGATGGTCTGCGTCCCGCCGACTCGTTCAAATTCTCGCTCCTGAAGTACGCGCAGAAGTTTCACCTGTAACGAAGGGGATAGTTCGGCTATCTCGTCGAGGAACAGAGTCCCGCCGTCAGCTATTTCCAGCCTGCCCTTTTTTTGCGCGAGCGCTCCGGTGAAAGCTCCCTTCTCGTGACCGAACAGTTCGGTTTCCAGTAATGATTCTGCGAGCGCAGCGCAGTTGACGGCCATGAAGGGTTTGGCTGCTCGCGGGCTGCTCTGGTGCAGCGCGCGGGCCGCCAATTCCTTACCTGTGCCGCTTTCCCCGGTAATCAGGACAGTTGAGTCGGTCGGCCCGGCGCGAGAAATAAAATCGTAAACCTGCCGCATGGCCGGGCTTTCCCCAACCATGTTGTGTTCCAGGCGTGAGTCAGCACGCAGTTGCTGATTTTCGTTTTGGAGCGATTCAAAATGCCTCGCATTCTCAATCGCCACGGCCGCAATCCCGGCGATGGCATTCACCAGTTGCAGGTGATCGTCATTGAACTGAGTCGCAGGTTCCCCGGTAACCAAATAGATAACGCCCAGGGTGCGCTCCATCATCTTGAGCGGCACGCACAACAGAGCACTGATGCGCGAGGCAACCAGACTTTCGGTTACGCTTGCAACGCCTTCAACGGTCAGGTCGTTGCTGAGAATTGCCACTCCTTCGTTAAGGACCTGGCGCGCAATCGTTGAACTGATCTTTACCGATGCTTCGGGATTGCCCATGCGATCCAGGCCAAACATTGTCGCGAAACTCTCCGGCTCGCCTGCTGAGAGCAGTATGGCGCCGCGTTCGGCAGGGACCACTTCGAACAGTAATTCAAGCAGCCTTTTTTGCAGCTCCTCAAGTCCTCGGATCGCATTGATGGTGGTGCTGACCTTCATCAGAGCGCTCAGGTCGCGGGCCATCAGAAACATCGCATCGTCAAAACGCACCTGAACAGTCGAGCCGCTGGCAAACTGGCGCTCGTCAAATTCGATCGAGGTTGATTTTGCGGGTACGTCCCCCTCGTGCAGCAGGAACAGAAACTGCGTGTCGCCGATGCGAATGCGGTCTCCATGTTTTAACGCGCGCTGCTTTACGGGAACGTCATTTACAAAAGTGCCGTTAAGGCTTTGCAGATCGTTGATCCAGAACTGATCTCTATTAAGCTCGAGGCGTGAGTGGCGGCGCGAGACTGCGCGGTCGGCGAGGCACACCTGGGCAGCAGTCTCGCGCCCGATGACGATAGGCTGGTCACTGAGCGGAAAGACACTGCCTTTTAACTTACCCGCGATGGCTGCCAGTCTTGGATTCATACTGGTGCGCAGGATTTAACTATTTAGATCTCAGAGGCGAAATTTGAGAATCGGTCCGAGCTTACCTGAGATCTGGAATCTTGCCCCGCCAAGTTTACGACCAGGATTCATGGTCGGCAATCCATTTGGAGCTTCGCTTGCAGGGCCAGAACACTGAATTGATAAAGCTATCCGAAAGGATGACACCACTATCCGATCGGATAGGAAAGCGTCTTTGCTGGAATTGTCACACCAGGAGCAACAAGGAGCTCGCCGGCCTGTTTATTGAGCATCTTGTTAATTTGACTTCGAACCGGGTTGTGAATCCCGTGGCCAAAGCTGCTGGCACAAGATTAGCAATAGGGAGAACAGGTTGGATGAACAAGGCTCAGCCGGGATCGCTTGCAGCCTAAGAGTTAGTGGTCGAGACTTCGACCAATGCCGCCCAGGCAGAAGGAGATTACGATGAGAAAGCAACTTTTGAAGGGACTCACAATGTTAATGGCAATCGTGGTGCTCGCCATGGTCACCGCTGTTGCTTCGGCTAATGGGCAGTCTTTGAAAGCGAACATTCCTTTTGAGTTCGCAGTTGGCGACCTTAGCCTGCCTGCCGGCGCCTATACGGTCAACGCCATCGCCTCCGATCGCGTATTGCGGATCAGAGGAGTGCAAACACCAGATTCCGCTATGCGGCTGACCATGGGGGTGGAGGGCAAATCGAAGCAGGCCCGCCTGGTTTTTCACCGCTACGGTGACCGCTATTTCCTCGCCGAGGTTTGGGAAAACGGAGAGGGCGGCTGTGCGTTGCTGGTCTCGCGTCAGGAACGCGCGATTCAGAAAGAGCTTTCGCGGATTGCTTCGAGTAAGCAATCACAGCGAGCCTACGAAACGGTCGAGATCGCACTTGCTCACAGGTAAGTTGGTTTCGCCAGCGTCACCCGCGCAGGATATGAGCTTGCCCACAAAGCCCGTATCCGAAAAACCGAAACGGCAACCCAACGTCCCCGGGTTGCCGTTTCGGCTTTTAATGCAAGTTCAAAATTTGGGAGTGCAGGCATCCTGCCTGTTCCTCGGTCGATAGTGCCGCGTTGGACTCTTGTCCAGGCAGCATCAGGCAGGATGCCTGCACTCCCCCCGGGTCAGAAACGAAAACCGACCCCGGCCGAAAATTGAAAGTTGTGACGAGTCTCAGCCGGGAGCACATAGGGAAGGATCGTCACGCCTCCGAGAGAGTCAAAGAGCAGCAGATTGCTTTGCCGCCGGCCGAAGTGGATCAGCGTGTCACCGGCATCAAAGCGCGTCACAATCTTTTTCGAAGGATAGAATTCGAGCACTCCGCCAACGTCGACAGCAAAGTTGGTTCGACGGGTATGGGAAAACTGAAAAGGGAAGATACCGCCGGAACCCGTGGTCACATAACCGGAATTACCCTGGCTGAAACTCACGACGCCTGGTCTGCCCTTCGCGAAGATGCCCCACTTCTGAAAGCGCTTACCGGCCTTGACGCCAAAGAGCCCCTGCGTGATATTGCCATTGCTGTCGCCAAATGGGCCGGCGCCGCAGCTGCGGCACTTATGCGGGAAGAAATTTCCCACGGCTTCGAGGGCCACACTGCGGTTGAGGTTGAAAGTAAACCGGCCGCCAAAGCCCGGCTCGGTGTGTCCGTTACCGTAGCTGGGCTCGGTGATGGAGGTGAATTGAACCCCTACTTCATATCTGGGTACATCAGCGGATTGCGCTTTCGCTTCCAGCAGGCAGAGCGAGAAAACTAAAGCGCCGCTGATCCAATAAGACGTACTTCTGTTCATGGCAATCTCCCTGTTTGTTCAACCGGGCACACTTGGCCCCGGCCCCGCACCTGGCAATCTTCAGGTTGCGGAGAAAAGTAATGCGCTTCTGTGGGGAAAGCTTATTGCTCCTGAATCAATCAGGTCTCATCGTTCACCCAAAAACGAGAGGGCTGTTGATGAAGGGGCGTGTTGTACTCCATCCTCAGATGAAACATCAGCTGTGCGTTCGTTTCATTGGGTGTCTCCTGTCTTAGGGCATCGCAGGCAACAGTGACATTTAAAAGCACAGACTGGTCAATGCTTCGGCCAGAGATTTTCAATGCGATCGCCGCCGCCGACCATCACGCGCGGACGACTGGTAAGTTTCACATCTTGCGGGCGGGAGCCGGTCTGAAACGTAGTCTGCCTGGGATCGAGTATTTTGCTGGTCCGATCCTTAAGGTTTTTTACGGCCAAATTCAAACGGTCCCACTTGTCCAGCTTCTTTGGATCCTTCTGAGGCTCATAAAACCATGGGGTGTAGTTTGGATCATGCAGCACCCAGAGGTTCCAGGCTCCGCCATCTTTGAGCACCGGCGCGCTTGAGATCCATTCGTAGTGATCGTCGCCCACCGTGAATTCGATCTTGTTATCCGCGACCAGGCCGACCTTCTGAAACTGATAACCGTCGCGTGGGACCAGGGAAAAAATGAAGCGACCGCGGTCCGAAACAGAAAACCAAAGCAGCGCTCCAGAACAACCAGCCGTGGAGTTACCCTTAGCCACTAAAGCGCCATTGATGAATAACTGGTACTTCGCGACTGCCAGCTGAACTGCGTCCAGAGTGAAATCACGCGGCAGAGTTTTAGGATTGAGGTCCCAGAGTCTGGTGCGATCGAAAGATACTTTGACAACGTCTACTATCTTTATTCCCGAGTCATCGTTGACCAGCAGATCAAGCGTGAAGACATCACCATCATCCAGCAACTGAGACAGGGAGGCTTCCGGCAGAGTCGAAATTCTGGTCCCAGCCTGCGGCTTTTGCGGTCCCGCCGTGCTGCGCGCTATCAGCTTGCCGGCGAACTGCGCATCGAGCGGCCTTGCCGATACCTGGAACTGTTTGAGCGTCGGGTTTGGCACAACGCGGAGGTCGTAGCCGAAGATTGGTTTGCCGGCGGTATCTACCAGCACCCGGTGGATGATCTGGTTATCATCCACGAGCGCTTGAGAATCAAACACTCCGCGAATCTGTTGGAAGCCTGAGGCCATCCTGGTGTCACCGGTTTCAGGCAGCGCCGCCTCTGCTCTGAAGGCCACGTATGCACCCCCTGCCAGAGGCACGATCAACTGGCGCGGCTCATTCTCCTGCGCCCGCGTCGTAAGCTGAAGAGACAGCAGGACGAAAGCGAGGGCGAAAACCTTACTTCTCATCGCGGTAACTCCCCTTCATAACTTTCAGCTGCACCTGATCGGTCGGCTTGAAGCCAAGCAAACTCATTGATGGCGTCACCGAACCGGAGGTGTCGGCTTTAGCCAATCCCGTGCCAGCCCTGGCAGCTTGGGCAACGTTCAACTCATTTGGGACGCTTCGGGATCGGTTTCGATATTTCTCAACGTAAACCACGCGGGTAACAACCTTTTCCCGGATGACAGGCACCTCAACGGTTTGGGTGATAACGGGTTGATTAGGAACCACGAGTTCTCGTCCCGCTGCCCGCCAAACGAAGAAGGTCGGGACTGCGAGCAGCAGCAGTACCGCCGCCGCCGCAACCGGCACCGGCACAGGCACCGAAGTGGTAATCACCTTGTGGACTAACTGCCAGAGACGCGTGTCCCGGGACAATACTGGCGTTGGTAGAGAGGGAGAATAATTTTCGATTCGTTTGACCAACCGGGCATGGTAGCCGGACCAGAATTCGTCCGCCGGCGTTGTGGCCCGCAACGCCTGGCTGGTACCACGCAAGACACCTTTGGTTGCCTCGTACTCTTCGTAACACGCCGGACATTCCTGCAGCTCAGCCAGCAATTGCCTTTTCCGCAGCGGCCCAATCTCGTTCATTGCCAGGTCTGTCAAACTACCCTGGGTTGTTTTGCAGTTGTGCATGTTCAAGCTCCTGACTCAGTATCCACCGGCGGCACAAGAAATATATTCTTCCGACTCAGCCCTGACTCCCAGTTGCTGGCGCAGCCTCGTAACCGTCCGCGATACGGATTTTTTGACCGCGCCGGTTGAACAACCAATCTCTTTCGCTATCTCTTCATAAGTCATCCCTTCCTGGTGTTTGAGCAGGAAGATCAATCGCTGTTGTGGCGTCACGTCTGCCAAAGCGTGCATCACTTTTTCAACTACCAGGCGATTCTGCAGCGTCGTTTCCATGGCTACGACGCCCGACATTTTGTCATTCACAATTGCGCAATCCTCAATCGCCGTGTGGTTGTCGAGCTGGCTCGGCCAGCTAAAAGATTTCGTTCGGCGATAGTTGAGAAAACAGTTGATCATGATCCTGCGCAGCCAGGTGTAAAAACTCGATTCAAAGCGAAAGGTCGCAAGGGCGGCATAGGCCTTTAGCCAAACCTCCTGGGACAAGTCCTCAGCGTCCTGATGGTTACGGGAGTAGTGAAACGCCAACGAATAAATGCGTCTTTCGTAGGCGCGCGCCAGCAAACAAAAGGCGTCTGTTTCGCCGGCCTGCGCCTGTCTGACTAATTGGTCTTCATTGCTCAAATAGGCACCCGAGGATTAAAAAAAAGCCTGTCTGGTCGTCACTTCAATAGACACCCAACCAGGGGATTTGGTTGGCGGAGGGATGGAAAATTATTTGGCGTGCGCTGGCAGAGTGCAGCGTCGTCACCGCTTTAAATCTGTTGCCTGGGTCTTGCCAGGCGGCAATCCAAAACGGTGTCGCCGCCAGGCTCTGCCACAGCCCTGAAAACAGACGTTATGGCACTATTCGCCAGTTGTTTGTCGGCTCAGTCGGAATGGTCTGGTGACGTTCGACCCAATCAATGATCAAATCGCGAATCAGTTCGCTGGAGCGGTAGACCACCTTGGCGTCCTTGTACATGTTGTAGCCCCCGCCACCGTTGACACGATAGTTATTGGTCGCCAGCCGAAGTTTCTGCACGGCAGTGACCGGTTGTCCTTCGAAGCTTAACTTCTCGATGCGCTGGCCCACCGGTTTCGCTATATTCAGCTCGTAGGTTACTCCTTCGGCAATGTCAAAATTGTAGGCGGGAATCTTGTTGTCAACCAGATCCGCGGCGGACTTTCCTGGCTCATAAGCGCGAAAGTACCTGGCTGAATGCTCGAGCGCGTCTTTCAATTGCTTGCCGGTTACTTCGAGCACGACCAGGGTGTTCTCGTAAGTATAGAGGCCTGCGATCTCGCGCACCTTCACGGGGCCTTTGGGAATCCGTGCCTGCGGATTAAAACTTGCGACCAGCGAAACATCGGCCTTGCCTGCTTCCAATTGCACGCGTTGAATCAGGTCCAGAATCGCGGTATCTCGAAAGCGCGAGTCATTCGCCGCTAACTCGCTTGTCGACTCGCCGATCACGCGCCCGAGCCAGTTTTCCGTCTCGCGATCGTAGGGTTCGGCCAGGCTGGCAATTTCCGCATCCGGTTCAACTCGAGCATCGGTGGCCAGCGTGCGCGCAGCTTCGGCTGCCAACCGCCAGCGGTTATGTTGATCCTTGTCAAGGTAAAGGTCTACCCGAGCCACGTGTTTCCCCCAGTAATCAGCCTGAGTCAATAAAACACCGTTGACTAAAAGGGACGGCACGTCACGGTGCGTATGGCCCATCAGGATGATGTTCACCCCCGGCACCTGGCGCGCGATCGCCAGCGCCGCATTTTCGTTCGGCACCTGACCGGGATTCAACACGCCCGTGTTCAAGTCTTCTTCGATTCCCATGTGCATGGCAATCACTACGACATCAACCTTTTCCCTTTGGCGCAAGACCCGCACCCACTTGCTTGCTTCGGCCACCGGTTCGCGAAACTCCAGCCCTTCATAATTCTGCGCATTGTCCCAATTGGGAATGCCCGGCGTGGTCAGGCCGAGCACGCCGATACGCACGCCGGCGACTTCTTTGATTAGGTAGGGTTGAAAGTGCGTCCGGGAGCTGCCCTTCTCGTAAGTGTTTGCCGACAACCAGGGGAAGTCTGCTTCGCTGCGCGCTTTGTCGAGCACCGCCAGGCCAAAATTGTATTCGTGATTGCCCACCGCCATGGCGTCATAGTGCAGCGCATTCATCGCCAGCATCACCGGATCTTTGGGGCCATTGTTCTTGCGGTTGTGATAGTACTCAAGGGGCGTTCCCTGAATGGTGTCTCCGGAATCCAGTAACAATAGATTCGGATTCTCCCGGCGCGCCTGTTTGATAAGGGTGGCCGCTTTAGCCAGGCCGCGTGCGTCAGGTTGTGCCGTGTAGTAATCCTTCGGCAGCAGGTTGCCATGCAAATCCGTGGTCGCCATGATCGTGATGTGGGCGCGCCCTCTCTCGGGTTGCTGCGCTCCGGCGGAAACCAACAACACCAGGAACAACGCAGACGCCGACAGGAAGCGATAAGCTCTTCTCAATTTCATGAGCAAAGATTAAGCGTTGGGAAACTCTTTTCACAAGAAGCCGCGAGGAACTCAGCCGGGAACTGCTACAAACCCGAGGCCGCGTCCCGCAGAGCGTTTCTTCAGCTTTGTTAAGCCGCACAAAATACTCTATCGTAGGCACGCATGGACAATATGATTGCC
>DAIMCP010000023.1:0-28981 GCA_036726305.1 Pyrinomonadaceae bacterium | reverse complement strand
GCCGCAAATATTCGCCAGCGACCGGTGCGAACCATTGTCAGCGTCGCCGGGATCGCGCTTGGGGTTTGCCTGGTGATGCTCTTTACCGGCCTGGCGACCGGCATGTCGAACGATTTGCAGCGCCGCAATTCAAACCTGCGCGCGGAAATCATCTTCACTCGCCCGGGTTCCATGCAGTGGTCTTCTTCATCGACCAATTTAAGTACGAAGTATGTCGAACTGCTGAAGGCGATTGAGGGAGTAGCAGATGCCGTGCCTGTCGCCGCGCACATCTACCAGGACGACAAAGGATTTGGCCTGGAGCGCGTTGACGGAGTTGATTGGGAGCCATTTGCCAGAATGAATGCGCTGAGCCTGGTTGAGGGACGGGCGCCGCAGGCCCTCGACGAAGTCGTGATCGATGAGGTTAAGGCCCATAACAACGACTACAAAGTCGGCAGTGTGATCAAGCTTTTTGGAAAACGCCAGTATAAGGTGACCGGAATCTACTCACCGGAGTCCGGGGCCCGCACGAAGATGAGTTTGGCGGCAATGCAGGATGCTTTGGAAGCGCCCGACAAATGTACCTACATCATGATCAAGGTGCGTGAGGCGGACGATGTGGCAGTCGCGAAACGCATTGACGCTGCTCTGCCCGGCAACAAAGTTCAATTCACACGTGATGTATTCAAGAGCATTGAAAGCAACATTCCCGCGCTGGGTGTGTTTCTCCGGACCCTTGTTGTGTTGGCGGCCATTGTCAGCACCCTCGTCGTGTTACTGGCGATGTACACCACCATCACTGAGCGGACACGAGAAATAGGAATTCTGAAGGCGCTCGGCGCTTCGCGCGGCTACATCGTGGGTGTGATTGAAAAAGAGGCGCTACTCATCAGCGTATTGGGACTGGTCATCGGTTTTCTGTTGTCGCTCGTAGCCGGATTTGTAATCCACCGGGCTTATGGGCTGTTCTTTGAGTTCACCTGGAAGTGGGCCCTGACCGCAGCCGCAATCGGAATGCTGGGCGGCGCGTTGGGCGCGCTTTATCCTGCGATTAGGGCGTCAAATCTCGATCCGGTCAATGCGCTGGCGTACGATTGATTGGCGCCCTGACTTCCTGGCCTTCGCGGTTTCAGCGAGTCGTGTTTAGCACAAACCACAAATAACCACGTAACTAAATTCAGACAGATTTACCTGCGGAGACGGCCAGGGCATCTTCTACGGAACTGATTTCCTCCGCCAGGTCGTCACTCTCCCTGGCCATGGCTCTTACCGAAATGCCGCGGTGGATCATCAGGGCGAAACCGACCGCTGCCCAGGCGATGTCCCGGCCCTTGCGCACAATCGCGAGCGTCACGCCGGTGGTGGTTGAGAACCCGAGGATCTTTGCCAGCGTAGATGTCCCGCCTTCATCGACACCGGCGCGCAGGGGAACGATTTTGAAAACCACATTAATAAGCCGGTTAACAGATTCGAGAATGAAAGCAGTTAATAGAGTTGGAGCCACCGCGCTGATGAAAGACAGGGTTATGTAGCCTTCGATTACGCCCGAGATGTGGAACATCATCTCAATAGCCAGAATCAGGAAGAAGCGCGCGTGGTTGCGTTCGTAGAAGCCATAGATACGGTCCTCTATCGTGCGCAGCCGCGGCAGGATGTTTGAGATTTTCTTTTGCGCGATGCCACGCTTTCCGGCCAGTGCCAGCGCACCGCTAATGAAACGCAGTTGCTTGCGAATTACTAACGCCCCGAGCGGTATAAGAACGAGTACTGCGATCAGCGCACCGAAGCTGACATAGCGCAGGGTGCGGGGCAAAGAGAAGCTCAGCAACAAGGCCACTGCGCCCGCAAAGATAAACAGCGCCACCGACAAAGCGTAGAAGACATTCTCAATGGCGAGGGCTGAAATCCTGGCTGTCAGGGGAATGTTGTCGCGGATAAACAGAGCCTTGGAGGGCTCGCTAAAAACTGCTCCCAGCGGCAGCATGTTGAGAGACTCTCCCATCAGTCGGGCCTTGAGGGCATCCCACACGCGCAGCCGGTAGGGGGCCTCGCAGCACAACACCCAGCAGACAGCGTGAACTACCTGACGCAGACCTCCCAGCGCGAAGATAATCAGGAATCCAAACCCCAGACGGCGAATGCTGCTGAATATTTGAGCCGGTCCGGCCTTCTCCACAAAATAGGCAAAGAGCATTAAGCCCAGGACCGTGACTATGACGCCGATGGCGGTGTGCTTTTTCGTTATTCTTTTTTTTCCGGTCTTCTCGGCCATCAGGAAGTTGTTTTCCAGTCGTTCTGCTCAAGGCGTGGCGTGGGAACAACATAACCTATCCGCGGATTTTTTGAAAACGACAGCCGACCCTGCGACAGCCGCCTTTTGCCTTTTTACTTTTGCGTTGATTAATATGCAGACAGTTCAAGTCCAGTGTTGCGGCGGAGTATCAAGATGAGCCAAAGCCAAATTGCCATCGAACAACGAGCGGGACGTCCACTGACTACCCTCTCTGAAGACGAACAAATGTTTCGGGCCAGCGTGCGCGAGTTCGCAGACGGAGAACTACGCCCGCGGGTGGAAGCGATGGAGGAACATGCCAAGCTCGATCCGACCCTGATCAAACAGTGTTTTGATCTTGGCCTGATGGGGATCGAGACACCTGAAGAATACGGCGGCGCCGGCGCCACGTTCTTTACCGCCATCCTGGCTGTTGAAGAACTGTCGCGGGTAGATGCCTCGGTAGGCGTGCTCGTGGATGTGCAAAACACCCTGGTCAACAATGCCCTGGTGCGCTGGGGCAGCGAGGAACAGAAACAGAAGTACCTGCCCCAACTGGCGACCCAGAAGGTGGGCGCCTACGCTTTGAGCGAAGCGGGTTCAGGTTCGGACGCCTTTGCAATGCAAACTCGCGCAGTTGAGGATGGGGACCATTTCATTATCAATGGTCGCAAACTCTGGATCACTAACGGTAACGAAGCCGACATTTTCATCGTCTTCGCCAACGTTAACCCGGAGGCGGGCTATCGCGGCATAACAGCGTTTGTGGTTGAAAAGAGCACAGCGGGTTTTTCGGTTGGGAAAAAAGAGAACAAGCTTGGGATCCGCGCCTCGTCCACGGTGGAGTTAATTCTGGAGGACTGCCGCATCTCAAAAAACGATGTGATCGGCGAAATCGGTAAGGGTTATAAGGTATCCATTGAAACCCTCAACGAAGGACGCATCGGCATTGGCGCACAGATGATCGGCATCGCCAGTGGCGCGCTTGACGCGGCGCTGGCCTACACCACCGAACGAGAGCAGTTTGGAAAATCGATCAACCAGTTTCAGGGAGTACAGTTTCAGCTGGCTGATATGGCGACCGAGTTGGAAGCCGCCCGTCTATTAGTCTACAACGCGGCCCGCATGAAAGACGCGCGCGTGAATTTTGTCAAGGAAGCGGCCATGGCCAAGTTATTTGCCTCGCGCGCAGCCGAGCGGATAAGTTCGAAGGCGATCGAGTTATTTGGGGGTTATGGCTACGTCAAGGACTACCCGGTCGAAAAGTTCTGGCGCGATTCAAAGATAGGGGCGATTTACGAAGGCACGTCGAACATGCAATTGCAGACGATTGCGAAACTGCTTATTGGAAAGTGAACGGCATCAGGATCGGGGCCGCCTCGTCTCCCAGGAACGTGGTTCCTGACGAGCTGGCCCGCCGGCGAAGACAGTCTCCCGCGCCGAGACGCGATGCAAAAGATAAAGCTGAGGCATGGACCATGAGCACATCACGTATCGATATATTCAAGCAGATACTGGCAGCCGACCCGGCTAACAGCGCGGTGCTTTTTGGCCTTGCCAAAGAGTATGAAAAGGCCAACGCAACCGCTGAGATGATTGACACGCTCAATCGCTACCTCGCGGCGGCCGATGACCAGGGCAACGCTTACGGTATGCTGGCCCGCGCTTATGAAAAAGCCGGGCAGCGCGAGCAGGCGCGCGCGGCCCTGGCCCAGGGTATCCAGGCAGCGGAGAGTCATGGACATCCGGGGATGGCTGAAGAGTATCGCAGTGAGTTGGCAAATTTTGCATAGCACAGACCTTTTCTGTGCGTACACGGTATTGATTCCAGGTTGAGGGGAAAGCGAACAGACCGAAGTCTGTGCGTCACTGACATGACTGACCAGAAAATTCTGAAGCTCGTAAAGCGTCCCGAACCGCTGGACACAGCGCCTGGCGTAGCCGTGGCTGAGCTTGAGGCATTCCATGGCTTGACTCGCGATCAGTTAATGCATCTGTATCACACGATGTACCTGTCCCGCGCGCTGGACGACAAAGAAATTCAGTTAAAGGCGCAGAACAAAATCTTCTTCCAGATCAGCGGCGCCGGGCATGAGGCAATCCTCGCTGCCGCAGGTATGATCCTGCGACCTGGTTACGATTGGTTTTATCCTTACTACCGCGATCGCGCGCTTTGCCTGCAGTTGGGAATGACACCGGTTGAGATGCTGCTGTCGGCAGTCGGCGCGGAAAGCGATCCCAACTCGCATGGACGCCAGATGCCTTCGCATTGGGGTCACAAAAGACTGAATATAGTTTCCCAGTCATCGCCGACCGGCACCCAGATTCTGCAGGCAGTGGGTTGCGCCGAAGCGGGTTATCGCTTTCAACTGATCGAAGAATTGAAAGGGCGCGTACTAAACTTTCGCGAAGACGAAGTAGTTTATGTGTCGCTCGGCGATGGTACTACCAGTGAGGGCGAGTTTTGGGAGGCCCTGAATACGGCCAGTAACCTGAAGTTGCCCGTCGTGTTCCTGGTAGAAGACAACGGCTATGCAATCAGCGTCCCGGTCGAGGTGCAAACCGCCGGCGGCGATATCTCACGGCTGGTGCAGAACTTTCCCGATCTTAGAGTTGAGCGTTGCGACGGCACCGACGTGCTGGCTTCCATCGATGCCATGCGTAGCGCGGTGCATCATTGCCGCGCGCGCAAAGGACCGGCGCTGGTCCATGCCAAGGTCATTCGTCCCTACTCCCATTCACTCTCCGATGACGAGCGGCTCTATCGCCCGAACGAAGAGCGAGTCACAGATGCCGAACGCGATCCCGTCAAGTCGTTTGGCGCCCTGCTGGTCCAGGAAGGTTTTGTTTCCCAGGAGGAGCTACAACAGATAAAGGACAAGATCGATCGCGAAGTAACCGAAGCGGCCGATCGCGCGCTGGCCAGCGCGCAACCCTCACCCGAGACGGTCACCAAATTCGTGTTTTCCCCGGATGTCGATCCGGCCGGGAAGGACTTTGATACCGAGGCTGGCGCTCAACTTTCAGGGAATCCCGGCACCATGGTTGACCTGATTAATCGCTGTCTGCAGGTCGAGATGGCGCGCGATCCGCGCATCGTCGTCTTTGGTGAGGACGTGGCGGACTGTTCCAGAGAACAGTATCTGGATCAGGTCAAAGGCAAAGGCGGAGTTTTCAAAGTCACGGCGAACCTGCAGCGAAAGTTTGGGAGCGCGCGCGTTTTCAATTCACCCCTGGCCGAGGCGAACATCGTGGGGCGAGCCATCGGCATGGCCACCCGCGGCTTGAAGCCGGTGGTCGAGATTCAGTTTTTTGATTACATCTGGCCGGCCATGCACCAGATCAGAAACGAACTCGCATTGCTGCGCTGGCGCTCGGGTAACGAATGGAAGGCGCCCCTGGTGATGCGCGTGCCGGTCGGAGGTTACCTGAAAGGTGGCGCTGTTTATCACTCGCAATCCGGCGTCTCAACCTTTACGCAGATCCCCGGCTTGCGCGTCGTCTATCCCGCCAACGCTCTCGATGCCAATGGCCTGTTGCGCACAGCCATTCGCTGTGACGATCCAGTCCTCTTTTTTGAGCACAAGCATCTGTACCGGCAAGCCTACAACAAGTCGGCCTATCCGCCCGACGATTTCATGGTGCCGTTTGGAAAAGCGAAGACCGTGCGCGAGGGAACTGACCTTTCGATCGTCACTTACGGCGCGCTCGTGCAACGCTCGCTGGTTGCCGCCAAACAAGCGGAGCAGCAGGGCATCAGTGTTGAAGTTGTTGACTTGCGCTCTTTGCAGCCCTTTGACTGGGCGGCGATCACGCGCAGCGTAAAGAAGACGAATCGCGTAATCGTGGCCCACGAAGACTCACTCTCATTTGGCTACGGAGCGGAAATCGCCGCGCGCATTGCCGATGAGTTGTTCGAATACCTGGACGCGCCGGTTCGCCGCGTCGCCGCGCTCGATACGTTTGTCGCCTACGCGCCGATTTTGGAAGACGCCATCCTGCCCCAGGTCGCAGATGTGCTGAAGGCGATTATTGAGCTTCACGCTTACTGAAGGTCGGGAGGAAAATAACGGGCCTCATCTGGCTCTGGAACAATTGACAGGCAACTCCTCCTTCAGGCCCGAATTCACGTAAAGCGGTACAGTGGTGTATCGATCCGCGTCTTGAACCTCTGGCGGTTTCTTTAAAATCCCTCAAAAAACCTGCTTTGCACTTGTTTGCAAGCTGGCATAAGGCTTGCTGCCTACTCATTGGTAACTACGGCAATATTCCCCTACACAACCTCGTTAATTGATTTCAAAAGGGAGAAAGACTTATGCGCAAATTGATCGGTTATTTTCTTGTCACGTCAGCTCTGGTTTTATCGAGCGCGGCCGCCGCAGCGGCCCAGACCGAGCCAACCACGACCACCAAAACCGTGACGACCACGGTGAAGAACCCTGACGGTACCACTCAGGTCACCAAGGCAGTTCAGAATGCCGATGGGACCTACACCATCATTGAATATCCGGTAGGTCGCGAAGTGGCCCTATCGCTTGATCCAATCACGCTGACCAATGCTAAAGGTACTGCGACCATATTGCGGGATCCAAATGGCACCACCATCAAACTAAACCTGACCGGACTGCCGGACGACCTGACGACTCTTAATCTTTATGCGGTCGACCCGGAAGGAGTGACCACTCTGTTGGGACCAATCGCCATTGATCATGGCGTAGCGTCCTTCACCACCACAACGCCAATGGATAAATTCATGCTGATCGCGTCACCTGAGGCGAGTCTGGCAACCTATGGTCCTGACACGAAGGTATATTTCCGCAGTGCTGTGCCACAGGGCTTTGCCGTAGTGCCATTCAGCAGGCACCCGGTCGGTGAAAAAGTTTCGGCGACCACCACGACAGGGGAAGTTGGAGCATCGCCCTACACGGTGCCAATGCTCAATATTCCCGCTTACACGAAGGGTGATGACACCAAACTGAAGATCGATTTCAGCGGCGAAATGACTGGCGCTCGCGCGAATGTTTTCCTCGAACCACACAAGGATGGACGAACAGATGTCCGTTTTCGTTTCCATGAACTCAAGGAAGCGCCGGCGGGTAAGACCTACACCGTTTGGGCAGTTTCTCCGGACAATAAGTTCGTGAAACTCGGGCAGATCGTGAATACGGGCGGGCACAACGAAGCTGAAATCCAATCGCAGGTAGCGCTCCGCGATTTCGGCTTGCTGGTAACGATGGAAGATGCCGGCAGCGTTAATACGCCCGCTGGTCCGAGAGTAGGATGGGTAGAGATAATCAGGACCAACTAGAAGTTGAGCAAACCTGAATTCCGACGCAACCAGGGCTGCCACCTTCGTGGCGGCCCTTTTGCCGAGCAGATCTTCCAGTAATCGGCTCGCCCAGCGCTGCGAAGGTCCCGTCTGTTTTGTCGCACGTGTGAATGATGTAGATACCCCCGAAGCGGCTCCTTCGCTCTTGCTCTTAGCCTTTTGCTCTTCGCGGCCGAAAATTTTCTACCACATTTTCGCAACACTGCTGTAATATTTGCCTTGAGGGCACAATCCCTCACTGAGTTCCCCGACTCATTCGTCTCCAACCGTCACTGATGCTGCGCCCCCGGGCTCGGCTTCCACGCTCGAAATTTAGCCAGTTCTCCTTTGAAAGAACCTGGAGAAAGTCATGTTGAATCGCAATTTACCCCGATTGCTATTGCTCCTGTCTTTGCTTTTCGCTGCGCCAAGCGGGTCCGCTCAAAATCTCCCGCAACTTGTGCGTCTGGTCAAACCCTCGGTGGTTGCCATCGCTACGTTTGACCAAAAGGGCGAAGCATTGGCCACCGGGAGTGGGTTCTTTCTGCGCCCTGAACAAGTGCTGACTAATCTGCACGTGATTCGCGGCGCCTACCGGGCGGAGATCCGGACGCTGGATGCCAAAGGCCGAGTCTACGGCGTTAACGGGGTATTGAGCGCCGATGAAGAAGGAGACCTCGCCCTGTTGAGCGTTGACATACCCGGGCAAAGAGTTCGACCGCTGGAAATCTCCACGGTGCTTCCCGAAGACGGCGAGAAGATTTTCGTGATCGGCAATCCACTGCGGCTGGAAGGTTCGGTCACCGATGGAATTGTCTCAGCCGTCCGCGAAGTTCCCAGTCTGGGAAAGATAATTCAAATCACCGCCCCGGTATCGCATGGAAATAGCGGCAGCCCGCTCTTTAATCTCAAGGGCCAGGTAATCGGAGTGGTCACCATCCGGGTGATCAATGGCGAGAACATCAACCTGGCGATTGAGTCCGCGCGCGTTGCGCGGTTGCCCGCCAGCAAGTTCATGATGCTGCCGGAACTCGCGGCCAAAACCAATGCGCGCGATTCTGCCGAAGCCGTAGCGGCCTCCTTCTATCGCAGTGGTCTCGATTCGATGTGGTTGGGAAATTATGAGGGGGCCCTGGCGTATTTCGAGAATGCGGTCAACAAGGATCCCAAACGCGCCGATGCCTGGATTCAGGTTGGCTATTGCAAGGCCAAACAGGGTAAGACTGAGGACGCGATTCGGGCGTATCGGCAGGCGCTGCAACTGCGCCCCGCTTCCGCCGAGGTATATAACAAACTGGGTGATGCACACTTCTACGCCGGCCGATTCGCCGAAGCAATCGATTCCTATAAGCAGGCCGCCCACCTTGAACCGAAGGCGGCGGATGCCTATTACAATTTGGCGCTGACTTACAAGGAAATTGGCAAGCCGGAGCTGGCTGTGGCCGAAGGAAAGATGGTACAGCGACTGGATGCGAAGCTATATGAGAAGTTGTTGAGTGAGATGGAGCGATAACGGGCGGTCACGGAATCAGCTAAGCGAAGAAGTGGGTTCTTTCATTTTCCATTCGAGATTGGACATTTCTCATTTGTCATTGAAGAGCAGAGATTTTTGGTCAACCTCTGGGGATAACAGTCAATTTCTGGCGATAACAAATGAGAAATGTCCAATAATGTCCAATGACAAATGGAAAATGCAACCTGTCGCCTGGTTCACCCGGTTCTCTCCTTCCCCGCGCAGGATCTGCTAACCCACAGGACGCAGAAACACCTTCGTATCCACGGCTTGCGGATCGCCGATAACGACGAAACGAATGTTGCGCAGGTACTTCCGGGCCACGCCTTGCACGTCCGCCGGTGTCACGGAGCGCAAACGATTGATGAACTCGGTTGAGTTGCGCCAGCCGCCGCCAATCAATTCAGACTGCGCCAGCTCCCCGGCCTGGGCTGCGTTCGTTTCCTGGCCGGTGTAGTAGCTGGTCAGATACTGCGCTACCACCGCCTTAATATCGTCCTGATCGATTAGCTCCCGCTGTAGTCTGGCGATCTCATCCAGCATCACACTGACGGCCTGATTCGCCTCCACTGCGCTCACATAAATGCCGCCGACGTTGGCTTCCTGGCTGCCCAAAAAAGCGCTCGGCGCATAGGACAGGTTGCGCTTCACGCGCACTTCTTCAAACACCCGATCGCGTAAGAGCGCGGCGGCTATGCGCATTGGATAAATGTCGGGCGAGGTCAGCGGCGGCGCCACAAACAGCCCCTGGACATAGTTAGTCGGCAGCTCGCGACTGGTCACCTCCACACTCGATTTGTCAAAGACCAATGGCGGTATTGCCTCGGCTTTGTAGGCGCCGCGCGGCACCCTGGCGAACGAGGCGGTAACCATGGCTCTAATTTGAGCGGGATTAAGATCGCCCACGATCACCAGCAGCATTCGTGACGTCTGCAGCAGCTTTTGGTGATAGCGTTGCAAGTCTTCAGGAGTCAGACGGGCCACACTGGCGGCCGTACCTTCAGCGCGATTGGCGTATGGATGGCCGGCATAGGCGGTTTTTTCCTGCAGCCGTTGCAGGTAAGTATCCGGATCGTCGCTATCATCGTTGAGCGATGCGACAATCCGGGATTGAACAATCGCGACGTCTTCTTTCGTGAATGACGGATGCAACGCAGCGTCGCTGAAGATTTCCCAGGAACGGTCAAAATTGGGCCGCGTCGAGACCATGCTCAGCGCCGAATAATCGTAATTGACGCTCGAGCCCAACACCGTACCCATGCGTGATAACTCGGATCGCATTCGCGCGCGCGGAAAGCTGGCGCTGGCTTCCGTGGCAGTAGCGAGCATGAGGGCCTCGATACCCGCGTTGTCGGCAGTGACGTTGCGCGCTCCCCCGCGAATGAACAAACCGGCTGCAACCGTTAGACTGCCCTCGCGGCGTTTCACGAGTACTTTTAGACCGTTGACTTCAAACTCGGAAACGAGCGCCGCCTGCTTGGCGACGATATCCTGAAGGCTCTGCGCCCTCTGGGCCTGGACCGCTGCTGTTTTGGCGGCAGCGCTTTGCTGGCCGGCGCGCAAGGATGTCGGGTAGCTGGTCGCCAGCAGCGCCAGTAAGACCAGGACTAAAATTCTATTTTTCATTTACCAATCAACTCTTCAGGTTTCAGTTGGGCCTGCTTTTGCGCTTCTTTGGAAATCAGCGCCAGACTAACATGCGGTTTACCCTGAATATAGGTAGTCAGGTAGCGGCTAATGTCGGCGCGGGAAGTCTGCCGCAGGGTCGGCAGGTAACCGCGAAAATAATCGATCCCGGTTGAGGCCCACCAGAACGTTAACGTGTGTGCGTACTCGCTCAGCTTCTCTCTTGAATAGAGATCGTCGGCCTCGAGCAGCGCCTTGGCGCTCTCCAGTTGCTCGTCGGTGAAATAATCCTTGTCGTTAAAGTGAGCAATCTCGGTGTGGATGGCCCGCAACGCAGCCTGTGCTTTGTCGGGAGTGGTGATCGCGGTGAAGATGATAGGGCCGACATTTCTTTGTGTGTAATAACCGAGGTCCGCGCCGTTAACCAGGCCTGAGTCAACCAGGGCGCGCTGAAAATGCGAATTCGGTTGCCGCAGGATGAATGAGAAAACGTCGGCCGCATAGGTAGCGGCGTTGTCTTTTCCGATCGATGGCCCATGCCAGCCAATACTGAAGATCACGTTTTGCACCGGCTGTTTAATAACCACTCCCTCGCTGCTGGTGAGCGGGGGATGTTCGACGAGGGGAAATTCGACAAAAGGATTTTTCTCGCGCCGGGGCCAATCGCCAAAGAACTCCTGCACCAGGGAATAGACTTCTTCCGGATTAACATCGCCGGTTACGACCAGCGCGGAGTTGTTCGGCACATAATAGCGTCCCTGGATCAGGCGCATCATGTCGGTGGTCGCAGTGGAAACGGTTTGGCGATTGCCCAGCGGCGCCTTGCGACTCGGGTAGCGGGAAAACAAGTGGGCATACATCTCGCGATTCAGGTAGTAGTAAGGATTCGATTCATTGCGATCGATTTCGCCGATCACCACCTGCCGTTCGCGCTCGAATTCGCGCGGATCAAATAAAGGGTAGCGAGCGGAATCGCGCATGAACTGCATGGCGGTTCGCAAGTTTGGACTGGTGGTAGTGAAGTAGTAGTTGACGACTTCCTCGCGCGTCGAACCGTTGTAAGCTACTCCCAGCTGTCCGATCGTCTTGACATAGTCTTCTTCGTTGGCGACCGCCCGGTTTGCCTTAAAAAACATGTGTTCATAAAGATGAGAGAGACCGTTTAACTCGGGAGGTTCGGTGTAGGACCCGTTCTTCACGCCCAGTTCAATGGTCACGAGCGGTACCGAATGGTCCTGCAGCACGATCACTTCCAGCCCGTTGGCGAGTACCTTGTTGAGGATTTCGGCCTCGGGCACGCGAGCGGTGGCTGCTGCCGTCGTGGCCCGTTGCGGTGCGCTTACCCGGCGTCGCTGGGGAACCGCTGCCGTTGAGGAAACCGGCGCCATCAGCGAGCAGATGACCAGGAAAAGTAAAAGACTTCGTTTCATAAATCTCCAGATAACAGTCGACAGGATTAACAGAATCTACAGGCGGAGCCTCAGCCACATTCTCTGTAGATTCTGTTAATCCTGTCAGACTCAATTTCCAAATCGGGACGTTCGATGTTTGCGCCGAGCAATTAGATGTTCAGCCGGCATACGATTCATCCTGCTCAATCTTCGACAGCACCCAATCGAAATCGCCGGAAGTTATCTTGCCACTGCAGTATTCACAAACACCAGCGGCGTTGATTTTCAGGGCCGCGCCGCAGTTGGGACAATTCAGGTCGGCGCGCGCCGGCCCGGGTTTCGCTTCGCGATTTCGTATAAAGGTCCAATATTCGCTCCACTGGCGCAGCTTCGTCTTTGATCCGGCTACGACATTGCCCTGCTTGTCGATGGTGAAATCGAAACCCTCGGCCCAGATGCGCAGCGTAATCGCATTGTAAAAAGCGTCTTCCTGAATCTTTACCGGCTGCATCGCCTTGATGCGGTACTGGTCCAGTACGTTCCTCAAGCCCTGACGTTTGTAAGCGTCGATCCAATATTGGTGCATCTGAAAAATGCTGTCGGTTTCGTGCGGGCGGGCGCGTTCCCAGTTCATAGTTGACCAGGCGCTCTGCAACTCGCTGAAGATCAGCCCGGCCCGCGCCTGGAATTTGCTCCAGGAAAAATCCGGATGATGCTGTTCAAACTCAGCCCGGCGGACGGGGAAGCCGGGTTGTATGACCGAAGGATAGTCGGTGCCCACTTCCGGAACGTCCCCGGTCAATAGCGGCCCTCTGGCTTCGCGACTGAGCAGCGTTATACCACGCACGAACCATTGAAATTCACCGCTGTCGATCTTCGTCAGGCAAAAAGCGCACGCACCCACTGAATCCTGTTGCAACGGAGCGCCGCATCGCGGGCAGTGCAGGGCCGTGGCCTGTGCCGGAGGCGGCGAGAGTAAATCGCGTTTGCGTTCGAGGTCCCAATACTCACGGACATAGTAAGTCATCTCTGCGGGCGCCTGACCGGGATTCCCAGTCACTTCCGTGTAGTTCGTTTCGAAGGAAACGCGGGTGCGCACCAATGGTGTGTTCAGGCCCTCGACGCCCGTAACCTGCATTGCGCCCACGATAATCCCCTTGACTTCGCGTATCCCCGCAACGTTGCGCTCGAGCAGGGCTGCGCGCGCTTCATCGCTCAAGTAAGGCGAAAAGAGTTCGAGGGCCTCCGGGCCGCGCCCGCGGGCTTCCTGAGCTTTGCCGTATAGCGCATAACAGAAGTCGGTGAAAATGATTTCCGAGAAGTTGGGATCGAAGCGTCGCAGGTGAGCAAACGCACGCGTGGCATCCTGAGGGCCCGCAGCGCCCGCCTCATAAGTCCGCAGCGACGGACCTGTGGAAACAATTGCGCTTTCCACTGTTCGGGTGCGCCGTCCGAAATAATAGATAATTCCCCCAATCAAAATAATGTCGAGAGGGATGCCGACAAGGGGATATTCAATGGTTAGATAAGCAAGCAGGCGCAGCAGTTGAAAAATTAACCAGATGACTGCCCCCGCCCCGCCGCCGCCGCCACCGCCACTGCCACCACTGCCTCGACCACCCCCATAAGACTGGCCGCCGCCCACCCGGGCCAACACTTCAGAATACGAAAGCAGCACCAGGACTGGGGCCATCAGGGCCTGGGACCGCACGCATCCTGCGTGCAGGCGTGACCACAAAGGCCCTTTGCCACTCCCCAAATCTCTGTGGCGACCAGGCACGCTGGAAGCGTGCGGTCCCAAAGAGGGTACTTCCCCTTCTGTTTGGTGATTCCTGGTCATCACAGTTCGAAGCGCGGCATGTCCGGCAGTTCGTTGGGATTCTCTTCAGTCGCCGGCAAATGTTTGCCCAGCAAGGCGCCCAGACTGCGCAACGCTGTTAAGAAAGTTTCCGGATTGGGCTGCCGCCCGGCTTGCTTCAACGCAAATAGACTGTGGTTCCATTCCCGTGGCGGCACAGCTTTTAAGACACCGCGATCAGCAATCAATTCCAGCCGCCGCTCAAGGATGGAAAGATAGATGAGCACACCCAGCTCAGCAGAGGTATTGGCAATGCCAGCTTCGTAGAACATCGCGGCGGCGCCGGTGCGCGCCGCTGCCTCGCGAAATTTTCTGGTGGTCAGCAATCGCCGCAGAGTTTTCGAGCGGGAACAAACATAAGCGCCGGCGATAAACAACACAGCGACCTCGATTGGCACCCAGAGGGTATGAAAATCAACCGGCAGAAAGAGCAGCAGAAGCAGTCCGATGAGAGCGACCAGCGCGCCAAACAGGTAATCGGCATGGGCGTAGTTTCCGGACTTTCCGCGCACTACGATAATCAGTTCGGCAGCGGTTGAATTCTCGATCTCTTTCACGCAGTCCGCGAGCGAGTCACAGGCGGATTGATCGAATTTGGCGCGAGTCATTGGCAGGGAATGATGATAAGGCGAAACCGCACTGCGGGCAACAACGTCGGGGAAACGGACTCACTGGGCCGCGCGAGCGCTTTCCAGCTTTTCGTAAATCGGATAGAGCCACCGTTGCGCAGCCTCGACCAGTTGCGCGCTCGCTCTCTCGTGTTTCCCTGTGGAATCAGCCTGAAAGGTCGCGGCCGGATCTTTGGCATGGCGTGTGGTCATCAGCTTCATGGTTTCCGCCTCGGCATCCGTCCAGCCAACGCCGAAGAATTCTGAAATCGAGGACCAGACAGCGTCCGGAAGCTGCCGGTAATTAATCAGGAGCCCGCCCTGGTCACGATGGGTTAGAGCCGCGTAGCAGATTGCCGCCAGCACTACAGCGCTGTACTCCTCCGGCGCCATCGCGATAACCAGCGGAGCGTCACCTCCGAACAGGCTCTGATGCAGAATGTAGGGAATCATCTGGCCACGCTGCTCCATCTCTGAAACGAGGACGTCAATGGGATCGCGATAAAGAAAGATCCAGGGCACATCGGGAAACGCCTTGCGAATCAGCGGCAATTCCAGCACATGCCAGCCATGGAATTTAATGAAAAAATGTTTTTCGCCACCCAACCGTGGTTGGGCCAGCGCACACACCAGCCAACGCAGCCAGTCAATGCGGTCCTGTTCAGACGCCGGCGCGGATTTGAAATGCGCCTGCAGGGCGGAATCAAGCGGTGGCGCTTCAGAGATAACAATGTTCTGCGGCAGCGACGCCAGCATTCGCGTGACCAGCGTCGAGCCGGAACGGGACATGTGGAAGATAAAGCCCGTGGGCTTGACGCCGGGACGTGTCTCACAACGCTGGCGCAGAACCTCGACGGACGTTTGATGGCGGAAAAGCAAGTTGAAGGGTTGCGCCATGCATTTGTTGATCGTGTAATCAAAAAAAGCATCGCTGAAAGTATTGCGCCCAAGATGACACCAATCGACGAGCGGTTGCGATTCGCTCCAGTAGAGTCTCGACGGGACCCAGCCATCCAGCAGGTTGGTATTAATCAATCGATCCATCGCTCAATCCAGGTTCTGCGCGCGGCGCGCAAAGCTTCTTCTACGTCGAGCCTGGTAAAGCCATAGCCACGCTCGCGGCCTAAACGCAGCAGCAACTCCAGGAAGCGCTCGTTGTCGCTTAGGTACTGAAGTTGCCGCTGCAGGCCCAGGTCCGCCAGCACCGCCTGCCGGAATCGGTCCAGCTCGCTTAAATTACTACTCATTTGTCCAAAGGCTCCGCGGTAGCGTAACGGCTGCCAAATGATCTAACATCCGCCTCGTATCATCAGGGGGGCTAAAGGAGCTGAATTGAACGTGACCGAGTCGCGCGCAAACTCAAATGAAGTTCAGGCAGCACCAGTGCGATTGCGCGCTGCCACCCCCAGCGATGACGATTTTCTCCTGCAAGTCTTTGCCGGCACCAGAAGCGACGAGTTGGCGGCCCTGGCATGGAACCCGGCCCAGGCAGAGGCTTTTATCAAAATGCAGTTTAGCATGCAGCTTCAGAACTATCGCGCAAACTATCCCGCTGCGGAAAACTCCATCATCCTTCTCAATGAGCAGCCCATCGGCCGGATGCTGGTCGAAAGGACCGCCGAGGAATTCCGGTTGGTGGACATCGCGCTCTTGCCCGAGCACCGCAATGCCGGAAGGGGCAGCGCCTTGCTCAGTGACCTCTTAAAAGAAGCAGCGGCCGCAAGCAAGCCCGTGAAACTTCATGTCTTGTCCAATAGTCCGGCTTTGCGGCTCTACGAACGTCTGGGATTCTCGCCCATTGGCGGAGACGGAGTCTATTTGGAGATGAAATGGACAGGCTGAACCTCGACTGCAGAACTTCTTTTGCTCAGCGCATCGATCCGACTTCAGCTCCGGCACAAACTCTGTGAACTCTTACCAGCTCAATCCTTATGTGCACGTGGTGGAAAATTGTATCTTCCCGGACACAATCCAATACGGAGTCTTCCATCAGTGCACCGGCGAAGTGTTGGAGCCCGCTGCGAGCGTGCGTTCGCTCTTGTTTGCACTAAGGCTGGGTAGCCCGTTCTCCTTTGCCGATTCCGATCTCGACGGCATGGGTGAGGCCGGACAGCAAATAAGACACTTGATCGAAAAAGAGTTCCTGATTGTGGCCGGGCACGATCCACTGGCTTCATTTCTGGACCAGTACGCCCAGCGACCGAGGCAAAATCCGGCCGTGAGCTACCGCTCAGCAACCAGCGAAGTGTTGCTCGTCCGCACTTCCATGGCGCAACGTATTTTTTCACCGGCGCCCGACGAGCTGCCGCGAGTCATCGAAGAGACGCTTGATCCCTACGCCGCCGCATTGTTCCTGGCCGCGGACGGCACGCGCACGTTGGCTGAGATTTATGCATCCCTGTCACCTGAGGCGGGCGTTGGTCCACTTGCCAACCGAAAATTCAGAGAGGCGGTTGAGTTCCTGACGCGGCCGGCCCGGCAGTTGATTAAGTTCACTCGCGACCTGTCTGACCTTGACGATCCTTACAGCCCGTGCAACATCGTGCCGCGCAATATGTACCTCTCGCGGAAAGCGGCGCCAAACGGTGCCGAGGGAGTGATTGATTTTCATTTGCTCGGGATTGACAACGCTTCGTGGGAATTCGATTTCGTCGAGCCCACCATCAATCATGGCTTTCGCTTTCCCAGCGAGGCGCTGGGTGGGCTCGATTTTGGGGGGCGTTTTTGCGTTTCCACCCTGCGCCCCGACGTCCTTCCGCGGCTTGGTGAGAGCGATCGCCTTGAGGTGCTGGAGGTCGGCGGCGGTACCGGGACTTTTGCTCGCTCTTTCATTGCGCAGGCCAACCGCACGAGCGGACTCTCGCTTAACTACCACATATTGGATCTCTCTCCGGTATTGATGGAGAGTCAGAGTGAGCAACTGGCGGGACTGTCTCGGCCCCTGCAGCACTTTCAGCAGGACGCGACCGAGTTCGACCTTCCCGGCCGCAACTTCGACTTGATTATCTCCAATGAAGTAATCGCGGATTTTCCTGTGGCACCGGTTAACCGGATCCGTAATGACATTGGGAGCTGCAAGTGGGACGGGCCCGGAGTTTCCTACCTCGAGAAATATGATTTGGCTGCTGAGGATGCGCCTGATTCATTCTTAATTAACATCGGGGCTCTTAGATTTCTCGAGCGAGCCTGGGAGCATCTCGCGCCCGGCGGCACTTTCATTGTCACTGAGTATGGTAGTGAGTCTGCCTACCCGGTCCAGGCCTATCATCTGAATCATGAAGAATTTTCAATTCATTTTGGGCACTTACAGAAATGCGCCCAACGAATTGGGTTCAAATCCCGTTTGCTTACGCTGCGAGATTTTCTGGAGATCGATGATCAGATTTTCGTGCTCGATGGACAGGAAGAGCAGATCCTTTGTTTGAATCACGTTTTTGGGAAATATGGCCGGCCACTTCCTTTCGCATTAATCACTGAGCGCGAATTCAGAGCGCGCTACGGGCAACTCGGCGAAGAGCTGGGACTGACCGGAGTTACTTTTTCGCCGCTTGTGAACGGGTTCCATTTCGGCCCCAGGCTGGAGCAATTTATGGTATTAGTGATGAACAAACCGCGGTAGTCAAATTATGATCCGAGAGCCGCCCACCCAATTGAATCTAAGGAGATCGAATTCAAGCTATGTTGACACATGAAACTTTTAGCGCGCTTCTCAACTCGAAGTTCCAGGTCGAGTTAGGAGAGGGCCAGACACTTGAGTTGCAGTTGGAGGAAGTATCCGAGCTGAAACTCTCGAGCCGGCAGGAGCAGTTCGCCATCCTGTTCCGTGGTCCGATCGAAACGTTTTTAGGCCAGGGTATGCGCCGCTTCACGCACGAGCGCATGGGAGAGTTCGAATTGTTCCTCGTCCCGGTGGCTCAGGATCAACGGGGCTTCGCTTACGAATCAGTTTTCAATCGCATTCGCAATCAAACTGAAGCGGCGGTCCCGGCCGGCTGAAAGAAAGTCCGCACCCCAAAAGAGGAAGAGATAATTGCCGGAAAATAATCAGTTATCCGGGCCAGTGAGTGCAATCACTCTCAGGCCGGTCAACGAAATGGATCTGCCACTGCTGCGCGAACTGTACGCCAGCACTCGCGCTGAAGAGATGGCGCTGGTGCCCTGGTCCGCAGAGCAGCAACGCGCTTTTATTGATATGCAGTTCCAGGCGCAACAAAGCCACTACCAACAATTTTTTCCTAACGCCACGCAGGACGTAGTGCTGCAGAGCGACCGTGCGGTGGGCCGTCTCTATGTCGAGCGCTCAGAGAAAGAGATAAAGATTATCGATGTCACGGTGTTACCACGCGAACGAAACCAGGGCATCGGAAGTTATCTGCTGCGCGCCATCCTCGGGGAAGCCGCGGAATCAAAGAAGGTAGTGGGGATTTATGTGGAAAGCTTTAATTCGTCGCTGCATTTGTTTAAGCGGCTGGGCTTTGTGGAAACCGAGCAGAGCGGCGTCCACATTTACTTGCAGTGGTTCCCGCCTGGTGTCGGCAATCAGCAACTGCGCGGGGACGACGAGGGCGCGCCTCCTTGATAAAGCCGGACGAAGACAGAAGTTGTATTGGTTCCAGTAGGATTAAGGATACAAACGATTCAGGACCGCTTCGTAAGATCTTCTGCCTTTGTCCTTAGTTCCGATCGGGACGATCAGCAAAGAAAAGCTCCCGAGCTTTTCATGCTCGATGCAGTAGGTATCTTGTGTCATAGCGAGGGAACGGGGACCACTGAAAACAAGCGCAAAGCCTTCCTTGCCAGGTGACGCGCCTTTCCGATGGACCAAGTCGGCTACCTCAACCAATTTCACCGGCACTTTCGTGCGGCCATGATGGAAGCGGAATTCCGTGTTTAACTGGGCCATAAAGGCAGCCTTATTCAGTAGCGGCTCCGCTGCAACCCGAGCCTTTATTTCCTTTCCGGAAACCTTGCTCAAAAGGCTCAGCGGCACACCAGCCGCCAGTGCTACCAGCCCACCCTTTTTCAGGAAATCTCGACGCGACGTAGCCATTGACCACTCCTCCGGAAGCTAAGTTTTTCAAGTTGAGGTTTTTATAAATGAGGGCAAACGAGCGCGCAGTGTATTTGTTCTCATGAAAACTTGCAAGATAAAAATAAGCCTCGTTTCAAATGGCGCGCGTTGTTGCAAAGCGGCGCAAGGTAAACGGGACCAACACTAACAGATCCACTAATTTGAAAAAAAATCTTGCATTGTTTTCTGATCGGTTATATAGTCTGCCGCCTTAAGTAAGACGAACCAAGCTGGTCGTTGCCTTAGTAGAGGTGTGGACTCGTACCAGGCACACGGGTAGCAGTCATGTTTGTCGCGCATGATTACCGACCGGGCGAATCAAATTAGCACCATTTTGTTGTCCGAAAAATCCACTTGATTTCTGGATTGCTAAACTAAGGAGATTTGTTTTATGGGTCAGCCATATGTAGGCGAGATTAGAATGTTCGGCGGCAACTTTGCGCCGGCTGGCTGGATGTTTTGCGAGGGGCAGTTACTGCCGATTTCTGAGTATGAAACGCTTTTTAATTTGATCGGCACGACCTATGGCGGCGATGGGCAGTCAACTTTTGCCTTGCCCGACCTGCGTGGCCGACTGCCGCTTCACATGGGCCAGGGGCCCGGGCTGTCAAACTATGTGCTTGCTGAGAGCGGCGGCGTTGAAAGCGTCACGCTGACGGCCCAGCAGATACCCACGCATACGCATCCCGCCATGTGTAGTACGGGCAGCGGCTCGAATACATCAAACCCTGCTGGGGGAACGTGGTCCGTAGCTGACACTGCCAGTTACAGCGGCAGCCTGGCGGCCGGCGGATTCATGGGCAGCGCGGCTATTATTTCAACGCCCGCCGGCGGCTCGCAGCCACATGACAATATGGTCCCCTTTTTGTGTGTTGACTACATCATCTCTTTGTTCGGTATTTTCCCCAGCCCGACCTGAGTTGCAGTCTCGGTCTCTGGCCCGTTGAGCAACGTATGAACGAGAAAAGATAGGAGTCACGATAATGAGCAGCCCCTTTTTGTCGGAAATCAGGATCTTCAGCTTTAATTTTGCGCCTCGCGGATGGGCCCTTTGTAATGGCCAGCTACTACCCATCAATACGAACCAGGCGCTCTTTTCTTTGTTGGGTACCACCTACGGTGGTGACGGCCGAACGAATTTTGCGCTGCCGGATTTGCGGGGCCGACTCGCCTTTCACGAGGGTAACTCGTTTACCCTGGGACAGCGGGGCGGCGAAGAAGTACATACGCTTTCTCAAAGTGAAATGCCTTCCCATACGCACACCCTGACGGGGAATAATGCGGTGGTCGGCAACAGCGCTACTGCTACTGTGGTATCTCCAATTGGTAGCTTCTGGGCGAACAACGGCAAGAGTATCTTTAGTTCGAGTCCACCGAACTCACAGATGTCGCCCCAAACGGTTACCAACGTAGGAGGCAGTCAGGCCCACGAGAATCGGTCACCTTACCTAGCCCTGAATTTTTGCATTGCGCTACAGGGCATCTTTCCGTCGCAAAACTAGAAGGAGATTAAACTATTATGGCCAGTCCATTTGTGGCGGAGATAAGAATATTTCCGTTTAACTTCGCGCCCAAAGGGTGGGCTTTTTGTGACGGGCAGTTGCTGCCACTTTCTCAGAACACGGCGCTATTTTCGCTGCTTGGCACGACCTATGGAGGCGACGGGAAAAGCAATTTCGCGCTGCCTGATTTGCAGGGGCGGGGGGCGATGCACCCGGGCCAGGGACCGGGCTTGAGCCTGCGCGATCTTGGCGAGACAGGCGGCGAAGCTACCGTAACCCTCCTGACATCCGAAATGACTGCGCACTCGCACCAATTCGGCGGGGCCGTTGCGGCCGGTGGCGATACGCAAAATCCTACTAACGCCATCTGGGCTCAGGTGCCTGGTCGCGCCGCTGTGTTTCTTTATTCAGCTCCGGCCACCGGCGCGGTGAATCCCAATGCAATGCCGCTGGTCGGCGGTTCACAGCCGCATAACAATCTGCAGCCGTACCTGACTTTGAATTATTGTATCGCGTTGCAGGGTGTCTATCCGCCGCGAACGTGAACCGGCATAGTCGAGGACCTTCGGAAATGAGGCGTGCAAAAACGGAAGCCGGCAGATCTTGCTGATGGACTTCTTCTTCTGCGCGCCTCTTGATACATGAGAGCCACCCCCGGTCTCTCCTGGCAACAACACATACTCTCTGTCAGAGAGTACGTAAAACCTTTTTTATCAGGCGCTGATCAGAAAAAGGAGCCTAAGACATGGTGCGCTTTTATGCTCGAAATGATCGCTTTGCTACCTTGAAGCTGGTTCGGGTCTCCTGCGGCTTTGCTTTTCTGATACTTGTAGCTCTGGCCCTCGCCTTCGTGTCAGCGCCTTCGCGAGCTTCCGGCCGGGCCGGGAAGGTTTCCTACACACCCGGCGCTGGCGCTGCGGAAAGAGTTAACCGCCGCCTCAAATCGCCCGTAGCGCACGCTGTTGCCGCGTCCCCGTCCTTCAACAGCGGGCTAATGCCAATGGCGGCGATTACTGTCGATCGCACCGATGATACGGCTGCGGCTTCTGCCTGCACGGCCGCGGCAAATGACTGTAGTCTGCGCGGCGCGGTTGCCTTCGCTAACGCCAATCCCGGCACGACCATTATTGTTCCGGCCGGTACTTATTTATTGAACATAGCCGGCGGGTTCGTCGAATACTTAAGCGGCGATAACTCCATTGGCGACCTTGATGTGACGGCGAGCGGCACCACGATCTCCGGCGCCGGCGCGGCTTCCACTATCATCCAGCAGACGCAACCAAACGATCGCGTTATTGAAATCAATCCTTCTCTCGCCTCGTCGTTTACCTTCAACATTTCGGACGTAACGATCACCGGTGGGCGCGAGACCACGGCGGTTGGCGGCGGCGGTATGATCGCCGGCTCCCTCAACAACGTCACCACCATAACTAATTGTATTTTCTCAGGTAACTCGGCTACCGGCGCGGGCACGTTTGGCGGCGGCGGCATTTCGTATTTAGGCGGGAACCTGAACATCAGCGGCACGACCTTCTCGGGGAATTCGACCAGCGCCAGTGGCGGCGGCATCGGTTATTCCGCCGGCGATCCGGCAGGCAGTGCATTCTCGACTGGTGTCTTAACCGTGATCGGTTCGACTTTCACTAGTAATACCGCAGCTTCAACATCTGCCGGTGGCGGCGCGGCAGACCTTTTCGACTTCAATCTGAGCACCAGTTCCTACAACTTCAGCAGTTCGTCGTTTTCCGGAAACCGCGCCACGAGCGGCAGCGGGGGAGCCATCGTAGTCGAAAGCGGCGGCCCACTGGCCATAACTACCTGTTCATTTTCTGCGAACACCGCAGCCGGGTTTGGCGGGGCAATCCTGGCCGGGGGCAGCGCGGCTTCGGTGACCTACTCTCGCCTGGTCGGCAATTCTGTGCCGGTAGCTACAAATGGACTCACTCTCTATCGCAGTTCTGGAACGCTCACGGCGGATGATGACTGGTGGGGCATTAATACCGGGCCCGGTACCAACGATTTTCGCAGCCCCTCAGGCACAACCTTCCCAGCAACTTATCTGCAACTCCGCGCGAGCGGGAGCCCGGCTACGATTTGCTCGGGCGCCATGTCCACCATTACCGCCGATATCAAGCAAAGAAATGTCGGCGCGGCTTTGACCACTGAACTGAACGGGCTGCCGGCCTTCCCGGCGACGTTTATTAACACCACGCCGGGCGTTGGCAGCCTGTCGGGCGTGAGCGCGAACTTTGTCAACGGCCAGGCGTCCGCCACCTTCACCGGCAGCGCGCTGGGAACTGCGAATATCGACGTCAATGCCGACAACCAGACCGTTACCGCTTCAATCATCGTCCAAAATAATGCGACTACTGATCCGGCAGACCAGACAGTCTGCGCGGGTACAACCGCGAACTTCAGCACCACAGCATCGGGCCCTGGCCCCTTCACTTTCGTCTGGAAGCAGGGCGCGACCATTTTGAATAACGGTGACCTCGGCGGCCGCGTAACGATCACGAGTGGCGGCGGAGCGAGCACGCTGAGTATCAGCAATGTCCAGACGAGTGACGCCGGCACCTACACGGTTGAGGCAACAGGCGCGTGCAGCACCGCCATGCAGAGCGCAACGCTGACAGTTAATGCAGCGACGACGGCGACGACGCCGGCTGATCAGACAGTGTGCCAGGGCGCGATGGCCAACTTCTCGACGACGGCGTCGGGGACCGGCCCATTCACCTACCAATGGAAACTGGACGGCACGAACATCGCGGGCGCCACGAACAGCAGCGTGGCGATTGACACCACGACCGTGAGCGTGGGCGGACACACAGTGGAAGTGGTTGTCGGCGGCACCTGCGGCAGCGTGGCGAAGAGCGCTTCGTTAACGGTGCAAGCGAGTACTGCAGCGACGACGCCGGCTGCTCAGACAGTCTGCCAGGGAGCAATGGCGAACTTCTCGACAACCGCGTCGGGAACGGGCCCGTTCACCTACCAATGGAAACTGGATGGCGCGAATATTGCGGGCGCGACCAGCAGCAGCGTGGCGATTGACACCACGTCGCTAAGCGTTGGCGGTCACACTGTTGACGTGGTTGTAGGCGGCACCTGCGGCAGCGTCACGAAGAGCGCGTCATTGACGGTGCAGGCAAATACGTCAGCGACCACGCCGACGAATCAGACAGTCTGCCAGGGAGCGCTGGCCAACTTCTCGACAACCGCGTCGGGAACGGGACCATTCACCTACCAGTGGAAACTGGATGGCACGAACATCGCGGGCGCGACGAACAGCAGTGTGGCGATTGACACGACGTCATTGAGCGTTGGCGGTCACACTGTTGACGTGGTTGTAGGCGGCACCTGCGGCAGCGTCACCAAGAGCGCGACGTTGACCGTGCAGCAGAATACTTCGACCACTGATCCCACTGACTCAACCGTCTGCCTGGGCGGAACGGCCGTCTTCAGCACTACGGCATCGGGCACGGCTCCCTTCAGCTTTGTATGGAAGCAGGGCATGACGGTTTTAGCTAACGGCAGCCTCGGCGGTCGCGTCACGATCACGAGTGGCAGCACGACCAGCACCCTGACGATTACTAACGTGCAAGCCGGCGATTTCGGCACCTACTCGGTTGAGACGACCGGGGCTTGTGGTATGGCGACACAGACCGCCAGCCTGGCGATCAACTCAACGCCGCCGTCGATTACTCTAAACGGCAACACCATTAGTCTATGGCCGCCTGATCACAGTTATCACACGATCGCTGTAACCGATCTCGTTGCCGGCGCCAGCAGTTGCGATGGCAGCGTCAATCTCAACAGCGTGGTTATCGATCACGTGACCAGTGATGAAATTGAAAATGGTAGCGGCGACGGCAATACGCTCAACGACATCGTGATTGCCTGCAATCGCAAGTCGGTCCAACTTCGTGCCGAACGCGATAGCGCTGGCGATGGGCGGGTTTACACGATCACATTCAAAGTTACCGATACATTTGGTCATATGACCACGGCCACAGCCACGGTAGCCGTTCCGCATTCACAGGGCGGGGCCGCGGCGATTGACAGCGGGCCACGGTACACCGTTAATGGAACCTGTCCGTGATCTGAATTCCAGGCAGTCTTGAGTAATCAACGTTCGCGGAAACCAGGGAAGGAAGAAAAAGGAGTCAATCATGACAGAGCCTGTTTCTCACGTTAAGGGTGGTCGATTTCGGTGGGCGATCGTTTTGCTGGTAGTCCTTGCGGCAATAGCCGGCCTGACGCTACTGGCCGCCGCAAACACTCGCGTCCCCGTCAGCATCACCATTACCAACAATTCACAATTGCAGATCCGCGGGCTCTACCTGGCGCCCGGAAATCCCGACAATTGGGGTCCTGATCAGCTTAATGGGTCGACGATTGCACCGGGAGCCTCGTTTACTTTGAACAATGTTGCCTGCGAGGGCTCTAGCATCAGGGTGATAGCCGAAGATCAGAATGGCTGCTTTCTGTACCACAACTTTTCCTGTGGCGCCAACGGCACCTGGACAATCTCGAACAGCGAGACTCCGGATTGCGGTAGCAGTAACTGAGGCCACTGTTAAGGCCGCCGCCCATCGCGGCAGGTGAGGCTAGACCCAGAGCTTCTTTGGTTTTCCTCTTTCTTGCCGGGGCGACAAGCTGTCCTTATTTTCTTGACTGAAACAGCGATCTCCCCTCGCTGGCCCCAGCTTTTCCGTCGTGAATTCCGCATTAACAGGCTTGCACACTACGGAGGAAAGCTATTGACCTTGCCAGCCGCCACAAGTAAAGTAGCTCCTTTCCTTTCGTCTAATGAAAGATAGCTTGCCGAAGAAACATGCAAAATTCGCTCCTGCTTGAATGCCAAGCAGCTAATTAACCGTTCCCTCCCCGTGAACAAAGATATTTCCAGAAGGAGTCTCTCAATGCGTCGCACTAGTACTACCCAGCAAAATCGTAGCCTCAGCACCGAATCCTCAACCACCCGGTTCACAAAGTGGCCTACTAAGTTTGTCCTTATGGCCCTCGTCGGGATCGGCCTGTTAGGTCTGCTGGGGCGCACTGCTTCGGTAAGGTCGCGGGCGCAGAATACGGTCCAGGCCGCGGGGCGAGGCCTGCCTTACTTTCACCTGCAGGACGGGCGAGAGATGCAGGTGGCGTATCGAGGGGATGAGAGTTTCACGGCGGCCCTGCGCTCAGGTTCGGCGCAGCCAAGGTCACTGGCTGCCATCGATCTTGATCGCAATGGTACACCCGATGTATTGGCGGGATATTCATATAACGGGTCGGGCCTGTTAACGCTTCAACGCGGAAACCCGGACGCCTTTGCACCGAAGAGCGATGACGTTTTTGTGCGGATCAATCAGGGGTACAACCCTGATTCATTATTGCCGGCCGCGGATGTAATCCAAGTTCCAGAGGCGGTCGACTTTTTGCAGGTCGGGGATTTCAACCACGATAACCAACGGGATGTGTTGGTCGCGGCCAACGGTGGCGGAATGTTCCTGCTGGCCGGTGATGGCCGGGGCGGATTGGGAGCACCGGAACGGATCGCTTTACCAGGCGCTGTGACTGCGCTGACGGCGGGTGAATTTCTCGCACCTGACGGCTGGGCCGATGTTGCGGTGGGCGTCAACGGAGCAGATGGCCCGCAGTTGTTTATTTTCGATGGCGTCAATGGCGTAGCCGGAGAGGCGATGCGTTTGAGTCTTTCTGCGCCGGCAACGGCCGTTGAATTTGGCGAGATGGACTCGAGTCCCTTCATGGGAGTCGCGGTGGCGACTGGAAATCAAATAGAGATCGTACACGGCTGGGGACGGAAGCAAACGGCGGCTCTGGAATCGCGAGTCGAGACAGTTGACGGCGGTGGCAACGTGCGCGGGCTGGCAGTTGGATTCTTCATTTGGAATCGCGAGGGGTTCAAGCAACTTGCCGCGCTCGGTGAGGATGGCACTATCAGGATTTTGCAGCGAGGCGAGGTAAACACCCAGCCATTAAACGAAGCCGAACTCACTGCGCGCGCCAGGATGCGCTTGCGGCAAACAAAAACGCAGGTCGATGTCGAGACTGTACCAGGCTGGCAGGCTGATCGGGCTGAATCGTGGAACACTGTTCGTGAAGTTGTAACCGGCAATGTAGTCGGAGCAGATGCGACTGCTCAGAATCTATTGCTGCGGGCGCACGTCTCGTTCGTTTCAACTGATGATCTGATGGTGATGGGCGCCAATCAGCAGCGGCTGGATATCGTCCGTCAGGTTGACGCCACAGCGGGATCTCAAGCCAATGTCAACACTACTGCCGGAGACATGGTTCTTACGAGTCTGAACACATCCGCGGCCCCGGCGACTGCCTTGGCGTTGCCGCAAAAGTTGAATGGCGAGCGTAGTCTCCTGCTGTTGCAGGCAGGCAGTGCCTCGCCGACCGTAGTTCCTCTGGCGCCAACCGCCACCATTGTGGTTGACCGCACCGATGATGTGATTGTCGCCGGCTGCACTGCAGCCCTGAATGATTGCAGCTTGCGCGGCGCCGTACAGTTCGCAAACGGGGCTCCCGGAACCGTGATCACTTTGGCGACGGCCACCTACGTTTTGACCACCAACGGCGCTAACGGATGTGTGAATGAGCCGCTGGCCACGGGCAACAACATTGGTGATCTGGAGTTGAATACGAGTACTACTGTCAACGGCAACGGAGCAGCAAACACGATCATCAGGCAAGCCGCGGCAACCAATGACCGCGTGCTCTGTTTGAATGTGAATCTTACGTCAGGTTTCAATTACAGTTTCTCAGGTATGACGATTACTGGTGGCCGCGATGTAAATAGTAACGTCGGTGGTGGCGGCATGATAGGTGGCGCCAGAACCAATACGCTCGGTCTGACCGATGTCACGGTGGTCAACAATCAAACCACCGGCCCTAACATTTCCGGTGGTGGCGGCGTCGCGATAACCGGCGGCGATATGACTGTTACGAACTGCACCTTTGGCGCGGCGAATCTTCCCGGCGCGAATCGCAACGACCTGACGCTGGCAAATGCGTCGAACAGCAACAGCGGAGGGGGCCTGAGCTATTCACCCGGCGACCCGGCTGGTGTCGGCGGAGCTACCGGGACGTTAGCCGTTACCGGCACGACCTTCACTCGTAATACTTCTTCATCAGGATCGGCCGGCGGCGGCGGGATGGTCGTGTTTAATTTCAACACTTCGACCGGCACGGCCAACATCAGCACTACCAGCTTCACCAGTAACCAGGCAACCGGCACCGCCAGTGGCGGCGGCATCAATAACGAGAGTCTGACGAACGTCAACATCAGCACCACGTCGTTCACTTCTAATTCTGCGGGCAACCGCGGCGGCGGTGTCTACGTCGGCGGCGGCGCAGTGCTTTTGGATGGCACCAGCCCCAGCGTCACCTTTACCGGCAATACCGCGACGACCGCGGGCAGCAGCGTTTCGACAGCGAGCGCCGTTAACGTTTCCGGCACCAACACGAGCATTGGCGGCGACATCGAGGTGACTACCAATGGCACCTGGACAAACAACGCAGGCAGCACACTCGCGCCAACCAATGTTGTCATCGTGGGCGGCACGTTTACCTGTAATAACAGCACCATGAACGTCGGCGGTAACCTTACGATTCAGTCGGGAGCGGTGGTGGGCGGCGCTTTCAATGGCAACACGGGCACCGTGAACATCGCGGGTAATTTCAGTTACAGCACCGGGCCGGCCACGCCAACATTCACGGCGGGCACGAATACTTTCAACTTCAACGGCTCCGGCGCCCAAAGCATCAGCAACAGCGCCAGCATCACGTTCAATAATCTGACGGATTCAAATACGACGCAGCCGCTCATCCTA
>DAIMCP010000022.1:38446-67510 GCA_036726305.1 Pyrinomonadaceae bacterium | reverse complement strand
GGTCGTGGGCTGGGGGGCCCGTCGGTTGAGATTCGGCGGCCAAATTCACGGTCAACTGTAATTGCACCTGGGCCGCTAGATCGATCACCCCGGTTTGAGTCTGCGCCCCTAGTGCCAGCGCTTGCCAGATCCACCGTAACCACGTATCGCCCCCGCCGGAGAAATCACCGAGCTCCTTCGTCGTCCCCGAAAGAATTAACCGGTCTTCCGCTCGAGTGGCCGCGACGTAGAGCAAACGCATGTTTTCGAATTGTTCGCGCCAGGCGTTGCGTTGCTCAAAGCGGTGAGAGGTCGAGCCGGCAACCAGCTTGCCGCGACCATCCGGTACTTTCAAAGTAAGACCATGATGTCGATCCAACAGCATCCAGTTGTCGGGTACTCTCGAAAGTCGTTGCAGTTCAGGAATGATGACGATCGGAAATTCCAACCCCTTGGCCTGGTGAATGGTCATGAGGCGCACGGCGTTGGCGGCTTCGTCGATTTGGCCTTCGCTTTCGCGACTGCCAATCGCTTCGAACTCTTCGACATAGCGCACAAAATCGCGAATCAGGTGCGCCCCCGAACGTTCAAAGCGCTCCGCGAGGGTGAACAACCGCTCAACATTTGCGAGACGCTGCGCCCCATCGAAAGCGGCCGCGATGACGGTCGGGTATTCTGACCGCTCGACGGCAAACCGCAACAGACTCCCCAACGACAAATGATGGCGGCGAGCAATTAGAGACTGGATTAGATGGCTGGCGCGCTCAAGGAGGTCGTGTTCCGCTGGACTGACGAAGGCCAGCTCTCGATGGTGTTCGAGACCGTGAAGCAGCCGTCGCACTTGAGTGAAGTGGCGCAGAGCGTCGCCGCCCTCCGCTTCGGTCAAAGTCGGCCCGCACCGCAGCGCCAGCAGAGCATTATCTGATATGCCGCAGAGCGGCGAGCGCAGTACGGCCGCCAGGGCCAGTTCATCCGTTCTGTTATCGAGAAAGCGCAGCAACTGGATGAGGTCGGTTATTTCCTGGCGCTCATAAAAGCCACGCCCCAAGACGGTTTGATAAGGGATATGAGCGCGGCGAAACTCTGCTTCGTATTCGTGAATTTGCGTCATTGCACGGAACAAGAGTGCGATGTCGCTGTACCTGTAATCGACCCTGGGACCGCACGCATCCTGCGTGCTCTCAACTTGCCCAGCCTCGTGCTGGGAGTTGAAGAGACCATTTGTTACTTGAAGGCTGTCGAGACTTGAGGCACGCAGGATGCGTGCGGTCCCGGGAGCGGTCCCGGAATCGATCACCGGTCGGGTCAGGGCGATAATGCGCTGCGCCACTTGCTTCGCATCCAACTCTCGTGACGACTGACCAGCTTTGGGATCATCATCACCGGACGCTTCCGTCGTTACCAGCAATTCAACCAGCGGCCCACTATCACGCAGTTCACGTTTGGGTTCCCCGGCTTCGTGCGCGACATAGCCCAGTTCCCCAAGCTCAGTTTCGGGTATCTCGTCCTTTGGTTGAAACAGCGCTGCAAAAAGGCAATTGAAGAAATTTATTAATGGCGGCTGGCTGCGAAAATTCAGCCGCAAAGGCTTTTCTGCGCCACCAGCCTCCAGCAGGCTGCCCGTCATTGCGCGAAAGACGTCAACGTCGGCGCCGCGAAAGCCATAAATTGACTGTTTGCGATCGCCGACGACAAAGAGGTTTGCGCTCTCCCGTGCACCAGGCCGCAAAGCAATTTTTTCCAGCAGGCGACGCTGTAACCCATTAGTATCCTGGAACTCATCAACGAGAAAAAATTTGTAACGCTCAGCCGCACGGATGAGCACCTCGGGCCGCCCAAGCAGTTCGAGTGTGCGCACTTCCAGATCGTCGAAATCGAGGGCCGCCAGTTTTTGTTTTTCTTCTTTGAGACGCTCATCAATCCGGCTCAGCACGTTTACAACTTCCAGGGCGTACTGTCTGGCAAAAAGATCGAGACAAATTTGCGGCACGCGCCCGCCCAGATCTTTTTCCCAGATCAATGCATCGACCGCATTCACATAGGGCTTCAGCTCGCCGCGCGCCTGTGGTCGCAGCTCGCGAAAGTCTTCAACCGCGCGACAATAGCCGGCGAGGCCTTCGGGTTCGGGTATCGCTTGCAGCAGTGGCTGTAACCTGGCCCAGGCGGAACTGACTTCGACTTGATTGAGTTTTTGGGCCGCCGTGGTGCGCCGGCATGCCAAAAAATCTTCCATGACCCGCTGTAAATCTGCGAGCGCGCGCTCAAAATCCTCTTCGGTTGAATGGCTGCGCGCCGTTTTCCTGGCAAGGTCAGGCAGAGTCAGCCCCTGGCCGCGTACATCGCGATAAAGTTGCGCCAGCCCAGCCGCGAGCTTGCCTCGCCCCACCCCCAATGTCAGACGTGAAATTTCGACGTGCCCGGAACTGATAAACTCCGTCAGCGTTTCTTCAACCACACCTTCGAGAAGCATCGCGGCGCGGTGCTCATCAAGCAAAAGAAACTGTGGGTCGACTTGCGCTTCAACCGGAAACTCGCGCAACAGGCGGGCACAGAAGCCGTGAATCGTGGTAATCACGGCGCCATCGAGCGTTCGCTTGTAAGCAAGCCAAGTCCTCCGTTCCGCGGGCGTCGACGTTTGTAAAATGAGATTGAGTTGCGCGCGCAGCCGCTCGCGCATTTCGTTGGCGGCACGATTAGTGAAGGTGATAGCTACGATCTGATCGATGGAGAGTTTCCTCTCGCGCAGGATGTGGAGGTAGCGCTCGACCAGTACCGTGGTCTTGCCGGATCCCGGCCCCGCCGTCACCGAAACGTGCCGATCAATCGTGTATGCAGCGTCAGCTTGTTCAGGTAGCAACTGGCGCTTGAGTTCCGTTAATGCCATTGCGATTTAACTGTCCGCAGCCTGCGACGATAACGCTGATCAGAAAACGCCAACCCCGGCTGGTTATTTCTTCTCTGGGTTGGTGCGATCAGCCCAATTTGCGGCCACTGCCCTCTTCCTGTCGATTCGATACCGGTCGTAACGGCACACGGCAGCGAAATCGCAAAATCTGCATGTCTTCTTCTTTTCGGAAGGGTTGACGCTGAAGTCTCCGGCGCGCATGCGATCCAGGAACTCCCAGATTTTCGCTAGCGCCTCGGCCCGAATGCGCTCCCACTCTTCATCGGCGACCACGCTGTTGACTCTGCCGCTGATTCCGGAATACTTAACGGCCTCGGCGCGATGTAAGCCCTTGTTGCGACGATCGGTACCACCACGGATAACGTAATAACCTCCGCCCGCAAGGGCATGATCGGGAAGGATCAACCGCTCCAGCGCTTCAAGATAGATGGGAAGTTGCAGGCTGCGACCCGACCTAATGTCCTCAAGACTCGATCCCAGGGACAATTTGTAGTCATAGGCAATTGCCGTTTTATCGGCTGAGACATCGACGCGGTCTATCTGGCCGCTGACCCGGATACTCTCTTCACCCACAAACGTCGAACGTGACAACTGCAAAGGCTGGGCGGACGAATGAGGATCTCGCAGGCCTGACTTCATGCCGAAGCCAACTTCAAAATAGGCCGGCACAACGTTATGCGGCGCGGCCTTCTCCTGAATCTCAAGCTCATACAACAGCACCTGGTCCAAAAGAATCTTGCGAATCTCGCGATCAATCTTCCAAATCTGCCTGTTAAGCGGGGGCACAACCTGCTCGTGTTCGTCAAAAACACGATCGGCCAGCTCTCTTAGCTCTGCTTGCAGCGCTGCGCGATCCAATGCATACAGCGGTTGCCGCCGGTGCTGCTCAAAGAAGCGCCGCAGGATGTCATGCAGCAGCTTGCCGGCATCGATGGCTTGCAAATCGAGCGCTGCTTCGCCGCGCGGCTCCAGCTTCAGCACGCGTTGTCCGAAAAAGCGATAGGCGCAATTGCCGAACGTGCTCAGCCCGCTCGCGCTGTGGACTATATCCATCCCTAACCGTTGCCTTAGTAACGCGACCAGATTGGGCTCTGTGATCAGGCCATCGTAAGGACCAAAGAAATCTCCGGCGCGCTCACGTTCAATCTCTATCCGGCGCAAGGCGGATTTGCTTAACAGGCCGTCATTGCGAGCTAAAGTCAGGAACTGTTTGATCCTGGGTTCGGGCAACAGTTCATGCTTGTCGCCGCGCTGCAAATGACGCTGCTGCTGGCGCACCAGGCCCACATTCAAATCATTTACCTGGGAAGCGTGCTCCAGCTCCCTGCCCTCATAGTCGCGGCGAATCGGTTCTGCCTCCAGAGTTGACGGCGCGATGGCGCGGCGGAGCTCATCGATGTAATAAGAGGCGACCGTCTCTGAGTCGTCCTCCAACAGCAGGGGCCGGCTGAGATATAGTCGTTCGGTCGCCCGGCACGCGGCCTGATAAAAATAGTGCTCTTCTTTGAGCAGCGTCGCCGGCGAAATGTCTTCAAGCATCAGGCCGTACTGCTTTAATCGTTCGCGCTCTTCGTGCGGATAGATCCAATCGCGCGAGGCGCGCATGGGAAAGCCGCCCTCGACAAGCCCGGCAATGAAAAGAGCCCGAAAACGCAAGCCTCGCACGTCAGTGGCTTCCAGCACTCGCAGACCACGCGCGTCCGCGGCACCCAGGACCTGCGATTGAGAACTTAAACAGCGGCGCGCTTCTTCGATGAAAGAAGAGAGGCGAACTGCCCCCCTGGGACCGCACGCATCCTGCGTGCTCTCAACTGGCTCAGCCTCTTCCCTGAAACTAAGGAGTTCAGTTGGTTCTAGAGGGCCCTGAGAATCTGAAGGACGCAGGATGCGTGCGGTGCCGGCGAACTCAATGCTCTTAACCGTCGCTGCCAGCGCGCGCCGCAAGGCTTCAAGACTGTTGTAGTTGAGCATCGTGACTGGCAGGTTCTGGTCGGCCAGCGACTCTCGCAATGGTCCGGCGACCTGTTCTCGGAAACCCAACTGCTCGAGCACTTTGGTCAGGGCCAGTCGCAGGTCAGCGGGCCGGCCTTCGCGGGGCACCGATTGAACGCGTTCGGTAAAGGCCTGTAGCACCAGGGATGTCCAGGCCAGGGCCGCCGGGTGGATGTCTCGTGATGGGCGACGTTTCTTTTCGACCTCAGCGCTATCAACTTTGGCTGTTTCTGCATTCTCGATCTGATCGGCTTCGTCCGGGTCGCGCGCCTGTTCAACTGCATCGATATTCAGAAGTTGCCTGGTAGCCTCGGCCGCCGGCAGTTCAGCGATCAGTTTGCGCGCCCGTTTTTGCCAGTCGCCCACGCGCAAGTCGCTGCCCACATATGCGAAAGCGTTCTCAAGTGCGTCAGCATCCCACAGCCCGATGCGATACCGGCGTTTCAGGGCTGCCGCTCGTGCCGCATCCAGTATCTGGTTATTCTCGTTCAGCAGGGCGCCGTATTCCTGATCGAAGCGCGCGGAAAGGTTTGCAAGCTCCTCACTACTCAACCGGAAATATTCCGACTTGATCAAATCAGCCAGCTCAGTAGTCCTGGGGCTGGCTGCGTCGTCGCGCGCCAACGCCTCCAGAATGCTGAAAAGTTTCAGGGCCGCGCGATTGGCCGGAATGTCATTGGCTTCGATCCGGGATTCCAGGTTGCAGGGCAGTGATTCTTCGCGCATGACTCGCGCGATCGTTTCCGCATAAGCGGCCCGCTGGCGCACCACCAGGGCGATATCGCCGAGGTTAAAGCCTTCCTGTAGTACCAGGCGCTTTACTTCTTTGGCAACGGCATGAATCTCTGTATCGCGGTCTCCACACTCCCAGTACCTGATCTCCTGCTGCCTGGGGCCGCAGGCATCCGGCGTGCTCTCAACTTGCTTAGCCTCGTTCTGATAATTGAAAAGTCCAGTTGGCTCTTGAGTGACCTCGGAACTTGAAGCAGGCAGGATGCCTGCGGTCCCAGGCGCCTGATTAAAGAGTCTCTCTCGCAATAATGCGAGCACGCCGAGCGTCGACGTCACGCTCTCTGTACTCCTCCTTATTGCAAAGTCAGCCACGGATGAAAGCTGTTCTATCGTTTGCTGAAACGGTAGAAAGATTTCGGGATTGCGCTCATCGTAATTCAGATTGACGAGCACTTCCGGAATGCGTGGAATCAGCTGGCGCAGAATCTCACCCTGCACCGGCGTGAAGTCAAAGAAGCCGTCGAGCACCAGCAAACGCACTTCAGCCAGAGACGGTATCTGCCAACGCTCGGTAGCGGTATCGCCTTTCAGAACGGCCAGCGCCCGTAATTGGTCGGCATCAGCTTCAGTGAGTTGATGCTGCTCCAACAGGTCGCAGTAGGTAGAGTAAATCAGCGCGACTTCCTTATCGAAATCAATTTGCCGTGCTACCCCCGCTTGCCCGGAAGCGCTTTGGTAGAGGGAGCGCTCGGCGACAATGCGTTGCAGCTCCGCAGGCGTCATGGTGGCGCGTTCAATCTCACCCAGCAGCGTTGCGATGGTGCTGACACAACCCTCTCGCCGGGCGAGCGGCGCGATCGCTTTCAGCCGGCCCGCTTCCATCAGCGTCGTCAGTATTTGTGAAACGAGACTCCGCTTCAGCGGTAATTCTTCCCGATCGATGGCGAGACGCGAAGGCATAGGCCGCCCGTTCTCATTTACGGCCGTCGAAAGCAACCGGCGCACAAAACCGCGGAAGAGATAAACGGGCAACTCGCCCCAGACGCCGCGATTTCTGTTGCCGTCCAGAATGCCCTGAGTAACGAGCTCCAGCAGTGGGTGCGAGGCTGCCAGGTAGAGAAATTGGTGAGCTTTGTTCTGTGAGATAAGCTCGGCACAACGCTCAATCAAACGCCCGCGATTGTTGCCCAGCAATGGGCCTAACCAGATTTCCTTTGCTTTCACGTTCGATCTCGAACTCTGAATCAAGGTCGCGACTCCAGCCTTGCTACGGCTGACTTGGCTGCTTCGGAAACGGTCCTGGGGGCGGGAAAATTTGTCCGCTCATGGTCTTCAAGCAAAGCACGGAGACGAGGTAAAGCCTCTCCAGCGCCAAGCTTCTCCAAAGCAAGAATGGCCAGCACGCGAATAGAAGCACTGTCGTCATCGAGCTGCCTGATCGATGGCTGGGTCGCGCGCTTGTCGCCAAGTTCGCCCAGCGCCCAGAAGACGACGGGCTTCAGTTCCGGATCGCTTAATAACTCAATGAAAATTGGAGCCGCGCGGGAATCCCGGAGCTCGACTAACAAATGCGCAGCATAGTAGCGGTCACCCCAGATCTGTTGCTTCACATCGTGATTACCACCCGCGGGAACTCCGGAGCCCTGTCCCCACTCTCTGTTGGATTGGTCATGAAGAATGGCATTGATGACCTCGAAGCCGCGTTTATCCCCGACGCGCGCAAAGATGAAAGCTACATTGCCCCGGATATGTCTGTCCTCATGGTCTAACCAGCAGGAGAGTTGAGGCAGCATACGCAGGTCACGACGCGCGGCCAGTGCCTTTCCGATCTTCATCTGATTCCAGAATGGATAGGCGATCTTAAACTGTTGCACGAGCTGATCGGTCGTGGCGGGCAAGTGTTGAGGCCCTGCTGCCTGCCCCGCGACAGTGATGCTGGAGAGCATCAGGGCCGGCAGAATAACAGCCTTGATTCTAAAGTTGTGGCGGGGCAGGAGTGTTGGTAATGGGCTCATAGCTCACCTCCCTGACCTGCAATCTTCGCATTTAGCAAAGGTAGTAAGTCCTCATCCTCCGCTTCTTCAGAGGCGCCGGCAACCAGATCCGGAAACAATCCACCCTCGTCTAAACTCAAAGACCGCGTTGACTTGTCAATCGGTTCGAGAACATCAATGTCATTACCAGCGAGAGCGCCGCGCTCTTTAAACTTGCGCGCCGTCACCAGCACGCGGGCTTCGAGTGAGCCGACACCTTTGTTATAAGACTCGAGCGCCCGGTCCAGGCCTCTGCCGATGTCGGCAAAATAATTCGTAAAAGTGCGGAGACGATCGTACAGGTCTTTGCCGAGCTTGCTCACCTCCTGCGCGTTGGCGGCCATCTGCTCCTGTCGCCAGCCGTATGACACGGCTTTGAGCAGAGCGATCAAGGTGGTGGGAGTGGCGATGATCACGCCCTGGTTAACACCGTCCTCGATGAGCTTCGGATCGTGCTCGAGTGCCGCACTGTAAAAACTCTCGCCCGGAAGAAATAACAGCACGAACTCGGGCGTGGGTTGCACAGTTTCCCAATAAGACTTTTTGCTCAGGGCCCCGATGTGCGTGCGCACCAGTCGCGCGTGGTCCCTGAGGCGCGCGCTCCGAATGCCATCGTCGGTCGCGGTGATTGATTCATAAAACGCTTCAAATGGAACCTTGGCATCAACCACAATCGTGCGATTACCCGGGAGGCGCACAATCAAATCCGGACGGATACGACTGTCTTCAGTCATGACCGTGCTCTGCTCCATAAAATCGCAGTATTGCAGCATGCCGGCCATTTCAACCACCCGGCGCAACTGAATCTCACCCCAGCGCCCGCGCACATGCGGCGCGCGCAGGGCCTTCACGAGGTTGCCAGTCTCAGCCTGTAGTTGCGATTGCGAGGTCGCGAGCGCCCGCACCTGTTCGCGCAATTCTGAGTAGGCTCCCGCCCGCGTCTTTTCCAACTCGCCAATCTTGCCGTCGACTCTTTCCAGCGATTCCTTGAGCGGTTTGACGAGCTGATTGATAGCCTGCTGTCTAAGTTCCAGATCACCCTTGGCAGTCTCCTGAAACTGATCGAGTCGGGTCTTCGCGAGCTCCAGAAACGACTGGTTGTTGTCCTTTAGGGCGTCGCGTGAAAGCGCCTTAAATTTTTCCGTCAATTCCTCAGCCGCTTGCTTGAAGGACTCCTGGCGCTCGTTCGCGGCGCGGCGTTCACCCTCCAGTTGCGCATTCAGCTGTGAGTTTATTTCTCTCAGGCGCTCGCGTTCAGCTACTTCCTTGTCAAGCACCTGTTGCTGCTTTTGCAGTTCCCGGTCGCGGGCTGAAAGACGTTCCTCTAACGAAGCAAAGCGAGCCACATCTTCCGCTTTGGCGGCCTGATAAATCTGAGTCCACCGGGTCCGCAACGCCAGCCACATAGCTGCCGCCCCGAGAGCGATGCCTAGCAAAAGGATCAGAATCGATATCAGGTTTTCCATTGGTAAGAAGTCTAACAAAGAGTGTTGCGGAAATGAAACGGTGTACTGTACCTGGGTTTCCGTGCTTTGAACTTTTGCGTCCTGCTGAGCACTTAGTGCCTTACGGCAGGAATTCTAGGTGGTCTTTCTCCCAAGACAACCCACCATACGCTCGTAAACCTGGCGCGTTAACCGCACGTCGTTGAGGTTGTATTCACGAATCGCAGCCAACTTGCCGGCGGCGTAGAGATCAAAGACTTTGCTGCCTTCGACCTCAGCAGTCTTACTGGATTCAAGTCCCAAAGCCCAGGCAAGGTCATCGAGGCTGACGTTCCGTTTCGCGCCCAGCCACCACTGGTGCATGGTGTCAAACACTCCGCGCACATTAAAGTCCGACAAATTGACAAAGGGCTGCGCCGCCAGACCCTGAGCCAGGCAACGCTGAAAAATGAAAGGCAGATCAAACCCAATCAGGTTATGGCCTACGATTTCATCCATCTCCGGATCGAAGCCTTTCATAAAGTGCAGAAAAGCAGCCAGCGTTTGTTTCTCGTCCTGTTCAACTCCGTCCGCGTCGATCCCAAAAACGTGCTCGCTTTCACCTAGTTGCGCGCCCGCAAACTCGAGTTTGGGAATCGGACCCACCTGAACGGCAATGCAGAGCACCCGCCCGGAGACGGCGTTCAGTGCGCCCAGTTGATAACAGCGTTCTTCCTCGGCGGCTATGTCCTCCAGATAACGCTGCAGTTGTTCGATACGCATATTGCCCAGGCGCAGCTTGCGTTCCAATTGCGACCCAATGCGCTCACGAAAATCTGGTAACGCGAGCGTCTCGATATCTATGGTGTAGGCACGCGGTAGGATGGGATCGGAGTTCTGGTGCTCGCGGTACTGCTCCAGCGTGACTGGCCGGTATTCGCCGAGCACAAACTGTGGCCGATCCTGAAAAAATTCCAGGCGTCCGGTGATGCCCCACAAACCCGGCGTGAGTTCTTTCCAGGCTTCGAGCGCTTCGCTCCAAATCCTCAGGTTGAGTTTTCCGGTGGCGTTGCGCGCCAGCCCTTCGCAAAATACAGCGCCCGTCTGGGTACGCCGTTCACGGACTGAGGTTACAGCTACCATCAGCCAGGCATCTTCGCCAGCCACGAGTTCAGGAATGGGAACGTTGCCTTTCATTAAGACCTTTCAACGCTGCCCGCGGGGGAGCGCGCCGGCAGCGCGCATCGCGTTAACTCGTCGCTTCACTTCCGGATTCCAAAGCGGGGTAGCGTTCCGTTTGCCGCACACCCGAACTTGCCACCCGTTCAATTTCTGCGTCCATCGTTCCGGCCAGCATCATTCCGACCATTTTGTAATCGGCAATAAACGACCAGAGCGGATACTTAAAAGTGGCGGGCTTGTTCTTTTCGATGAAGAAGTGGGCGATCCAGGCTGCGCCGTAGCCCGGTATGAAGGCAAGGGGCGTCAGGCTCCATTTACGTCTGGCAATGCAGGCCGCAAGGCAAGCCACAGCCGCGGTCGTTCCGATCGCATGTAAAGTGCGCGTGGCCGGTTGGCTGTGTTCGGCAACATAGTAGGGCCAAAATTCCTCGAATGACTGGAAACGTTCTTCAGGCACCTTCATCACCTCAGTCAATACTTGTCAATGGTCAGTGGTCAGTTGTTAGTTGTCAGTAGTCAGTGGTCATTTGTCAACGATGAGTCAGGTACGGAGCACTGACCACCAGCCGATTTAATAACAACTACACAACTAACAATTAACAACTGACAACTGACTACTGACTACTGACTACTGACTATTGACCACTGCCAACTATTCAAACAACCTGGCAAACCGTTCCGGACCCACCGGATCGATACGCGCCAGTTGCAGGTTCTCTTCCACGTGTTTCCGTTGACTCATACCCACCAGCGCCGTTGTCACCCCGGGAGTGGAGCGCACAAATTGAATGCCCGTGAGCGCGTCCGATGCCAAAGAACCCAATGGTTCGCGAATCGTTTCCGGCAATCCGCTCGTAACTCGGCCCTGAAGGATTGATGCGCTCGCGACGACGGTGATTCCCAGCGCGGCCGCGGCCTCCAGGACTGTCATCCACTCGCCATTTACCGACTGGCTCTCCAGGTTAAGCGCTTCCGGCATCGCCAGATTTATCGGCAGCTGAATAAAACGAAATTTGTGATTGTCACCAGCCACGGAACGCGCGGCAGCCACCATCTTTTCCAGGGAATGATAATCGCGCGAGTTCGGCGGCACGCGAAAGCCATTCCAGGTGGCTACCCCGTAGCGAACAATCTTACCGTCCGCGACGTTTTGCTCAAGGCGTGCGAACGCCTGGCGCACACGCGCGTAAAACTCATCACTCGATACAAAGCCAAGTTGTGATTCCGGATTGTGAATGTAGTAGACATCGACGGCGGACACACCCAGGTTTCGGAGCGACTGGTCCAGCTGGTCCTGCAGATAGGCGGGGGTCATACAGTGACTCCCGCCCACAATCTCCTCTAAAGCTGCGATGCCGGTCTTCACGAACGTCTCTGTGACATAAAGTCGAACATCAGCGGGTGGGTGACCGTCAAAGGGCAGGTAGCCCCCCTTGCTGCAAATCACAATTTCGTTCCGCGCCCAGCCCGCGTCATTTAACTGCCGCAGGGCCGCACCAATCGCCCGTTCGCTTCTCTGGAAGCGATAGTTAGCAGCGGTGTCGATCACGTTGGCGCCGAGCTCAACCGCCCGCATAACCGCAGCGGCATAACGAACGTCAGTCGCTTCGTCCGCATTGCCGAGATAGGTGCCGAGCCCGATTGACGACAACCATAGATCCTGTTCCAGGCGAAAGTGGTTGCCCGCCAGAATATCTTTAAAACGTTCGCGATAATGCGTCGTTCCTGCGAGCGTAGCGTTTCCATCAATGGTCATAGTTTCGGTTCTTCCGCGAAGGTCAGACTATACTCGGCAGATGTTACCTGTCGCAAGATAACTATTAAGCAAAGACCGCCTTCGGCGGAACAGGCCGAGTATGATAGTTTTGCACTTTGTTTGATTTAATAAGAGTGGACTCCTGCATACGTTGAATCTGGCGGAATGCATGCGGTCCTGGAGAGAGAAGTGATGGACCATTTCATCGCGTGGCGTGAACACGCAGACAGCGATTCGGGCAAGTTTTTTAAGACTACTTTATGGCCGGGCCAGCACCTGACGATCGGTTTGAACTGCCTGGAGCCCGGACAAACACAAAACGTTCATGCGCATCAGGGCGCCGACAAAGTCTACTTCGTACTGGAGGGCAGGGGTCTGTTCACCATTGGTGATGTAAAGCGGGAGGGTGGCGCTGGCGATTTAGTCATCGCCCCCGCCGGTGTGTCACATGGCGTTACCAATACAGGCGAGCAGCGCCTTTCGCTTTTGGTGGCAATAGCTCCGGGTATCAAATGAGAGATTCAGACTTCCCGTCCTTTGACAGGGTGAGAAACACTCGCGCAGCATCGTTGGAACTCTCCGACGCGGCAATGGGCGATCTTGCTGAGCAGACCTTGGCGCTGGTGCTTGATTACTTTGCTCGCGTGGCGGAGCTACCCGTTTTCCCCGATACGTCGGCCGGCATAACGCTGCGCCGGCTGGGGGCGGAATTGCCCGAGGTGGGCGAGCCCATCCAAAAACTCTTGAACGATTGTCGGGCGATGTTTGACGCCAGCCGGCACAACGGACACCCCCGCTTCTTCGGATACGTAGCCTCTCCGGCGACCGCTCCCGGTGCTTTTGCGGATCTGATTGGTTCGGCGCTGAACGCGAATGTGACCTCATGGCGCTCCGGCCCGGCGGCCACGGAGGTGGAGCGGCTGGTGGTACGCTGGCTCGGATCTTTGACTGGTTTCAGCGAAGACGCCTGCGGCTTGCTCACCAGCGGCGGATCCATGGCGAACCTGACAGCCCTCTTCATAGCCCAGCGCGCAAAGGCGGTCGGCGATCCGGCGCATACAGGTCTCTGGAAATCGGCAACGCCGATGACGATGTACGCTTCGGATCAGGTCCACATGTCGATCCCCAAGGCAGCCGACGTCCTCGGTCTTGGTCGCGACCAGCTGCGGGTAATCGCATCGGACGCCGGTTTCCGCCTGGACGTCCGCGCCCTGCGCGAACGTATCAGGGAAGATGCGGCTAAGAACTTCAAGCCCTTCTGCATTGTGGCCAACGCCGGGTCGGTGAATACCGGGGCGGTGGACAATCTGGACCAGATTGCCGCGGTTGCGCAGGAATTTGGATTGTGGTTTCACGTGGACGGGGCCTACGGCGCACTCGCCGCGATGGATCAAACCAAGCGGCCGCTGTTCCGTGGGATCGAGCTCGCTGACTCGCTCTCGCTCGATTGTCACAAGTGGTTGTACACGCCACTCGATGCCGGTTGCCTGCTGTTTCGTGACGATTTCGCAGCGCGCGCCGCATTTGGCGCAGATGAAGCTGACTATATCAAGATCCACGAACATTCTGCTGATGAATCTTTTGCTTTCTGGGACCGCGGCATCGAACTGTCGCGCCGTTTTCGCGCGCTGAAGATCTGGCTGACGCTGCGCTACTTCGGCTCGCAAAAGATCGCCGCTGCAATTAGCGAAGATATTTCACTGGCCCAGTACCTGGCGCAACAGGTTACGGCCGCCGCTGATTTCCAATTGCTGGCCCCGGTGGAGTTGAGTATTTGCTGCTTTCGCTATCTACCCGCGTCAATGCGCGCGAAACTGGAGTCAGCCTCCGAGGAAGAAGCGGTTCGGCAGATCGATTCCGAACTGGACGAGTTGAATACGAGGATCATGCATGCTGTGCAGCGCGGTGGCGAGGCTTACATATCCAGTGCGACCGTTAAAGGCAAGTTCGCCTTGCGCGCCTGCATCACTAATTTCCGTACGACTCGCGATGACATCGACGCGTTACTGGATATTGTACGCGAGGTTGCCCGACAGCCTGGCAGTGCAATCTAACCAGATGGACCATTCATCGCCCTACGAGCACGAACTACGTATTGCTTTGGAACTGGCTCGCGAAGCCGGCGCTGCCATTCTCGAGTTGTACGATCGACCGATAGAGGTGCTGCAAAAGTACGAACTGGGAGATCGCGAGCCTGTAACCATCGCAGACACAATAGCGAATGAACTGATTGTGGCGGGGATCCACCGGCACTTTCCCGATGACGGTATTCTCGCGGAAGAGTCGGTAGATACTGAACGCCGCTTGTCTAAGCGTCGCGTCTGGATGATCGATCCGCTGGACGGCACCAATGGATTTATAGACGGCAATGGCGACTTTGCGGTGCAGATCGGCCTCGCAGAAGCAGGCGCCGCCGTCCTCGGTGTGGTTTACCAGCCGTTGCCGGATCTGTTGTATCGTGCAGTGCGCAATCAGGGCGCATGGATCGAACGTCCAAACGCTAAAGCAAAACGGGCGCGAGTCTCGACGCAGGAAAACTTGTCGTTGATGCGTCTGGCCGCCAGCCGCTCGCATCGCAGTCCACGAATGGATCGGGTCGTGACGGCCTTTGGGGTCAAAGACGAAATCCAGCGAGGCTCGGTCGGTATCAAGGTGGGGCTGATCATTGAACAGCAATGCGATCTCTATGTGCATCTGTCGCCTCGCACCAAGCAATGGGACACTTGCGCGCCACAAATAATTCTCAATGAAGCCGGTGGCTCTTTCAGCGATCTCTTTGGCAATGCCATTACCTACAATTCGGTGGAACTACAGCATCGCAACGGCCTGCTGGCGACCAATGGCGTCGCCCACGCACAAGTCCTCGCTGCGTTGCAGCCACTGCTGGCAGAGTTTGGACGCCTGCCGGTATAGTTTGCAGCGGTAATCTCGCGCCTGTAAGCGCAACGGGCTGGCCCGCCCGTCCGGCAATTGTTCACCACTGGTAACTGCTCATAGCGGAGAACTCGAGTTGCCTAGCCGAACAAAATTCTTTCTCACCTTTGCGGTCCTTTGCACAGTACCCCTGCTTTTGCTGAGCCTGCTCAATTTGGTCCTGGGGATCAGAAACGCTGAGTCAATCCTCCGCAACAACCTCGATCAGGAAGTGCTCGAAGCTGCCCACCACTATGAAATGCTGGTGGGTGAGCGCGGACTCGAGCTGACGGCGCTGGCCAGGGGGCCGCTTCGCAATTATCTTCGTGCCGCCGGCCAGTCTCGCTCCTCCGGCCTGGCAGAGCAGTCTCCGGGCGTAACTAAGGCTGGTATTGACGATGAAGCTGCTGCTTCGGCCAGGAATGCTATTTCAAATCTGCCCGCATATTACGGGGACATCGCTTGTTTCGATCCTGACAAACACCTGCTGTTTCTGAGCCAGGGATCCTACTCGCTGGTCACGGCCCGCACTTTTCGCAGCAGTAATCTTATTCCCGGAACCATGGAACCGGAGGAAAGTGTCTGGTCGCGCCAGACTGACTCGCCGCCGCGTTGTTCAATTTTCGCCCATGTCACCTTTGGCGATGTGCGGCGCTGCAGCGTTCCTATTTACTTAACACCCGTACCGGGTCCGACATCGCCGCGGGGTGTGCTGCTCGCGGATATGAGGCTTGATCAGTTGCTATTAGCAACCGAGGAGGGCGGTAGACTGATGGACGCCGGGTCGCGTCGCTTGCTGGTGCTGGATTCTACAGGAAAGATTGTCTACCACCGCAATGAAGCCCTCCGACAGCAACCGCTGAGCATTGCGATTCCCGGCTTTGCTCCACTGGCGCAGAACCTATCCACGGGTCAAGAGAGAGGCAGGGCAGAGTTTGGCTCTGCTGACGGTGAGACCTGGCTGGTCGCATCGTCCCCGATTGAAGCGGGCCTGACGCTGGTCGTAGCTCGCAACTATTCGCAAATCATGCAGCCGGCGCGCAGCGCAGGTCTTATCGGAATTGCCCTGGCAATCCTCCTTGGATTGGGAGCAGCTCTCCTCTTGACCTCATACTTTGGCAGGAAGACCCAACGCTTTGAGCGAGTCGCGGAAAGCGTGGCAGCTATCGCTGGAGGCAATTTGAACCAGCGCGTCGAGGCCCCATCGAGTGACGATATGCGCCCGCTCGCCGACGGTGTCAACCTGGTAACTGAGCGTTTGCGCGAACAATTGTCCCGGGAAGCCGAGGCGCGCCAGTTTGAATCCTTCATTAAGTTATCAGCCCTGCTGACTCACGATCTAAAAAATGCGATTGAGGGTCTGTCACTGATGGTCGGTAATATGGAGCGGCATTTTGATAATGCGGAGTTTCGGGCCGACGCCCTGCAGGCGCTGACCCTGGCCACCGATAAATTGCGGCAGATCGTGTCGCGACTCAGCCATCCGGTAAATACACTGAGCGGCGAATTCAAGGTGCCGCGTCCCACTGATCTGATTCCGTTTCTGGAGCGCGTGTTGGCTCAGATCGTCGATCCCGTTCGCGGCTTATACGAGGTCGAGATCAAGCTACCGGAGTCGCTGCCGGCTGTGGTTGATATTGAGCGGATTGAAAAAGTGATGGAGAACTTGTTGCTCAACGCGATTGAAGCGATGGCCGACGCAGGTGGCAAGCTCACCATCGAAGCTGGACCTGCCGGCCAGGGCAAGGTTTTTTTCAGTATCGCGGACACTGGCCCTGGCATGACTCCTGAGTTCATGCGCGACAAGCTGTTTCGGCCTTTTGCAACCACCAAAGATCGCGGCGTTGGTCTTGGGCTCTACACCTGCCGTGAAGTGGTCAGGGCCAATAACGGAGTGATCGAGGTTGACTCCAGGATAGGCTATGGCACTACTTTCCGCGTCGTGCTAGCATCGGCACCGCTCAAGGCGTCAGGCAGCAGTCCTGGACCAGCTGATCTTTAGTTGCTGTTGGTCGAACTTCACACGTTGATTTCTGAGCGGCGAGAACTGGCGGCGAACCTCCTGTTGAAAGCAACTTATGGGTATACAAGCCGGCAACAAACCAACTGTCCTGATAGTTGAAGATGACGTAAGTGTGCGGCGCGGCCTGTTCTGGGCGCTCAGTGAAGACTATCGGGTCATCGAGGCGAGCTCGCGATCTGAGGCGATGAATCTGTTGGGGCGCGAGCCAGTCGAGGTAATTCTCAGCGACCTTCATTTGCCGCCCCATGTGGGCGACCTGTCCGAGGGCTTGGCCATTATCGAAGCTGCGCGGCGCGAACGACCTCCGGTTCCAGTGGTAGTGATCACGGGAAGCAACTCCAAGCACGCCGCGCTCGAAGCAGTGAAACGCGGTGCTTACTGTTTTCTGGAAAAGCCTCTTGACAGCGGCGAAGTGCTGCATCTGACGAAACAGGCAGCCCGGGTGCGAAGGCTGGAGCGGGAAATCATGCGCTTGCGCAGTGCCTCTTCCGGTCACGGTTTTTCCCATCTGGTGGGCACCAGCCCTTCGCTGGAAAGAATTCTGCAACAAGCTCGCGCCGTCGCCACCACCAGTGCCACGGTCCTTTTGATCGGCGAGAACGGCACCGGAAAAGAGATGTTGGCCCAGGCCATTCATGAAGAGAGCCCGCGCTCAGAAGGGCCGTTTATCGCCGTTAGTTGCGCGGCTCTGCCGGAGTCGCTAATCGAGTCGGAACTGTTTGGTCACGAAAAGGGCTCCTTTACCGACGCGCGGCAAATGCGTAAAGGAAGATTTGAACTGGCGGATGGTGGGACGCTGTTTCTCGACGAGATTGGTGAACTCACACTTCCGGTTCAGGTCAAGCTGCTACGCGTGCTGCAGGAACGTGCTTTCGAGCGCGTGGGTGGCACGCGCACCCTGATGGTTGATATCCGTCTGATCGCCGCCAGCAATACCGATCTCGAGCAGGCCGTCGAGGCCGGCACTTTTCGTCGCGATCTCTTTTATCGCTTGAACGTTGTGCCGCTCGCGCTGCCGCCCTTGCGCGAACGGCAGGAAGACATTCCCGTGCTGGCTGCTCATTTCGCCGCCAAGGCGGCTGACAAACATGGGCGACCGAACTGTGATCTCGCTCCAGCACTGCTCGAAGCCCTGCAGGATTATCACTGGCCCGGCAATGTGCGCGAGTTGGAGAACCTGATGGAGCGATTGGTAGTACTGAGTAGCGGTTCTGTCCTGGGACTGGATTTTCTGCCGGATAAGATGCTAAAAACGCTGCCCGATGCCAGCATTGCTGACGAAACCACGCTCGAAGGAGCCGTCGCAGCTCTCAAGCGCAACCTGATACGCAACGCCTTGAAAAGCGAAAACGGCAACAAGGTCAACGCCGCCAAACGGCTGGGAATCAGTCGCTCGTATCTACACCGGTTGATTAACGAGTATGATCTTTGAGGCCAGGCGTGGCCGGCAAGCAGGGTGGCCGAGTCCGCAACCGGATATTCTTAGCTCAATTTGCATTTGCTCACTTTGCAGAAGTCGGTGTCGCGCGTGGCCGGCACGCAGGATGCATGCGGTCCCAGGGAATCCCAGTTACTTGCCTGGCGCGGTCGTTGAGCCCTTGTCGATCAACTCGCCGAGCTTCACAATCCATAGACCGGAGTTTACGTCATTGAAATAAATCATTCCCTGGTGTGGCTGCGCGCCCCAACAGAAGGGCAGGTTCGGACGAAAGCCGGCCGCGTCGCCCGTCCAAAGTCGTCCTATCTCGCGTCCCTGCCGATAGAGATCACCCCGCAGTTCACCGGATACGTCCAGCACGCGTCCGCCCCCACTGTAATAGCCCATGAAGAGGACGTCGTCCTCGACCCACATGTTATGTGCTCCGCCTTCGGGGACCGGATACTCGGCAACCTTGCGCGGGTGAGCAATATCGGAAACATCAATCACATGCGTAGTCCCGCGCACTGGAATCCGCGAACGAGAGCTTATGTCAAACGTCGCGGGAAAAACTTCATCCCCCACGAATACATAATCCTTATAGCGAAAGACCGAGTGCGTCCCGGCCAGCCAGCCGTTGCCGTACAATTCGTTGTGATTGAAGTGGAGCTGGCTTACAAGCTGCGGATGCTCCGGACTGCCGCCCTTTATTCCCTTGCCCACATCCAGAATGATTAGACCATCACGCCAGTAAGCAAGATAGGCCAGCCCATCCTTTACCTGCAGATCGTGTAGATAGCGTCCATGAACTGTCTCCAATTCTCCTGACCTGATGGTGTTGGCGACTTCATTCTTCACTTCCCAGCGGGCGACCTCCCTGGGATGCTTTACATCGGCGAAGTCGATCACGCGCATGGACCCGGTTGTATCGTCGGTCAGATAAACATAATGACCAGCGACAAAAGCACTGTGGACGCCCCCCGTAACGGTCGCCGTATACTCCGAAATCAATTTAGGATGGGCCGGATCCGAAGTGTCATAAAACGCAATGCCATTCTTGCGATTTGAAGCCTCTTCGCGCGAGATAACGAGAGTTCGGCCATCAGGGGTGGTGCTGATGTCATTAATCAGTCGCGCATCGACCTTGACGGTGTCGGTGAGTTTCGGATGCGCCGGATCGGAAACGTCGTACACCAGAAAGTGATCCGAGATGGTTGAAAAATAAGCATAGTTGCCGATAATCCACTGCTCGGCTCCCTGCGCATCTTTAAGCGAAACGCGCCCGATAACTTCCAAGGATCGTTCAACGTTGCGCGGCTGCACCATTACCGAAGCAGTCGCGGTCCGATCACCGATACTCGCGGTAACCAGATATGTCCCGGGAGTTTCAGCCACGAAGGCCCCATCCTGATCAAGCTCGGCCCCGGCGCCGCTCACTCCCCAACGCGGAGTGAATTCGCCATCCGCGCCGGCAGCAACTGCCTTAAAACGGATGACATCGCCTGTGCGCACGGAGCTCGAGGCCGGCTCCAGCTTCAACCCAGTGAGCGTGTTACTTACCACCTTAATATTGACGGTCCCACCAGCCTCACCGGTTCTCGCGCGCAAGGTTGCAGTTCCGGGTGCGATGCCGCTGACTATTCCGGCAGCATCGACAGTCGCAATGGCGGGTGTGTCTGAGCTCCAGGAAATACGAACATCGGAACGGGGATCGCCATTGAATATGTGAGCGGTTGCCTTGAGAGGCATCGTGCCACCAACCACGAGTGGGGCTGAGACGGGATCAATGACGACAGTTTTCACTGGCGCCGGTTTGACTTTGATTTTAGTGAAACGTGGTTTACCACCAATTACCACTCCAATGGTTACTTCGCCTGGCTGATAAAAACTGGCGGTGCCGGCTTCGTCAATGGCTGCCAAATCGAACGGCGACGCGCTCCAGCGTGCCGGCTTTTCGGCTAAGGTCTTTCCGGATTCGTCTTTAGCCACGGCCGAAAACTTCACCTGCTGACCGACCTCGTATTCTGTCTGCCCTGATGCAATCTCAACCGACTTGACCGTCTGTGTTAGGGCTGGAGCGGGGCTTAGACCCAGAGCCAGGATGGCCACGACGACAGACCGGATCGAAAGAAGGTAACGAGTTTGCATTGAGTGTCTCCCTGAATAATGAAATCTTTGCTTGAAGTTCGCGAAATCTTAAGCGCGCGCGAGCAGACACGCAAGCCAAGTGTCCGACGAGCGCAGGGGAGCTGAAGTCGAGCAACAAGCCGCAGCTCGAACTCGTTACCCGCTTGAACCTTTCACCCTGCCTGCTCCATTATCTTGAGCAAGACTGCAAAAGATGGCAGACATCGAAAAGCGCCTGGCGGGAAACGTACCCGGAGACTTCTTTGTTGATTCGTCCTGTATCGACTGTGACACTTGTCGGCAGCTGGCGCCCGAAGTGTTCAGGGATGCTGGCGATGCTTCGATTGTCTTTCGCCAGCCGCTTCATATCGCGGTATTCCTGGGACGACCAAATTCGGTCCATGGAAAAACTGCTGAGCTATGATTTTGAGTGGTTGCTGCCTGGCCATGGCCATATTCATCATGACTCGGCAAAGAATATGCGAGCTCATTTGGAACGCTGTATTGTCTGGATGAAGGCGCGGCGCTAGTTCAGTACGGAATTTAAAACGCAGCGAAAGAGGGGATAATTAATGACCAATAATCAGAAGATCGCAGTGGGGTGTGGGGCCGTGGGCTGTCTCGGGTTGATCGTGATCGCCATCGGCGTGGGAGGTTTTTTTTACTGGAAGTCGCAACAGGTCCCGCCACGGCCCGAGCGGGGGGTCAATTTCAACTTCAATACAAATTCGAATCTGAATCAAAACTCGAATGAGAGCAAAAGCGAGAACACTGACGCGAACGATTCCCTGTCCTCCATGTCTGATGATGACAGGCACAAGATGTTTCAAGCCGCCAGCATGACTAAGGATGGCGAGCTAATGCAGAAGGTCCTTAAAAAGATCGGATTGTTCAAGAGCGATGGCACTCCGGCTGCTGATTACGAGCAGTTTCTTAAGGATCACGTGTCCTGGGCAGTTGAAAACACTTCTTTCATAGCTTCGGTGAGCACGCCTGAGACAGCCCGAGCTTATGTTGATGCCCACCTGGAACCGTGACGAGGAATCGCATTGCGTTCCACTCATGAAAGGAGCGCTGAAAATCTCTGTTGTTTGGACTGCTTAGCGCTGGCCATATAAAGGCCAGGGCTGCACGCAGTTAAAGCCGCCGCGAAGTCTACTCTGAATGGGCGCGTGCTGTTTCGCGCCCGTTTTGTTATTTTCAAGGGCAGTCAGTTGTCAGTGGCCCAAATGTTATTTGCTTTTGCCGCTCATCGATTGACTACTTGACTACTGACCGGCTTCAAATGAATTCAGACCGCATCCGCAATTTCTCGATCATCGCGCACATCGATCATGGCAAGTCCACGCTCGCCGATCGCCTGCTTGAGCTCACGGGCGCCGTCACCGGGCGCGACATGTCCGAGCAAATACTGGATAACATGGACCTCGAGCGCGAACGCGGCATTACCATCAAGTCGCATGCGGTGCGTCTGGATTACACCGGCGACGACGGCCAGTTGTATCTGCTCAATCTGATCGATACCCCCGGACACGTCGACTTTACTTACGAAGTATCGCGTTCATTGTCCGCCTGCGAGGGCGCACTGCTGGTGGTTGATGCCTCTCAGGGAGTCGAGGCGCAGACGCTCGCCAATACCTACCTGGCGCTTGAGCATAATCTCGAACTAATCCCCGTCATCAACAAAATCGATCTGCCGGGGGCCGAACCGGACCGGGCGGTCGAACAGATTGAACACCTCATCGGCCTGGAAACGCACAATGCCGTCTTTACCAGTGCAAAAACCGGGGCTGGCGTGCATGAAGTGCTGGAAGCTATCGTCCGTGACGTGCCGCCACCGAAGGGCGACGCGGCCGCTCCGCTGAAAGCATTGATCTTTGATTCCTGGTACGACTCTTATCGCGGCGTGATTGTCTTGTTCCGTGTGATTGACGGCGTGATTCGGCCGGGCATGAAGATCCGTTTCTTCAACACTGGTCGCGATTACCAGGTCGAGACGCTGGGCGTGAATCGGCCGCGGCCCACACCCATCGGCGAACTGAGCGTCGGCGAAGTCGGGTTTCTCACCGCCTCGATTAAAGAAGTTGCCGACGTTCAAATCGGCGATACGATTACCGAAGCTGCCCGGCCGACGACCGAGCCGTTTCCCGGATTTCAGGAAATCAAGCCGATGGTTTTCGCCGGTCTCTATCCGACTGATACCAATCAATACGAAGAACTGCGCGATGCGCTGGATCGATTGCGTTTGAATGACGCTTCGTTTTTTTACGAGCCGGAATCGTCAACGGCGCTGGGGTTTGGATTTCGCTGTGGCTTTCTCGGCCTGCTGCACATGGAGATTGTGCAGGAGCGTTTGGAACGTGAGTTCAATCTGGAACTCATTACCACCGCACCCAGCGTACGCTATGTGGTAACGACTACGGATGGAGTAGTTAGTGAGATCGACTCGCCGGCCAAAATGCCCGACCCCGGGCGCATCAGCAAAATAGAAGAGCCGGTTATCCACGCCGTCATTCTCACGCCGGATGATTACCTGGGCGGCATCCTGCCGCTACTGGAAGAGAAGCGCGGCGTGCAGAAAGGGTTTGAATACATCGCCGCAAATCGCGTGATGCTCACCTATGAATTGCCTTTGAACGAGATTGTGATGGACTTTTACGATCGCCTGAAGTCAGTCTCGCGCGGTTATGCCTCGCTGGATTACAACCTGTCGGGCTATTGGGAAAGCGACCTGGTGAAACTTGACGTGCTGGTGGCCGGCGAGCCTGTCGATGCCCTCTCGCTGATTCTGCATCGGGACACGGCCCAGGCCAAAGGACGCGTGCTTACCGAGAAGATGAAGCAGTTGATCCCACGTCAACTATTTGAAGTGCCAATTCAGGCGGCGATCGGCAACAAGGTGATCGCCCGCGAAACGGTCAAAGCCCTGGGGAAGAACGTAATCGCCAAATGTTATGGAGGCGACATCTCGCGCAAACGAAAGCTGCTCGAGAAACAGAAGGAAGGCAAAAAGCGCATGAAGAAGGTCGGACGCGTGGAGATCCCGCAGGAGGCTTTTCTGGCGGTGCTGAAAGTAAATGAGTAGCGAAACATTTGCCTTCGTTAGCATTCCGCGCCTCCGGACATAGAATTTTTTGATCAAGTACCGGACGTGGGAATAAAAAGGGAGCGCTGCAGGTCTTGGATCAGATATTAAGTACAACAAGGAGGTATTTGAAATGCGTCTTCCTCTGATTTTAACGATTGCCTTGCTTTTTTGCGCCGGCTCCTCTGCCCTGGCTCAGCACTCAGGGATGAAGATGGATCAAAAGGCGCCGGAGTTAATTTCGGGGTTGGGCGCGGTCCATCATGCGGTGACGACCACGAGTGCCGATGCTCAACGTTGGTTCGACCAGGGCCTGGCACTGGTCTATGCTTTCAACCACGACGAGGCCGTGCGCTCATTCAAGCGCGCCGCGGAGTTGGATCCTAAGTTAGCGATGGCCCATTGGGGCGAGGCGCTGGCGCTGGGACCAAACATCAATCTCGATGTCGATCCTGCCCGCGAGAAAGCTGCTTACGAAGCCGTGCAAAGGGCTGAGGCCCTCGCCGCCGGCGCTTCCGAGAACGAGCGCGCCTACATCGAAGCTCTCGGCAAACGATATTCAATTGATCCCCAGGCCGATTTAAAAAAGCTGGACGCAGAATACAAGCAGGCCATGAGTGACCTGGCCAAAAAGTATCCGGACGATCTGGATGCGGCTGTTCTCTATGCGGAAGCGGCAATGGATCTGCGTCCCTGGAAGCTTTGGACAGCGGACGGCAAACCCGCGCCGGGCACCGAAGAAATCGTAGCTATTCTGGAGTCGGTACTGCGTCGCAATCCCAATCATCCCGGTGCCATCCATTACTATATCCACACGGTCGAGGCCTCGCCCAACCCGGAGCGCGCCCTCGCCTATGCACCCAAACTGGGCCACCTGATGCCGGCCGCCGGCCATCTCGTGCACATGCCGGCCCACATCTATCAGCGAACCGGCGACTATGAGAGCGCCGCCCAAAGCAATCGCGAGGCAGCAGCTGCCGACCGTGCCTACATGGAAAAAAACGGCGCGCAGGGGATTTACCCGTTGATGTATTACAGCCACAACCTGCACTTCCTGGCCATCGCGCAGGCGATGGAGGGTCGCCGAATCGAGTCATTGAACGCTGCCAGGCAGCTCGATGGAAATGTTGGGCCAGCGCTGAAAGAGATGCCCATGCTGGAAGGCTTCATGACGGTGACGCCGCTCATCTTGGTACATTTCAACCGCTGGGATGAGATTCAGAAAATGCCGCAGCCGGATCGGGCATTCATTGGGCTGACCGCGATCTTTCATTTCGCGCGCGGTATGGCGTACGCCGCTACCGGTAATGTGGCGCTCGCCGAAGAACAAAAACAATCGTTCGTTCAGGCAGTCAACCGGATCCCGGCAGACGCTACTTTCGGCCTGAATCCCGCCAGCCACGTGATGAGCATTGGCGCGGCCGTGTTGTCGGCGCGGATATCTTCCGCCAAAGGTGACAGCAAGGGCACAATCGAACTACTGCGTCAGGGCGTCGAGCTTGAGGACTCGCTCGCCTACGACGAGCCGCAGACGTGGTTCCTGCCGGTGCGCGAAATGCTTGGCGGCGCTTTGCTCAGGAATGGAGACTTCACCGCCGCGGAACAAGTCTTCCGGGCTGATCTGGAAAGGAACAAACGCAACGGGCGGTCGCTGTTCGGCCTGATGGAAAGTTTGAAAGCACAGAAGAAGGACAACTCCGCCGCCCTGGTCCAAAGGGAGTACGAACTGGCCTGGAAGAATGCTGACGCCAGGCTGACTCTGAAGGATCTTTGGTAGCGAATTGGGACCGGGAACTAAAACCCGACTGAAGTCGGCGCTAAACACTTGTTTGAAATGAAGGAAGTGACGGTTTATTGCGACGGATCGAGCCTGGGGAACGGGCGCGCTGAAACTCGAGCGGCCGCCGTGGCCTTGTTAGGCTATCGCGGTTTATGGCGCGCCTTTGGCGAATACCTTGGTTCGGCAACCAATCAACAGGCAGAGGTGGCCGCCGCTGCCATCGCTCTGGAAAGCCTGCGTGAACCTTGTCGCGTCCACCTGCACTCTGATTCGCGCTATGTAATCGAAACGATGAGCGGGCGGTTTCGCCGCAAGACTAACCACGCCTGGTGGGAGCGTTTGGACAAGGCTGCCGGCCCACACCAGATTACCTGGGAGTGGATCGAAGGCCATGCCGGCCACGTGATTCAGGAGGCAGCCGATCTCGCCGCCCGCACCATCGCCAAAGTTGGGCGCGTCGAGGAAAAGGTTCTGCGCGCCGCAGCCGATAGCGTTGGGACGATTGAATAAGATCCCCGTCATTATTCGCTTTCCCGCCCTCTCCCCCTTATAATCCACCCATTCATTCGCCAGGTCACCGGAAGGTCTCGAACGATAATCCCTTCACTAACAGCTGTGTCAGAAGTCATCTCCAATGCCGCCTCGACCCGACGCTTCCTTGGTATCTGCCTCGGGCTATCATTGCTCGTACTGCCAAACGCGTCTGGTGACCGCCATTTGGTCGTGGCGCAACAGGATCTGCGAGGTTGGGAATGGCAAAACCCGCGCCCGCAGGGCAATTTGATTAATGCGATTCGCTTTGCCAAAGATAAGCGTCACGGGTGGGCGGTAGGCGCCGATTCTGCGATCCTGCACACAGACAATGGGGGGTTTGCATGGAAAGAACAAACCTCGGCGGCGAACACGACTCTCTACGGACTCTACGTCAAAGACAAGGCACGGGCAGTTGCCGTCGGGGCCAACGGGCTGGTGATAGTAACCACGAACGGTGGTGAGCGTTGGATACAGCGCAAAACTGACGTTAAAGATCACTTGTTTGCGGTAACATTTGCTCCCGATGCTCCGCTGGTGGGCTGGGCCGTCGGCACTTTCGGATGTATCGTCACCACCACCGATGGCGGCCTGAGCTGGAAAAAACAGGAGAGCCATACCTCTCTTCACCTCTTTGCTGTTTCTTTTAGCAGCCGAAAATCCGGCATTGCAGTCGGCGCACGAGGAACATTGTTGACCACCAACGATGGCGGCGCTCAGTGGTTCGGCCAGAATCAGACTGACAACGTCCTCACGGACGTCATGTTTACTGGCGCGCAAACGGCGGTAGCCGTGGGCTACGCCGGTACGATCCTGCAAACAGAAGACGGCGGGACGAGTTGGACGCTGATCAATTCGCTGCAGACAACGGATCTGTTGTCCGTCTTTTTCAGCGACCCCAACCATGGGTGGGCCGCAGGTGACAGCGGCGTCGTCCTGACCACTGGTGACGGCGGCAAGATCTGGCTGCCTGTCAACGTGCGAACAAATCCGCGGCTGGTGACTGTTTATTTTGCCGATGAACTGACGGGCTGGGCCGCGGGCAGCGATGGACTGGTCGTTCGTTCCGACGACGGCGGCCTTTCCTGGCGCCGTTTGACCGAAGGCGGGCGTGAAGATCTGGCGCACATTTTCTTCCTTGACAACTCTCACGGCTGGGCAGTGGGCTCGCGCGGCAAGATTCTCTTCACCAGTTCGGGGGGGAAGCGTTGGACCGCGCGGCCATCGGGAACTACGGCACGTCTGAATTCGATAGACTTCCTTAACGAACAGGAAGGCTGGGTGGTGGGTGATCGCGGCACCGTGCTGCATTCTCTCAACGGTGGCGTTACCTGGGAGCAGGTCAGGATTGAAGCCCCGGAGGAACTACTGGACGTCGAGTTTCCTACTCATGAGCGAGGCTGGATTGTTGGCGCGCGGGGTTTGATTCTGCACACTGAAGACGCTGGACAAACCTGGCAGGCACAGCTTGCGAACACTTTCAGTTGGCTCGAAGACGTGCACTTCACTGACGATAAGCACGGTGTTGCGGTGGGCTCGAACGGGACCATTTTGCGCACAGAAGATGGCGGTGAGAATTGGAAGCGCATTGATCGCAACTTGAAAGAATGGCTCTATGCGCTCGCTTTTGCCGATGGACTGCGAGGTTACGCAGTCGGCGAGAAGGGCGTCATTCTGCGCACGGACGACGGCGGCGCAACCTGGAAGGACGTTGAAAGCGACGTAACCTCAAACCTCTTTGCCGTCGCCACCGCCAGTCGCGACGACGTGGTGGTAACCGGCGAGCACGGCAAAATCCTGCGCAGCAAAGACGCCGGTGAAACATGGGAAGTGCAGCCGACACTTACCAGTTCATCGTTGTTTTCAGTGGTCTACCGCGGCGGCGCGAATTTTTGGGTGGCGGGACGAGGCGGCGCAATCCTGAAGCGCAACGATGCGATCGCCACGGTCAAGGTTTCGGCCCCGAAACTCCCGCCGGCGCTGCGTGGCGGGGCTCCGAAGCTAAGACAGGTGGTGCAGACCGCGATTACCGACGATGGAGACATTCCACCGGCCCTGCCACCCGTCAAAAAACCCGCGCGACCACGGTGAACCCCAGGGGCAGCACTTCACCACAGGAGGTTTGGCATGAAACGACGATTAATTGCCCTGGCGATCTTAATCGCTGCCCTTTACGTCCCGGGAGGGGCGCAGCAGAAAGGAGCTGACGATTTTACTGAGCTGGTAAGGCGTTACTATGCGGCCTGGAATACGCTCAATCCGGACAACGTGGCTGCAATGTAGGCGCAGGATGCGGACCTGATCTTTTTTGATATCGCCCCGCTGAAATACGGCAACTGGCAGGATTATAGCGACAGCTTCAAGAAGAGCGTGGGCCCAGGCTTCATCAGTCTCAGCCTCAAGCCCAATAACGACGTGAAGTCGAGGCGCAATGGGAAGATGGCCTTGACGACCCTGACGTTTCATTTATCAGGCAAACAAAAAGACGGTTCTGTTTTGGAGCTTGACTGTAGGCACACCATCGTCTGGGAGAAACGTGGTCCGCGCTGGTTAATCATTCATGAGCATATTTCCAAACCGCTGTTCTAATTTGCCAGCAGCATAGCGACTTTGCCAACAGCATAGCGACCCTTACACGCGAATCGGGTGGTCCTTGGCGTAGCTGTAGGCGCACCAGGCGGAAATGAGATGGACGATCCAGCCGAGCATGCCCGCCGAGCCAATCCAGGAAACTCCGGTCACGAGTAACCAAACAATCCCGATTAAGACGCGGCCATTGTAGATTTGCCCAACTCCGGGAATTAATAAACTAAGAATACCGGCCAGCATAGGATCGCGCATAGTTGATGAACCTCTGCGGGACTATACGAGACGGTTTGTGATTTTGTTCGTCTGGCGCAAGACGCACCTTGCATCTGTACGGAGAATGGAGGCGTAACTTGAGGCAGTCTGGAAGCGCAGAATCCTGGGACCGCACGCTTCCAGCGTGCCTCGGTGTCGTTAATTGCCACCAGCATCGCAGAGGCCATCTACCGCGACTTGAAAGCACCCTGGAAGCGTAGGATCCTGGCACCGCACGCTTCCAGCGTGCCTCGGTGTCGTTAATTGCCACCAGCATCGCAGAGGCCATCTACCGCGACTTGAAAGCACCCTGGAAGCGTAGGATCCTGGCACCGCACGCTTCC
>DAIMCP010000022.1:0-38346 GCA_036726305.1 Pyrinomonadaceae bacterium | reverse complement strand
TCCTGGCACCGCACGCTTCCAGCGTGCCTCGGTGGCGTTAATTGCCACCAGCATCACAGAGGCCATCTACCGCGACTTGAAAGCACGCTGGAAGCGTGCGGTCCCAGGGAGGAGCGACGGTTTTCGAAGGCAGTTATGTCAGCGGCGTGTTGTAGGGTGAGGTCGATATCATCCAGACCTTCCAGCAGGCAATCGCGCTGAAAGTCATCAATGGTGAAGGTAGCGCCAAATCCGTCCGTGCTGCTCACCAGCAGGCGTTCCAGATCGACCGTCAACTGAAATCCTTCCTGCTCGCGCGCGCGGCGGATCAATTCGGACACTTCAGCGGCGGTCAAAACCACCGGCAGCAAACCATTCTTCTGGCAATTATTGGCAAAGATGTCTGCGAACGACGGCGCAATGATGGTGCGAAAGCCAAAATCCGCAAGTGCCCACGGTGCATGCTCGCGTGAGGAACCGCAACCAAAATTCTTACCGGCAACCAGGATCGACGCACCAAGATAACGCTTCCGGTTCAGTTCAAACTCCTCATTCAGTTCTCCCGTGGGCCGGTAGCGCCAGTCGTAAAACAAAAATTCGCCAAAGCCCGTGCGCTCAATGCGCTTCAGGAACTGTTTGGGAATGATTTGGTCCGTGTCGACGTTTGCCCTGTCGAGGGGCACGACCAAACCAGTATGGCTACGATAAGGAATCATGAGAAGCAAGTTCCCGGTTCAAAGTTTGAACTTCCACTTTCTAACATCGGTGAAGTGCCCAGCCACCGCTGCTGCGGCGGCCATTGCCGGACTCACCAGGTGCGTGCGCCCGCCGCGGCCCTGGCGCCCTTCAAAATTGCGGTTGCTGGTCGAGGCGCAGCGCTCGCCGGGCTGCAAAATATCCGGATTCATCCCCAAACACATTGAGCAGCCTGTCTCACGCCATTCGAACCCAGCCGCGCGGAAAACCGTGTCAATGCCTTCCGCCTCGGCGCTCAGCTTTACTGCCTGAGAACCCGGGACCACCATCGCGCGCACCGTATCACTCACGTGATAGCCGCGCACGACCCGCGCCGCGGCGCGCAGATCTTCAAGCCGCGCATTCGTACAAGAACCGATGAAAACCCGATCGATAGGAATCTCTTCTACGGCAGTTCGCGGCGCCAGTGCCATGTAATCCAATGCTCGCCTGGCCGCTTGCCGATCGGCCTCGTTCACAATTGTATTGGGATCAGGAACCCGGCCGCTGACCGGGACAACCATGCCCGGACTCGTGCCCCAGGTCACATGTGGCTCAAGCGAGCCGGCATCAATTTCGACCCGGCGATCAAACTCAGCGCCCGCATCGCTGACCAGGGTTCTCCAGTGGCTGACGGCCTCGAACCAGGCAGCCCCAGTAGGAGCAAAACGACGGCCTTTCAGGTAGTTGAAGGTGACTTCATCGGGGGCGACCATGCCGGCCCGCGCTCCTGCCTCAATGCTCATGTTACAGAGAGTCATGCGGCCTTCCATCGACAGCGACCGCACCGCCTCACCTGCATACTCGATTACATAGCCGCCGGCGCCGTCGGTGCCGATCTGTCCGATGATTCCGAGCGCCAGGTCTTTGGCAGTGACACCCTCGGGCAACGAGCCGAGGACATCGATGAGCATCGTGCGCGGCTTGTTCTGCGGCAGACACTGCGTGGCCAGCACGTGTTCGACTTCGCTGGTGCCGATGCCAAAGGCCAGGGCCCCAAAAGCTCCGTGCGTGCTGGTATGGCTATCGCCACAGACGATGGTCATTCCCGGTTGCGTGAGGCCGAGTTCCGGACCAATCACATGGACGATGCCTTGTTCCGGCGATCCTATATCAAATAGGCGAACACCAAATTCCAGGCAGTTCTGACGCAGGGCCTCGATCTGTTTGGCGGCGATCTGGTCAGTAATGGGCAGGCTGCGATCGGTGGTCGGGACATTATGATCCACTGTGGCTACGGTCAGCTCGGGGCGGCGGACGAGTCGCCCAGCCGCCCGCAATCCGTCGAAGGCCTGCGGCGAAGTGACCTCATGGACCAGGTGCAGATCGATATAGAGAAGGGCCGGCTGCCCTTCCGGCGCCCTGACTAAATGCGCCGCCCATAACTTCTCGCATAACGTACTTGGCATAAGAACTGTCAGTAGTCAGTAGTCAGTTGTCCGTGGTCCCTTGTCTGTCGTCCGTCGTCCGTCGTCTATCGTCTATCCTCTGTCGTCAATCGTCCGTTCTACTGCCGCCGCCACCAGCTTTCCCATTTCACTCGTGCTGCTCTGAATGCCCTCAGCGCCGGCATTAATATCAGGGGTTCGATAACCAGCCGCAAGTACAGAACGAATCGCATCTTCTACAACTGCGGCTTCGTGTTCGAGCCCGCCACCGTAGCGCAGCAATAACGCCGCCGAAGCAATTGCTCCGCAGGGATTCGCGATGCCCTGTCCGGCGATGTCCGGCGCCGAACCATGGACCGGCTCAAACAGGGCTACCTTGCCTCCGATACTGGCGGAACCAAGCATACCAAGCGACCCCGTAATCACCGCAGCCTCATCCGAAAGAATGTCGCCAAAAAGATTTTCAGTCAGGATTACATCAAAACGCCGGGGGTTGGTGATCAGATGCATCGCACAGGCGTCCACAAAAAGGTGGTCCAGGGCAACGTCGGGATACTCCTTAGCGATGCGTGAAACCGTCTCTCGCCACAACTGCGAGGTTTCAAGCACATTTGCCTTGTCCACTGAGGTCACTTTGCGGCTTCGTTTGCTGGCCGCCGCAAACGCGATCCGGGCCACGCGCTCGATTTCCGCAACCGAGTAGCACATCGTGTTTGCCGCCGCGCCGCGGTCGGCGGCTAAACCGCGCGGTTCCCCAAAATAGAGACCACCGAGCAATTCACGCACAATTAAAATGTCTGCGCCCCGGGTGACCTCCGGACGCAGGGGAGACGCGGCGGCAATCGCGTCGTAAGCAATGGCCGGGCGCAGGTTTGCGTAATCTCCCAGTGATCGACGCAACGCCAGCAAGCCCGCCTCCGGGCGTCGCGGCGGAGGTAAGGCGTCGAACTCAGGCGCACCCACCGCGCCCAAGAACACCGCATCTCCTGCCAGGCAGGTTTCGAGCGTCGCGGACGGCAAAGGCGAACCTTCTTCTCTGATCGCCGCACCACCAATCAGGCGTGCGGTGAATTCAAACTGATGACCGCAGACATCGGCTATGGTTCGCAAAACAGCGACAGCCTCACGCGTTACTTCCGGACCGATGCCGTCGCCTTCCAGGACCGTGATTTTCAATTGCATGTGTTGATTGATTATCAGAGGGCAGCAACAGCCGCGCAAGCAGAGCTTGGAGCGCTCTGGTTGCATCTAGGTGACTTAAACCAAAGCGCCGTCGTCGCTGCGCTGGAACGGCGCACTCCCGTGACTCTCAACTCAGGTGTAGGTGGGAACGGCCCAATTGATGGCAGCGGACGCTCCGGGTAATGGGGCGTCCGTCGCACGGGTGTTGACTGACAGCAGGGCAATCAGATCCTGATCGTAGACACGCTTTTTGCGGTCCGCCAATTCACTAAACCTCTCGTATGCGGCATCAACTTCGGACGGCCCCAGCGTGTACCCGAGTTCCTGATAACGCAAGGCCAATGCATGACGTCCCGAATGTTTGCCAAGCACCAGACTATTGGTCGGGACACCAACTGATTCCGGGGTCATGATCTCGTAGCACAAGGGATTGCTGATTACTCCGTGCTGGTGAATACCGGCTTCGTGAGCAAAAGCATTGCGGCCGACAATCGCCTTGTTCGGCTGCACGTCGGAACCGATGATCGATGAGAGCAACTGGCTGGACGCATACAGCTCCGGCGTTTTGACCCCGGTTATGAACGGCAGCTGGTCCGCGCGCACTTTGAGCGCCATGACTATTTCTTCCAGCGAAGCGTTACCCGCTCTTTCGCCAATCCCGTTGACGGTGCATTCCACCTGCCGCGCGCCGGCTTCAATGGCCGCCAGGCTGTTGGCAACTGCCAGACCGAGGTCGTTGTGGCAGTGGACGCTAATCACCACTTTGCGGTCGCCAACCACGCGCTCCTTAATCGTCCTGATCAAGCGCGAGAATTCAGTGGGGAGAGTATAACCAACCGTATCGGGAATGTTGATAATCGAAGCTCCAGCTTCGATGGCCACCGTCAGCACTTCGCACAGGTAAGCAACATCACTGCGCGTTGCGTCTTCGGCAGAAAATTCGACCTCCGCGGCATACTTACGTGCCAGACCTACAGCCTGGCGGGTCATCTCGATTACTTCAGCGCGCGTTTTTTTCAACTTAAACTGGAGGTGAATGTCTGAAGTGGCCACGAAGGTGTGAATGCGTGGGCGCGCAGCATCCCGGAGCGCCGCCGCGGCCCGACGCACGTCCGGCTCGGCGGTGCGGCAAAGCGCGGCGACAGTCACGTCGCGGCATTCCCTGGCCACCGCCTCGACAGCGGCATAGTCTCCATCAGAGGCAATAGGAAATCCGGCTTCGATAATGTCCGCTCCCAGGGTTTCGAGTTGCCGAGCCATGCGAACTTTCTCCGGCAAATCCATGGAACAACCCGGAGACTGCTCGCCGTCGCGCAGTGTCGTGTCAAAAATAGCGATTCGTTCAGCAGACATACAGGCCCTCCTCCAATGCAAAACGCGTATGCTAGGCGGCGTCTCTCAGAAAGTCAAAGTTATAATGTCTATGAAAAGATAAGTTTCCATGATAGGATAACGCGCGCTTCTGAGGTGATAACTTTCGATGGACATTAATCAACTTGAGGTAGTTGTAGCAGTGGCCCGGGACAAGAGTTTCTCGCGCGCCGCGGAATCGCTGCATCGCACCCAGCCGGCCGTTAGTCAGGCCATTCGACGGCTGGAGGCCGAACTGGGCGAACCGCTTTTTGACCGCTCATCAAAAGACGGGACGCTGACGGCTGCGGGAATGGTGCTCTTTGAGTTTGCGCAGCAGATGTTGAATCTGCGCCAGCATGCGCATTCGGCGCTCCGCGAATTAAAGGACTTGCAGCGCGGCAAGCTGACTCTCAGCGCGAACGAGTACACAGTGATGTACCTCTTGCCCTTGCTGCCCGTCTTTCGCGCGCTCCATCCGCAGATAAAGATCGAGGTCAAGCGCAGCCTGGCAAGCCGGATTGCCTCTGAGGTCCTTGGTCGCGAAACGGAACTGGGCATCGTTTCTTTTAAACCGAACGATCCCACCGTGGCTGCCCTGCCGGTGCTCATGGATGAACTGGCGCTGATCGTAGCGCCGGCGCACCCGCTGGCCGGTAAGGCCACTGTGTCGGTTCGGGAGTTGGGGGCCGAGTCCTTCATCGCACACAACGTGCCCTCACCATACCGGGAAAAAGTTGTCAGTACTTTTCAAAAATACAAGACCCCGCTAAATATTTCGATGGAGCTGCCCACACTCGAGGCCATCAAGCGTTTTGTGGAAAACGGCATGGGGGTGGCCCTGGTACCGCGTTTAACCGCACAGGCAGAAATCGCGCGTGGCCAGTTGGTGGCCTTATCGGTGAGAGAGATGAAGCTCGAACGCCGTCTGCATTTGATTTATCGGAAGGGCGCGACCCTCTCGCACGCTGCCCGCGCTTTTCTGCGCGTTGCGAAAGACATGCAAAAGTCAGGCAGGTAGTGCCGGAAGTTCCGGGGGCGGGATCGCAGGCGAAAGGCGCCTACAAACAGACGGAAGCAGCTATTCCTTCAATTCCACCACTGTCGCACCGCCACCGCCTTTGCCCGGGGGCGCTGGCGCAAATCGTGCCACGTGCGGATGTCCTGACAGCAACTCGGCAATGGCGCTGCGCAGGGCTCCGGTTCCATGGCCATGGATAATTCGCAATTCGCCGAGGTGATTAAGAGAAGCTGCGTCGAGAAACTTATCTACGGCGTCCACGGCTTCGTCGGTTGTCTGCCCGATGACATTTAATTCAGAACTGGCGGCATGGTCCGCAACGGCGAGTTTGATTTCGGTGCCGCGGGTAATACGCAGCTTTTGCGCCCTGCGTGTCTCAGTGGGTGCAGCTTCGACCAATTCCAGATTCTCGAGTTTCTCACGCAGATGCAGTGACTTAACTCGCACTTCGACATCGTCCCCCTTGATGTTATCGACAATGCCGATGGATCCGAACGTCCGCAGACGAACGCGATCCCCCACCACGATCTCACGTGGGGCTGCCGTTACGTAGCGTTCCTCTTCAGGCGAACCGGCGCGAGCCGCGGGCGCTGCCTGGGCCCCGCTGCGGGAAACAACTGACCCTTCGCGCAGCACGCGGATACCGCGGCCGGCATCACTTTTATCCGGCCTGGCGGCCTCGCCCACTCTGCGCCCGCCAACATCCGCCGCCCGGCTTGCTTCGCGCTTCATTTCAGCGACACGCCGCTGCGACTCGCGTTCAAGCTTCAGCCGGGTCGAGCGATCCTGAATGGTCGCAATCAACTCTCGCGACTGCTTTTCCAGTTCGCTAATGGTCTTTTCGCACTGGCGTTGAAATGTCGTTTGCCTTTCCAACTCGCGCCGATCGGCCTGGCGGTCGAGGGTGGCGAATTTCTCGGCGACTGCCGCGCGTTCCTCTTCCAGTGCAAGGCGCTGGGCTGCGGCTGCCTCGGACTCAGTCTTGATGCGCCGCAGGTATTCCGTAGCGTTGCGACTCGACTCCGTCACTTCGGCGGAGGCTCGACTAATGATTTTTGCGGGGATACCAAAGCGACGCGCGATCTCCAGGCCGGAAGAAGATCCCGCCAAGCCGACCAACAGCTTATAAGTTGGCCGCAGGGTCTTCTCATCAAACTCCACGCTCGCGTTCAGCACACTCTCGTCGTTGGCCGCGTACATTTTCAAGCCGGCATAGTGCGTTGTGGCCAGTACGTGTGCCGCGCAAGCCTGGCGAAAGTGATCCACCACCGCTACGCCGAGCGCCGATCCTTCTTCCGGGTCCGTGCCCGTGCCAACTTCATCGAGTAACACGAGGGCCGGCGCCTGGCAGAGGTCGATCATGCGCGCGATGTTGGCCACGTGCGAGGTAAAAGTCGATAGGTTGGCCGCGAGTGATTGATGGTCGCCTATATCCGCCAGTATTGAAGAATAGAACGGCACGCGCGCTGAGCGCGCCGGCACCGGCAGTCCTGACAACGCCATCAGCGAAAGCAGACCCGCCGTTTTTAAGACGACTGTTTTCCCGCCCGCGTTCGCGCCCGAGATCACCATTGTGGAGTGCCGGCCGCCCAGCGAAAAGGAGACAGGCACCACTTCCGCCCCGGAGGCGCGAAGGTTTTCTTCCAGTAGCGGGTGACGCGCCTCCTTCAAGTGCAGCTCGCTACTAAGATCAGTTGCAGCAGAGCAGCTGTCTGCGATCTCCGGCCCAATCTCCGGCACGACGCAGTTGAACCGGTCCGAGAACGAAGCCCTGGCGCCGGTGAAATCGAGTTCGGCGATGGCGCTCGCGGCCATTCCTATGGCCGGCAGTTGCGCTCGCAATTCTTCGCTCAGGGAAAATAGTATTTTCGCAATTTCCTGCAGCTCGACTTCACGCAGGTTCTGCAACTCGTTATTGGCTTCAATGGTTTCCAACGGCTCGACAAAAGTGGTGGCCCCCGATGAGGAAAAACCGTGCGCTACGCCCTGCACGCGTCCCCGATGATCAGACCGCACCGGTATTACAAAGCGATCGTTTCTGAGCGTTACCAGTTCGTCCTGTATTGCCTCCTCGGATCGGCGCATCAGATTCTCGAGAGTGCGCGTAATACTCGAGCGCAGGCGGCCGATCTCATGACGAACACGGGCCAGTTCCGGACTGGCGCGATCATCCAACTCCCCGCTGGGAAGAATCTTGTTTCTGATGCGGGCCACGAGGCTGTTTAATTCACTCGGCAGGTGCGCCAGCGAGGCCCAGATAACCGGCGCCGCTTCTCGTTCGGCCTGAATGGCCGCGCGCGCGGACAGGGCGCGTTCGCAAAGCCGGGCCAGTTCCAGAATCGACTGTGGTTCCAGGCCGGTGCCGGCGATACGCAGGCGCGCCAGCGAGTCGCTTGGGTCACTCACCTCGGCAAACGACCACGCCACGCCGCGCTGTCGCAAGGCGACACATTCCGCCAACGCGTTCAGTGACTGGCGCAGCTCTGACAGATCCGACAGGGGCTGGAGAGAGGCAACCCGCGCGCGGCCCATCGTAGTTTGCGCATGACGCTGGACCAATGCCAGTAAGGCGGCATATTCAAGAATTTCAAATGACTGATCATTCATAACTTGGATACTGGCTCTCTCTAAAAGCTGCGCTTACGTCGTTCGCGGCCCCGCATCGCGGTAGTAAACAACTGCGTTACATCGATCAGCGATACAGGTGAGTCGCTGTTCTCCAGAACGCCAAGGATTAAAGAACTCGGCTCTTTGGGATCCCTGGTTAAGTTTGGCGGGCCCTCAATCAATTCCGCAGTCCGATCAACGGCCAGTGCAATTTGCTCGTCACCACGCAGGGTCACCAGCCTCCCGCCCGCGCAGGTGCCCGCTTCGCCCAACAGGGTTCGCGCATCAAGCACGGTCGACATCCGACTGCGGAGGCACACTATACCAAGTACTGCGCCGGGCGCTCCCGGAAGCGGCGTTGGCATACGCCAATCAGCAATGGTCTCAATGTCTTCCGCGAACAGCCCGATACAGCGAGCGCCCGCAAACATCAGTCGCACGGCTCGAGGTGACTTTTTGTCTTCAGCTGGATTTACAACCTCAAATCGTTGGTCATTCTCTGATTTCTGCATTTCTTTCTCAACGTGAATGAGATGAAACCACCCTTTTGGTAACCTCAACCCCAGCAAGCTAGAATCAGTGTAAGGTTATCTTATCAGGTACGACTAACGTTGCGGGTAAGTGTGGGCATTCCCATACTTGCAAAGGAACTCAATAATGGACGAATTTGACCGCTATCGCGCGGAAATGAACGAGCGTTTACTGGGGAGCGACCATCTGGGCATTAAAAGGTTTTTCGCCCTGGATACACAGGCATACGAGGAAGGTGCGCTCGACAAACGCACCAAAGAACTGATGGGCCTGACGGCTTCGATCGTGTTGCGTTGCGATGACTGCATCACCTACCACATCAAACAATGCGCGGTGGTGGGAGTGACGCGTGCTGAGTTCCTCGATGCTTTCAATGTGGCGCTGGTAGTCGGCGGATCCATCACCATTCCGCACTTGCGTCGCGCCATCGAACGCGTTGATGAAGCGCTTGAGAATACTGAGAATGCCTGAGTTTAAGCCGCTTGTTTCCCTGGTGCTGCGGATGTTGATAACCATCTTGCGAAGATCCAGCATCCTTACGGTGGTGGCCGGGCTTTGCCTGTTTCTCAATCCGGTGGGATCCGCGCGGTCTGAATTCAACCAGCAAGATCAGGAAAAAAGCAACCGAGGTTTATTCATGGCTCTTCAGGATCAGGTCCGCGTGCGGGCGCCGGAAATCAAAGGCGGGCGTGGTTGGCTTAACACCGACAAACCGCTTTCACTCGCCGCTCTTAAGGGCAAAATCGTACTGTTGGATTTTTGGACCTACGGCTGCATTAACTGCATGCACATCATCCCGGATCTCAAACGGCTGGAACGCAAGTACCCGAACCAACTGGTTGTGATCGGAGTGCATTCGGCCAAGTTCGAAAACGAAAAAGAGACGGAGAACATTCGCCGCATAATCCTGCGCTACGAGATTGAGCACCCTGTCTACAACGATGCAGACTTTACCGTCTGGCGCAGCTATGCCGTCAGGGCCTGGCCGACCCAGGTTCTAATCGATCCGGCAGGCTACATCATCGGCGGCGTCTCGGGCGAGGGCAACTACGACGCGATTGACAAGGTCGTGGGACAAACGATTGCAGAATTTCGCAAACGAGGCGAACTGAACGAAGAGCCTCTGCAGCTTTCGCTTGAACGGGCGAAGGTTGGCGATCTTCCCCTCGCCTTTCCCGGCAAGGTCCTGGCCGACGCCAGGGGAGACCGCCTCTTCATCGCCGACTCTGACCACAATCGAATTGTTATCACCAGACTGGACGGCAGTTTGCTGGAAACGGTGGGCACAGGTGAGCCTGGCGCGACTGATGGTCCATTTGCGAGCGCCAGCCTTTACCGGCCGCAGGGAATGGCTCTCGACGGTGACTCGCTCTATGTCGCCGACACCGAAAACCACCTCATCCGTCGCCTCGATCTCAAAAATCACGCGGTGCAAACGTTGGCCGGCACGGGCCGACAGTCGCACGAGTATTTCCAGATCGGCCCGGCGCTAACGGTCGGATTAAACTCGCCCTGGGACCTGCAGTTGGTCGGGCGTACGCTTTATATCGCGATGGCCGGACCACACCAGATCTGGCAGCTTGAACTGGACAAGAATGTTGTTTCTACCTTCGCGGGTTCAGGCCGCGAAGCCCGCGCGGACGGCGAATTACTCGCGGCTGGTTTCGCGCAGCCTTCCGGGATAACAACCGATGGCGACAGACTTTATACGGCCGATAGTGAGGCAAACATTATCCGCGCCATCGATATCAATAAGCGCGAGGTGCGCACGCTGGCTGGCGGAGATCTGTTCGAGTTTGGCGATCGCGATGGCCACGGTGACGACGTCCGGCTGCAACATCCCCTGGGCATCGTCTGGAGTGGCGACAGGCTCTTAATTGCGGATACCTACAATCACAAGATCAAAGAGCTCAACCCCAGAAGTCAGAATGTCAAGACATTCATCGGCACCGGCAAGCCCGGCCAGACCGATGGCAGCCAACCTTCATTTTACGAACCCGGTGGCCTGAGTGTGGCGCAGGGGAAACTCTTCATCGCCGATACCAACAACCATGCCGTGCGCGTTGTCGACCTCAAGACGAAACAGACAGCCACCCTGGTTATCAAGGGTCTCGAGCCGCCTCTGGCGACAATGTCCGTAGACGACCACGGGCCAAATGCTGCTGAAATAATCCTTGGGCGGCAACGGCTCCGCGCCGGGATTGCAGGATCGCTACAGGTAAGCGTGGGGTTGCCCGCCGGTTATCATTTGAATCCAATGGCGCCGCAGCGCTATCGAATTTCTATTGCCGGCGGCGAGAATCAGCTCGCCCTGGACGCCAACTCCAGCCACGGAGTCCCGCGCGAACGTGAAGTAAAGCAGTCGGTCAAAAACCTCAAACTCCCTTTGCGTGTTGCTTTTCATACCTTTGAGCCGGGCGAGTTCGACCTGCTGATCCAGCTAACCCTCGTCTATTGCCGTGAAGACAACACAGGTACCTGCCGCATCAGGACCCTGGTTTGGCGAGCCCCGGTAGAAGTTGTCGCTGACGCCGGCGCAGCGAGCGATCTGAAAATAGCAGGCAAACTGGGACTGGAATAGTGTGGATCTGCTGCTGAAATGGTCGGCCCACCATCCAACCGGCGCACTTCAGCGGCCTTGGCGGACCGGCCCCCAACTTGCTCCCATACAACCAGCCGGGTAATATCGTTGCACCCCGGAATCTTAATTTTCAAGGAGGCCACGGTGGCTGATAAACCATTTCTAACCGACATCCAAACACTGCGCGCTCGAGCGCGCCGGCACATTGAAAACGGCGCCATCACCGAAGGTTATCTGGCTGACCGCGAAACTGTCATCAAGCTTCTGAACGAAGCGCTGGCCACGGAAATCGTTTGCGTGCTGCGCTACAAGCGACACTATTTCATGGCTGCAGGCATCAATGCTGAGAGTGTGGCTGCCGAATTCCTGCAGCATGCTAACGAAGAACAGGGGCACGCGGACTTGATTGGCCAGCGCATCGTCCAGCTCGGCGGCGAGCCGAATCTGTCACCTGAGGGGTTGCTGACGCGCAGTCATGCTGAATATGTCGAGGGCGACTCCTTGTTGGATATGATTAAGGAAGATCTGGTGGCCGAGCGGATCGCGATCGACAGCTATCGCGAGATGATCAACTATGTTGCCAATGACGATCCGACAACGCGGCGCATGCTGGAAGGAATTCTGGCGATGGAAGAAGAGCACGCAGATGACCTGGTAAGCCTGCTCGAAGGATTTACGCCACACGAATTGTCTCAGGGAGCCGCTAGTTAGGTTGCCACGGGCGCATGTTGCTCGCTTCGCAAACGGCCTGGTCCAAATCAACCGAAGGTTCGACAACCAGCGTGATGCTTGCGTCCCGAGCATCACGCTGATTCACTTAAACACCCTTGTTTGAACGCAAACCAAAGACCTCCCAAACCGGCCGCCCCAGCGTGTGTCGCAGTTGTGGGGCAATTGTCGGAGCCGGCCAGGATGCGTGTGCAGTTTGTGGCGCTTCCCTGGGGGCTGCACCGACCCGGATCGTCACCCCGGTCACCGCTACCTACGATCACGAGACGATGCGCTTTGCGCGCGCCGTCCTCGGCCGCCCATACCTCTTTACCATCGTCTTCCTGATGGCTAACTTTTTTCTCTTTCTCCTGATGTGGCGTTCGAGTGGCATGTCAGGCAATGCCTTATGGATTTTCCCAGGCCCGGTACTGGTCCACTATGGCGCCAAACTCAACCTGCTGATCAATCAGCAGCCCCACCAATGGTGGCGCTTTGTCACTCCCATGTTCCTGCACGGAAGCCTGTTGCACCTGCTGGTGAACATGTACAGCCTCTGGATGATCGGACCCTACGTCGAAAAGCTTTACGGTTCGGCGAGGTTTGTCTTCTTCTGGGTCGTTACTGGTATCGCCGGTGTAGTGGCGAGCTATTTAACGGTTGTCGGTCCGGGCTCGCGGATCGGGACTTTGGGACGTTTCATCCTCAAGACGCATGACGATCCTTCAGTTGGAGCCTCCGGCGCCCTGTTTGGACTTGTCGGCGTACTATTTGTATTTGGTATCAAGTTTCGCAAGGAACTGCCTGAGGGTTTCAAACGAGCTTTCGGCACAGGCCTGCTCCCTGTCATTATGATCAATCTTTTCATCGGCTTCATGGGCCGGGGATTTATTGACAATGCCGCGCACCTGGGCGGCCTTGTATCCGGCGCGGCGCTGGCCTTGGTAGTCGGTTATCGCCGTCCGGGTGAGCGTTCGAGTGTGTCGCTGGTCTGGCAGGTGCTGCAGGTGGCTTCGCTGGCACTGGTCGCGTTCAGTTTTGCGCGCGTGATTCAGCATGCGGGAGATCCGACGCCGTTTGATGAGGTAAGCCAGGCGCAGGCGGTGACGCCCGGCAGCGAGGCCAGGGGCTTTCTTGCTTTCGCTAAAGCTACTAATGAAGCGCAGGACGCTTTCCTCTCCGCTGCCAGGGGCGACTCAAGTGCTGTTGACGCGGCGGTTGCCTCGCTCGAAAAGATCGAAGCTCCGGACCTAAAGGCCGACCAGTTAAAACGAAAGCTCCAGGCGCTTTTGCTGCGCGCAAAACAGCCGGAGAATAACCTGAGCAAGAAAGGTCAGCTGCTTGGGGACTTCGAAGCCTGGGAAAAGGATTATGAAGTCTGGCTCAAGACAGTCGGAAAGGCTTACGAGTAAGAAATTTCAACCGATGCGGCACTTATAGCGTGACCAAAATTTCTTTCCTGACCTGCACATTAGCGAGGCCGGCGCAAAGAGAAAAGGGCGTGCAGCTTCGTCAAACATTTTATTATCATTCATCCGAGGAGAACTAAAAGATGGAAATCAAGAAAGTAGGCGTACTTGGTTGCGGTCTGATGGGATCGGGTATCGCACAGGTTGCCGCCAGCACTGGCTATGAAACGGTGGTCCGCGAAGTTTCGGACGATCTAATCCAGCGCGGATTTGCTGGTATCGAAAAGTCGCTGGCGAAGTTTGCCGAAAAGGGCGCCATCACGGGCGAGCAGCAAAAAGAGATTCGAAATCGCCTGTCAGGCACCACCACCTTCGAAGCATTGGCGGACTGCGACATCATCATCGAAGCGATCATCGAAAATCTGGAAGAGAAGCGCAAGACCTATGCAGAACTGGATCGCATTTGTAAGCCAGAGACGATTTTTGCTTCGAACACTTCGTCAATCTCGATAACGGAAATGATGACGGCGACTTCAGCTGAGCGGCAGAAGAGGTTCGTTGGCCTTCATTTTTTCAATCCCGTGCCGTTGATGAAACTGGTGGAGGTTGTCCGCACGATCCTGACCGACGAAGCGGTCTATGAACAGGCGCTTGAGTTCGGCAGGAAGCTGGGCAAGACCACCGTGCGCACGAGCGACAAGACCGGTTTTATCGTAAATCGATTGCTGGTGCCCTATATGCTCGACGCGATTCGCGCCCTGGAAGAGGGCGTAGGTTCGATTGTCGACATTGATACGGCCATGAAACTTGGACTCGGCTATCCCATGGGACCCTTTACGCTCGGCGATTTTGTAGGTTTGGACACCACCTACTACATTGCCGAGATTATGTTTAATGAGTTTCGTGAGAAGCGTTTTGCGCCTCCACCATTGTTGAAGCGAATGGTGCTGGCGGGCCTGTATGGACGCAAGTCCGGACGCGGCTTCTACGATTACACTACCGATCCAAAGAACCCGACACCGATGACTTTGGTATAGCAGTCGCCGGCGCCCGCGGCCTGGGTCCGGCTGTTGGCGCATCTGCGGCTCAGCCGCGTATAGCAGGAAGGCAATAACACCGATGAATGGTGGGACGGTCTACAATCCGAGCAGGAAATTTGCGATTCGGGCGCCAGCCCTGACCACGATTTTCTTCGTAGTCATGCTCTCGACAGTCTCGTCCCGTTCGCAGCGTGCCCAGGAAACTACGCCGACCATCACTTATCCCCCGCAACTTTCGGCAGACTTGCGCAAACTGCAGGAGACGGCGCTGGCCAGTGATTATGCCTATCGCCAGCTCGCACAGCTGACCGACAACATAGGTCCGCGTTTGAGTGGTTCGACCGGGGCCGCGGCGGCTGTTGCATATGTCGCGAAGGAAATGAAACGGCTCGGCCTGGAAGTAAGCCTGGAAAAGCTGGCGGTACCGCATTGGGTACGAGGAGAAGAAACGGCGGCGCTGATACGTTATCCAGGCCAGGCGGAAGGCGCCCGGCAGAAGATCGTTCTCACGGCGCTTGGTGGCAGTGTGCCGACCCCGAACGAGGGTCTGAATGCGGAAGTAGTGGTGGTCAACAACTTTGAGGAGTTGAGTGCTTTGGGCCACGCGAAAGTGGCAGGCAAAATCGTCCTCTTCAATGCCCGCTTTGACCGCCAGATGGCCGCCCAGGGATTTGGCGGCGAGGCCTACGGACAAGCCGTCGCCTATCGCGGTTTCGGCGCCAGCGCCGCCGCCAGGTTGGGAGCTGTAGCGGCCCTGAACCGATCGGCCGGAGGGGCCGAATATCGTCTACCTCACACCGGCGCGCTGCGTTATGCTGATGATGCGCCGCAAATTCCTGCGGCGTCAGTTGCCGCCGAAGATGGAGACTTGATAGCCCGCCTCGCCGCGCAGGGCCCGGTAAGCATGCACCTGGTACTGACTCCCAAACTGCTTCCGGAAGCCGAAAGCTACAACGTGATCGCGGACCTTAAAGGCTACGAACATCCCGAGCAGATCATCATCGTCTCTGGACACCTTGATTCCTGGGACCTGGGCACGGGCGCGATCGATGATGGGGCCGGAGTAGCCATGGCTATGCAGACCGTTCAACTGATGAAACAACTTCACCTGCGCCCAAAACGGACCATTCGTTTTATCGCCTGGATGAACGAAGAGAACGGCGTAGTTGGAGGCCGCACCTACGCAAAGAATCACGCGGCCGATATAGCAAATCATTTCGCCGCTATCGAAAGTGATCGCGGCGCTGGACATCCACTTGGCTTTGAAGTCAACGGTAAACCCGAAGTGCTGCCGTTGCTGAAACCGATGTCGAGTATCCTGCTGAGCTCGGGCGCGGGACTGTTGAAGCTCACCAGGGAAACTGAGACTGACATTTCATTTCTGGGAGCAGCCGGCGTACCCTCGTTTGGATTATGGCAAGACACGCGTACGTACTTTGATTTTCATCACACGGCTGCGGACACGCTGGATAAGGTCGTACCGCGCGAGCTTGCGGAAAACGCGGCGGCCATGGCTGTGCTGGCCTATACCCTGGCTAATTTGCCCCAGCCTCTACCGCGCTGAGTAACGGGTTCACTTCCTCCCGGATGGCCCTCCTTTTGATTCTTTGGTCCACCGCAATTACAAGTCGGATCGTCAAGGCGGCAGGGACTTAAACAAGTAACCGCCCCGTTAGCACTCTTTCCCACATCCTGTCGGCAATATCATCACAATCTTTGGTAGTATTTCCGGGCATGTCCCCCGAGCACGTCATCGTCATTGCCTATACAACTCTTTACCGCAAGGGAGGTCGACAGTTCCCCATCGTGGCCAACACCCTGGCTCGCGAAAAGAGAGAAAACGGTTTTGCCGGAGAGATTATTTCGCGGGCCGTGGAAAGCAAACGTGAGCTCCTGGACATCTTCTCAGCCTTGAAATCAGCCGGAAAACTGATCGCTGAGTTTCATTTTGTCGGTCACTCAGGCATGTATGGACCAATGTTCGGAACGGTTGCGTTTCCAGAGCAGTTCAGTCCTTACGAATGGGAAACGACCCTTATTCCATTTGCCCCGGAGGCCTCCGCGTATTTTCATTGTTGCCGGTCGGCGCGCTGGTTCGCGCCTTTTTTTGCTCGCACTTTTAAAGTTAAGGCAGGCGGCTTTTTCTGGTACACCACGTTTTCGCGAAACAAGCAGCGCTATCGCTACGCTGCGCCAACAGCCGACCCGCCCAGGTTGTATACGATTGGCTGCAAAGGTCGAAAATCGCACGGGCTGGTCGCGTCTTTGGTGAAGTTTTCGGGACTGATGCCCGCGGAACAGATGCGAATGTTCGAGCCGCGAGCGCCGGCCGGTGACACCACTTACAACCAGGTGGCCGATCTTTATGACGCAGCCTTTAGCGACATCACCGTGCGCACCGATGAGTGGCAGTGGCTTAATGAGCATCTACCCCCTGACGGTGATCTGAGTGTTTTGGATCTTGGTTGTGGTAATGGCGCGCTGCTCAATGCCTTGAGTGCCCGGATAGAATATGGCGCCGGCGTGGACGAATCTGCAGCCATGCTTGCGAAAGCGCGTCAGCGAAATGCACGGCTTGCCAATCTTGAATTTGCCCAGGTCATTTCTCCGGCCCTGCCCTTTGCAGCGGCGAAATTCGACGTGGTGATTTCCCTGATGTCGTTTCGCTATCTTGATTGGGACCCGTTGTTGGCCGAAGTGCGCCGCGTCCTGAAACCAGGTGGGCGCTTCTTGGTGGTGGATATGGTTACCGTCCCCGTCAAAACCAGAGAATATGGACAGTTGCTCAAAGACAAATTGCGCATCACGTTCGGCCGTCGAAATAACCAGTTGTTCAAAGCAAAGCTGAAAAAGCTTGTCAGCCATCCTGACTGGAAAAAGATGCTCGCGTACAACCCGATCCGTTCCGAACATGAGATGAAGTGGTATCTGGAAAGCCGCTTTGGCGGACAAAAGATGGAGATCCTGAATCTTGGCTGGAACGCTCGACTGGTCGCCTTTGATTCCGGGCCGGTGGAGCAGGGAGTTGAAGTAAAGATGTCTTATCCTTGATTAACGTCCGGCAACGCTAAGCAACAATCGCTTTCCGGTTACTGATTGGACCCATGAAAAAGAATTCTTCTCTTGCGATAGTCGACTGGGGCATTGGCGGCCTCAGTATCTACCAAATGATCAAGTCTCGTCTGGGCGAAGTGCCGGTTCTTTACTTTTCCGACACCGGGGTCACGCCCTACGGGAAAATGGCACGAGCAGAACTGATCGCCCGGCTGAATGTGGTCATTACTTTTCTGCGCGCTCGCGGTGTCACGCATCTGATTCTCGGCTGTAATGCGGCAAGTACTGTGATTCCTTATCTCGAAACGCGAGGTTTGAAAGTCGAAGGCGTGATTGAAAGCGCCGTTCGGCTCACCCTGCGAAACCGACCGCACCGCCTTGGATTAATTGGCGGCCGGCGCACTGTACTCTCAGGTGTGTATCGCAACCGGCTCGCCAAACATGGCATCAGGGTAGAGCAACGCATAGCGCAACCGCTTTCCGGGCTCATTGAAGGTGGAGATATCTCGTCTGCTGCCTTACACCGGCAATGCCAGAGAATTCTGGCTCCGCTCAAAAACTCTTCGCACGTCCTGCTTGCTTGCACACACTATCCCGCGATCCTTCCGGTGTTGAAACAATTCGTGTCTCACAATACGTGCTTCATTGATCCGGCCGGCGAGTTGGTAAACAGAATTAAGCGTTGGCCGGTCACACGAGGCGGCGCCGATCGGTTTCTAACTTCAGGCGATCCGGCACAAATGAAAATCGCCGCTGCCAAAGCCTTCGGCTGTAGGCTCAAACACGTTGACCGCCTGGCTTTCTGACCTTTTAGTGATTCTCTTCAGTTCTCATCCCGGGCACGAAGGGTTATGCTCCAGCGACTGTTGTCGCTCGCGCGATGTACTTGAGGCGATCCTGGCAATAACCTATACTGCAAAGGCTTTGGCTGTAACGCAAGCAGTCAGCTTGCGCGGCACCGCAACCTGAGGGGTTGCTACAAAGGACAGACCAACGTGCAGACAATCACACATCAGGGACGATTGAACGCTGAGGGCTTTCGCTTTGCCGTCATCGCCAGTCGCTGGAATGATTTCATCAGCGGGCGCCTTATCGAAGGAGCACTTGATGCTCTGGATCGGATGGGCGCCGGCGAAGACTCGGTGGAGGTTTACAGGGTGCCCGGCTCATTCGAAATTCCTCTGCTGGCTTTGAAAGTGGCGGAGTCGGGAAAGTTTGACGCTGTTATTTGCCTGGGAACGGTCATCCGTGGACAGACGCCGCACTTCGAATACATCGCCGGCGAGGTCACGAAAGGAATTGCCCAGGCGGGGATGCAGACCGGCGTACCGGTGGTCTATGGCATCGTGACCGCGGACACACTCGAACAAGCAATTGATCGCGCCGGCGCCAAACAGGGAAACAAAGGATTCGAAGCCGCCACGTCGGCTATTGAATTGGTCAACCTTTACAAGGAAGCTTTCAAGGAAGGATGAAGGATGAAGCAAAGAACTGACGCGAAAACGCGGAGATACGGCGACACCGAGAAAGAGATTGGGACAGCAGATGTCCCCGTGTCTGCGGGTCACCTTTGCTCCCCGTATTCGTTTTTGGCGCTATGCCTTCATCCTTGAGTTGTTATGGGTTCTCGCCGTAAGGCGCGCGAATGCGCCTTGCAAATGCTCTTTGCGGCTGATGTTTCACAAACTGCCCCAGACGATCTGGTAAGGACGTACTGGGCGGAGCTTGGTGAAACTGAGATTGAAGCGCCTGCGCGTGACTTTGCCACACGCCTGGCGTTGGGCACGCTCGCGCATACTGTAGAGCTGGACGAGAGAATCCGGCTGCGCGCCGAGCACTGGCGTATCTCGCGGATGGCGATTGTGGATCGCAATATTCTGCGCCTGGCTGTCTACGAATTTCTGCACGAACCTACTCCGCGCACGGTCGCTATCAACGAAGCTCTGGAAATAGCCAGACGCTTTTCAACCTACGAGGCAACCCAGTTTATTAATGGTATTCTCGACGCCATCAAGCGAGACCTCGATGAGCATCAACCGCAACTGCATGTCGACGCAACCGCAGAGGGCGACGAAGAAACTGCAGAGAGCCAGACGGCTGCATCAGACTAGAGGGGGGCTAGGGGCAAAGAGCTAAGGGCAGAGGGCCAAGAGTTGCTCTTTGCTCCCCGCCCCTTGCCCCTTCGCCCTTCGCCCCTTCGCCCCTTCGCCCTTCGCCCCTTCGCCTTTGCTCTTTGCTCTTTGCCCTTTGCCCTTTACTATCTCTGCCGTGGACAGGCAAACGCAACGCGAGTTTCTGATAGACATTGAAGAATTGGTGGAGCAACTCTTCGCCGATACGGAACGTTTACGCCGCCAGGACGCACAGGGTCCATTGCGGCGCGAACTGCTCGACAGTATTTTCCGTCACGTACATAGCATCAAAGGGGTATCCGCAACGGCCGGCCTCACCAGCGTTAGCGATCTGGCTCATCAGACTGAAAACCTGCTGGAGGGCGCTCGCTCCGGACGCATCGCCCTGGACGCCGCGTTTGTGGAGCTCCTTGAAGAGTCTGCCAACGCAATCTCAGAAAGCCTGAGCGCGGTTGCGGCGGCCACTGTCCCCAAACCTGATACTGCCCTGCTGCAAAAAATTCAGGACTGGACCCGGCGAGACGTTTTGCAGGATACAAGTTTGCCGCTACCAGATTTGCCGGCTGACTTCTCTTCCTCATTGAACGACGATGAAAAGCAGGCGCTGCTTTTGGCGCTGCAACAGAACGAGAAACTTTATCTCATCAACGCTGATTTTCCCCTCGCCATTTTCGAGCAGGAGTTTAGCCGGCTGCGCACGTTCCTGGCCCGGCAGGGAGCAGTAATCTCCTCGCTGCCGAGCGCCAATTCACTGCATCCTCACCGGGTAAGCTTTCGCATTCTGTATGCCTCCGATCTCTCCCTGCTTCAGTTACAGGAGCCGCTGGCGGCGTTCCCTCAGGTAGTTATCATCGGGGTACCGAGTTACGGATCGGCTGCTGATCCCCTCGAGCTCAGCCAGCCGGAGCGCGTTGCCTCGGGACCCGCTCCAGCAAGCTTTGTGCGCATTGGTATCGAAGAGTTAGACCGTTTGATCGCGTCAGCGCATGAACTTTTTGGGCAGACGGTGCTGGCGCTCGATCTGGTTTCTGACCAGCTGGCGGCCGAGTCACAGTCGGAATTAAAGAATCTTGACGCCCAGATTAGGGAGTCACTTCTTTCGCTTGAAGAGAAAATCATTCAACTGCGCATGGTGCCGCTCGAACGCGTGATGCAGCGGGCGGTGCGGGCCGGGCGCGTAGCCGCTCGGGTCGGCGGCAAGGAAGTTGAAATCAGCATCGGCGGCAGTCATCTGCGAATTGACAAACTGACCTGTGATGCAATTGCCGACCCTCTCTTGCACCTCGTGCGCAATGCCGTGGACCAGGGTATTGAACTGCCTGAGGAACGAGTCAAGGCCGGTAAGTCCCCCAGCGGTCATGTTCGCGTCGAGGCTGCAGCCGCCGGCGGGCGGGTGCGTGTGCTGGTAACGGACGATGGTCGCGGCATAGATCCCCTAATTGTCTCGCAGGCCGCAACCAACCAGGGCTTGATAAAAGAGGGGACGATATTGAGTAGCGAGAAGTGTCTGCGCCTGCTCTTTCGCGCCGGTTTCTCGACTGCAGCCACCGTCAGCGATGTTTCAGGTCGCGGCGTAGGTCTGAATGTGGTTGAACGAGAGATCGAACGGGTAGGCGGCGCGGTGCACGTGCGGACCCAGGTAGGCCGGGGATCTGAATTCGAGATCCGTTTGCCTGCCACGCTGGGAGTGTTACGCGCGCTGGTGGTCGTCTCCGGGGGGCATCGCTACTGCCTCGACTCGCGCCAGATCGTCGATCGTTGCGGTCCGGCAGAAACTGACCTGCGAGCCCAGGCAGCAGAGCAGGTATTTCTTTGGCACAATAAAACACTGCCCGCAATCGATCTGCACCATTTGCTCGAGCAATCAGCAACCGCTGCAACCCCCAACTCACAGGTACTGGTTTGTGATCTTCCTGCGGAGAGCAAAGACGGGCCAGGCGAACAGATCAGTCGTCACGCGATTCTCATCGAAGGTGTGGAAGGAAATCAGGAGGTACTGGTGCGGGGTCTGGGACGCCATGCGGCTCTCTGGCCGGGTGTGGCTGGGGCCGCCGAACTCTGGAATGGCACTGTCGCCCTCGTATTGGATTTGCCCCAGTTGCTCTCGCGCTCACAGATCGCGTCTTCGGTTCAGGACTGAGATGTGAACCGTCGAGGTTACTAATTCAGCGGCTTATAGATCACCCCATCCTTCATCACAAAGCGCACGCGGCGCAGCGCTGAGATGTCCCGCGTGGGATCGCCTTGAACGGCGATCAGATCCGCCAGCAGCCCACTTCTGACCCGGCCGATCTTTTCCTCCTGATGCAACACGCGGGCGTTGACCGAAGTAGCCGAGCGCAGGGCGTCGACTAACGGCATGCCAAAATCGACCATAAATTCAAGCTCTTTGGCGTTTTCCCCATGCGCAAAGACGCCGACGTCACTGCCACTGGCGATCGTCACTCCCGCGGCCAGCGCTGCTTTGAAGACCGCTTTCTTTTTCTCGGCGTTCGCGCCGGCGATGGCGAGCGTCGGGCAGAGGGCGACCCCGTGTTCTTTCATGAGTCGAAATACTTCGGGCGTACCACCATCACCGTGCTCGATCGTTTCCACGCCGGCCAGAGTGGCGCGGCGCATGCCTTCGGCAGTAGTGGCGTGCGCAGATACGGGGACGTTGGCGCTGCGCGCGGTCTCAACTATCAGCCTCAATTCATCGAGTGAGAAGGTGGGAGCGGCGCCCTGCGTGCCCCAGCGATAGTCGGCATACACTTTAATCCAGTCTGCTCCGTGGCCAATCTGATCGCGCACCACCCGGGTCAGGCTGTCGACGCCATCGGCTTCCTCAGCACCCTGGGGCACGCGCCACTCAGCGGCATAGCCCTTTGGGCCATAACTCCCGCTGGCCACAATTGCGCGCGTGACCACAAACATTCGCGGTCCGGGAATGATGCCCTGCTCGACCGCCTGCTTTAAGCCAACGTCCGCATAGCCCGCACCTTCAGTACCCAGATCACGAATCGTAGTAAAGCCCGCGAGCAGAGTATTCCGCAGGTGATTGGTAGCGCGGGCGACCCTCAGGGCCAGTGACTCGTGCGCCACTTGATCGTTCCAAACGGTCTCGCTGTAAGGATGCAGCAGGACATGCGAATGGGCTTCGATCAAGCCGGGCATCAATGTCAGTCCCGGCAAATCAATCACCTTCGCTGAAACCGGTGCTTTGATCTCTTCAGCCGGCCCCACCGCATCGATCTTCTCGCCGCGCACGAGCACGACCCAGCCGCGGTGCACTGCCGCGGCCTCGCCGTCAAAGACGTACGCGGGCTTGAGCAGGTAAAGGGCATCAGCTGGTTTGGGCGGGGGCGACTGTGCCTGGGAAGACGGAGTGAGTCCATTGAATGGGTAGACTGCAGTGAAGCAGTAGATGATGCAAATAAGAATATAGCGCATAGACTTACCTCTGCCGGTTGGAAGAGCCGTCACAATCCTCGAGATGACGTTGGATGACGTTCTGATTGTCGCAGTAAAACATCAACACAATGATGCCGTAGAACATCGAAATAACCAGCATTGAATTGGACTCACGCCCAATCGACCTTCGGATGCATTGTGTGCCACTTTGTCGCTTGCTCGTAGGCGAGCGCCACCCGCAACGGCGCGCCTTCGTCATAGACACCGCCGGTGAACATGATTGCCTGCGGCAGGTTGTTGATAAAGCCGCAGGGCACACAGACCGCCGGGTGACCGGTGAGGTTGGTGACGAGCAGGCTGGCGCTCCCTGGGGCTGGGGACACAAACACATCCCATTGGGCCATCAGCTTTTCCATTTCATGCAAGAGCAATGTACGGGCACGCTGAGCGCGCAGGTATTCCACCGCGGGAACAAAGCGCGCCATTCTAAACGAGTTGGGCCAGTCACCGGGCTCCTGCCCAGAGAGCTGATTGACGCGGCCATCGCGGGTAATGTCGTCAAAAGCCGCCGCCGCTTCCGCCGTCAGAATGTAACGCAGCGCGGCTGTGGAAAACTTAGGCAGCTCCATTGCGGTTAGCTTCGCTCCGGCTTTTTCCAGAGCGTCGAGCGCGTCTTTGTAGAGCGCGCGACGCTGTTCCATTTGTTGCTTTTGCGCCTCGGTCGTGGGAGTAAATCCTGCGCCCTCGAATTCTGTTTTCAGATAGCCAATGCGCATGCTTGCGAGTTTCCGTTCGGGCGCCCAGTTGAAAGGCGCATCTCCGACTGTGATGTCCCGTCCATCGGGACCATAGAGAACGCTAAGCGCCGCTGCGCAATCCTCTACGCCACGGCAAATTGGTCCGATCTTGTCCATCGTCCAACTTAGTCCCATCGCGCCAAAGCGGCTAATCCGGCCGTAGGTTGGGCGCAAGCCCGTAACGCCGCAACGGGAAGACGGCGAGACGATCGAGCCCAGTGTTTCCGTGCCAATTGAGAACCCCACCAAACCTGCAGCGGTTGCGGATGCGGGACCCGCTGACGATCCACTCGACCCTAAGCGATCTTCATCGGGGACCCAGGGGTTGCGCGTCACGCCACCAAACCACTTGGGCCCCTGGGCAAGCGCGCCCATCGACAGTTTGGCTAGAAGCACTGCACCTGCCTGCTCCAAACGTTGGACCACGGTCGCGTCATAATCTATTACTTGATCCCGATAAGGCTCGGCGCCCCAGGTTGTCTTTATTCCTTTGGTCGCAAACAAGTCTTTGGCGCCCCAGGGAATGCCATGGAGCGGGCCGCGATATTTGCCCCGCTTGAGTTCGGCATCCGCTGCTGCAGCTTGTCGCAAAGCCAGATCCTCAGTGAGCGTTACTACACAGAAGAGCCTCGGGCCGAATCGTTTCAGCCGCGCGAGGTACATCTTCGTCAGTTCGGTAGAAGAAATTTTTCGAGTCCTCAGCAACTCAGCCAGCTGCGGCACGGTGGCAAAAGCCAGCTCCTCAACCGACTTGAATTGTGCGGGCTCATGCTCTTGAAAACGAAATTTGATTGGGGTACCAAACAATTCCCGGCGCGCTCGGGCGGGATGGAAGGCGATAGCTGGTTCAGTATCGAGAGGTACATCGATTTTCCGGACCGTTTCATAACTATCGAGCAGACGGTTCACGCCGGGCAGGGCCAGCGTTTCCTGAGCGTCGGTGAATTCAATTCCTATCAGCTTCTCCGCTGTGTGCATCATCTCTTTCGTGATGCGCAAAGGAGGTGTTGGCGCGGGCGAGGGTGTAGGAATCGGAGTCGGTGTTTGGGTAGCAGCAGTTAGCGGCAGGTTGGCAGCGGCAAGCCCGGCTGCTCCAAGGGCCGGCAGGAGCTTTACGAAGGAGCGGCGATCAACGCCGGCCTTGGTTTTGATTCTGTTTTTTGGTTGATTCGGCTTTCTCATCCTGCTTCCTCTTTGCCTGGATCCATATATGTTCAAGATTCGGTTTCGGCCGATCTCTGAATTTGGGACAGCTACTGACGCGTTTGCTACCTTGAGTTATCGCATCATCGGCGCGTTTGTGGTACCACTCGACGGGACCGGGCCGCCATATTTGATCCGGGTGACTTTGGCGCTGCCCGCTTTGTAGATGCTGACGATAAACATATTGTCGTAATCGCCGTCCGGAATCTCCGGAACACTGCCTCCGCCCAACGCCGTTACTATCTCAGGCACCGTATTGCTGTGGCCAACAACGAGAATCGTCTGACCTCGATTGGTCGTGCGGATACTATTGATCAATTCCTGGGTCTTCTTTGCGTCAACCAGATTAACAGTCAGTTGCAAGTTGTCGGCCAGTGGTTTCGCCGTTTGCTGAGTGCGCTTGTACTGAGTCGCGTAGATTGCGTTTACGCCCGCACCTCCAAGGATCCGCACCAGCTCCTGGGACCGGGCCATCCCGGCAGGACTGAGGTCGGGATCAGGATTGTTGGGCTCGATGTTTTTTTCTGCATGGCGCACGAGGATCACAGTTGTAAGTGGGTGCGAAAAAGTTGCGAAGTAGGCGAAAACGACCACTGCCCCGAGCACGGCAAAGAACATTGAAAAGACAAGAATCGTCCTCAATCTGGTGCCTGGTTCCGGCGCTTGGTCCATGGTGGTTTCCTCAGGTCTGTCTGTTCCGAAGTGGCTCGGTACGATATCACCGACCGGGAATTATTTGTAGAAAAATAGGTCTTGGGGCTTTGGTCTTTGGTCTTCGGTTGTTACGGGCCACAAGGGCGAAGGGCGAACAGCACAAGTCAAAGACCAAAGGCCCAAGACCCAAGACCTAAGACCCAAGACCCAAGGCCCAAGGCCCAAGACCAAATCCCTTCCTCAAGAGCACATGCAAACAATTTGGGATGATGGTAGTCTATTGTTCAAAGCCAAAGGTCGATTTTTTACTCAATTTGCAGGCGTACAGCAGGTGCGACCTGTCCATTGATGCACGAGGTAAGCAGCTTGAGTCAGCAGAATATTGGATCCGATCTCTCAGAAATCATCGCCGAAAATTTTGGCGCTAACGCAACCTATGTTGAAGGTTTGTTGAGCCGCTTTCGCAGCAATCCACTATTGGTTGACGAATCCTGGCGCGCCTATTTTGGAGAGTTACTGGGAGAGGCCGCCGGCACCACAGTCACCGTTCCAGCACCTTCAGAAAACGGTCAGCGCTCTTCCACGAGCGTGGCCCCTGCGACTCCTCAGGCAGTTTCTCCGCAAAACCAACCTGGCCCGGCAACGGCTCCGCCTCAGGAACCTAAGCCGGCGACGGCGAGTACGATTCAGGATAGTGTCGAGTCTCTGCCAATTCGCGGCGCGGCCCTGAAGATAGTAGAAAACATGGAAGCCAGCCTGGCAGTGCCCACCGCAACCTCGCAACGACGAATTCCCGTCAAACTTCTGGATGAAAACCGGCGCATCATCAACCAGCAGCTTGAGGAAGGCGAACGCGGCAAAGCTTCCTACACGCATTTGATTGCCTGGGCCATCCTGCGCGCTCTCGAAAAATTCCCGCAACTCAACGATGGTTATGCTGAACAGGAAGGATCACCGGTGCGCCTGCGGCGTCACGATGTGAATTTCGGCGTGGCGATCGATCTCGAAAAAAAGGACGGCACCCGCTCACTGCTGGTGCCCAATATTAAGAGCGCAAACAGACTAAGCTTTTCGGAATTCCTGGCGGCGTATGACGATGTGGTTACCCGCGCACGTTCGGGAAAACTCCAGGTCGCCGATTTCCAGGGCACCACAGTCTCTTTGACCAATCCCGGCACGTTGGGGACAGTTGCTTCGATGCCCCGGCTAATGGCCGGCCAGTCATTGATCATCGCCACCGGCGCGATCGAATACCCGGCCGAGTACCAGGCTATGGCTCCAATTGCCCTGTCGCAGCTCGGCATCAGCAAGGCGATCACGATTAGCAGCACCTACGACCACCGCGTAGTTCAGGGGGCCGAGTCCGGAGCATTCCTTGCGCGAGTCCACGAACTGCTGATGGGCAAGCACCACTTTTACGACGAAGTCTTCGCCGACCTCGCAATTCCCTATCCACCGCTGCGTTGGAATATCGATCACAATCCATTCTTCCTTGGCGGTGATCAAACACACGAACAAACCGTGCGCCAGGCGCGGGTGATGGAATTGATCAATGCATACCGGGTGCGTGGCCACTTAATCGCCGACACCGATCCGCTCCATGCAATGCCGGTGCTCTATCACCCGGATCTGGATATCGAAACCTACTATCTTTCGATGTGGGATCTTGATCGGTTGTTTATTACCGGCGGCCTGGGAGGGACTGAAAGCGCGACGCTGCGCGAGATTCTCAATATCCTGCGCCGCGCCTACTGCGGTAAAGTCGGCACTGAATATCGCCATATCCAAAGCAAGGAAGAGAAGCTCTGGATTCGTGAGGCGATCCGCAAACACTTTGTCAGTCCTGAGCCTCTGGCACCCGAGATCAAGAAACAACTGCTGTGGAAACTGATCTCGGCCGAGCAGTTTGAACGCTTTCTGGGCACCAAGTATCTCGGTCAAAAGCGTTTTTCGCTGGAGGGTTGCGAAACAATTATCCCCCTGCTCGATCAACTGGTGTTGGGAGCCGGCGCGCGTGGTGTTGAAGAAATAACCATGGGTATGGCCCATCGCGGCCGCTTGAACGTTCTTGCAAACGTCGTGGGGCAATTCTGCGAACGCATCTTCGCCGCTTTTGAAGGCTCAACGCATCCATCCTTTCCCGCCGACGAAGGCGACGTGAAATATCATCAGGGGGCGGTCGGCGAACGCGAGACCCCGGGCGGGCGCAAGGTCAGGATTACCCTCTCCCCAAATCCGAGCCACCTGGAGGCGGTGGATCCGGTCGTCGAGGGGATGGTGCGCGCGCGCCAGGATTTGCTTGAGCACGGGACAGGGGCGGCACGCGAAGCGGTAATCGATCGAATACTGCCCGTGTTGTTACATGGTGATGCTGCATTTGCGGGCCAGGGCGTAGTGATGGAGACATTGAATTTCGCCGGCCTGCGAGGCTACTCGACGGGCGGTACCATGCACATCATCATCAACAACCAGATCGGGTTTACAACTTCCCCAACAGCCGGACGTTCTACTATTTACTCGACAGATATTGCGCGCATGATGCAGTTGCCGATCTTTCACATCAATGGGGATGATCCCGAGGCAGCCTATCGCGTTCTGCAGATAGCGTTCGACTACCGGCAGGAATTCAACAAAGACGTGGTGCTCGATGTCATCGGTTTCAGGAAGCTTGGACACAATGAGACCGACGAACCCAGTTATACCCAGCCCTTAATGTACGCGCGAGTCAAGGCCCATCCGGGAGTACGCACCATCTACGCCAGGCGCTTACTCAAGGAAGGAGTGCTTGACGAGGCCGAACTCAATGAGATGCTGGCCGAGCGAACCCGCAGACTGGAAGCATCGCAGGCAAGCGCTAAAGAAGCTGTCGCAAAAAAGCCGCCAGCCCAAATCACGCCGCCGACCGAGGAGATCGATGGCTCCGAAGTGATCGCCACTGGTGTCAACGCGGAAATAATCCGCAGCATCGCACACAGGATTGCGGTCATTCCCGAGGGCTTCAATATCAATCCCAAGATGGTGGGTCAACTGACCCGGCGCGCAAAAATGGGCGAAGGCGCCTTGTCAATTGACTGGGCCTTTGCTGAAGCGGTTGCCTTTGGCTCTCTGGTTTTGGAAGGATCGAAAGTCCGCTTGAGCGGCCAGGACTCCGGGCGCGGCACTTTCAGCCAACGCCACGCGGTTCTCTACGACACGCAGACCGGCAAGCCCTGGTCTCCACTCGCCGAGCTGCGATCAGAAAAGCAGCCGGGCGCCCGCTTTGAGGTATTCGACAGTTCCCTGTCCGAAGAGGGCGTGCTGGGCTTTGAGTATGGATATTCCATCGTCGCCAAAGAGGCATTGGTCTTGTGGGAAGCTCAGTTTGGCGACTTCAGCAATGGCGCCCAGGTCGATATCGATCAATACATCGCCGCAGGCGAAGCCAAGTGGAAGCAAACCTCGCGGCTGGCAATGCTGCTGCCGCATGGGTTTGAGGGACAGGGCCCGGAACATTCCAGCGCCCGCCTGGAAAGATACCTGCAACTCTGCGCTGAGAATAACCTCGCGGTCTGTAATCCAACGACGCCGGCCCAGTACTTCCATCTACTGCGCCGTCAGGTAAGACCGGGGTTTGAGCGCCCGCTCGTGGTCATGACTCCCAAGAGTTTGCTGCGTCTGCCGGCGGCCACTTCGTCACTGGAAATCCTCACCAGCGGCGGTTTTCAAGCCGTGCTGGATGACACGGGTATTGAAGATCCCACAAAGGTGCAGCGCCTCGTCCTGTGCAGCGGCAAGGTCTACTACGATCTGGAAGAGGCGCGCCGGAAAACAGCTGGGGCTTCCCGAGCTTATCGGGTCTGTATTCTCCGTCTCGAACAGTTCTACCCGTTTCCCGCGATACGCCTGCTGGAGCTTGTTGCCCGCTACCCGGGCGCGACAGAGCTGGTTTGGTGCCAGGAAGAACCAAAGAATATGGGCGGCTGGACCTTTGTTGAGCCCCGCCTGGAGCAGCTCCTCGCGCAGTTAGGCCGGCCGCGCTACGCCGGCCGCGCAGCCTCGGCGAGCCCCGCCACCGGTTCTTACCAGATTCATCAACTGGAGCAGGCTAAACTGAGCGAGGAAGCGCTGGCGATCACCTAGTCACCACTCGCCAGTGTTCTGCTCGATTTCCCAGCGCCAGAGAGAACCGGCACCCGCGCGGATATTCTCCCGTCACTCTAAGCCACCCTCCTCGCACCCGGCTTTACGTAACAAAGTACTTGACGTAAATATTTAGTTGTGTGATTATCTCAGTCATGCCGCCCGCCCAGCCAGCCCCAGCAGCACCAGCGCGCTCTGAAGCGGATGGACCACCCGCTTTGCATGAGCGCGCCATGGATAACCTGCGCTATATCCGCGAGACCATGGAGCGGGCCTCGGCGTTCACCGGAGTCTCCGGCTGGGGACAGGTTGCCATCGGCTTCACGGCGCTGGCCGCTGCGCTGCTGGCAGCCCAACAGCCCACCGTCAAATCGTGGCTGACGGTCTGGATTGCCGAAGCCCTGTTTGCGCTTCTCATAGCCGGGTGGTCCATGGATCGCAAAGCTCGGGCGGCGCGCCTGCCCCTGTTTTCAGGTCCGGGGCGCAAAGTAGCGTTCAGTCTATCGCCACCACTGCTGGCCGGCGCATTGCTCACGGCCGTGCTGTATCGCGCCAGGCTCACAAATGCCATTCCCGGCGTTTGGCTGCTCTTGTACGGAACCGGCGTGGTTACTGGCGGCATGTTTTCGGTCAGCATCGTCCCGGTTATGGGCTTGTGCTTCATGGCTCTCGGCGCTGTTGCACTCTTCGCGCCTGCCTTCATGACTGACTGGCTCATGGCGCTTGGCTTTGGAGTACTGCACATTACGTTCGGAGTAGTTATCGCAAGGAGGTATGGTGGCTAAATCATCGGCGCTCAAACAATCACATCATCGCCGGCCGGACGGCAAACAGGACAGCGGGCCACGTGGCCTGGGCACCGGCAAGACAAAGACGACCGCGCCGGAAGCGCTCGATCGCCTGATTCATGAACGACTGCGGCTGGGGATTGTCAGCGCGCTGGCAGCCAACGAGTCGCTGACCTTCAATGATCTTAAAAACCTGCTGCACATTACAGACGGCAACCTGAGCGTTCATGCACGAAAACTCGAAGATGCCGGCTACATTAGCTGCAACAAGTTTTTTGATGGCCGTGTTCCCAGAACTGAATACAAGCTGACTGCATCCGGGCGTCGCGCGCTGGAGGGCTATCTGAATCATATGGAAAGCCTTATCAGACAGATGCGCGGACGATAAGTCTCTTTTTTTGTCTGCTTGCTTTGTCCGGTAAAGCGCTTTGCTTAATTCTCAGGAGAAACCCAATGGATACAAACGTAAATCTAGCGGCGCCGCTGGGCGTTATCGCTCTCATGGGAACCGGCCTCGTGCTGGGCGTGATTGGCGTACTTCTGATCTATTCACTCGCCGTGCGCCGTTTTGGCCGCGCCAAACTTGCAGCCCTGGCGCTGCTGATCGCCGGCGCTCTTTACCTCGCGCTGCTGCTGGCCTTCGCCTTCGCCAGTAGCGATAGAGTCCTCGCCCGCGGCGGGGAAAAACACTTCTGCGAAATCGACTGCCACCTGGCTTACTCAGTAGTCGACAGCAAACAGACTAAGTCGATCGGCAACGTTCCGGAACAAGTAACCGCGAGAGGCGTGTTCACCGCCGTAACGATCAAGACTCGTTTCGACGAAACGACAATCAATCCCAACCGGGGTAACGCCATGCTCTATCCCAACAGCCGCGTGTTGACCTTAGTGGACGACCAGGGCCGCCGCTACTCGCCGGCGATTGCTGGTCAGCGTGCGCTGGAAGCAACGGGTGCGGCGGGGACGCCACTGCCGACTCCCTTGCGACCAGGGGAGTCCTACACCACCACGGTGGTCTTTGATCTGCCGGCAGACGCCGGAAATCCCACGCTGCTAATCAACGAAGGCGAGTGGGTAACGCACTTCGTGATCGGACACGAAAATAGTCCCTTCCACGGTAAAACCAGGTTTCAGCTCTGAGCGCACAAAACTACCAGGCAGCGTCCCGTTGTCCATTACCGGCAAGTGAAACGGGCCCACAAAAACAAATGAAACAATACGACGTTATCGTGATCGGCGCCGGGTTGGCGGGATTGCAGTGCGCTCGCCTGTTGGCCACCGAAGGTCTAAAGGTGCTGCTGGCCGATAGGAAAACTGCGCTTGACGACTCAATTCATACCACCGGGATCTTTGTTCGCCGCACACTTGAAGACTTCGACTTTCCCGAAGATTGTCTGGGCCCGCCGGTGCGCCACGTCAGGTTATATTCGCCAGGGCGACGCTCGCTCGACCTGGAGAGTCCTCATGATGAATTTCGCGTTGGCCGGATGGGTCAGCTCTATCAACGTATGCTCGACAAGTGTTTGCGGGCGGGAGTCGAGTGGATGCCAGCCACTCGTTACGCTGGCCATACTCCGCTCAAACGCGCGCTGGTGGTGCGTCTCGATGGCCGCGGCTTCTCGCGCTGGGTTAGCGCTCGTTATCTGGTGGGCGCAGATGGAGCCAACTCGCGCATTGCAAAAGCCCTCGAGCTTGACGAAAACCGCGAGTGGATTGTTGGTGTGGAAGAAGTCTTCGCAGGGGTACCACTCGAAGGCCCGCCGCGGCTTCACTGTTTTCTCGATCCGCGCATAGCACCCGGGTACCTCGCCTGGGTGGTTCACGATGGCGAACAGGTGCATGTGGGTGTGGGTGGCTATCCTGCACGCTTTGATCCACTAGCAGCCCTGCAGGAGTTTCGCGGATCCTTGAATGGAATCATCGACCTGAACCAGTCCAGTCTCAGGGAACGCCGGGGCGGCCGCATTCCGGTCGGTGGCGTGTTGGAGAAGATAGCGAACACGAGTGGGCTGTTGGTTGGCGATGCCGCAGGCGCTGTCTCACCATTGACCGCCGGAGGGCTGGATCCATGCATGCGTCTGTCGAGCTTCGCCGCGAAAGTAATTTCGCAATACCTAGTTAATGAAGACCCGAACGTATTGGCTGCCTATTCCGGAGAGCTCTTTCGGGCTCGCTTCATTTCTCGTCTGTGGATGCGCCGCATTGTGGCGAAGTTTCGACAGCCCCTGCTGGTGGAAATGGCCTGCGCGGGTCTGCGCCTGCCGATTCTGAATTCGTTTGCCTGGCGGGTTTTTTTCGCGCGCGGCTCGTTCCCCGATATGGATTTGGAACTGGCGAGGCAGCCCGCACTCTGCACGAGCAGGGCGTAGCTGGCTACACACAACTAATGTGGGAAACCACATTGATGGCCCCGGCCGGCGGGTTTATATAGGGTAAGTCCAAAAATGTTTACATCATTTGCTCACTTCCAATCAGGCCAGAACACTACCGCTACAAGGAGTTTACCCATGGTTAAACGTATTACCGCAATTGCTTTTATCTTCGTCTGCGCGTCGATAGCCTGGGCCATTCTGGGCGGGACGATTTTTTCACGCACTTACGATTCCAGTAGCCGATCCTCAGGCCAGGTGGAATCTCTATGGGGAACACCGCAGAACCAGACACCGCCCAAGGCCAGCTTTGTGCAGGTAAACATCAAGAATGAAGAGAGCATTGAGAATGGCGCCAAAATTGTGCGCAAGGTCGAGGAGAAAGTTGAGGTCCCGTTAAATTTGAATAGTAGTCGTATCGATGTAACCCTGGACCTCGAGCACCGGCAGAAGGGGTTGCTCTGGTTCAGCACCTACAAAGTGAACTATGGAGGTGTCTATAGCTTTCGCAACACGAGCGACAAAGAACAGGCAGTAACTTTCACTTTGGCATTTCCGGCCTCGCAGGCAATCTATGATGATCTGGTCTTCAACCTTAATGGCGAGCCGTTGACCATCAGCAACGAAAAGAACTCAGCGAGTGGCCAGGCACGAATTGCCGTTGGACAGACCGCGATACTTAAGGTCGGTTACCATTCGCAAGGCTTGAATGAATGGCGTTACAGTTTTGGCAACGCCGATGTCTCCCAGGTGCGAGACTTTACCCTCAACATGAAGACAAACTTCAAGGACATAGACTTTCCGGACAACACTATCTCGCCGACTGAAAAGCATGAAACTGCAAATGGTTGGGATCTTAACTGGTCATACAAGAACCTTCTTTCCGGCTATCAGATCGCGATGGTTATGCCTGAAAAGCTGCAGCCAGGGCCGCTGGCCGGCAAGATCAGTTTTTTCGCTCCGGTATCGCTCTTCTTTTTCTTTTTTCTGATGTTCATTATCACAACCATGCGCGGTATTGAACTCCATCCGATGAACTATTTCTTCCTGGCTACGGCCTTTTTCTCATTTCACCTGTTACTGGCCTACCTGGTCGATCACCTTTCGATTCACGCAGCGTTCGCAATAGCAGCAGTGGTTTCGGTTTTCCTGGTGGTCAGTTACCTGCGACTGGTCGTTGGGATTCAGTTTGCCACTCGCGAGGCGGCCATTGCTCAATTTGTATACCTCGTATTGTTCTCGTATGCCTTTTTCCTGAAGGGTTTCACCGGTCTGGCCATCACTGTGGGCTCAGTCACTACCTTGTTCGTGGTGATGCAAGTGACCGGCCGGATTCGCTGGGCGGAAAAGTTCGCCGTGAAAGCTGCTGCACCGACGCCGCATTTGGGTTGACCTGATCTTCAAGGCTGACCCGCATATGAGGGAACGGGGCCTGGCCCCGCTCCCGGGGAGTTCGGAAATTTAGCCTGGTCTCCTTTCCGACCTGCTGGCAATCCAGCCTCCCTGGCCCTCACCCCACACGTCCTTCCATTCTCATTCTTCGTAAACTTTCGCGGCGGGCTCGTCGTACACCGAATGGCACAGCGGCAGCGGCAGGAAGTCTCAATGAAAGCGCTATTTTCCTTTTACACGGATGCTTTGAAGATTGCTTTACAGTCAATCTTCGCCCATAAGCTCCGCGCATTTCTTACTCTGATTGGGATCATCATTGGCGTTGCCTCGGTGGTGGCAGTCGGGGCTTCGATCAGCGGGTTGAACACCTACGTCGTCGAGCGGGTCGCTAAAGTACTGGGCGCCAATCATTTCATGATGGCGCGGATCGCTTCTACGGGCCGTCTTTCGGATGAGGAATTTGAGAAGATGAATCGCCGTAACAAGCGTTTGAACTGGGACGACTATGAGTGGGTGCGCGATCACTGCTCCTCTTGTGCCGAAGTAGGCGCCGTCTCACAGAGCCAGGCTGATCTTTCCCAGGATGGGATTGAATTCCCGGGAGCTCTTATCTTCGGGGTGACCGCGAACATGGTCGATATCGAAGACAAGACAATCACCGAAGGGCGTTTCATTTCCGCGGACGAAGTACAACGATCAGCCCTGGTAGTCGTGTTGGGTAACGATCTCAAGGAAAAATATTTTCCCAACGTCGATGCGCTCGGGAAGACGCTCAAGGTTCGCGGGCTCCCGATGCGCGTCGTCGGGGTTGAAGAGAAACGTGGCTCGTTCTTTGGCGATTCAATCGACCGGCATATCTACATTCCGGTGACCACGCATCTGCAGCTCTTCGGGCGCAGCAATCTACAGATTCATGGCAAAGCGCCCAGTCGCGAGATCTTTGAACCGGTCATCGAAGACGCGCGCGTGTCGATGCGCAACAAGCACCGGCTGAAGGGTAACGAAGAAGATGATTTCGGCCTGGTCAATGTCGAAGAATTGAATAAGCAGATCGATCAATTCACGGGCACCATCGCCTCGGTAGTGGTGCCCATTACTCTCATTACCTTGATTGTCGGCGGCATCGTGGTAATGAACATCATGCTGGTGAGCGTCACGGAACGGACTTTTGAGGTCGGGCTGCGCAAGGCGGTCGGGGCCACGCGAAAACAGATCCTGATGCAGTTTCTGATCGAATCAGGACTGCTTTGTGCGCTGGGTGGCATGCTGGGACTGGCCCTGGCGTGGGCCGTCTGCCTCACGATCACAACGTGGGCCGGTATCACTATGACCATTACTATTGGCTATGTGTTGCTGGCCCTGGTTGTCTCGACCCTGGTCGGGATGGTGGCCGGGATCTATCCGGCGTTCAAAGCAGCGCGCCTGGATCCGATCGTCGCCCTGGCTCACACATAAGCAGTGTCCTGGAACGCGCATGAAGATCAAGATCCCCAGAGCGCTATTCAAAGAGACCTTGGCGATGTCGTTCGACAGCGTCCGTGCTCATAAGTTCCGTAGCTTTTTGACGGTCCTCGGCATCGTCATCGGCGTGCTCACAGCTATCGTGATTGCTTCGATTCTTACCGGGATGCGGCAGAGTATTATCGCCATCATAGAAGAATACGGCACCAACAACATCTACGCCTTTCATCTCTCTACCGGACCGCGCACGACCGTCGATCGGGCTGAGCGACTGCGCAAGCCTTTCAGTGTTGCCGATGCCGAAGCAATCCGCGCCCAGGCCACCGCCGTTGACGACCTAGCCTGGGTCTCCCCCAATGTTGGTTACTCGGGAGGACCTTTCGACGACAACATTACCTATCAGGGGCACAACTATCGCTGGGGAAACACGTCAGGGGTCACGGCGAATTACGCGGGTATCACTAATGTCGCCATACGTGAAGGTCGCTTTATCACCGAGATGGATGACCAGCAACGGAGCAACGTGGTGGTCATCGGCGTTAACGCGGCCGACGCGCTTTTTCCGGGACAAACCAGTAATATCGCCGGCACTCAGGTGCGCATGGGCGGCATTAACTTTGAAATCATAGGCGTGCTTGAAAAGCGCAAAGCAGGCTTCTTCGGCGAGAACGAAGAGGACAATGCCGTCTTCATTCCCTTTCGCACGGCCCAGAAAATTGCGCCCGCGCGTGGTTGGATGATGATCGTTATCCGGGGAAAGCCAGGACAGTTGAACGAGGCGCTGGAGCAGTCGGAAGAGATCCTGCGGCGGCGGCGCAACGTGAAGTTCGGCGAGCCCGACAATTTCGATATCAAGACCGCCGATAAGTTTGTGCAGCAGTTTGATTCCATCACTGCTATGGTGGGCCTGATCGCCATTGCCATCTCGTGTCTCGGGTTGCTGGTCGGGGGCATCGGTGTCATGAACATCATGTTGGTCAGTGTCACTGAACGCACCAGGGAAATTGGGGTGCGCAAAGCCCTGGGTGCGCGGCGCAAAGACATTGTGCGCCAGTTTCTTTTTGAGGCGATGATGTTGACGTTTTTTGGGGGCATCCTCGGTGTGGTCGTGGCAGTCGGTGTCAGTAAGCTGATCATGTTCCTCGTACCCAGCCTGCCGGCTTCCGTGCCCACCTGGGCCGTCGTGACCGGACTGACAGTCTCCGTTGGCGTGGGTCTAATCTTTGGAGTCTGGCCTGCCCGCAAGGCCTCGCGCCTCGATCCGATTGAGTGTCTGAGATACGAATAAAGCGTTGTATTAGAGCCGTCATTATCTATAATGATCTGGCTCGTACCAGCCACCAACTGATCCATCAGGTCGAAGGCTGCAAGCCACTCTTGGAATTACAGGACAACGCTTGATTGGCTACCAATACTCAACAACGTGATTTGATCAAAGAATTTCTCGCCTACATTCAGGTTGAGAAAGGTTTGGCGCGCCACACACTCGAGAGCTATGGCCGCGATCTCAGACGGTTGGATCGCTGGGCGGCGAAGTCAGGCACGGCGGTTGAAAATCTGACTCAGCCTGACCTGAGAAAGTTCATTGCGCAACTTTCACGTGACGGGTTGGCGCCTGCGTCAGTCCAGCGCGCGATCAGTGCGGCGCGCGGATTCTTTCGTTTTCTGATGCTCGACGGTCATCGCCAGCAGCAGCCCACCGATGATCTTGATACTCCGCAGCGTTTCAACTATTTACCCAAGTTCCTTACCGAAGATGAAGTCAATCGCTTGTTTGCGGAACCGGACATCTCAACCCCGGAGGGAATTCGCGATCGCGCCATGTTCGAATTGATGTACGCAGCGGGATTGCGCGTCTCGGAGTTGACGGCGTTGAAAGAAGCGGATCTGGAACTCCACGCAGGATTGGTCAAAGCTCACGGCAAGGGCAGCAAAGAGCGTCGCGTGCCCATCGGCAAGAGCGCTATCCACTGGTTGCAGCAGTACGCGGCGATTCGGGCGAGTTACGGAAGAGCAACTCTACCCAATTTGTTTCTACATGCCGGGCGGCCTTTGTCCAGACAGTTCGTGTGGACTGCCACTCGGCGCTATGCCCAACAGGCGGGCTTGAAAGATGTCTCGCCTCATACCCTAAGGCACAGTTTTGCCACCCATCTGATGCAGCGAGGCGCCGACTCACGTTCGGTCCAGGCGTTGCTGGGCCACAGTGACATCTCCACTACGCAGATATACACACACATTACCAATCGTCACTTGCGCGCCGCTTATGATCTTCATCACCCACGCGCGAGAATTGTCGCCAATAAACCAAAGGACAAGTAAGTCACGACTACCTCTGTAATTCTTTTGCCGTGAATCCCTATGTTCTTTGCTAATGAACCTTCTGCAAACGCCATTGATAGCTTTATAGCTTCACAACGACAACAACCATTCTCCTATACGGAAGTGGGAGCGAC
>DAIMCP010000021.1:40929-71817 GCA_036726305.1 Pyrinomonadaceae bacterium | reverse complement strand
CGCTGTTGTCGGCCTTACCGAGGTCAGCGCAGAGCACCTGTTCGCGGATGCTGCCTGCAGCGTGAACTATCAACAGGACGTCGACGTTTTCCGGCTCCTCGGTGTCCCATTTGCAGTCTTCGGTGCCCGTGAAGTTTCTTCCTTTGTTGACAGTATTGCCTACAATGTCGGCGACCTCTCTTTCAGTTAAGAGAGAGCAAGCGTCCGCCGACCTTGTTTCTTTTGCAGCTGGATCGTTAGTGTTCGCGTATTGTGGCTTCGAGCGTTGGCCGCTACAGCCAGACAGAAAGACCACGGTCAGCACTGCATAAACCACGGAAATACTGACTCGTGTCCTCACCCGGCAGTGGTGATAGGCGCGGCTCTGCCAGTTTTCAGCACTGATTCGCCAAGAGCTCAAAATTGTCCCAATCACATAATTCGCTCGTGAAGTTATGTTGGCAGCTGGTTTCTCTCGCTCAGCGAAATCCCAAGCGAAATCGCAATTACAAAAATGCAAGCAGCAGGGAAATCACTTTAAACGTTCTTCATGTTTCCCTCCCCGCAAGCGTGGTACTTATTCAAGTACGCCTCGCTTGGCGGCAACACAGATACAGCCCCAAGCGGCCTCGCTTCAGATTCTCGAAGCGAAGTTTCGCGCTCATGTGCCTACGAGTCCCTTCGTGTGGTGATCGAAAGCACTTCTTGAACTCAGAGTCAAGCAAAAAGTTGACGGAGATTGACTTCTCTGTAAACAACTGACCGCAGATGTCAACTTGTCAGGAGGAAAGACGATGAGAGCCGGCAACAGGATCAATCAACTAAGATCTAAGTCTCGTCTTAACCCGGGGGAATTAAGTGATGTGGGTAGTGCCCTCAGGACATTCCCATCGCCGATGAATGATCTGTCTATTTGCGCCCTCCTCCTTTGGTCGTGATAGGGCAATTGGGATGAGCATATCGACTACCGCCAATAGTGTTGTCCCGGGCGTTCGCCACACGACCACGGATTTGGCCATGTCGTCCGGCTCGGTACATACTCAAATACGAGCAACTTCGCTTAACGCGCATCCGATATACGCCGCGAGGCGCCTCGCTTCATATTTCCGAAGCGGGGTACCAAGCCATTCTGTCGGCGAATCCCTCGTACTTAAATCTTCCGACGAGAAGGGACGCAGGTTGAGTGCCGCTGAGTGTCGCGTTTGAAGTGAGGTAGGGGTTTCGGTTCGATCTATATCTCTTTAAGCACCTTCTCGATTTCTGCACGGGCTCTGCGCACAATCACCCATTGCGCTGCTCAGTTTCTCGACCTGAGGAAGGCCTCAATCCCTTCGCGCATGATCACTCGTCCATGACATTCGTCTCACAGATCACAACAAAAGGCCCATAGACCTCATCCAGTCACCTGGTTCAGACTGATGTCCAAAGGACGTGCCTGCCGGTGCTTGCGAAAACAAAATCGGTTGCGCGCGCTGGCTCCCTGAAGAACCCGGAAATTTTACGGTGACTGTAGCCTTGGGTGAAAGTCGGTTGCGTCACACAGCATGCAAACTGTATCCGCTGGCAGCGGCCAGCCTCGAAATCTTAATTCGTTTATTGAACAAGGCCTTGAAAGGAGGATCGGACAATGAAAGTCAAAGGGAAACTACAGGTACTCGCGCTCTCCTCTCTCCTGCTCGGGGCGATCGCTTGGGTCACCGCAGTCTCGCTGGCGCAATCTATCGACCGTACGCAGAACCCGAATGTTGCCAACGCCGGCATCGCCAAGTCGCTCTCGCAGCAGATCGGCGCAGGACGCGGCAACGTGCTGATACCCGACTCGTCCGCATTTATCATCGCGCGCGATCCTTTTCGCGCGATTCGGCGCGGGAGGCAGATCTTTCAGCGCAAGTTCCTGCGCCTCCAGGGAGTCGGACCGCTCGCGGGACCTGACGGCGTAGGCGACATCAACACTAACCTGGCGCTCGGCGCCGGGTTGGCGGACAGCTGCGCCGGTTGCCACGGGCGGCCACGCGGCTCAGCCGGCGTGGGCGGCGACGTAGTCACACGCCCCGATAGCCGCGACGCGCCGCATTTGTTTGGACTGGGCCTCAAGGAAATGCTTGGAGACGAGATCACCGCAGACCTGCGCGCCATTCGGGCTGCGGTCATCGCCGAAGCACGACAGCAAAACCGCACGCTGAGTCGAGCGCTTGTCAGCAAAGGGATCAGCTACGGCATGATTACCGCAAATAGAAACGGCTCCGTAGATAGTTCAAAGGTCCAGGGCGTTGATCCGGATCTGCGCGTGCGTCCCTTCTTTGCGCACGGCGGCACGAGCTCGATTCGTGAATTCCTGGCTGGCGCTTTCCAGAACGAAATGGGGTTGCAGGCTGTCGATCCCGAACTCATGGGCGCGGCAAAGAGAGGCGAGCGAGTCGTGACACCGACCGGTATGGTGATTGACGGCTCCCTGGATACGGTTGAGGCACCGCCGACCGATGACCCGATTGCCGATCCCGACGGCGATGGTGTGTCGAGCGAAATCCCCGTCAGCCTGTGCGATTACCTGGAGTTTTATTTGCTCAATTACTTCAAGCCTGCGACCTATCAGCAATCTAACGAAACCGGAAAAGGTGCGCGCTTTTTCAAAGAGGCCGGCTGTGCTCAATGTCACATTCCGGATTTGCAGATAAATCGCGACCGGCGGGTCGCCGATGTTGAGACCGCCTATGATCCCGTCAACGGCATCTTCAACAATCTTTTCGCCACCGCAGTTCCACTTTTGAGCGAAGCCGACGACCACTCGGGCTTCCCGACCTTGAAGTCGCCCCGGCTGGGCCCATTCCTCGTCAAGCATATCTTCACGGATTTCAAGCGTCATAACCTGGGCCCAAACTTCTACGAACGGAACTATGACGGAACCATGCGCGAACTTTTTCTCACGACGCCCTTATGGGGTGTCGGTTCAACGGCGCCCTACGGCCATGACGGCAGGAGCCTTAACCTCGCTGAGGTCATTCTGCGCCACGGCGGAGAAGCCCAGGAAGCGCGCGATTCATTTGCACGTCTGTCCGGCGAGAACCAGGCGGCAATCTTGAGTTTCCTGAACTCGCTGGTTCTCTTTCCACCTGACGACACTGCGTCGACCCTTGATCCTGGCAATCGCGCGGCGTTCAACTTCCCCCAGTTCGGACACGGCAGCATCAGGCTAACTGTGCTCTTTAACAATCCGAACGATCCGGAATAGTTCCGGTAATACAAACTGGACGCGGTTCCTGCGAACTGCGTCCAGTACTCTTTCCGAAAGGGCAACTTCACTCACCTGCTCACACGGTGGCAGTGGCCAGCGATTGCCGCTGCCTGAAAATTCCACGAAGCCTTGCGGAAGAACGGTTCGAGGGAGGGCCGTTGTTCAGTAATCGAGCGAGCAGAAATCAGTTTGTCAGGATGTGGGAAAGGAATTTCAGATCAATCCCCTTTTCAGGGCCTGCATCACTGCTTCAACTCGTGTTCTCGAGTGGAGCTTCTGGCTGACGTGATACATGTGATTGCGCAGGGTCCGCATGCTGATCTCAAGCTCGGCGGTGACCTCTTTCGTGGTCTTGCCTGCCGCTAACAGTCGCAGGATGTTCTTCTCCTGCACCGTGAGTGGCGAGATGGGTGGAAAGGCGCCAGAATCCTCCGCACCGTTCACCAGGTCCTTTGCCATCCGCATCATTCTACCTGTGAGATGCTCCGCTTTTTTTCTCTCCCGGATATCGCGCATGAAGTGAATTGCGAAACGGTGATCCGTCCGCTCATTTGAGGCAATGAGGAGAGACACATTAACCCACACAAGCTGTTGCGAACGGGTTCTGATTTCCATGTCAAAGTTGGAGACTTCCCTGCCCGTGCGTGCGCACTCAAGTATGTCGCAGGATTCGCCACAGACCGGTGTGCCGCCTGCAATCCTGCCGCCAATTAGCGCTGCGCACGATTTGCCAATCGCGAATGAAGCCGGGTAGCCGAACAGCTTTTCAGCTGCTTTGTTCCACGCTCGAACCTCTCCCTGAAGATCCACGGCAAAAGCCGCATCGGCGGTACCTTCCAGAAGTTCTGCCAGTTGTCCTTCGAGCATCATTGCCGTCCGTACCGAATGTCCCATATTTCACGACAAAAGTCCCATTGCCGGCAATCAACCACCTGTGCCAACTTGTTAGCTACGGAAACAGTGCCTGGCAGCGACCCGGAAATACAGGATACCCAACCTCCGGTCAGGAAATCGGTTGAATGTATTTTGGCGGCACCCACAGCGACTGTTGGATTACTTATCCGGGTTACTAGAATCGTCGAGCGCGAATCTGTTGAATTCTCGTGCCTTCCGGTGAAAGTCTCCCCCGTGCAGCCTGCCGACGTTCGGTTTCTCGGCCCGTTCAACCGGAATGTGCCGTTTGCGATGGGAGGAGGGTTTTTTCATGAGTACGCAATACAAAATCATCGTCATATTGCTCGCATTGATCGCGAGCGGAATATTAATTCTAACGCCAGGGACTTGGGCAAGCCGCGACACCACCAGTCTGAATGATCGGTTGATCGGCATCACAGCTGCCCCGTCGGTCGCCGCCACCACACTGCCAGTGCTTTGGACCGCCGGAGGTCTCGATGCGGGCAGCACGGGAGCGGGACAGGCCGCGCGGATGACCGTCGATGCCTCTGGCAATGTGACCGTCGTCTCTGGACCTGGCTTCTATACGGCGATGGTAGTCACATCGTACACGTCTACCGGGGTGCTTCGGTGGCGGCGCACGGTCTCTCCCTTGTCCGGAACGATGGCCGCAAATTGGGTGGTAGCGGCGCCCAATGGTGACGTCGTTGTGCTGGGTTCGACCTTTAGCTCCGGGAGCCCCTCATACACTTACGCCATCACCCTGGTGCGGTATTCCTCTGACGGCACGCTCCTGTGGCGCATCGATCCCCCTGTCACCATTTTCAGGTCCTCGGTAGGACGGCTGGTCGTCGACGCAGCCGGCAGCACCTATGTAACGTTCAACAATCAGGTCGCAAAGTACAGTTCCGCCGGCCTCCTGCTCTGGACGCAGACAATTCCGGCAGGCTTTACGACGTCGATGGCATTGGGCCCGGACGGTTCCGATGTGGTGGTCACGGGCAACTTCTGGGGCAGTTTCGACTCTGTCATTGCCTCCATTGACACAGTGACCGGCACCGCGAGGTGGGTGGTTTCCGCCGCCGAAGTATCCAATGACGTGGTCGTGGATGGCGGTAAAGTGTACGTAACCGGCCAAAGCTATACCGGGGCAGGCACGCCCGCACTCGCCTACTTTCTGACCGTGGTCGCCTATAACCGGGCTACAGGAGCACGGCTGTGGCGCACCGATGCCAACCCACCGGAACAATTTGCTCAAGCCGTCGGGCAACGCATCGTCTTGGCCCCTGATGGCAGCCTCGTGGCCACAGGCTACAAATCATCGACTGGATGCATCGACTGGTGGACCGTGGCCCTGGAGACGAGCGGCGCTGTGAGGTGGACGGCGATCCGCGACCGCTCCGTCTTGTGTTATGACGAGTATCCACGCGCAGTCTTCGTCCTCCCGGATGGCACGACTGTGGTGACCGGTGTGGGAGGACCGCTGGTGGGGCCCGATCCCGGGGGCAGCTCATACCTGCAGGGTGTCACGGTTGGGTACAGCCCGACCGGGACCTTGTTATGGGAGGCCTTCTCGCCAATAGCGACCGTTTGGGGTGCGGCGCTGCCCGGCGGTAACGTTTGTGCCACCGGCGGGTACGACGCGCTGGTCAGGTGCTGGCAGGTATCGAACATCGCAAATGCGGTCATATCGGCCACGCCCTCGACTGGCGTCGTGCCTCTCAGCGTGACCTTCGACGGCTCCGCATCAACCGCTCCCCACGGAACGGTGAACTCGTGGACGTGGTCGTTTGGGGATGGCGCGTCCGGCACGGGGTCTCTGATCACCCACGTGTACACGACGGCGGGGACGTACAGGGCGACCCTGAGAGTCAGCGACAGCACGGGAGCCTTGGGTGAAACTGCGACCTCCATCGTCGTGAACCCATTACCACCGGCCGCGCCATCCAACCTGACTGCCACACCAACCGGCACGTTCGGCACCTGGATCGTGCTGGCCTGGCAGGACAACTCGACCAACGAGACCGCGTTCGACATCGAGCGGTGCCAGGGGAGCGGCTGCACAAATTTTGTGTTCTGGAGTCGAGCGGGGACCAACTCCACGAGCTCCAGCGACTCGGTCAATGCAGGTACCAGCTACAGCTACCGAATTCGCGCCTTTAACTCCGGCGGGTACTCGGCGTATTCAAACATCGCGACTGTCGTGACTCCGGGAAGTAATCAGCCGCCGACGGCGGTGATCTCGGCCGCTCCCACAACCGGAGTCGGGCCCCTGAGTGTGACGTTCGACGGCTCCGGGTCGACCGATCCCGACGGAACCATCGCGACCTGGGCCTGGTCTTTCGGCGACGGTACTTCGGGGAGCGGAGTCATGATCACACATGTTTACACCGCCGCGGGAACCTACGTCCCGACCTTGACGGTGACCGACAATGGCGGCGCAACGAACACCACATCGACATCCATTGTCGTAAGCGCGCCGGCTCTCCCGAGCGCGCCTGCGAACTTGTCGGCTAGGGCTCTCTCAAGGAGCTCGATCGGCTTGAACTGGACGAACGGATCAACGAATCAGACCGAGATCAGAGTAGAGCGTTGCCAGGGACCCAGCTGCACGAACTTTACCCAGATAGCGACCGTTGCCGGTAGCGCAACGACCTACACCAATTCCGGTTTGTCATCAGACACGTGGTACCGGTATCGAGTGCGCGCCGTTAACTCAATGGGTAATTCGCCGTATTCGAATACCGCCGCAGCAAAGACATTGAGGAGGTAATTGGCTGCGGCTGAACGCGGCGTTCGGCCTCTGAGACAAGTTCGAACTGGCTTAACAGCCACGCAGGGTCTCGTCTAGTTGGAGTCTCCAGTTGAGGTCTGGGGAACTCGGCCACCAAAACCAGATGGGTATCGAGGCCGGGGTTCTTGGAATCGTCGAACGGCGATCGGTTGCGGATTTTTCGTAGTGCAGAATGCTTAGGTTCTTTTTTAACAGTTCACCAGGGCGCGTCCTTTGCAGCCAGGAGGTTCTTTCATGAGTAGGCAAAATTGCAAGGTGATAGTCACATTGCTCGCTTTTATCGCGGGCGGAGTATTGATCCTGACCCCGAAGTCTGCGGCCAGCTCCGACACCAGTCTGGACGATCAGTTGTCTGCCGTGCTGAACCAACACCAGTTCACGGGCAGAATTGGCTCTACCATGGAGCAGAGGCTGGGTCGCAGAATTGATAATAGACTTGCCGACCTTGGCAGGCTGGCTTTTCATGACAGTCTGTTGGGTTTGAACAACGACAACTCGTGTTCAGGTTGTCACGCAGCGCCCAGAGGATTCGGCGATTCTCAGTCAATCGCCATCGGGATCGAGAACAATAACATCGTGGGACCGGATCGTACTGGACCGCGAAACCAGCGGCGCGCGCCAATGGTGCTTAACAACCTCTTCTTCCCGAGGCTGATGTGGAACTCGCGCTTCGCATCGCTCTCGGGCGACCCCTTTGATAACCGCGACGGCTTTCAGTTTCCGCCACCCGAAAGTTTTACGCTTTCGTTCCTGCCACATCTGCTGATGGCGCAGGCGTTCATCCCAGTCACAGAAAACGTCGAGATGGCGGGGTTCAGTGCGGCGGTGCCGACCACTCATGACGGGATCCGCGATGTGGTCGTGGCGCGGCTGAACGCCAACAATGAGTATCGCAGACTTTTCGGCAAGTCATTTCCTGAGGTCAAGAGTGGTGGTCCAATCAGCTACGAGATGCTGGCCCGGGCAATCGCAGAATTTGAGTTTACGCTGGTTTATGCCGACGCGCCGATCGACAAGTTCGCGCGCGGCCAGAAGAACGCGATGACCGAGGATGAGAAGCGCGGGGCTTTACTGTTCTTCGGGGCGGCCAACTGCGTCAGTTGTCATGCGGTCTCAGGTCAATCCAACGAGATGTTCAGCGACTTTCAGCAACACGTCGCCGGCATCCCGCAAATCACTCCTTCAATAGGCAATGTTGTGTTCGACGGCATTGGCGCGAACGAGGATTTCGGTCTGGAGCAGGTCACGGGCAATCCGAACGACCGTTACGCGTTCAGAACCTCGCCCTTGCGGAACGTCGCCCTGCAGCCAGCTTTCTTCCATAATGGCGCCTTTACCAGACTGGAGGATGCGGTCCGCTACCACCTTGATGCCATCCGCTCAGCGCCGGGCTATAACCCGGCTCTGGCCGGTCTGGACGTAGATCTGCGAGGCGCGCGAGGCCCGATCGATCCAGTCTTGATGCGTCTTGATCCGGGCCTGGCGATCCCCATCGATTTGTCGAATCGTGAGTTTCGCCAACTCGTCGCCTTTCTCCGCAACGGCCTGCTTGACCCAAGCGCAAATGAACACGAGCTGCGAAAGCTCATTCCAGCCCGGGTGCCGAGTGGCAACCCGGTTCACACGTTCCAGTAATGGATTTTGCGCGCGAGCGGTTCGGATCGCCAATGGTTATACCGAGATCCCAGAATTGAGCGGGCTGATTGCTCGCGCCGAGGACTGAACCCCAATGCCGTGCGCGACAGGTTCGCCAAGTTCTGCCGGCGAGTGCCGCTGGCCAGCGCGTGGGTAAGCGTAGATTGACTTGCTGAGTCGTCAACATCAGGCCGCGAGCCTGGAGTCTTGGGACCGTCAAGTGAATCGCGCTCGGCCTATTCGCGACTCAACAGCCACACGTCGGATTCTGTTTTCTGCAGCGTGTAGTAGAGCGTGCGGCCATCGCGCGCAGGACGAACTGTGCCGATTATGTGGGGTTCCGCGGAAAAAACCTCGTGCGATTTCCTTGTCCGCGTTTCCAGTATGTGAACTCCGCCATCGCTTTGATATAACAAGCGCTGATTGTCGCTCATCCAAACCGGCCCCGTACCGAGCACATTAAAGTTTTCATAGGTTCTTGTTTCCCAATCGTAAGCATGAAGATAGCTCAGCGAATTCAGGATCCATGTACCCGCTACCCTGCGCCCATCCGCTGACCAGGAGCTCGCCCAGAAATTTTCTCCCAAGCCTTCAATAACGGACATTTTTTGGGGAGTTTGCTCAACCCAGGGTCTGGTTACTTCGAAAACAAAGGGCTGCGAGTCGCGTTGCTTAAACAGCATCAGCCCACCGTCAGGTGACCAGATGGGGTAGACCGTTGACGGCCCAGATGTGAAAGTCAGTTGCTGCAAACCTGTGCCATCGGAGTTTATGGCCCAGACCTCAAAACGTCCGCTGCGGTCGGAGTAGAAAGCGATCCGCCGGCCATCGGGCGACCAGCGCGGTGAACGGTCACGGAAAGCGTCGTTGGTGAGCTGGAGTTGCTGGGATCCGTCGCGTCTAAAAACCAGGATATCCTCCTGCTTTTCCCCCTGCGAACTGCAGGCAAACCATTCCTCGTCGGGTGAAAGATCAGGATCAGTCACGTACCTTGTGCCCTCGGTTACGGGCTGTGGCTCGCCCGTGGTTAGCTCCGTCGACGGATCAAGCGCCACGTGTAGCAAATTTCTCGTTTCAGATTTCTGCACATACGCCATACGCTTGCCGTCGCGAGAGAAACTCAAATGCTGGCTATAGACCGAAGGCGTGAGGACGGTTTCCGGTGGGGCCTGAACCTGACCGGAGGTCTGATCCAAAGGAACGCGCCAAAAGTTCATACTGCCGCCGCGGTCGCTGGCGAAGTAGAGATGTTTCCCATCCGGTGACCAAACCGGATTCCAATCCAGGGCTGCATCATTAGTGACGCGTACGGCCGCGCCCCCGCCAGCCGGGATGGTCCAAATATCACGTTGCCCGCCGCCTGCCTGCAACCCCCAAAAGGCGATACGTGTTCCGCCCGGCGACCAACTCGCCTGGACGGCGTCGCCATCGGTCAACAAACGCCTGGCGCCGCTCGCCACACTGATGATCCAAAGCTGACTGGGAATCCGGCTACGCTTGCCCGGGTCGGTGAAGCGGTCCGTGCTTACAACGAGTTCCTTTCCATCCGGGGACCAGGTGGGATCAAAGCCGACATCAGAAACGCGACGCACGTTCTCGCTCGTCGCTTCCATTACATAAATGCCCGCTGGGATGCGTTCAGAACGAAAAGCGATGAAGTTACCGTCCGGCGAGTAGGCGGGTTGCGTCTCATCCGCGAGTGAATCCCTCGTGAGATTGACAGCGTTCCGACCATCTACCCTTTGCCAGTAAAGGTCCCAATTGCCGCTGGCGCGGCTGGCGTAAATAAATGATTTGCCGTCGGGCGCAAGATTTACATAAGACTCCGCGCCTGCCTGATTGGTGAGCTGGCTCGACCTCGCTTGCGACCAATCCGGCCCACTGATTCTGTTTTCCGGTTTCGCCCGCGAATGAAAGTTCCACCAACCGAAAGCCAACAACGCCAGCGCCCCTGCCGCGACTCCGGCCCGGGACTGCCACCGGCTGAAAAACTCCGTCCTTCGAGGCCAACGCGCGAAAACTTTATCCCTTGACATCGACGCTTCAGCAAGCTGCTCGGAACTCCCTGTTTCGGCGTGGTTTATGCCTGCATCCGGTTCATCCACAGAGTTCTCGCCGGTTGTTGGGGCGAGAATCCCCACGTTGGCCACCGACAGGTCCGTAAACGGCCCGATGTAGCGATAGCCCTCAGCCCAGCGAGTTACTATGAAACGCGGTTTCTCTGAATCTTCTCCAAGCGCTTTGCGAATCGCGCCCACACACTTGGTTAGGGTGATGTCATAGACGTCGCGGCCGTCCCAAAACTGCTCCAATAGCTCTTGTCTTGTGACAATCCGCTCGCGGTTCTCGACCAGGTAGAGCAATACCCGAAAAGGTTTGTGCGAAAGATGAACCGACTTGCCTCCCGCACGGCTCAGGCGGCGTTTGTTCGGATCGAGTTCAAACTCTCCGAGCTGGTATGAGTTCTGAATCTGCATTGCCATCAACAACTTAGCCTGAGGTAGTTTATCTTCCCAGTTTTTTCGCAACTTTTTCAGGACTCGCGGAGAGGTCGCATGGTACTTCTCGACCATGGAGCGCGAGAGAAGCGTCCGGCCGATTCTACCGCAAACTGCGCTGGGCGAGGAACACTTAGGGATGGCACCGCCGGCGGGCATTACCACTGCCAATTGCGTGACAACCCGGGCCCGGGGAAGAAAGTTGATGAAGGGAAAGCGATTTGTAAGCACCGCCTTCGGAATCCTCGTCGCAGGTGTTTCCGCGTTTGCTCATTACTGGCCCGTTTCGGCGGACGAGCCGGAACTGAAAGTAAAAGACGCAGGGCTGGCGGCGGCGGCGCCGGATCTGCTCATCCGTGAGTTTGTCTTCCCCGCCAACAATGACAAGGCGGTTCGAGTCCACCTCGCAAACGACGGCAGCGCCGCTTCCGGTCTCTCCATCCTGCGCCTCACGTTGAGCAAAATAAACGGAGTGTCCGTAAGGAGAGTTACCGAAATTAAACTGCCCCCGATGCCTTCCGGCAGAGATAAATGGATTGTGGTCGACGCCAGAAAAATTTTACCGCTCAACGTTTCGCTCGAAGCTACCACCTTCAAGTTGAGCGCGGACGCGACCTCGATTGTCACGGAGTCAAACGAAGCGAATAACGAAGTCTGGCACAACCTATGATGCCCAGTCGTCATGTCGAGAAGGAAACTCGGAATTAGAAGGAGGAGAGATTTATGCCATTGCCGACCATGAAGAGAAAGATAGTTTTGCGCCAAACGTTCGTCATGATGTTTGGTTTGCTTTTGACTGCGGTTTTGCTTCCAGCTCCAACGCTGGCCCAACACTTCCTCTGTGAATACGGTACGCCCAGAGAGGGTACAGACGACCCGATGCCACCGGTGTTCCGCGTGAAGGCAGTTAAGAACAACCAGATCTATGACACGGTAGTCGATACCAATAAAGGATTGTCGTTCAAGATCAAAGCTAAAGGGCGTTGCCCGGAAGACCATCATTTGAGTCCCTCAACCATCCATCTCCGCGGCGTGTCCAGTGGCCAGAGTGTGATCTTTCCGGTAAACGAAAAACATCGCAGCATTGGCGGCAACAATGGGCAGGATTGGAATCAATACAATTTGGACTTTCCATTCCTGTTACCCAAGTTGTCGCCAGTCGAAACGTGCAATGCGGAGCTAAAACGGAAGCAGGAGGCCGGTCAGTCGATTGCCGGAATGCTGCAAAAGGGCTTCACGGTGTTCGTTGCCAACTCCTACGATGTGCTTTTAGACATTAGTTGCGAGAAGAACGTTCACATGCCTTACTATGAAATTCCTCAATACCATGCCCAGGGGACGCTGCCAGCCGAGATTCAATGTATGCCGACCGGGTATGTGCCAACCCAAGGCGCCCCATCCAAGCCCGGGCGACATGATGAGCCGGCTCCCCAGCGAACACCGCCACCCCCTGCGCCATTGACATCCGTTTCTATCGCAGCCAATCCCGCCGAAACTAAAGGAAGGACCTGTCCGGCTTACGTCAACTTCAGTGGTCGAATTACGGCCAACCCGGACAGCACTTACGCGACCTTCAACACGAAGTATAGATTCCTCGGTGACAACAATTACGAGACGGACTGGTTATTCGTCTCTGTAAATCGCGATGAACCTCGAACGGTGCACGGTCGCCGCTTCATTCAGGCGCCAACCAACGATCCCCGAGGCACTATCATTGCTCCCGGCGAGAAACCCAGGATACCGATCTACCGGGGCTGGATGGCGTTGGAAGTGCAGTTGCCCAACGGCTCAAAGCGCTCCGAGCGAGTCAGTTTTACAGTTGACTGTAATCCTGTTCCGACGAAGCCGAGAATCAGGACGCAGGATTAAATGACAGTGCGCGAGCGAGAGGCCGATGAACCGCAGCCTGAAGGAATCCCTTCGTCACGGCCCGGATCGTTAAAGGAACGATTTGTCGACTTACCACGCGCCACAACCTCAAGTCAAGGAACCGGCCGCTGCTCGGGCAAGTGAAGACGCCAATCCAGCAACCTCTCAGTAAGAGGCTGGGGAAAGATGAAGGCGCGGTTGTTGGGGGGATTGGGTTGCGGCGTTGTCGTCCGCCAGGTGATAGAAGACCCCGGCGCGTCCTCCCGGATTGACTAAATCAATGGGCGAATGCCGCATTAGAATTCGGGGAGACCTTCTTTAGCAGGCGCGTGTGCGAGAGCTGGAACTCTTCAGCTGGGATCTTCTCTGGCTGGCTGAGTAGACCGCGTGCTGAGGTATTCCGCCAGTTTCTTGTCAGCGGTTTGAATGTGGATGAGGAGCCAACTGCGCAGAGCCTCAATTAGACTATGTTTGCTGGCCACCGTTCCCGTCGCGAGGTTACGCTTCAGGTTTTGCACCTCGGCCAGCAACCGCTCGTGCTCGAGGAAATGAGACTCGGAGGCTTCGTAAGCGTGAAGCTTCATGTCGAGCTGTTCGGAAAGAAAATGAAGATTGGTGTGTTCCACCAGCTCATTGAGCAGCGAGTAGACGACAGCGTCGTCAGCTCCACTGCGCACCGCTGCTTTTAAATCATTGAGCAGGCCAAGCTGTGCCTTATGCTCCTGATCCATTGCCGGAACGCCGAAGATCAATTCCGCTGTGTCTTCCCTGGTCTCCATTGGGTCGCATTCTCGCACGTCTCATTACCCGCGGTCTAGTTTTGCCGGACAGTTAACCTCCTGGTGCCTTCGGCACTCCCAGCCCAGCCACCCGCCCACATATTTGCCTTGACATATATATCGGCAGGCGCTATCGTAGCGCCGGTACATTCGCTCAGGCGAATATGAAGATCAGACTATAAAGGAGACTTAATCATGTCGGAATCTATCGTGGAAGCGGTCCGGGCACGATACGGATCGGTAGCCAGGAGCGGTCTTTCAAGCGACCAGGACGGGGTGCGCGCCGTTGCCGAGGCGTTCGGTTATTCGCCCGACGAACTGGCCTCTATTCCCGCGGAAGCGAACATGGGCCTGTCCTGTGGAAACCCCACGGCCATCGCTCATTTACGCGCCGGTGAGACTGTCGTGGATCTGGGGTCAGGTGGCGGCCTGGATGTGTTCCTCGCCGCTGAGAAAGTGGGACCCGAAGGCCGGGCCATTGGCATAGACATGACGCCGGAAATGATCGACCTGGCTCGTCGTAATGCGGGAAAACGCCAGGCCGCGGGCGCGCCGGCAAACGTCGAGTTTCACCTCGCGACAATCGATGCACTTCCCTTACCTGACTCTTCGGTTGATTGCGTAATCAGCAACTGCGTCATCAACCTGGCACCGGACAAAGGGGCGGTCTTTCGCGAAATTGCGCGCGTGCTCAAACCTGGTGGCCGGCTTGCCGTCAGCGACATCGCGCTCAAGCAAACGCTGCCCGCTGAAGTGAGCAACGACGTAATGGCCTACGTCGGCTGCATCGCGGGCGCCTTACTAATTGAAGAATATCGGGAGGGCCTGCTGGCAGCCGGCTTCACAAACGTGGAAATCCTGGACTCGGGCGCGGATCTCAACGCCTATGCGAAGATCGAAAATCAGGCTGGATGTTGTTCGCCGGCGATGGCGGAACCGCCAACACAGATCTCATCGCGTGGGTCGGCTGAGGAGTTGGCGCTTGCAACTGCGGCGGCATGTTGTGCGCCCCCTGCTGGCGCGGACGGCTCGCACCAGGCGTTGGCGGACTTACTGAATCGCTATAACGTTAACGATTACGCAGCCAGTGTAAAAGTTTATGCAATCAAATAAGGTCAGCTTAAAGGATCTTTGACGGGGAAATCCAAAAGCAGCACTGGTGGGACCGGAAAAGTACCAGCAAGCGGGTGCGCGCACAAGTCTTCGAGTACTGCGCGCCCAGTTACCGCGCTAGAGAAGGACCTTTGCTGGTCCCGCCAGATCATGCGAACGCCGGCTGACAACCAGATATCCTTCGGTCCAACGCCGACGACGGAAGCCCAACAGGTGAAAAATCTGCAGCGGCAGGATTCTTGCAATCCGCGTGTTGATAATCAAAATCTTTTCGTCGAGCGGATCGCGGCGGACCCCCGGAAGCAGATGGACACATCGAATAATCTTTAAATGGCGGAGCAAGGCCGACACACTGAGCCAGAACTTCTTGACCCTGCGTCCGAGGAAGAAGCCATCATCTCCGAGTGCCTGGTAAAGGGGCAGGAGAACGAAACCGGTTTCGCGAGCTTTTATCTCTCCCAACCGATCCTTCGCCAGAACCTGGCCCCGCTTGACCGGCTGAAAATTCCTGAAGCCCGGTTCCATCCGGAACTCATCCTCGGGAGTAATTGCATGGCGGTGGCGCACCTCAACCACGCGCCGCCCGCCACTGGCGCGACTAAGCACCGACTGCCAATGGTCTAGATCCCTTACATCCTCGCGGCGAAGGTTTCCCGTGGCCACTGTTGCGGTCCAGATTACCGCCTCATGATTGTCCACCGAGCTGGGGGCCTCATGCTGGCCGCCTTCAAGGCCCATCGTTATTGCACCCAGATGGTTGATGTATTCGAGCAAGGTCCCTTCAATTTGCTCCTCCAGTCCGAGCACAATCGTCAAAGGAAAGTGCAGGGCGAACTTGCGATTGCGGAGAGTGTCGCCGACGGTGGCAAACGGTTTTCCCTCGGCTGAGGTGGTATGCAAATCGATGAAGTAAACGTCGCCGCGGGCCCGGCTGACCACTTCCCTCAGGATCGCCAGCAGTTCGCCCTGTTCAACCAACTCGGAGACCCCGGCCAGCTTGCGCCCTGACTCGCTTATTCGAGCATTGTCAGCTGTCCATTGCCGGTTCAGATCGGCATCGATGAAGCGAACGTTTTGCTCCAGGGCCCGCGTATTGCCACGCAGCAAGACCACTTCGCCCCGCAGGTCATCCTCTCGCTCCAGCCGCGTCAGGACGCGAGCCGCAGCCAGCACGCCAGCCGGCTCGTTTCCGTGAATGCCGCCGAGGATCAGCAAAGTAGGCCCAGGCAAAGGTCCGCGAATAGATGAGATCAGATGTTCACCCGGCATGGCAAGCTCGCTTGCCGGTTTGAGTTCGTCAGTAGCAATCATAAGTGTTCTTCCGGGGTCTCTTCTGGAGGAGCGATGGCGGTGAACTCCTCTCGGAAACGGTTTGTGTACTGCGTCAGCAACTGCCCTACCCGCTCATAATCAGCCGAGCGTATGATAAGGCCGACATGCCACGGCTTGCTGATGCGATAAACGATCTCCGGGTCGGTATAGGAAGCAGTACTGGGATTCTCCTGACGGGCCAGTGAAACAGCAATGCCGCCATAATCCTGCCGAACTGGCGGTAAGACGTAGCGCTGATCCGACGAGGCGAGTTCGATCCGGGCCCATTCACGCCAGGGATTGATACCAGTTGCCGCCTCGATCGTACTCGCAGTGAAGGCGCCCCCAACGCGGGCTGCCACTTCAAGGAAATAGAACCTATTGCTTCCTGAAGTGTAGTCACGACGCTTTTTAGATTCTGGAATCCGGGCGCGGGAACGCTCGTCGGCATCCGCCCGACGAAGAAATTCCGCGTGTGTCACGCCGCGCTCGAAACCAAAACCAGTCAGTAGCACTTTGTTCAATTCGATTAGCTCGCGCTCTTCTCGGGAACCGTGCTTGACAGTACGTGACACGGTGACACCACCAAAATGTGAAACGTCGAACGGTGGAGCGCCGTAACGTTCGACGCTGGCGAAGAGTATCTTGCCGTGCTCGACCAAAGAATCCACGTGGTAGACATCGCCAGGGATGTATTCTTCAAGCAGGTGGAACCCGGAAGTTTCGTGAAAGGCTTCCCGCTCATCGAGCTCGTTGATTGCGCGCCATACCGCCTGAGGTTCCTGCACCTTTCTGATACCCATCGCGGAGGCGCCGATGCGAGGCTTCAACATCCAGGGCGCGGGAGTGCGCTCCATGAACTCAGCGATCGTCTCGTAATTGAGCAAAGGGACAAAGTCCGGTTGCGGAATGCCAAGATCGCGCGCCTTGGTGCGCATCGCCAGCTTGTCCTGGAAGCGGCGCGCCGTGGTAGTGCCCATCCCGGCTACACAGAGGTGTTCCCGAATGTGCGCCGCGGTGACGATGTCATACTCTTCAAGCGCTATAACCCGTGAAACGCGCCGGCGCCGCGCGATCTCGCAGGCGGCGGCCAGGTAAGACTGAACACTGGCCTTGCCAGGAATGGCGATTAACTCGTCGAGCGACTCACGCGCCCAGTCTGCTGCAAGCAGTTTCTCCCTGGTTAGCAACACCACCCGCGCATGATTCCGCTTACACTCATTGATGAAGTCGTTGCCTTTGAAAAAACTGGCAACGCAGAGGATTGTCTGCTCGCTTGCCTCAGTCATGAAACGAGGTCCTGAACCCTTTACCGTTTGTCCAAACCATTGACATCATCGGGCTGGTGCTAGTCCAGCACGTGGATGTTTTTCTTTCGGCAAATTTCTTTTAATTTTTTCGGCCAAACGGTGACGCTTACTTCCCCCAGGTGTGCTTTCCTGAGCAGGAGCATCACGGTACGCGATTGTCCAATACCGCCCCCAATGCTGAGCGGAACCTCATCTCTAATTACTGCCTGATGGTAAGGCAGCTTGAGGAAATCAAGTTGACCAGTGATTTCCAGTTGCTGCTTGAGGGTCTCAGCGTTAACGCGGATACCCATGGAACTCAGTTCGTGACGTCGTTCGGTCACCGGGTTCCACACTAGAATGTCTCCATTCAGTCCATGAAACTTGTTACCATTTGCGGAAGCTGTCTCGGTCACCCAATCATCATAATCCGCGGCTCGCATCTCATGCGGGTAACCATCCTTGAGTACCCAACCGATGCCATAGATAAACACCGCTGGATGCTCCTTAAGGATCGCTGTCTCACGAGCTTTTCGCGGCAGATCAGGATATCGTTCCAGCAGTTCTTCAGCATGCAGGAAGGTCAGCTTATCAGGCAGATCGGGATATCGGCCGTTAGCAAGTTGCGGGAAGAGCTTCTGCACAAAGATCTCAGCGCCCTTGATGACTTTCCAGATGCTCTCAACCGTGTCGGTCAGGTAATTCAAATTACGTTGCTCAGCGTTGATTGCCTTTTCCCAATCCCATTGGTCTACATAAGCGCTGTGGTCATGGTCAAGGAAGTAATCCTTGCGCACCGCACGCATGTCTGTGATCAGGCCCTCGCCGGCTTTCATGCCGAACTGCTTCAGCGCGACGCGTTTCCATTTTGTCGCCGCCTGCACTACCTGTGCTTCCACCGGGTGCTTGTCATGGTCGTTGGAAATATGAAATTCAATGGGAGTGCGTGAGCCATCGCGGTCCAAATAATCGTTAACACCGCTTTCCACGTCCACGATCAAAGGAACCTCGACACGTATGAGATTGAGTTCCCGGCAAAGATTGTCCTCGATGTACCGCTTGACCGCGGTGATGGCCTGCTGTGTGTCCCTGGGATTCAGAAGAGAGTTGTAGTCCTGGGGCAGGATCTTTTCCAACTCCTCGTAATTGCCGATACCTGGCCCGGCCAGATCCGCTTTCTTGTCCATCATGGTGCTCATGTTTGTTCCTCTAAAGATCGATTTTGAATGAAATGACGCGCGGCGATCACAATGACCACTTGTGCGCATTGCGTATTTCAGAAAGCATTCGACTCAAGCCAGAAGAGGCTGCAACAAACATGCCGGGGCGTTAGGCGACCAAATGTCAGCTCTGAGCGATTCTCAGAACGTCGGCTGGCGGAAAGTTTCGCTTCTATTGCGCGAAAGCTCGCATGGTTTAGATCGTTTTCCGGAGCGGGGGGAGCCTGGCGAGAATATCGCATTGCACATCGGCTGGATGCAGCGAGCTGTCGCGGGAACGCAGGCCTGGAGGCTAACACACAGGTGGGCTGTTCTATTTTGTTCTTTTGGGAGCCCGCAGGGGGCTCCCAACCTATCTGCCTTGTCGCCAGGTCTAAGGAAGCTTCATTCCTACATCACCTGAACTGGCAGTTGATGGGGTTCTCAGCTCTGGCCAAGGCTCACTGCATGCAGGCTGTATCGTCACCACCCAACAGGGTGGAACTGGCTGTCATACCAAACTTGCCTACCACAGTTGAATCGGCCCAGGCCGTACTGTCTGAAACCATGATCCCGTCCGAAACCATGATCCCGTCTGAAACCATGATCCCGTCTCCAAGCAGGTAGCTGGTGCTCATAAAGGGGTAACCGCTGGCGTTGGCCCCGCCATCGCTGGTCATCACGTTATCGCTGACCATAATGCCGTGGGTCATCATCTGGAAGTTAATGGACTGGGTACCGCTGGCATCGTTTTCGATGATGCCGTCCGAAACCATGATACCGAGGGAGTAGATTTTCTGTATCTGCGTCATCAAATCACTGCCGTGTACGTACGTGTGCTGGATGGGCATCCCCTGGGACCAGTCAAACGTATAACCGGCAATTGTCGAACGAGGAGTGGGCGGCAAGGTAGCAGGGGTGGTTATCGGTTGAAGCGATGCCCCCAAAGGCGCCGAGGCAAAGTCACTACGAACTTTCTGCGCGAATTGAACCGCGCCGAGCACGTTCAGTTCGCCCGCGCCCTGCTCGAACATATTGAAACCGGCAAGCGGCTGTGCCGTAAAGGTCAGGATGGCCCTGACTATATTCGGCGTTAGCTTGTTATTGGCCCTGATTACCATGGCCGCCGCGGCCGCCACCAGCGGAGCAGACATTGAGGAGCCACTTAGATACATTTCCCTGTTGGCGTTCCCCGGCCAAACGTCCAGACTGGGGAAGTTCTTGATGATGTTGTTATTTTTTGCCTCGGCCGAGATGAGCTTATTGCCCGGCGCCACCAAATCTGGCTTGATCAGGTTGTCGTAGTGCCGTGTGTTGTTGGTGTCTGTCCAATAGCTGCGAGTTGGTCCGCGCGAGCTATAGGTGGCCACTGTATCGTCGCCGCGGTAATCAGTGCCGTAGGAGTTCACTGCACCCACGGTAATTACTGAGGGTTCGTTGCCCGGCGCGTGAATACCGCCGTAGATCTTGTTGCCGTTGACATCCTTGCCGTCGTTGCCGGCCGCGGCGACAACCACTATGCCCGCATTGACGAGCCGGCGCGCTGCCTGACACAACGGATCGTTCTTATACGAGGTGACGGCCAAGGCACCGAGGCTCATGTTGACCACGCGGATGTTCATCCCTGGGTTTGCCAACAGCCAATTGATGGCGTTCAAGACTGTGGAGGTCGACCCGACGCCCTCTGAGTTTAAGACGCGCAGGTTGACGATATTGGCATTGGCGGCTACACCCTTGGTGGCGGAATTATTAATGCACTGACTGCCCATTGCCAGCGCAGCCACGTGCGTGCCGTGCCCGTAGGGATCGTCCGTGCGATTTTCTCCGGTGAAGTCCTTGCTGTACTTGACCCGTAGTGAAGTCGCGCCACAGTTTTTGTTGAGAAAAGCCTTGTGGGTGATGTCAACGCCAGAATCCAGAACAGCCACCACGATACCCGAAGCATCCAGGTTATAAAGGGTGTTTGCGGCTTCCGCTCCCGTGGTAACTGAGACATGCCCGGAAGGCTTTACTACTCGGTCAAGCGACACGGAATCAACCTCCCCAAAAGCTGCCAACTCATCGATTAGGCTTGCCGGCACATCGATGGCCTTCGCTTTCAACAGGTTGAAATCATTGCGCACATGCACGCCATTACGGTTTAACAGCGCATTGAGTTGACCGCTGGGCTTGTCGTTGAGTTGTAAAATAACTGACGCGCTCGCCGTGCCTGCGGCAGTAAGCTCGCGCAGATCAGGAGAAACCTTATCGGCCGGGGCTTGAAAGGTGTTGACCGCTGATGCGGGAGCCTGCGCCTGACTTCTTGTTGTAATCAGCGATGCAGTCGCCAGCGCAGTAAGCAGAACGAGACAAACAGCTTGTCTCGTGAAAATAGAGTTTCTGGAGGTTTTCATGTTCATAATCCTTCGGGAACTTCCACTGCCATATCCAGTAATGAACTTAGGCTGGTAAGTGCATGCCCGCTCCGGCTTTCGCCCTGAGAAGGCTCTTATCGGTGACCTTGTTCTAAAAATAGCTGACCCGTCATTGACAACGGGCGACACCACGTTTGCGAGATCTGTGCCGTAAATCTTTTGCGGTTTTCCGAAGCATTCGTTGGCAGTTTCGTTCGTCGGTCAGCTTGAGTTGCCAGTTTGACCGGATCAGCTTTCACCCTGACATGAGAAACGCCTGAACAACCTATCCAGGTGATTATCGGGCCGCCTTGGCAGTGTCCCGGTAAGTTTGCCCGCCTGCTGAGGAGTTGAGGAGCAGGCAATCGGCACGCGGCAAACCAGAATCTGCTGCGCGGGCATAGGAAATTGGAACGCGAATTCAAATTCGCAACAGCTCATTCTTCCTGTCCAGACTTGCGATCTGCAATGGTCTGCGCATTCGAGCCTTCAATCTTGCTTGGGGCGCGTCGAGACTCGACACGGCAAGAGTTCGCCATTCAAGTTTGCACGCCAAGGCGCGGCAGTATCCAGCGCATTAATACGACATAGGCCGCAATGAGCAATAGCGGCCATAACCATTCCATCATGCTGATAACCCCCAAGTCTCGTTCATTATCGATTACTGAATTGTGCAGTTAGATGTGAGAAGTCTTGCTTTTAGTTGTAACTCACTTTAAGACCAGACCGAGTAGAAATCTTGCGACACCGGCTCCGAGGATTACCCAGAAAGCATTGGGCCGAAAGCGAACGAGGACAATGGCGGCGGCAATAGCGATTATCAGGCCTGCCCAGGTGTGAATTCCCGAGCGCCCGATACTTAAAGCCGCTGCCGCCAGCAAACCCACGACCGCGGGTGCAACGCCGCGGAGAAACGATTGCACGATTTCATTTGAGCGAAAGCGGCGGAGGTAAGAGCCGGCTGCGATAGTCATTAGGAAAGACGGGAGAAAGATGCTAACCGTTGCTACCAAAGCGCCCAGTGTCCCGGCCACGCGGTATCCGATAAAAGTAGCCGAAATCAAGACCGGGCCGGGTGTAATCTGCCCCAGGGCCGTGGCGTCAGCAAATTCTTGATGAGTAAGCCAATGATTATTGTTCACCACTTCCGCTTCGATCAGCGGAATCATGACGTACCCCCCACCAAAGGTGATGGCGCCTATGCGCAGAAAAATAGTCGCCAGCATAAATAACAATCCCAACTTGGCGAGCAGAGCAAGCGGTAGTCCGATGAACGCGAGCGATCCAAGTTTCCTCGGGGGCTTGACCTCATCCAGCCCGGGCTGATCCAGTTCCTGCGGTTCAGATCCGCAATCTTCACCCGGCGATTTGGCGGCCAGGGCCGCTTTCTCGACACGATCGTCGGCCAGCGCCCGCATTAAATAGCCACCGACAAATACATTGGGTGTGGTGCGACTGCGGCGGGCGCGTATCAGGCGCGCAGCAATACGTTTGCGCCGGCGCGAAGTCAGCCCACGATAGAGACGGAGCTTCTGGAGCTGCTTTTCGGCGAAAGAATCGATGAAGATTCCGACAACACCGGCGGTGAGCACTACTTCAACTACGGTTGCACCAAAGAAACCGACGATCAGAAACGAAAGCACCGCGATGATCCACTGCCAGGACTTGTTCAGCGTATTACGACCGATGCGCCAGGCCGTGATGACGATCAGCGCCACTACTGCCGCGTTGAGTCCATGAAAAAGACGATCCGAATCGGGAAGATAGCGCAGGTGACGGTACAGAATCGCCATCAGAATCATCATCAGCATGGACGGCAGAATAAACCCGGCCATCGCTACAGATGCCCCCCGCCAACCCCTTAGCTTCAAACCAATGTAGGTTGCTGTGTTTCCGGCACTCGTTCCGGGTAGACTCTGAGCGAGTGCGAAAGCTTCGGCAAATTCGTTATCGGTGAGCCAGCCACGTTTGAAGACAGTTAAGGTGCGAATCTGCGCGATGACAGCCAGACCGCCACCGAAACCGACAGTGCCTATCTTTAAGAACGATAAAAAGAGACCACCCAGAGTGGCGGTACGTGAGATGCGCACTAACTGTTGCCGGCCCTGGCGCACACGCGTTCGCATGTTGCGCGCTCGGGTCTTAATCCTGACGGCCCGTCTCGCTTTAACCTCCACTAAATCTCTCTCCTGGTTAATTCATGCGGGCAGCAGGACGTCATAGAGCAGAGTTTAGGACAGATCTATTTCATCCTCAACACGGGCGTTTCCTAACCTCGTGCGGTTGAGCATGAGCGTCCCTGGCAGGCGCCACACACTCATCAACCGGCTCGCAAGCGCCAGACCAGGCCTCTCATCGCTGGAAGCGGAAAAGATAAGATGCGTCACCAGAAACAAAGCTCGCTCCTATCGTATACTGCCCGTGTGCGCATCTACACAATCACTCTGCTGCTGTGCCTCGGGTTCGTACCCACTGGGGCCCAGGAGAAAACCTGGCGACGAGATCTTGCTGCATGGCGTGCACAACATGCCCTGGAACTGCAAAAGCCTGATGGCTGGCTGGCGCTGGTTGGGTTGGAGTGGCTGCAACCGGGCGACAATGGACTGGGCTTCGGGCCGGACAACAAAATTCACTTGACCACAGTGGCCGGGGCGAATTTGGCTATTCTACACCTTGCGGGGAACAGCGTTTCACTCAAGCTCCCGCCCAACGGTTTTCCCCGCGGCTTTCTGATTGACGGCCAACCCGCTGTCTCCCAGACGTTGTTCACCGGCACCGAGAGCGACGATAAGAATCCGCGCCTGACCTTTCGGTCGTTGACTCTGTACGTAATTCAACGTGGCGATCGTTTCGCTTTGCGTATCAAAGATTCGAAGTCTGCGGCGCTGACCGGTTTTCACGGATTACGGTGGTTTCCAGCTAACGCGCGGTACCGAGTCAACGCTCGATGGATTCCCTATGATCCGCCGCGCTCAACCAGGTTCACCACTCTGGTCGGAACTAACTACACGCAACCAGTCCCGGGTGCGGCAGAGTTTAGGTTGAGCGGGAAAAAATATCTCCTGGAGCCGGTGGTCGAGGAGCCCAATGCGGAGCACGCCGGCGCAAAATTGTTTTTTGTGATTCGCGATACGACGAGTAGGTCGACTACCTATGGCGCGTGTAGATTTCTCTACACAAATTTCCCCGACCACGATCTCGAACACCCGGGCCTGCTCGTTCTCGACTTCAACCGGCTCGAGAATCCGCCGTGTGCGTATACGCCTTTTGCCACCTGCCCGCTCCCCCCACCCGGCAACCGCTTACCAATTTCGATTCCCGCGGGCGAGAAGCGCTATCACGATTGAGTATGGTGTTCACCACGTGGGCCCGGCTTGGCACGCAACAGCGTCAAGGGGGCCAGGTATTTGCGGCCCACGGATTCTAATCGCACGCGATTCGACTGCGACGATTGAAAGGGGTTCTTCGACCCCGCCAGGCAGGCTGAACAAAGCGGCGTAATCTCTCAAAAATGTGCTGTACCCACATCAGAGAATTGACGCCGATTTCCTCACGCCTTCAAGCCCGTCGTCATCTCTTCAAGTTCTTCGAGTGTTCTCGGCCAGTCCTTTTTCAGCAATCGCGAGAGGGACCGATCCGCGAGCAGCTTCCCCTCCGTTTGGCAAAGGGGACAATAATTCGTTTCGTTCGCAGCGTAGCGAATACGTTGGATCTTCGCGCTGCATCGCAGGCAGGGCTGTTGGTAGCGACCGTGAACCGCCATCTGCGGGCGAAAGGCAGTGACTTTTTCCGGAAAGCCACCCGCAACCTCCTGTCGCAGGACTTCAATCCACTTGGTCAGGGTCACTCGCGTGGCCTCAAAGAGACGCTCGATTTCCTCTTCATTGAGTTTTTGCGTCAGCGCGATTGGCGACAAGCGCGCGGCGAAAAGGATCTCATCCGAATAGGCATTCCCGATGCCGCTGAATAATCTTGGATCTGTAAGAGCGCGCTTCAAAGTATGATTGGCTGATTGAAGCACTTTCTTAAACCCTTCAATGTCGGTTGTGAAAATTTGCAGGCCGCCAGGATCGAGGCGGGCCAGCCCGGCTTCTCCCTCTACCACCCGCAAAGAAGCGCGCCGCTGAGTGCCGGCTTCGCTTAAGGAAAGCGTTCCATTATCAAACTGGAAAGCGGCCAGGCCGCGGTTCTTTGGAGACTGCGATAGTTTGAACGAAGCAGTCTTTGATCCGGAGGTTCGCATCGTTTGCCGCCAGTGAAGACGGCCCGCAATCATCAGGTGCAATACGAGCCAGAGATCGTGTTCAAAGCCGACACAGATCCGCTTACCCAGACGTCGCACCTCGACGACCTTCCTGCCTTCGACGCTTGTGATCGGCGGGACCGCTGTGCGCAGCAGAAAAGGCGAGGCGATCTGCACGCGTTCAAGAGTATGGTCCGTAATCCGCTGCTCGAGCGCTTCGATGTAGACAACGATGTCCGGCAGTTCCGGCATAGCTCGGAAGGTTAACGCGCCGGCCAGCAAACCAACAAGGCGACGCGCCTGCGAACACTGTATCCCCTGGGAGACCGGCACCCCGATTAAGACCGCTCCACTCGCAGAACACTGCCGGCCTGCACCCGCTTTCGGCTATCGAAACCCGCTTTGGTGGAAAACTCAATAAAGGCTAGGAAAAAGCTCCAATTTGCCTGTCAATTTTCGTTGCCTAACCGTGGCCCTCAAATTGCTAAATCATAGAATCATGACAAACACCGAAACCTATCCCCTTTGGCCAAGTCAGAATCTTCAGCCTGCGTTGAAGGCCGAACCAGTTGCGCTGCCCGATCAAACTCTGGCTCGCGCAGCCGCCCAGGGCGACATGAAGTCTTTTGAAGAATTGTACCGGCGCCATAACCGTCGTGTTTACTCGCTGTGTTTGCGCATGACCAAGAACGTAACTGAGGCGGAGGATCTGACCCAGGAGGCGTTCATCCAAATCTTTCGCAAGATCGGCAGCTTCCGCGGTGATTCAGCGTTTACGACCTGGCTGCACCGTTTAACTGTGAATCAGGTACTGATGCACTTCCGCAAGCGCAGTGTGAAGCTTGAGCACACCACTGAAGAAGGTGAAACACCTGTACAGGTAGTCCGCGGCACAGAAGATCCCAACCGCATGCCGGTGTTGGATCGCATTAGTCTCGATCGGGCGATTGGTCAGTTGCCTCCGGGCTACCGCTCAGTCTTCATGCTACATGATGTCGAGGGCCATGATCATGAAGAGATTGCGAAGATGTTGGGCATCGCAGTAGGCACTTCTAAGTCGCAACTGCATAAAGCGCGCATGAAATTGCGCGGGATCCTCAGAAAAAAATCCGTCAGGTAACGACTCTTTGGAAGCAGGTTCTCCTGCCAATTCGGCACCTGCCAGGCAAGCAGCAACGCCCCTTCATTGCTGAAAGGGCGCCGCTTGCTATGGACGCTCCAGTGTTTCCACCGGGGCCCGTTAAGAGGTCGAACATCCGTTCGTCCTCAATGTCTAGAAATCCTGGAAAGGCTAGACCGTTCGACGGCCGCTGACCAGATTTATCACAAGCACAATTGCGGCCACGACCAACAGCAGGTGGATCAAGCCACCGCCAACATGCCCAATCAGTCCCAATAGCCATAGGACCAACAAAATCACTAGAATCGTCCACAACATGTTCAGAGTCCCCCTATTCAAAAGTTTGTTTTCCGTTCCGACCTCTTACCTCCCCTTTGGCAACGCTCATGCCAAATGAAGGGCCCTGTATTTCGGGCGGGTTTGGCCAGTTACGAAAGAACGGGTGTCCCATAACAGGTCAACTCGTCCATAGTTTGAACCCGTTGAGTGCGATTGTCGAGCGGGAAAGCGCCGGAGAGGCTCACATCTCGTCACAGGAGCTGCCGTTTCCTTCCTCCCAAGCTATCATTGTCCTTTTCCAACCATGTTCACATACGACGTAATCATTATTGGTGGCGGGGCGGCCGGCCTCTTTTGTGCTATTCAGGCGGGCCAGCGCGGTCGTAAGGTTATGATCATCGAGCATCAGGAGCGAATTGGAAAAAAGATCGCCATCTCCGGCGGGGGACGCTGCAACTTCACCAATGTAGGAACTACGTCAGATAACTTTGTTTCCACGAATCCGCACTTCTGCAAGTCAGCTCTGGCCCGCTTTACACCGGAGGATTTCATCGCTCTCGTCGAGAAGCACAACATCCGCTATTACGAGAAAAAACTGGGGCAATTGTTTTGCGCTGAGAGTTCACAAAGGATCATTGATCTGCTGTTGCACGAGTGTGCTGATGCTGGCGTCGAAATTCGTTGCAATTGTAGGGTATCAAACGTGCAAGCCGCTGCTGGATTTAAGGTCGATACAAACCAGGGAGAGTTTGTCGCCACCTCACTGGTAATCGCGACCGGGGGCTTATCAATAGCGCCATTGGGGGCTACCGATTTTGGCTATCGCCTGGCGCGCCAGTTCGGACTAGGTATTGAAGAGGTTCGACCGGCTCTGGTACCACTTACCCTAACGGCGGCAGTGCGACACGTGCTGACACCTATTAGTGGCATCTCGCTTGACGCGATTGTAAAGAGTGACGCTGTCGAATTTCGCGAAAATGTTTTGCTGACACACCGCGGGCTGAGTGGTCCGGCTGTCTTGCAAATTTCGCTTTATTGGCGGAAAGGTGAGTTGATCGAACTGGACCTGCTGCCCGGCCAGGATATTTTCGGCATCCTGGAATCCAGGCACGATTCGGACATGGAACTCGCTAATCTACTGGCGCAGCACTTGCCGCGGCGGTTTGCACAGGCCTGGTGCAGCCTGTACGTCCCCTCTAAGTCGTTGAGACAATTTAGTCGCCGGGAATTGGCTGAGATTGCCACACAGCTTCACGAGTTCAAGCTACTGCCGGCGGGCACCGAAGGTTTCAGGAAAGCTGAAGTAACCGCAGGTGGGGTGTCAACGTCTGAACTATCTTCACAAACAATGGAGGCTCGGCGGGTGCCGGGTCTCTATTTTATTGGCGAAGTGGTGGATGTTACGGGGCAGCTCGGCGGCTATAACTTTCAATGGGCCTGGGCCTCTGGCTATGCCGCCGGCCACGCAGTTTAGCAATGCGCCGCTTGTGGAGCCGAGCGGTTAAGCGTCGCCCATCTCATCGTTAATGGATTGCAACGCCCGCTCCAGCATCGTGCGATGCGCCGGGTTAGTTGCGCGACTCAACTGATCCATCAGGCGGGAACGAGACAGCCTCAGTGATTCAAACTGACCGCTGCGCGCGCGTTCTTCTGCCGTCGAGGTGTACTTATTTGCCCGCGCATCCGCGGCTGCCTGTTGCCGTTCAAAGACCTCTTCCATCTGACCGGCCAAAGCATCTCCATCCCAGGTCATCACGAGTATCTCCTGTCAAAAACCGACGCCTAATTCCAACCGCTTGTAGTTTGTCCGCTCTCAGCTTACGCAGATCCGGGCAATTAGGGAAGGCCTGCGGCGCTTTCCCGGCTAAGCAAATCCAAAAACGACCCTTACAATCACTGGTGAATTGGCCAGCAGCATGGTCAACCACGTGCGCGGACGGTTGATGTCCTCCGCCAGATAAAACATGCGTGGGGGAAAGTAAATTAGTAATGCGACAAAACTCAGAAAGAAGACGCGCCCGGCCACGTCGAAAAAGCTGGTTGGGCGCCCCAGCGACGCAAAAGAAAGCAGATTCCAGATCGCCTGGAATAAGATCATGTTCAGGAAGAAACAGATGTCACCGAGCATTTCACTCTGCGGCGACAACAGAAACGGCGACGGGGGCGGCTTCCTCGGGGGTGAAAAATACTTATAAATCAGATAGGTCTGCACGACCGTCAACACCAGTCCCAGCACAATCACAGGAGCGAAAATCATACCGTGGTTCACGAGGGCCTTGCCGAACAGGAACTCACCGAGGCTGGTGATCACAAACGCGGTAATAACAAGATTCAGGCAAAAATAGAAAAGCGGGTTGAATAAACATCCGGCGGGCATCGTGTATAACGCATTAGGAGTCTTGCCTTGCACTTTGAGGCGTTCATGCAGGGGCCAGCGCTTCAGCACTGAGCCCAGCAGAGGGAGCACCCACATCCCTAGAAAGCAGAGTCCGAGCGACAGCTTGGCCAAAGGATTCTCAGCTGAAACCTGTTGAAACAGGTCGACAAAAAGGCCCGTCACCATGCGCATGAGAAATAAATTGGCAACGAAGACAAAAATGTCGAGCAGCAATCCGCGATTGCGCTTCTCAAACAAACCGGAGACTACGACACGTGATTTTGATCTTCCGTGAGGCTGGTGCCTCTGGCCTGATTGTGTCTTGATCATATCCGCAAAGTGTTGAAGACTCGAGATGAGCGACATCACATCGTGACTTTAATCCAATAGAATTCAGCAAGTGACTTGAATGCCCGAAGGACCAGAAGTACGAAAATACGCCGATGCCGTTGATAGAGTGTTAGCCGGGCGAACCATTGTCTCCCTGGAAGCTCGGACACGCGTTGCTAAGGACTGGCTGGCACTTAATGAAGGACGCCTCACAGGTCGGCAGGTGTTGCGTGTCCTGTCTCATGGTAAACACTTATTGGGATTCATCGAAGGTGGATCTTATTTTCACTCTCACCTGATGATGTGGGGCCGCTGGCAGACATTTGGCTCCGGCATAGCCCACGACAACAAGAGGAAGAAGGCCGATCGCTTAACGACGGATTCCTGGCCCACAGAAAAAGACCGGCGCGAACGGGCACGGATTATCGTCAACGGTGGGGCGGCGATTCTTATGTCTGCCCCTATCTTTAACATCGGCGAGGGTGACCCATATCAGCAGATCGAAAACCTGAAAACGCTCGGCCCGGACGTCCTCCCCTACCCAACCGGTGCGCGTGGCCGACGCCTCTTCAATGCTGCCGAGTTCCGTCGCCGTCTAATGCTTCCGCCCCATCTGGATATTACCATCGGAGCAGCCTTATTAAACCAGCGAATTCTCGCCGGCCTGGGAAACTACCTCCGCTCCGAGATCCTGTTTGCGTGCCGTCTGGATCCCTGGCTCAAGGTGGGTGCTCTGAGCCAAAAGCACTTGCGCTGTCTTAGTATTAAGGCGCCTGAGTTATCGCTCCGCGCGTACCTTCGAACAGCCACCGCCGCGGATGAGGACCGCGAGCGGATGCGCAATGACCCAACGCTCGTCTACCAACCCGGTCGTGAAATGGGTACTCGCCACCTCGTTTTTCGCCGCACCAACCTGCCCTGTTTGCGCTGTGGGCTGCCTGTTAAGCAATTAAGACAGCCGACCTACAATCCGGACGGGTATGAGGAAGACGGAGAACGCACCCGCATCGTCTATTTTTGCGCGAGCTGCCAGCAGGTAGACTTTGCCAATCCTCCGGTTTCCTGAATTAGTCAACTGTGCTCTGGCCCGGTTGTACGTAAGAAACGTCTCAGTACTGTCGCCCCGTGGAGGACACCGCGCTGATCACTGTTCGGAATCGGAAGCGGAATACCACCAGAGATGTTCCCACTTCAGCTGGCGCACTTGGAAACGAGGGACATCAAACTAGCCACGCTTTTTACCAGGCTTGGGAGTATAGCCACGTGGATCCTGATAGCCTTTTGAGGCCGGTGGCAACTGTTCTTTGGTTAGCTTGGCCCGTTCGAGATTCTCTTTTTCAATCGTTTCTTTTAACCGCTTTTTTGCACGTTTGTTCATGGGTCGGATTATAGCTTAGAACACAGCGAGCGTGTGCATGACTCGATCAGGGCCAGGATGTGGGCAGGGGGTTGGGTCTTTGGAGTTTGGGTCTTTGGAGTTTGGGTCTTTGGGCTTGGCACCGGCGTTGACTGTGACTGCTCTATTGTCGCTCGTGTCTTGCTGAGGTCAGCCGG
>DAIMCP010000021.1:0-40829 GCA_036726305.1 Pyrinomonadaceae bacterium | reverse complement strand
CCGGCGTTGACTGTGACTGCTCTATTGTCGCTCGTGTCTTGCTGAGGTCAGCCGGCCACAGCACAATGGACCCAATAACCAAAGACCAAAGACCCAAGACCAAAGACCAAAGACCCAACACCCCGTTCCCACAGCCTCAGGCCATCCCCATGATTTCTTCTTACCACGATTTAACGATACCATCCGCAACATGACCGAGAAGAAGAAACGCGTCACGCTCTCCAGCGCCTGGCGCGACGCGCGAGAATTGATCTGGACTCACCGGCTCCGCCTTTCGCTGGGGATGCTATTGATGATCGTCAACCGTTTGATCGGCATGGTGATGCCCTGGAGCCTGAAGTACCTGATCGATGGTGTCATCATGAAGCAGCGCAGCGAACTGCTGCTGCCGCTCGCACTCGCAGCCGGCGGAGCCACCGTTATCCAGGCAGCGACTTCCTTTACGCTCTCGCAGGTGCTGGGCGTCGCGGCGCAAAGGGCGATTACGGAAATGCGCAAAAACGTGCAGGACCACGTGGCTCGCCTACCGGTCAGGTATTTTGACTCCACGCAAACCGGTGTTCTGATTTCGCGCATCATGACTGACGCCGAAGGGATTAGAAACCTCGTCGGAACCGGCGTTGTGCAGTTGGTCGGGGGCTTTGTCACCACCGTGATGGGTCTCGGGGTGCTGTTTTATCTTAACTGGCGCCTTACTTCAGTCACACTTCTCGCGCTGCTGATCTTCGGCTCCTGCATGGCCCTGGCTTTCGCTCGCCTGCGACCGCTGTTTCGCGAGCGCGGCAAGATCAATGCCGAGTTAACCGGACGTTTAGGGGAAACCCTGGGCGGCATTCGCATCGTGAAAGCTTATGCAGCAGAAAAACGCGAGTCACTTGTGTTTGCACGAGGCGCGCACCGGCTGTTTCGCAACATTGCTCGCTCAATGACCGCCGTGTCCGGCGTGACCGCATTTTCCACGGTCATAGTGGGCGGTATCGGCGTCATCCTGATTCTGGTGGGAGGAAACTCACTGCTTGCCGGGCAGATGACGCTGGGCGATTTCCTCATGTACATCATTGTCACGCTAATGGTCGCCGCTCCACTTATCGAAATCGCTGCCATCGGAACACAGATAACCGAAGCGTTTGCCGGGCTCGATCGCATCCGCGAGATCAAGCGCATGGCAACCGAGGATGAAAATGAAGACCGACGCGAACCGCTGGCGGCGATAGAAGGTGAAATTACGTTTGATAATGTCAGTTTTGAATATGATGAGAGCGTACCGGTACTAAGACACGTTTCCTTTCGCGCCCCCGCTGGTTCGACCACCGCGTTGGTGGGCTCCAGCGGTTCCGGTAAAAGCACACTTATCAGTTTAGTGATGGCCTTCAATCGGCCCATCGCAGGCTGCGTCAGGGTTGACGGTCGCGACTTGGAAACCCTGCGTTTGAGAGACTACCGGAAGCAACTTGGCGTTGTGCTGCAGGAGAACTTTCTTTTTGATGGCACCATTGCCGAGAACATCAGCTTTGCGCACCCGCACGCCTCGCGGGCCGAGATAGTTGAGGCCAGTCGCATAGCGCATTGCGAGGAATTCATCAATGGTTTCAAGGAGGGCTATGACACCATTGTGGGTGAGCGTGGAGTTAAGTTATCAGGTGGCCAACGTCAGCGGGTTGCCATAGCGCGCGCAATTCTGGCCGAGCCCCGGATATTGATTCTCGACGAGGCCACCTCAAGTCTCGATAGCGAAAGTGAAGCGCTGATTCAGGACGGTCTGCAATCTCTGCGCCAGGGCCGCACTACATTCGTGATCGCTCACCGGTTATCTACTATTCGCGCCGCCAACCAAATTTTGGTCCTGGAGGGAGGCGAAATTGTTGAGCGCGGCACGCACGAGGAGTTGCTCGCCAACGGCGGACGGTACAAACAACTCTACGATCGGCAGTACAATTTCGAGCGTAATCAATTTATCAACCCCGGCGAGGATTTTACGCCGGAGCCTGAGAAGACCCTGACTGTCGCAAGCCCCCCTGGGACCGCACGCTTCTAGCATGCATACCTCGGGCAATTGCATTTCCCTGATTAATTAGGCCACTAACCCAACAGCGCGCTGGAAAGCGTGCGAACTTAGGAGAACACGATGCCCCCCCAAACCTTTGCTAATCACACTCGCTGGCACCCCCCGTTTCACTTTTTCGTCGTGCCGGTGATGCTGATAAATTTTATCTGGACAGTGGTTGATCTGTTCCGAATGCCTGGCTGGAATACGGGACGCTGGGTTGTAGTTTCGCTCGCCCTGTTGCTGCTGGTTTTTTTGGTGCGTCTCAACGCTCTCAAGGTCCAGGACCGCGTAATTCGCCTCGAAGAAACGCTCCGAGCCGAGCGCCTCCTTCCAGTTGCGCTGGCCAAACAAATAGGCCTCGTTACCCCCGGTCAGTGGATTGCGCTCCGCTTCGCGCCCGATGAAGAACTCGAGGGCCTGTTGAGCGATGTAATCGCCGGCAAGCTGGTCAAACCAGTTGAGATCAAGCGAGCGGTGAAGAACTGGCGCGCCGACACATTTCGAGTGTAAGAGCGCGAGCGGGCACTGACCTGCAATTTCTTGACTTGCCGACAGGACCGGCTTTGGAAACAGTGAGTTACCCTGGCAGGACTAAACCCCGCTCGGGGATGCCGCATGACCGCTGGCAGCTTTAGCCGGGTGAATCAAGCGAGAAAAATCCGGGTGCAGATACACAATCCGGCCGCCCACTATTGTTGCAACCGCAGCGCCGGTCATCGTCCGCCCGTTAAATGGCGTGTTCCGGCTTTTTGATTTTGAAGCTGTGACATCGAACGTCCATTGGAACTGCGGATCAAGCAGGGTCACATCGGCCCAGGCTCCCGGGGCCAGGGTCCCTCGGCCTGCTAAGCCAAAAATTTTGGCCGGTTTCGTAGAGCAGAGTTCAACCAGCCGCTCGAGAGTGATGACTCCCTGGTGCACCAGTTCAAACGCCAGCCCAATTGCAGTTTCAAGTCCGGTAATGCCAAAGGGCGCCTGGTCAAACTCGAGTTCCTTCTCGTCCGCGTGGTGTGGCGCGTGATCGGTGGCGATGGCATCAACCGTGCCGTCGCTAAGGCCCTCGAGCAGCGCTTCGAGATGATCGAGACTGCGCAAAGGCGGGCTCATTTTGTTGTTGGTGTCATAAGTCCTGACGGCTTCATCGGTCAGCGTCCAGTGATGCGGCGCAACCTCACACGTCACTGCCAGGCCCATTTCTTTCGCCCGGCGCACAGCGTCAAGTGCACCGCGTGTTGAGACGTGGGCAAAATGAACTCTGGCGCCAGTTAACCTGGCCAAAGCACAATCACGGATAGCGTCGACCTCCTCGGCGGTGGCGGGCATTCCCTTCAACCCCAGCATTAACGACCAGCGTCCTTCATGCATCACGCCACCCGCAGCAAGCGAACGATCTTCACAGTGATCCACCACCGGGAGATCGAACCCGCGAGCATATTCCAGGGCACGTCGCATCATTCCCGCCGTTGGTACCGGCCGGCCGTCATCCGACACGGCCACGATGCCGGCATTTTTCATCTCTCCCATCTCTGCTAGTTCCCTGCCCTCGCCACCTTTGGTGATTGACCCGATGGGAAAGACGTTGGCCAGCCTGGCGCGCTCGCCCTGCTCAATGATGAAGCGGGTCACGGCCGGACTGTCATTGATGGGATCGGTATTGGGCATCGCACAGACGCTGGTCCAGCCTCCGGCTACGGCGGCTGCCGCGCCGGATGCGATAGTTTCCTTATACTCTTGCCCCGGTTCGCGCAAATGGACATGCATGTCGATGAAGCCCGGGGCCACAATCAGGCCCGTAGCGTCCAACACCTCAGTATCCTGCGGCGACGGATCCGAGCGATCAAGCAGCCCCAGCAAACGCCCGTCTTCTATCAGCAGATTCCTGCCCGCATTCACGCCCTGGGAAGGGTCAATGACGTAGCCATTGGCGATCAGTAGCTTCATACTTGGTTCTCTAACGTATTTTCTTCTCTATCATTGGTGCGCGGTCGCTGTCTTCTACAAATCCGTCACGCGAGCCTCCCGCCAGCAGGTAAAGCACTGCCATGCGCACCGCTACACCATTAGCCACCTGATCCAAAATCAGAGACTGGTTGCCGTCCGCAAGTTCAGAGGAGATTTCAATGCCGCGGTTGATTGGACCAGGATGCATCACGATAGCGTCCGGAGCAGCCCCCCGCAGATGATCCGCGTGCAGGCCATAGTGGATGGCGTACTCTCGCAGGGATGGGAAAAATGCCGTGTCCTGGCGTTCTCTCTGAATGCGCAGGATCATCACTACATCAGCTTCGGCGACTGCGTCAACCACGGTTGGTGCGAGAGACAGACCTTGATCGACCAATTCAATGAACTCTTCCGGGACCATCGTTCCCGGCCCCGCAATGCGGACTGTAGCCCCCAACTTTGTCAGCAGATGGATATTCGAACGGGCGACGCGAGAGTGAAGCAGGTCGCCGATGATGGCGACCTTCAAGCCGGCGATCTTCCCCTTTCGCTCGCGAATGGTGAGCGCGTCCAGTAAAGCCTGAGTGGGATGCTCATGGGCCCCGTCTCCCGCATTTACAATGGAGGCACTACAAATCTTTGCCAAGTGATAGGGGGCGCCCGCCATTGAGTGCCGCAGCACAATACAGTCGGGCGCCATCGCCTCGAGATTTCGCGCGGTGTCCAGCAGCGTCTCGCCCTTGCTCACGCTGGAGTTTGACACACTGATGTTTACCGCGTCGGCGGATAAGCGTTTGGCGGCAATTTCAAAGGACGTTCTGGTCCGGGTCGAGGGCTCAAAGAAGAGATTAATGACGGTGCGCCCACGTAGAGCAGGTACCTTCTTGATCTCGCGGCGGGAGACATCCCGAAACGTCTCGGCCGTGTCCAGCAGGTGCACTATTTCGCCGGCTGATAATTCACTGATGCCTAAGAGGTGGCGATGATTGAAGACTGTTTGCATCAGACAGGGTTTTGGTCTTTGGTCTTTGGTCTTTGGTCTTTGCTCTTTGGTTTTTGGTCTTTGCTCTTTGGTTTTAAGGAAAAAAAAAGCGGCCACCGGGGCCGCTGGTTCAAACCGCTTCCGCCGCTGCCGCCGGCCGTTCGACGATGACTACCCCTTCTTCCTCGTCAAACTCCGTAAGCATGACCTTAATGATCTCGCTCTTTTTGGTCGGAACAAGTTTACCGACGTAATCAGCCTGAATCGGCAGTTCGCGATGCTCTTTGCCTCTATCAATAAGCACTGCCAACTGCACACGCCGCGGTCGCCCAAAGTCGATCAATTGATCCAGCGCTGCACGGATGGTGCGTCCGGTGTAGAGGACATCATCGATCAAGACGATGTTGCGCGACTCAATGTCGTCTAGTTCGGTCCGGTTAACAATCGGTTTTGCGCCAACAGTCGACAAATCATCCCGATAAAGGGTGATGTCCACAATCCCTACTGGGGGGCGCACGCCTTCCAGGTCAGCTATCTTATCGGCCATCCGCTCAGCCAGAGGCACTCCGCGCCGTCTGATGCCGACGAGATAGAGATCGCTGGTGCCGTGATTTTCTTCGACGATCTCGGAGGCGAGTCGAGCAAGCGCGCGATTGATGCGTGCCCCGTCCATGATGCGCGCTCTTTCGGTGAATTCCATCGCCGGGGATACTAACAAGAAGGTCCTTGCGGTGACAAGTTATGCTGGGAAAGGGGGCTTTGGGCTTAGGTCTTTGATCTTTGGTCTTTGGGCTTAGGTCTTTGGGCTTTGGTAGTTCGTTGTTGGCGCGCCTCGCATCCTTCATCCTTCATCCTTCATCTTCCCCTTCCCCGCTTGGCTCTCCCCGCTGCCTTCTGCTAGTCTCCAACCGTTTCAATGCTCTATCGAACATTGCTTCGTCCCATCCTGTTTCGTTTGCCGCCAGAAACGGCTCACGACCTGGCATTGCATTCGCTTCAATTTTTCGGCGGCTCGCCGCTGGCCCTGAACCTGATTGCCAGACGATTTCGACCGGCGCACTTCCGAAATCTCGAACGCTTCGGACTAAGCTTCACCAATCCCATCGGACTGGCCGCGGGCCTGGATAAGAATGGCATCGCACTTAACGTGCTCGCGGCTTTGGGGTTTGGGCATATTGAAGCCGGTACCGTAACCGCCCAGGCACAGCCGGGAAATCCAAAACCACGTCTCTTTCGCCTGCCACTCGATCAAGCTCTCATCAACCGCGCCGGATTCAACAACGACGGCGCCGCGGCTCTGGCAGCGCAAGTAAGCAGACGACCACCACGGTGCGTTGTCGGCGTAAGCATTGGAAAAAGTCGGGCAGCCGCGAACGACGAAGCTGTCGCGGACTATCTGAAGTGCCTCGAGACCATTCATCCCGTTGCCGATTATATTGCGGTAAACGTTAGCTCGCCCAATACACCCGGGTTAAGGGAGCTGCAACGAGCGGAGCAACTTGAGACATTATTGGCCGCGCTGAAACAACGCACTCGAGAGTTGGCCTCACAGGCCAAGCCAAGCCCGACTCCACTACTGGTAAAGCTGGCGCCGGATCTCGACCTTGCTGAACTTGAGCTCATTGTCGACGTCGCGCGGCGCGTTGGCATCGCGGGTGTCATCGCAACCAATACCACCGTTGCCCGGGATGGAATGCAGACAGCAACCGAGACAATTGAGGCCTGTGGCGCCGGAGGGCTCAGTGGCGCGCCACTGCGACATCGCTCTACAAAAATGGTTGCGGAGCTTTTTCGTCTGGCGGCCGGTTCAATGAAAATCATTGGAGTGGGTGGTATCTTTACCGCTGCGGACGCCTGGGAGAAGATTTGTGCCGGCGCCAGCCTGGTCCAGGTCTACACCGGCTTCATCTATCAGGGTCCGGCCATCGCACGGGAAATCACTGAGGGACTGGTTTTGATTATGAAGCGTGAAGGAGTGACCTCCCTTGACGAAGTAGTGGGCTGTGAAGCAGCAAGACTGCGTTAAAAGTCAAAGTTAGGATTGAGAAGCACCTAATGAATGCCAGAAATCGATTGATCGTGGCACTCGATGTGGACAGTGCCCGAAAGGCGCGAGAGCTGTTCGCCGCTTTGCGCGAGGTGGCGGGCATGTTCAAGATCGGCATGCAACTGTTCACCGCGGCTGGACCGTCAGTGGTTCGCGAAATTGTGAGCGCCGGTGGCCAGGTTTTTCTTGATCTGAAATATCACGACATCCCAAACACAGTTGCCGCGGCGGGAGTGGAAGCAGCGCGACTTGGTGTTTCAATCTTTAATGTTCACGCCGCCGGGGGCAGCGAGATGATGCTGCGTACGAGTGAAGCTGTCAGGGCCGTTTCCGAGCGTGAAGGCCTGCCGCGACCAGCCGTAATCGGCGTCACTGTGCTGACCAGCGCCGACAAAACCATGCTCGGCGAAACAGGCGTGGCGAGCGATGCAGTAGAACAGGTGGGCCGGCTGGCACAATTGAGTGCTGCCAGCGGACTGGATGGGGTTGTGGCTTCTGCCCTGGAGGTTGCCGCCATTCGGATGCTCGTGACCAAAGCTGGGTTCCTAATAGTTACGCCCGGGGTCCGACCCGTCGGGGCCAGGGCGAACGACCAGAAGCGGCTTATGACTCCCGGTGAGGCAATCCGCGCCGGCTCGGACTATCTGGTTATCGGGAGGCCAATCCTCGAGGCGCCCGATCCGGTTCGTGCGGCGCGCGACATTCTTGCGGACCTGAGCAGTTCCTGACCGATTTCGGCTGAGCGCGAAAAGTATACAGGAACTGGCCCAATGACGGCGCGTGTAGGAACCAGCTGGTGAAGAGTAGTTGCTCTTACTTAGACCTAAAGATTATGATGCAAAGGTGACCTCGGATTTGAAACGCTTCCTATTGGCCCTGATCAGTTCTCTTGTCATCCTCATCGCTCTGGCGCCGGCGGCCCTGGCCCAGCGCAGGAGCGAGGTCGCCGCGCTTCCCTTTTCCGAAACGCCCTACTTTGTTGGCGAACGACTCACTTACAATGTTGCTTTCTCTAACTTCGTAACCGCGGGACACGTGGAGCTCTTCGTCGCCGCCCGGGGCAGCTTTTACGGTCGTGACGCCGTGGAATTGCAGGCCCACGTGGAAACGACGGGCGTCGTTTACGCGGCCCTGTTCGCTCTGAATAACGACTACACGAGTTTCGTCGACCCTACCAACGGCCAGCCTTTTCGCACGCAACAGGTAGTTCGCGAGGCGGCTCGCAGTGCGGACACATCCAGTGAATTCAATCAACCCGCCGGTACAGCCGCAATTCCTGATAAGTTGCGGAGCGGGCAATTTCCCGGAACCTATGATTTTCTTTCCGCTATTTACCGCTTGCGCGCTCTGCCGCTCGCCGAAGGCTCAACCTACTACCTGACCGTGCGTAGCGAATCGCAGGAGTATCAAGTGGAGTTAAAGGTCAAAGGACACGAAACCATCAGGACAAGCGTGGGCTCGTTCAATGCAATCGCAACTCAGGTTCGTGTAGCTAATGACTCAACCGCCAACAATTATCGCGTGCAGATCTATTTTACCGATGACGAGCGGCATGTACCTGTGCTGGTGAGCGCCAGGACCCGAGCCGGCGACATCCGCGCGGAATTGGCCGGATCGCAACTTGTTCCTGGGGTGCCGGCGAAGGTGACGCCGAGAGTGGTGGCAACGCCCCAGCCCACACCAGTTCCCAGCGGCCCTCCAGTTTCAGGCAATAATCTGCTTGGTCTCCCCTTCAAAGCGGGAGAGCAACTAAACTACCAGGCCTATCTTGCTTCGGTATCAGAGCCAGTGGGAACGATTGCGTTCCAGGTTCGACCGCGCGGGCGTTACTTTGATCACGACGGTTTGTTGCTTACCGTCGTTGCCGAGACAACAAATGCGGCGCAGCGATTGTTTTTCGCAAAGGACGAACTTTCCTCGTACGTCGACCCGGAGACTCTCCTGCCATTTCGTTCAGAGTTCCAAATTGCCGAGGGTAAACGGCGCAGCAAGGAGGTCCTTACAGTAAGTCAGGACTATGGAACGGCAACGGATGAACAGGGCCGGAAGATCGAGATGCCCGTGGGTACCCATGACTATCTGTCGATCTTCTATGCAGTGCGATCGATGAACCTGGCTCCGCCTCGGCGCAATGCAGTATCAATCCTGGTAAATGGCCAGGCCAAGACGCTGATTATCACAGCGCTCAGGCGCGAGACAATTCAGATTGGCTCGCAAAAGCTACCCGCCATTCAGTTATCGCTGACCACAGACGATCCCCAGCCCGACAAGTTTATGTTGCGGGCCTGGATCAGCGATGACGACAGACGTCTGCCGTTGCGGCTAACTGCCATGACCGAGCTGGGTCAGCTACGCGCTGACTTGGTTATTCTCTCCTTAAACCGCCAATAATAACTTTTGCCGCGCGCGCAGCGTCACATTCTGGCCCCGAAGACCCGGTAGCGTCCGGCCTGCCTGGCTGAAAAAAGCATCAGAATCTGACCAGGGGGGAGAGGGCTGAAATTGAAATCTATTTTCAATTAGAGTAAACTGGTGCTCAGTTCGAGCCCGCTGCAATCCGGCTGGGTGCGGCAGGTAGAAAACATCGCGAACTCTGGTTTCGAGAGGTTGCCATTATGCTTAGTTCCTTCATCATCATTTTACGCGAGGGGTTCGAATCGTTTCTGCTGGTGGCAGTCATCCTTTCCTACCTGCGCAAGGCCGGTCTGCGCTGGCTGTCTTCTGCCGTTTATGCAGCCATAGGTCTGGGCCTTTCGGCCAGCGCCGGCCTCGGCTATCTGCTGCACACAGGGGTGGAAGACGAGACGCTGGAACGCATATTTGGCCAAACGCTGGGAACCTATGCCTCTCGATTCCTGGGAAATGAAGCCTTGCGAGAAGCAATTCTGGGGACTATCGCGGTTGTCATGGTCGCTTCACTGGTGATCCATATGTGGCGCGCCGGTGCAAACCTGAAAGATAAGATGCAGCGGACCCTGGGCGCTGTTTCCTCACGCACGTCCCGCCTGGCTGCAGTTGCTGGAGTATTTCTCTTTACCTTCCTGATGATCACACGCGAAGGCATGGAAACCGTGCTGATGCTCCTGCAGGTACGCGATTCCAGACTCGTCTATGGAGCATTACTGGGCCTGGTAGCAGCCGTGATGCTGGCAATGGGGTGGGCCCGATATGGCCATCTCATTAACGTGCGACGCTTCTTTCAGGTAACCGGAGTTTTCCTGCTCCTTTTCCTGATCCAGGTTGCCATTTATACCTTTCACGAGTTTGCCGAAGCTGAACTGCTCCCTAATAGCGAAATGCTTCACGCGGCCACGGAAAAGTTTTCGCCCGATGGTCTTTACGGCAAATGGTTTTCGCTGGGCATGGTGGCAGTGTGCGGCCTTTGGCTTCTCGCCGCATGGTTGAAAGACCGATTGACTGCGCCGCGACCAATTGGCTTTGGACAGGTGCAAGCGGGCATCGAATCCTAAGTTATCAGGATTGGGCGCCTTCAGGCGTCCAGGGGCCTGGCTTAAGAAAAAAGGGCGGGGTTGGTACCCGGCCCTTTTGCTTTAGGCGGCAACCCTCTGGACGCGTCGCGATGAATGGAGCGGTTCCGGAAGCTGGTTAGTTCGACGTCAGTTCGGCGGTCATTTCAGTGATGTCCTGCTGGGCCCATTCGTTGTCACGACTGGCCTCGCCGGCTTTCACTCGCTTGGCGGCCTTCATTTTTTGGACCAGATCCATGTGGGTAGAAAAGTATTGCAAACTCTGACCGACTATTTCCTGAAGGGAATTGAACCCTTTGTCGGTCATGAATTTTTCCAGACCCGCTTTTAGCTCATCGATCATCTTCACGCCGTGCAGCATAACACCCGTACAGATTTGAACCGTTGAGGCGCCGAGCAGAAAAAATTCGATCGCGTCATGAGCTGTTTCAATTCCGCCGATGCCGCTGAGTGACACCTCTTTGGGCAGGCCCAGCGCCAACTGGCTGACCATGCGGAGGGCGATGGGTTTTACCGCCTGGGAAGAGTAGCCCCCCGGAACTGAATAACCTTCGACCGTCGGCATCGGCCGCAACGTCTTAAGATCCACGCCGATTACGGAGAGAATTGTGTTGATTGCCGAGATGCCGTGGGCGCCGCCGTGCACTGCCGCAAGCGCCGGCGCTTTGATGTTGGTGATGTTGGGAGTCATCTTGGCCCACACGGGAATCCTGGCAACTTCGGTGACCCACCGGGTGACTTCCTCTGTAAGATCAGGGTGCTCGCCCATTTCCGATCCCATTTTGCGCTCAGTCATGCCGTGCGGGCAGGAAAAGTTCAGTTCAAAAGCATCTACGCCGGTATCCTGGACCAGACGGGTGAGCTCCTGCCAACGCTCCTTTTCATACTCCTCCATGATCGAGGCAATCAGAATCTGGTTGGGATAGTTCTTCTTAATCTGGCGAAACTCGTCCAGCCAGACGTCGATGGGACGATCGGAGATCAGTTCGATGTTTTCAAAGCCGATTACCTCGCCTGAAGTCTTCGACCTCAGCTTGCCATACCGCGGTACGACATTAACCACCTTCGCGGATTCAAGTGAAATGGTTTTCGCGACTGCTCCGCCCCAACCGGCGTCGTAAGATTTGGCTATCACGCGCGCGTTGGTTCCGGGAGGGCCAGATCCCAGAAGAAATGGGTTGGGAAACTTGATGCCGTTTACAGTAATTGAAAGGTCCATAAATGATCCTGCCTGAAAGATACAGGGGCGCACCTGGGTCGCCCCCAACCAACCAAGAAATTCCGCCGGACACTCTAATCTGATGCCGAGTTCAGTCAGCTACCAGTGAGTGATACGTGTCGGGCCTTCGATCACGGAAGAACTGCCAGGTGTTGCGGACTTCGCGGATAACATCCAGGTTGAGGTCGGCGACAACCAGTGCATCCTGATCGCGCGGGGCTTCAGCCAGAATTTGTCCGCGGGGATCGCAGAAGTAGCTCTGGCCGTAAAATTCACCGATGTTCCAGGGCATTTCGTGCCCAACGCGATTAATGGCCCCGACAAAATATCCGTTTGCCACCGCGTGGGCTGGTTGCTCCAGGTGCCAGAGATATTCCGAAAGTCCGGCCACCGTTGCCGAAGGATTGAAAACAATTTCAGCGCCGTTCAGGCCCAGGGCGCGCGCGCCCTCGGGAAAGTGGCGGTCATAGCAAATGTAGACGCCGATCCGCGCAAAGGCTGTATCAAAACAAGGGTAGCCAAGATTTCCAGGGCGAAAGTAGAACTTCTCCCAGAAGCCCGGATTTACGTGAGGTATGTGGTTCTTGCGGTACTTACCGAGATATTTCCCATCCGCATCGATCACAGCCGCCGTGTTGTAATAGATGCCGGTCATCTCTTCTTCATAGATAGGCACGATGATCACCATGCCGAAATTCTTGGCAACTTCCTGCAGCAACTGAGTAGTTGGCCCATCGGGAATTTTCTCGACTGCTTCGTACCAGCGGGTTTGTTGTTCAGCACAAAAATAAGGTGTCGTAAAGACTTCCTGCATGCAGAGCATCTGCACGCCTTGTTCGCCCGCCTGTTGTATAAAACTCAAGTGCTTCTCGATATTCAAGCGCTTAATCTCTTCAATCGGCAGATCGGTAGGCGCCGCGTTGGAACATTGAATTAATCCGCATTTGACTGTGCGTGGCATAGAACTCCTTAGTTAATGATCGGTCGAGATCTACTGTCGGGCGTGGCGAGCAAAGTCACGCGGCCGCAAAAAAGAAGGCGCCTGGATTGTAACATCTCTTCAACACCTGAGTTCAGGTTAGCAAACTTCAAATTGCCCGTGATTGACATGCACCCTTACTAACAGGCATGACACTCCAATGACAGCAGAGTCCGGGTTTTCAAGCCGCTTCTGGCTGTTTTGCCGAGGCCCGGGGTGGCACGATTTTCATCAGGATAAGATGTGTAAGCAGGGCAACGCCAAAGCCCACAAACCAGGCATAATCATACAATTTGTGGAGCCAGGGCACTACCAGTCCAATCCAGGCCAGGGCACAGCCGAGCAAGGTGGCCACCACTGCGCGCCAGTTCCAGCCACCATTATAGGTATAAATGCCCTGCCGGCGGTACAAGTCCCCGAGTTCAAGTCGCCGGTGACGCACTAACCAGTAGTCGGCAATGAGCACACCGGCAATCGAACCTAATCCGCCCGAATATCCGACCAGCCAACTAAAAATATAGCCTGAAGGATCGGCGAGCAGTCGCCATGGTTGCATCAGGATTCCCACAATTCCGGTGATCAGTCCGCCGGTGCGAAAGGAGATCAGCTTCGGAAATGCATTGGCAAAGTCATTGGCCGGCGAGACGACGTTGGCTGCGATGTTCACCGCCAGCGTGGCCACCACAACCGTAAACATTGAAATGGCGATGACGACCACCTGATGAAATTGGCCCACCAGTTTCATCGGATCCCACAATTCTTCCGCTCTCATGTGGGGATAGATCACTGCGGCGGCCGAAGTAATGATTACCCCCATTGCGGCAAAGACCGTCATCGTACTTGGCAGGGCCGCGATCTGACCAATGGCCTGCTCGCGCTGACTATGTCCAAAGCGCGTGAAGTCAGGCATGTTGAGCGAGAGGGTTGCCCAGAAACCAATCATGCCTGTCAACGAGGGAATGAAGACTGGCCAAAACTCCGCCAAAGTATGAAATTTTCCCTGCTGGGTGAGCAGGTAACCAAGGCCATGCGCTTTCCAGATGGCCCAACCGAGTAACAGCGCGGTCATAATCAACACAAAGGGCGCCGCCCAGTTCTCCACCTTCCGCAGCAGATCCATGCCGCGGTAGATGATGTAGATGTTCAAGCCCCAGAAGAACAGAAACGATAGCCACTCCGTAGGCGCATGGCCGCCGATCGGTCCGCCCAGCAGGCCGTTCCATCCGGGAACCAACGCGGCAAAAAAAGTATTCAACGCCTCACCACCGATCCAGGCCTGGATCCCAAACCAGCCGCAGGCAACGAGCGCGCGCATCAACGCCGGCAGATTCGATCCGTATGTGCCATAAGCAGCACGCGCAAAAACAGGAAATGGAATTCCGTACTTGGTGCCCGGATGAGAGTTGAGCAGGATGGGTATCAGGACAATGGTGTTGCCGAGCAGAATTGTGATCAGCGCCTGCCACCAGTTCATCCCCGCGCTGATCAAACCGGAGGACAACATGTAGGTGGGGATGCAGTGGGCCATGCTGATCCACAGCGCGGCATAGTTATAAGTGCTCCAATTCCGATCGGCTACCCGGACGGGAGCCAGGTCGCTGTTAAAGAGTGGGCTGGCACTGATTTCCACGAACGCATCGTGCTTCAACTCAACGCGCCCGTCAGGGTATTGCGAAAGCTCGCCGGTATCGCCCATGCCTGCCTCGTCTAAGGGATCTTCAATTTGATGGTCTAACGCTCTTCGTCGAATTTAGGCTTGCCGGCCTTTACTTTGACATAGGTGCCGTCGGCAAATACGTTATTGCCGAAGCCACATTCTGAAGCGTCCCGGTCCTGAGTCACCTTTATTCGATTACCGGCAAGAAACCTGATTGTAATCGTGCAGCCGGCAAAGTCCGGTGGATGAAAGATCGCAATGTCATTCTGGATCGAGGCTTCGCCAAATGCGCTACCAGTGTTAGCTGTCGGTCCGTAGCTGTTCCGGAATATGTGAGTTAGTTCCAATTGGACGCGCAGCTTATTGTGACCCAGCGCAAGGATCTTGATTTCGTTCTCTCGCAGGCGATAGGTACCATTTGCCCTCGCTGCCGTAACGATCCTTGACGATTGAGCAGACGCCAATCCAATCTGCAACACTATCAGTGCCAGTACAATTAATTTTCGCCGGGTCAGATTCTTAGTCATTTTAGACAATCGGCGTGTCCGTCCGTACCACAAGTGAAAAGCTGCGGCACGCTGGAGAGGGTCAAATCCTTTGTATTGATCCATACTTTTGTGCGGCCATACTTGTCTACGGTCCAGCCCAGCTTCGCCTTGTTGCGCCAGGTGCCTTCGAGCGCCGCCGCTTCCCCGGAACCAAAGAGATGGTAAGACTCGTGCAGCAGGATAGCTGCCCTTTCGGTATCGTCAACAGCAACATTGAAGAACTCAGGATAGAGCGTTATGACTTCAAAAGGGAAGTTCGTCGCCGCGTAGGCAGAGTGGTGACCGACGTAACCATTCCACCAATTATCGGTCCTCCGATATTGGACCAGATGATTGAGCACAAACGCCTCTCGGGTGAATCCCCGTTGTTCCAGAATTGCGGTAGCGCCACGGACCACCTGACGCTGATCCAGATTCAACTCCTGGGACGTCAGAAGCAAAGACATGTAAGCTGCAAATAACAGTATTAAAGTTGTGCCCAGGATCCATCCCCATCTGAGGGCGCGCCTGCGTTGACCGACAGGCGTCGCGACCGCTACGGAAACGGGCAATTCTTCGGGTGCCTGTTGAGTGTCGGCCAGCAGCGCCGCCCCGCAACGCCGGCAGGTCTCGCTGGTGGGATTGACCAGCCCACACTCGGGACACTTGCTTCTGTTCATGCAGGAGCACCGGAGCCTTTCACTAAATGGCTACGCACGTTCCGCGTCTGATGAATTGACCGTCGCCTGCATTACCCTTGTAAGCGCCCTGTTCAATGACGACCTTGCCGCGCGACAGCACGGTTTCCACCAGGCCACGAATGGTGCGGCCTTCGTAGGCACTGTAGTCAACATTCATGTGGTGTGTCTGCGAGCTGATCGTTTGTTCCTTATTCGGATCAAAGATCACGATATCCGCATCGGAGCCGACTGCAATGGTCCCTTTCTTCGGAAACATGCCAAACATCTTTGCCGCGGCCGTTGAGGTGAGCTCCACGAACCGATTGAGCGAAATGCGATTTTCAACTACGCCGCCGTTGTAGATGAGTGGAACACGATGTTCGACACCTGGCGCACCGTTGGGAATTTTCGTAAAGTCGCCGCGCCCGAGTTCTTTCTGCTCTTTCATGCAGAACGGACAATGATCGGTAGAGATGACCTGCAGGTCATCCATCTTCAGGCCCTTCCATAATTCGGCCTGATTTGCTTTTTCGCGCAGCGGCGGAGTCATCACGTACTTCGCGCCTTCAAAGTCCTCGCCGTAATCATCAAGGGACAGGAAAAGGTATTGTGGACACGTCTCAGCAAAAGCAGGAATGCCGCGATCGCGCGCCTGGCGCACCTGGTTGAGCGCATCAGCGCACGAGAGGTGCACGATGTAGACTGGAGACTCCGCCATTTCAGCTATCGCTATGGCCCGGTGTACACCTTCAGCCTCGGCCACCGTAGGGCGAGTCAACGCGTGATACCTGGGCGCAGTGTGCCCTTTGGCGAGGGCATGTTTGATGATCTCGTTAATGACGATGCCGTTCTCGGCGTGCATGCAGACTAAACCGCCGCGCTCTCCGGCTGCGGACATAGCGCGAAAAATTGTCGCATCGTCAACCAGGAACACGCCCGGATAGGCCATGAACAACTTAAAGCTGGTCACACCTTCGTCCATCAACGTATGCATTTCTTCAATCTGGTTGTCTTCAAAGTCAGTGGTGATTAAGTGGAAGCCGTAATCGATAGCGCACTTCCCTTCCGCCTTTTGATGCCAATTATCCAGGCCTGCCAGCAACGACTGGCCCTTGTTCTGCACGGCAAAATCGACGATGGTCGTAGTGCCGCCATGGGCAGCCGCGATGGTGCCTGAGCGAAAGTCGTCCGACGACTGAGTGCCGCCAAACGGGAGTTCCATGTGGGTGTGTGGATCGATGCCACCTGGTATGACCAGCTTGCCGGCCGCATCGAGGGTCTTGTCGACCTCCATATCGAGGTGTGCTCCGATCACGGAAATAACCTCGTCTTCGATTAGGATATCGGCCCGATAGTCATCGACGGCGGTGATCAGGCGACCATTCTTAATTAGTGTTTTCATTCACTTTTTATCCTTCACAGCTTATTTCCTGGCCCAGGGCGCAGGGGCTTCGCCGCGAACTACATCTCAGGCTGCGCTAACCGCCGCAAACCCGCCGTCCAGCGCCTGGATCAATTCGTCTACGTGGTCCTTCGTTGAATTCAACATCAATCCGGTACGGATGACGTTGCCATAGAGCCCGCCCTTGCCAATGAGCACTCGCCGGCGTTTGGTTTCTTCGAACACTTTAGCCACGGATTCCGGAGCAGGCTCTTTTGTCTCGCGGTCCCTGACCAACTCGAGTCCCTGCATCAACCCCAGCCCGCGCACGTCGCCAATCGCCTTGTGTTTCTCTTTTAGTTCCTCCAGACGCTGGCGCAGATAGCCACCAACTTCTGCGGCGTTGCGGCGCAGGTCTTCTTCCTCAATGACTTTGATTACCGCCAGCGCCGCCGTCATGGAAACCGGATTGCCGCCAAACGTAGAGAAGGTCAGGCCGGGATATTTATTGGCCACTTCCTCGGTGGCCACGGTGATGCCGATGGGCACACCGTTTCCCAGTCCTTTGGCCGAAGTGATGATGTCCGGCTGTACGTCCCAATGCTCAATGCCAAACCATTTCTCTCCGGTCCGGCCCCAGGCAGTCTGCACCTCGTCGGCGATAAACAGGCCGCCGTGCTTGCGTGCAATCTCGACTGCCCTCTCAAAGTAACCTGGCGGCGGCACGATAAAACCGCCCACGCCCAGAATTGGCTCAGCCATGAACGCGGCAATCTCGCCACTGGTCGTAGTCATTATCAACTCTTCAATGTCGTTGGCGCAGGCGAGCCCGCACTCCGGATACGTCAGCTTGAAGGGACAGCGATAACAGTAAGGGGCCTGGGCGTGCACAAAACCTGCCACTTGCGGCGGCAGGGGACGCCAGGGGGCATGGCCCATTGCCGACAAAGCGGTAGCTGAGCGCCCGCTGTAACTATGGCGCAGCACAACGATCTCATGGCGGCCGGTCGCCAGCTTAGCGGCATGTATGGCTGTGTCGTCGGCCTCGGTTCCACTATTGGTAAAAAACGACTTTTTCAGTGGCCCGGGCGTGATCTGGTAGAGCTTCTCGGCCAGGTCTGATTGCGGCTGGTTGGCGTAAAGGGTCGAGGTGTGTTGCAGTTTCCTTACCTGATTGACAATCGCCTCCGTCACCTTCGGATGCGCGTGCCCAACGCTGACGGTGAGCACGCCACCGAAACAATCGAGATATTTGTTGTCCTGATCATCCCAGACATGGTGGCCTTCGCCCCGCACCAGGGCGATCGGCTCCTGGTAATACATGGCGACGGCGGGAAACAAAAACTCTCTGTGTTTGCGGACCGTTTCTGATGGAGTAACTTTAGCTTCAACTGTGCTCATTTTGTTCTCTCGTGTTTTAGGTCGGCTTTGCTTGCCTTAACCGCAATCTTTGCGCTGAAATCCGCTTTTCGCCCCGCTACGCTTTACTGTCGTTTCTTAATCTGAAGCAGGGCACGTAAACGAGCGGGACAAAGTCATCAATACAGATTGCCTTCCCGTTTGCGCCCCGTGTAGTCCACATACACGACTTTCAAGTCTGTGTAAAAATCCAGCGCCGTCGAGCCTTGTTCCCGGTCACCAATGCCGGTGCCTTTGATGCCGCCAAATGGAACGTGGGCTTCGCCGCCGGTGGTTGGCGAATTAACATGAGTCATGCCGGTTTCAATCGCGTCGATGAAGCGAAAGACGCGAACGGCGTCATTGGTAAAGATCGACGAAGACAAGCCATATTCGCAGTCGTTGGCAACCTTGATCGCCTCGTCAAAGTCCCCGACGCGCAAAATTGAAAGCACCGGGCCAAAAATTTCCTCGCGCGCAATGCGCATGTCCGGGGTGACATGGTCAAAGACGGTGGGATTGACGAAGAACCCCTTATCCAGGCCGTTGCCGGTCGCACGTGATCCGCCGCAGACCAGCTGCGCCCCATCGTCGCGCCCGATCTCAATATAGCTCAGCACTGTCTTAAACTGCCCCTCATCCACGGTTGGCCCCATCTCCGTTTCGGGATCGATTCCATGACCAATACGCATGGAACCAGCTCGTTTTGCGAGGCGCTCGACAAATTCGTCGGCAACATCATCGATGACGATCACGCGGCTGGTAGCCGTGCAGCGCTGGCCCGATGAACCGAACGCTCCCTGCGCTGTGGACTCGACCGCCAAATCCATATCGGCGTCTTCAAGGACCACCACGGGGTTCTTGCCACCCATCTCGCACTGCACCTTGGCGCCGCGTCGCGAGACCTCTTCATACAAGCGTATGCCAACCTGGTTCGAGCCGGTGAAGGAAACCGCCTTTACCGCCGGATGATTGATAATCGCATCGCCCGCCTCTGAGCCCGAGCCGATAATCAGGTTGAGCACGCCTCGTGGAAGGCCGGCTTCCTGAAACAATTCCACGATGCGCACTCCAGTGGCTGGAGTGAGCGTGGCCGGTTTGAAGACGACTGCGTTGCCGGCAACCAGGGCCGGAGCAATTTTCCAGACAGGTATGGCGACGGGAAAATTCCATGGCGTTACACAAGCCACCACTCCCAGAGGCTGTTTGATCGTATAAGCAAAGTTGGCCGGTAACTCGGATTGAATTGTTTCGCCATTCATGCGGCGCGATTCGCCGGCGCAAAACTCAGCAACATTGATAGAACGTTGCAGTTCGCCGCGCGATTCGGCGATCGTTTTGCCTTCCTCGCGGGTTAACAATTGCGCAAGTTCTTCCTTATGCTCTTCCATCAGACGGGCGGCACGCGCAACGATGCGGCCGCGGGCGGGCGCGGGCGTAGCACGCCAGCTGCGAAAAGCTTCGGCGGCCGCGTCAACGGCGTGCCTGGCTTCTTCGCGGGTCGCCTGACGAATGTTGCCAATCACATCGTCAGTGTTAGCTGGGTTAACATTCTCTACGCTGCGAGACGAACTTGATTCAACCCATTCTCCGGCTATGAAATTGCGATATGTATCCATGTTAGTTACAAGCTCTCAAGGTCTTTGCGAATGAAGTGCGTGGAGCAATATATCACAATCCTTTTTGTGAGGCGTTCAGAGTACCAACTTCAGTTGGCGCTCTGTTTTGAACGGTAAGACCCGATTTGCACGCGAACTCGGCAGGTCAGAAAAATAGGCATCGCGATGGTGGCCCTACTTGCCACGGCCCTTAAAGATAGTTCAAAGTTACGGCCAGGAAAATGACGACCACAACTGACGAAACCACCCCGCCTGCAGCCAACCTGCGTGAGCTCCTGGAGCAACGCTTAGTCGCCTCCGGTGCTAAGACTTTTCTCTTTTCCGAAGCCGATGGCCGCCGATTCACTTATTCCGAGTTCAATAAGGCAGTTCATCGCACCGCTGCTCTGCTCGTTTCGCGAGGAATCGGAAAAGGCGACGTCGTGAGCCTCATGATGCCCAACAGCGCTGAGTACATTATCGCCTACTTTGCTTGTTGGAAACTCGGCGCTTTGGCCGGACCGGTCAATTCCCTTTTGAAAGCCCAGGAGGTTTCTTATGTTATTTCTAATTCCGAGGCCAAGGCGTTGTTGCTGCACTCTGAGTTTGAGCCACTGATTGCAGGTCTGCGCAACGAGCTACCCGCCCTGCAGGCAGTCATACGATTTGATGACGCTGCGGATGCCACCCGCGAATTCAGCGAGGCAGCGCAGTTCCAGTATCCGGACCTTGAAAGCGACGACGAAGCAATCATCATCTATACCTCCGGCACTACCGGCAAGCCGAAAGGCTGTCTGCTGACCCACGGAAATCTGATCGCGAATGCCCGCCAGATAAGCGCCTGGCTTGGCTTCACTGAGAGGGATCGTCTGCTCTCGGTCATGCCGCTGTTCCACATGAACGCTGTCTCGGTCACCACGCTGTCGGCGTTGTATGCGGGGGGTTCGTCCGTCGTTAGTCCAAAGTTCTCAGCGTCGCGTTTCTGGAAGATTATCTCGGACTACGAGGTTACCTCCTTTGGCTCTGTGGCGACGATGTTGTCGATGCTGCTGAGCAATTATCCGCATGGTGTGCCCCCAGGTCTGAAGACCGAACAACTGCGCTTTGCCATGTGTGGCTCAGCGCCCGTGCCTGCCGAGGTACTCAAGCGCTTTGAAGAAACTTTTCACTGTCTGGTAATTGAAGGGTACGGGCTTTCAGAATCCACCTGTCGTTCAACCTTTAACCCGCCGGACGAGCGGCGGCGCGCCGGCTCCTGCGGCCTTCCCATCGGCAACGAGATGAAGGTAGTCGATGATAACGACAATGAAGTTGCCGCCGGCTTGCTCGGCGAGATAGTGCTGCGCGGAGAGAACATCCTCAAGGGCTACTACAAAAATCCCGGTGCAACGGCGACCGCGTTTCGCAACGGCTGGTTTCACACTGGAGATATCGGCTACCGCGACGCTGATGGCTTTTTTTACATCGTCGATCGCAAGAGTGACATGATCATTCGCGGCGGTGAGAATATTTACCCTCGGGAAATTGACGAAGTGCTCTACCAACATCCGGCGATTGCCGCCGCGGCAACTATTGGCGTTCCGGATCCACTCTACGGCGAAGAAGTCGCGGCGTTCGTGGTTTTGAAAGATGGTTCCCGCTCGGACGAACAGGAGCTAGTTGGTTTTTGCCGCGAACGGCTGGCTGACTACAAGTGCCCAAAGACCGTACGGTTCGTGAAGGAGATTCCCAAGGGTCCCACCGGCAAATTGCTTAAGCGCGAATTGGCCCGCCGCTTTACGGAACCAGATTAGAACGAGGCCCCAGTTTGGGCTTGGCCCTGGTTCAGTCACAGGTTGACCGACAGCGCTTCTCATTGTTCGCTCCGCGCCAGACTCCTGGGAAAATATTTTGAACCGCTGTCCCAAATTCCCTTCGTCCGGTCGAAAGTTTTTTGCTGAAAAAAAATTAGGTGCATGAGCCGACCTGCTATAGAATGGCGCCCGCTAATGCCAGCGCAAAGTCTCTTCGAGCCGATTCTGACGCCATTGATGCGGAATCGTGCGCTGACTTTGGTAATTTCTGGAGCCGCCGTTCTGCAGATTGGGCTAACCAGCCTTGGTCTGCAAGGTTGGCCCTGCCCGATTCTGCACCTGACAGGTATTCCTTGTCCTGGTTGCGGGCTAACTCGGGCATCGGTTTTGCTTTTCCAAGGCGATTGGCAACGCTCTATCCGCTATCACCTGTTCGCACCACTCTTTGTTTTCGCATTCGTTTTAATTGCCGGCAGCTCCGTGTTGCCGCGGTCGCCCCGAAAGCGCGTCATTGAGGCGACGGAATCATGGGAACGCCAGACCGGGCTCGCCGGCATAGTCTTGATTTGCCTGGTTCTTTACTGGCTCGCACGATTACTCATAACACAGGCATCGTTTGTGAAACTCATCCAAGGGTAACGGGCGCTCGTCTAACAATCGCAAATCGAAGGAGAAAACAAAATGGCTTTCGTCGGAATGCTAATGTCGCTAGGTTGTCTCGTCTGTTTCATCATCGTGCTAATCAAGTTGTTCCAGAACGAGGGTGCTCTCAAGGGCATACTCGGACTGATCTGCGGCCTTTACACGTTCATCTGGGGCTGGATGAATGCTACCAGGCTGAATATCAAGACAATCATGATGGCCTGGACGGTGCTCTTAATTCTCGCGATCATCATTAACATGATGACGGGCGGGTTCAATTACTCGGTCGGAACGCCGATGACTCCGTAATAACCGGTTACGCAATTACACCGGGGCTGTCTTTACCTGCCGGCGCGCGACTCAAGGGGCTTGCGGCACTCCCTGAGTCGCGCGCCGGCGGCCCTTCCCCCAAAATCAGGAGAATACTACATCCTCACCGGATGCTGATCGCAGTTAATAAGAATATCTGCCGCCTGGTTGGGAGGCAGGAACCAAGGTCGTCATTGAGTTAGCTTCTGTTCAGGCAGCGAACTTATTTGCTTCTCATCTCATTCAGCATCAGTTGAATCTGGGCCAGCAACAAGCTGGTGAGCTCCCGGTAGGCCTCTTCCTTGTTGCCATTCACCATATCCGTACAAGGACGAATCGGTTTGCCGAAATGGATTTTTACCTTCGCTAGTCTTATATGATGTGACTTTCTGGGCCATACCTTGAAAACGCCATCCAGGGCGACAGGTATGATTGGCAGATCAAGCTCGCTGGCCAGGATTGCGGCCCCTTTCTTGAACGGATGGAGCAAGCCGTCAAAAGAGCGCTCGCCCTCCGGGTAGATGTTCAGGATCTTGCCCGCCTGCAATCCTGCCGCGCCGGCCCGCATGGCCCGCAACAAGTTCGTATCCGGATCGACCGGAACGATGTTGAGCAGGCGCGCAATCTGAGCAGTGAAAAAGTTGCGCCAGTACTCGCTGGCTCCAACATGAAAAATATTTCTGAGGATCCGGTGCGGGTAGATTGAGCAAACGAGGATCGGATCAAGAAAACTCTGATGGTTAGGACAAATCAGGAAGGGCGCCTCGAGGCCCTGCAAATGTTCCAGGCCGCGCACTTCCATTCTCAGAAACAAACGCGCGCCGAAATAAACCGGGCGCAGCAAGAGATATGCCATAAGCGCAGTTAACGGGCGTCGCTTCAGGATTTGCTCGACCTCAGTCTCATCGTCGTTTGCCCGGTTGAGAATGTGCGACCAGTCTGTTCGGGTGGGGATCCTTTCGGCTGAAATTTCGGCAGGCTTCGCCACCGGGGAATTGTTTCCATTTACCAGCGCGATTACATCGCCAACCGTGAGAGCGGCGGCCAGGGCTGCCGAATCGAGCTCAATACCCAGCGCTTCCTCTACGCTGCTGATGCACTCAGCTCGAGCCAATGAATCAAGTCCCAGGTCGAGTTCGAGATTCATGCGCGGATGAATGGCGGGAGCGTCGGGCGCGTGGTGGCGCACGGCAGTTGCCAGCACGCTACCCGCCCGGCTCTCCATCAGAACACGATCCTCGGAAGTGAAATCGAGCTCACCACTCTCTCTGGCCTGGCGCGCGACTACTCCCAGCTCCTCAATCTGTCGCTTGAGCTCGAAGCGGCGTACCTTGCGAATAGACGTGCGCGGCAATGGCTCAGATCGCACGATGTAATCGCGGGCGCGTTGATATTCAGGCAATTCACGTCCGAGATTGTCCAGTTCATAGCGGATCGCTTCGCGGGCGTTTGCGATTTGATGCGCTTTGAGATATTCGAAATCGGGCACCACCACCGCGCAAAGTTTTTCCGCCAGCGCAAAGTCGCCGGCGTTGTCGCGCACGCCCAGCACGCAGACCTCGCTGACCAGTGGCGAGAGGGCGTACTGAGATTCCACGTCCTCTGGATAAACGTTCTGGCCCGAGGGCAGGATGATCACGTCCTTCATGCGGCCAACGATGTAAAGGTGACCCTCGCGATCAAAGCGGCCAAGGTCGCCGGAACGAAACCAACCGTCTTCAGTAAAAGCCTCTTTCGTGGCCTGGGGGTTGAGATAATAACCAGGCATGACGATCGGCCCACGGATCAGCACTTCGCCAATGCCTTCAGCGTTGGGCGCCGCGATTTTAACCTCGACACTGTTCAGGGGCGTGCCCACTGAGCCGACCTTGTTATCTTCAAAGCGCGTCACCGTGGCGGCGCCTGCAGTCTCAGTCAAACCGTAGCCCTGCAGAATCGTGAATCCCAGCGCGTGATAATCGCGGGCGATGCCCTGGTCGAAGCTCGAACCGGCTGAAACCGCCAGACGGAGTTTGCCGCCAAATTCCTTGTGTATGGTCCCGAAGAAAAGCCGCCCGGCGTTCAATCCCAATGAATCGCGCAGCCAACCGTTCGTGCCAAGCAGCGAACGGAAGAGCCAGCGCACGAGGCGTGGCTTGCCGCGCACAGCATCAAAGATCTTCTTGTGAAAGAGATACCAAAGGCGCGGCACTCCGGTGAGCGTCGTCACGCCGCCCTCCTTCAGTCCGCGCGCAATCTCTTCGCTGTTTACCTCAGTGATGTAAACAATCCGCGCGCCGATGACCGTCGCCAGCCAAAGATTTACGATTTGCGAATAAGCATGGAACAACGGGAGGAGACTAAGGATCACTTCGCGATCCGAAAGGTGCATTACCTCCTGCACGCCATCAACTTCCGCATAGATGTTGCCGTGGGTGAGTGGCACACCTTTGGGCACCCCGGTCGTGCCCGAGGTGTACATCAGCACGGCGATGTCACTTGCCCGGGCGGGTGGCACTGCAGCGTCGAACTCCGGCGGCCGAGGCGTTGCCGACCATTCAGCCAGAACCGGTCCGGAACTGTTATCGGCTTGCAGCATTACAGCCTTAATTGGCCGGCCCAATTGATCGCAAACCTCGCCAAATTTTTCCAGATTAGAGGCGGAGACGAAAGCCAGCTTTGTTTGTGAGTTCTCCAGGAAATTTGCGAGTGCTTCGACTGGAGCGCTGGGATCGAGCGGCACGACCACCGCGCCACGATACATCGTGCCCAGGTAAGCGATGGCCCAGTTGGGATGATTCTCGCCGATGATCGCCACTCGATCACCAAAAGCGATCCCCTCGATTCCGAGGCGATAAGCCAGGCTGCGGATCTGCGAAAGCATCGAGCCAAACGTCGTCGCTTCCGCGCCGTCCGTACCGAGCAGCGTCATCGCGACTTTTTCAGGCCGCTGATTGACCGCCTCAATTAGCCTTTGGCAGAAAGTTTGTTGTTGCATTATTAAGATCGGTGAAAGATTCCTGCTCGCACTCTCACCGGTTACAACAGGGTGGTAATTTGTGCTCCGCGAGGCGGCCGCAGTTTGAGATTTAATCAAACTCAGCCACCACCGGAGCGTGGTCCGATGGCCGCTCCCAGGAGCGCGGACTGGTGTCAATCCAGGTATTGACGTTCCGCGCTACCAGCGACCGGCTAATCCAGATATGGTCGATACGCAAGCCGAGGTTGCGCCGAAAGGCGCCGGCCCGATAGTCCCACCAGGAATATTGACCGGCGTCTTCGGTATGCAGTCGAAACGCGTCTGTGAAACCCCATTCTTTTACACGTCTAATTGCCGCGCGCTCCGGATCACTAAAGAGAATGCGCCCCTGCCAGAGGCGAACATCGTGTACATCGCGCTCCTCAGGCGCGACGTTAAAATCGCCGCATAACAGGACCGGCGTATCGGCAGCGTAATGGGCGTCAAAGAATTTGCGCAGACGCTCCAACCACTCCAGCTTAAACTGATATTTTTCAGAGCCCACCATCTGTCCGTTGGGCACATAGACATTAACAACCTGAATACCGCCGACCTGGGTGGAGAGCAAACGCGCATGGGACCCCTCGAGATCGTCAGGATAGCCACGCTGTCTTATAACGCATTCTGCACGCGCAAGAATAGCGACTCCGTTATAAGTTTGTTGTCCAAAGGTCAGGCAGTTATAGCCACGCTCACGGAAAACATCCGTAGGAAACTTATCGTCGGTACATTTTATCTCCTGCATGCAAAGCACGTCAGGGCGAATCTCGTCCAGCCAACGGGTCACGTTCGGGAGCCGGGCGAGGATTGAATTAACGTTCCAGGTAGCGATCTTCATTATCTGACAGGTGTTTAGAGTATGACGTTAGTCGGGGTGTTGGCTGGCGCATAGAACCCGACCAGAGCCGGCCCTCCAGACACCTGCGAGACTGCTCATAACGTGGCCATCAATCCGGCCAGTAATGTGCCGCGGCGCGCGATATCATCGATCAGAATGTGTTCATGCGTTGCATGTGCCCCATCACCGTCAATTCCCAACCCGTCCAGAACAGCAGCGCCGACAGCAGCCGCAAAATTCCCGTCTGAAGCACCGCCGACCTGGGCTTCCCCGAGTTCATAGCCAAAACCGGCAGCGATCAGCCGTGCTTGCTCGTAAAGGGCCAGCACCTGTTCGGTACGCTCGAGCGGCGGGCGATTAATTCCGCCCCGGACCACGATTTCCACTCGCGAATCATAAGATTTAAGCGCAACGATGGCGGCTTCCGCGCGCTCACCCTCTTCATTCGATCGGAAACGCAAATCGACTTCGGCAACGGCTTCGGCGGGCACAACATTAGACACCGTCCCGCCGCGCACAACACCGACATTGACGGAGATACCCTGCGATTGATTGTTCATTCGATGCAGGTATTCGATCTGCCGGGCGATTTCCAGGATGGCGCTGGCGCCTTTCTCCGGTTCGAGGCCGGCGTGGGCAGCTTTGCCGCGCGCCTCGATAGTGAACATGCCGGTTCCCTTCCTTCCTGTCTTAACTCTACCGCCGGCCACCGGCGGTTCCAGCACCAACACTGAGCGCGCGCGCTTTGCCTCTGCCTCGACCAGGCCCCGGCCGGACATGCTGCCGGTCTCTTCATCGCAGGTGAGCAACAACACCACGGGACAGCGCGGCGTGATATTCAGTGTGGCGCAAGCGCGAATAGCTTCAATTGCCAGGGCGCAATTCGCTTTCATGTCGAATACGCCAGGCCCATAGGCCCGATTGCCTTCAATGCGCCAGGGGCGGCTCTGCAAAGATCCGAGCGGATGAACGGTATCGGTATGGCCGAGAATCAAAATCGTCCGGGCGCCGTTGCGGCCTCCGGCAAATGCCTGGACCCGAAGATTCTCGCCATAGTTCTCGGTGGGAATTCGCTCGATGGAGTTTATTGCATTAATGGTACGCGCGGCCGCGGCGAGCATCGAGACCACTGCTTTGCTGCCCGCATCGTTTCCCGAGGGTGATTCTGTTTCCACCAGGGCCCTTGTCAAGGCAAGAATCTCACGTTGGCGCTTCACAAAATAGTCGTGAAAGGCAGTGGCGGTTGTATTGGTTGTGGTGAGTGACATCAGGTTTGGTCTTCGGTCTTCGGTCTTGGGTCTTGGGTCTTGGGTCACGGTTGCACCCTGCTCTTTATCTCCTAACGGATGACTTCCTGCCGCACGGTCAACTCTTCGATTCGCGCCAGCCTGACGTCGTACCCAATTCCGGGCTTTTGCGGCGCCCGGATCGTACCCGTCTCCGTAACGGTAACCTCGGGCTCAATAATATCCTCGGCCCAGTAACGAGCACTGGCCGAGATGTCGCCCGGCAAAGTAAACCCGGCCAGCGTGGCCAGCGCGATGTTGTGCGCGCGGCCAATGCCGGATTCCAGCATCCCGCCGCACCAGACAGGAATCCCATTCTCGCGGCAAACTTTCTCAACCCGCTGGGCCTGGGCATGCCCGCCGACTCGTCCCAGCTTGACGTTGATTATCCGGCCCGAACCCAGCTGAATCGCATGCCTTGCATCTTCCGCCGAATGGATCGATTCGTCCAGACAAACGGGCGTCTTAATCTGCTGCTGCAACTTTGCGTGATCGAAAATATCGTCGTGAGCCAGCGGCTGTTCGATCATCATGAGATTGAACCGATCGAGCTCTTGAAACAAGGAGGTATCCGCCAGACTGTAGGCCGAGTTGGCGTCTCCCATCAGACGGATGTCTCCGAACTGCCGGCGCACCTCTGCAATGATGTTCGCGTCCCAACCCGGCTTGATCTTGATCTTGATGCGCTGATAGCCGGCCGCGAGTTCTTTCTCGATCTTCTTAATTAATTCCCCAATCGAATCCTGAATCCCAATCGAGACGCCGCAGGGAATCTCATCCTGGACGCCGCCCAGGTGGCGCCATAAAGGCACTCCCTCCCGCCTCGCTTCCAGGTCCCAGCAGGCAGTCTCAATGGTGGCCTTGGCCATGCGGTGCCCGCGGACGGGCTTCATCAAGCCCCAGGTGTCGGCCGCGCGCTCGAGATCATGCCCGACAATCATGGGAGCGAGAAACTCCTTGAGGGTTGACCAGGCGCCGTCGGTCCATTCGTCGCTGTAGAACGGGCCTTCACCGGCGGTACACTCGCCCCAGCCCTCGCCACCCTCCTGATCGATTACGCGGGCCAGCACTATACGTCGTTCCGTGGTGCGGCCAAAGCTGGTCTCGAAGAAATGAAGCAACGGCAGACGAATCTCACGCAGCTCTACTGACGATATGATCAACTGATGCGGGCTCCATCCTGGAAGTTCAGCAATCCGAAGTTCAGCAATTATGCCTACGCTCGGGTGTTTTGTCAGCCTGGCGTTAATAACGGTGACGCTTAGTCAGCGCTGTGTTCTTTGCCCTGAAAAACACTCCCTGACGGGCACCGAGGCAATTTCGGCGACGATGTAAGGAATTTTGCATCTTTCCTTGACCTCTTGCAAAATTATTGCTAAAAGCTTCCTTCCCTGTAAGAACTTTTGCTACCGAGCCAATCTCAGACGGCGGCTATTTTCCGGATCGGATTGCTCACAAAAATGGCTGTCCGCACTAATCAACTCAATGAGAGGAACACTTATGTCGAAATCCACCCGCCGGGTCGCAAACCGCTTGCGGCGTCTTGTTCTACTAATGGTTGTCCTATTGTTTGGAATTGCCATTATGGTGCAGCTGATGTTCTCTGCGCGTCACGTGCAGGCAGTGTCAGCTACAGTCGTGATTAGCCAGGTATACGGCGGAGGGGGTAACTCGGGCGCAACGCTCAAGAATGACTTCATAGAATTATTCAATCGCGGTAACTCACCGGTCAGCCTTAGCGGCTGGTCGGTTCAGTACGCGGCCACGACAGGAACCAGTTGGCAAAAAACAGACCTAACGGCCGTAACGCTTCAACCCGGGCAGTACTACCTCGTTCAAGAAGCGCAGGGTACAGGCGGCACGGTGAATCTTCCCACTCCAGATGCCACCGGAACAATTGCCATGGCCGCGGGCGCCGGAAAAGTGGCCTTGGTAAGCAATCAAACGTTGATAACTTCTGGCACTAGCTGCCCCTCCGGAGCCAGCATTGTCGATTTCGTAGGTTATGGTACTGGTACAAATTGTTTTGAGGGCAGTGGACCAACGCCGTCGATATCCGCCACACTAGCAGCGTTGAGGGCCGCCGCGGGATGTAACGACACAGACAATAACTCAACCGACTTCGCAACCGGTGCTCCTAATCCTCGTAATACCGGTGCGAGTCTTAATGTTTGCGCTGGCCCGACACCCACCCCGACGCCGACGCCAACCCCAACACCCACTCCGACTCCGACACCGACGCCCACTCCAACGCCGACGCCCAGTCCAACTCCAACTCCTACGCCGGCGAGCAACGTAATCATTAACGAAGTCGATTCAGACAACACAGGTACCGATACGACGGAGTTTGTTGAGCTCTACGATGGCGGCGCCGGTAACACTTCGCTGACTGGCTTGGTTGTGGTCTTCTATAACGGCAGCAATGATCTATCTTATGCCTCATTTGATCTCGATGGATTTACTACGAATGCCAATGGCTACTTTACTTTGGGAAATGCGGCAGTGCCTGGCGTTGACCTGGTTTTCCCGGACAACACCCTCCAAAACGGCGCCGACGCGGTAGCCCTCTACCTGGCCAACGCTGCTGACTTTCCGATCGGCACGCCGGTTCCGACGCCGAATCCGAGTCTGCAGGACGCAATCGTTTATGACACAAGCGACCCTGACGATCCCGGCCTTCTGGCATTGCTGAATGCCGGACAGCCCCAGGTCGATGAGAACGGTGGCGTAAGCGGACAAACCCAGTCGAGCCAACGCTGCCCCAACGGCACAGGCGGGCAGCGCAACACCTCTACCTACACCCCAAACACGCCCAGTCCGGATGGTGTAAACAACTGCGTGCCGCCGCCTCAGCCAAGCAACAGCGTGATCGTGATCAGCCAGCTCTACGGCGGCGGAGGTAACTCCGGCGCAACTTATCAAAACGATTACGTAGAGTTGTATAACCGCGGCACCACCACAGTTGACATCGGCGGCTGGTCGCTGCAATACGCTTCAGCTACCGGCAGCGGCTGGGACTTCAACAAACAACCCCTCGGCGGAACGATCGCTCCGGGTGAATATCTTCTGATCTCGCTGGCGTCGGGCGGGGCAAACGGCGCCCCTCTGCCGCCCGCCAACATCTACGGCCTGATAAACATGAGCGGCACCAACGGCAAGGTCGCCCTGGTCGACAACTTTGATGGACTGGTTGGCAACTGTCCCACCAGTGATCCACACGTTAAGGACTTTGTCGGTTACGGCACTGCCGACTGCCGCGAGGGCGCTGCGACGGCGCCGGCGCCCAGCAATACAACCTCAATATCCCGCCTCGGCGGTGGGTCGGTAGACACTGACAATAACGGCAGCGACTTTATTACCGGCTCACCAAATCCGCGCCGGACCGCGCCCATCGTTGAACTGGGGCCTTTGGTTTTGAGTACCGACCCGCGCACGAACGGCATCAACGCTCCGCGCGATGCAACCATCCAGGTTACCTTTACCGAGCCGGTAGACGTGGTTGGCTCGTGGTTTGACATCACCTGCGCCGGCACCGGCCAACACAACAGCGCGACCTTTGCCGTCAACAACGGCGGCCGCGACCGCTTCATTACGCCGAACGTTAACTTTCTGGCGGGCGAACAGTGTACTGTCACGATCTTCAAAGACCAGATTCACGATCAGGATCTGGACGACAGTGCGCCAAACACCGACACCCTGCCGGCCAATTACGTCTGGTCATTTACGGTTTCGACCGGCACCGCACCGCCTTACCCCGCGAGCGTGCATCTGACGATGGGTAACCCCAGCGGCGCCATTGCCAACACCGGCCTGCCCAATAACTACCTGATGGAAAAGCCTGAATACGCGCTCTCTTACAACCGGAGTCTCGGCCGTCCGAACTGGGTTAGCTGGCACCTGACCGATGAGTGGATTGGCAGCTTAACGCGGGTGGACACTTTCCGTCCCGACCCGGCGGTGGATCCCACCTGGTATCGCGTGCAGTCATTCGATTTCTCTCTCAGCGGTTTTGACCGCGGGCACATGGTTCCCAACGCCGACCGCGACAAAGAGACTTCGATCCCCATCAACCAGGCGACCTTCCTGATGTCGAACATGCTGGCGCAGGCTCCTGATAATAATCAGGGCCCGTGGGCAGAGTTTGAGGGTTACCTCAGGACCCTGCTGCCGGCTGACGAGATCTACATTGTCGCGGGTGGCGTGGGCGCCGGTGGTTCGGGAAGTAATGGCGGCGTCACCATGACGCTGGCAAACGGCAATGTCACCGTCCCGGCCCAAACCTGGAAGGTGGCGTTGGTGATTCCAAAGCTAAGCGGTGACGACATTTCGCGCGTGTCATGCAATTCGCGAACGATCGCCGTCATCATGCCCAACACACAGGGCATCAGGACTGATCCCTGGGGAAACTTCCTGACGACTGTCGATGCGGTCGAGGCTTTGACCGGCTATGACTTCTTCTCGAACCTGCCGGAACCGATCCAGCGGTGCGTGGAAGCGGGCAGAAACGGCGTCAATCCGCCGCTGGACACCGACGCCGACGGCGTGCCTGATGTGATGGATAATTGCCCGTTCGTAGCCAACTCCAATCAGGCAAACTTCGATAACGACATGTTGGGCGATGCCTGTGACCCGGATGACGACAATGACGGGGTGTGGGACATGAACGATCTATGTCCCAACACTCCGCCCAACACTCAGGTGAATACTGACGGCTGTCCGGACGCCGACGGCGATGGGGTGGCCGATACGGCTGACAACTGTCCCAACGTCGCGAATTCCGATCAGGCAAATTTTGATAATGACGGCCTCGGTGATGCCTGCGATGAGGACGACGACAACGACGGCGATCCCGACACGACTGATTGTGCGCCGCTTAATCCGGCCATCAATCACAGCGCAGTCGAAGTCTGCGACGGTCTTGATAACAACTGCAACGGGATCATCGATGAAGGTTTCACCGACACGGATGGCGACACTCAGGCCGATTGCGTGGACACGGATGACGACAACGACACCGTGCCCGATGCTACTGATAACTGTCCTTTGACGGCTAACACCGACCAGGCAGACAACGATCAGGACGGCGTCGGTGACGCCTGCGATGCCGATGATGACAACGACACCGTGCCCGATGTGACCGACAACTGCCCGTTAACGCCCAACACCAGTCAGGCAGACAACGATCACGATGGCGTCGGCGATGCCTGCGATGCGGATGATGACAACGATGGCGTGCCGGATACGACCGACAATTGTCCGCTCACGGCCAACCACGACCAGGCAGACAACGATCACGATGGCCTCGGCGATGCCTGCGATGCTGACGATGACAACGATGGCGTGCCGGACGCCACCGACAATTGCTCGCTGACGGCCAACCCCGACCAGGCAGACAACGATCACGATGGCCTTGGCGATGTCTGCGAAAATGACGATGACAACGATGGCGTGCCCGATGCGAGTGACAATTGCCCGCTGATCGCCAATCCCAGCCAGTCGGACAATGATCAAGACGGCCTCGGTGATGCCTGCGATCCCGATGACGACAATGACGGCGTGCCGGATACGACCGACAACTGTGCGTTCGTAGCCAATCCTGGCCAGGCGGACAACGATCACGATGGAGCTGGCGACGCCTGCGATGCCGACGACGACAATGACGGTGTGCCGGACACCGCCGACAATTGTCCTTTCACGGCCAACCCGGGTCAGTCGGACATCGACCATGACGGTATCGGTGACGTTTGCGATCCCGACAATGACAACGATGGTGTGCCGGACGCGACCGACAATTGCCCGCAGACACCCAATCCGGATCAGCGCGATACCAACGGCGACGGAGTAGGTGATGTTTGCACGCCGTACCAGCTACCGGCCGGCGGTTTGTTTGTAATCGGCGACAACGTAAGTCTGGCGAACGGCGCCACGGTTTACTTCTGGGGCTCGCAGTGGTCGCAGAATAACCCGATGAGCCTCGGGTCAGGCCCGAATGCGTTTAAGGGCTTCGAGAACGGTCCTTCGCCGCCGGCTTGCGCTGGCACGTGGACGAGCCGGCCCGGCAACAGCTCGAATCCGCCGGCCGGGCTGCCCCAATACATGGCGGTGATTGTCTCCAGCTCGATCCAGCAGAACGGCACAGTCCTTTCTGGAGACATCAGGAAGATCATCGTCGTGCGGACGAATCCGGGCTACGGCCCGTCGCCGGGCCATCCCGGCACTGGTCAGGTAGTCGCAGTACTTTGCGGCAACTAGCCTGCGAGATGCACGAGAGTCACTGGAACCCCACTCGGCGTTCCAGTGGCTCGGTGATGGCGGAGGGAAACCGGACCTATTTGCAGCCAAAGGCTCACTCACGACCGTCGTGAGCGAGCCTTTGTTCTGCTTTTATGAACTTACACGCAGACACGGAGGGAATAGGAAGTTGAAAAGCGACGAAGTGATATTAGCGGAGTTCAAAAAGGCGAGCGAAGGCCTGCTAGTTATGAGCGAGTCTGACTATCCACTCGAACCCATCCGCTGGAACGGCCAAATTGCAATTACACCCGAGTACCTTTGTAGCATTGGTGGATTGCCGGCGGACTCCCCGGTAGAGGAAACTGACGTGGAGACGTTCTTTCACATGAGCGAGAAATTTCGAAACGTTACGGCCCTGCTTAACAAGAATCTGTCAGGGCTCAAGGTCTATAAGGTTGGCCTCATAAATATCCCTGTGTATATCATCGGCCGCAGCCCGGAAGGCAATTGGCTCGGGCTCTCCACCCGTCTGATTCAGACCTAGAGGAGCTGTAGTAGCCCACTCGGTGGAAACTTTTCAACGTCAATAATTTACTACACGAATCAGACCGCGAGAGGTGGTGGTAAGTAGAGGTTAAAATTTCAGCAGTACGGGATCTCTGTTCAGAGTGTGGATGGTTGCTCCATCGGTTCTGAGGTGGGTGAAATGGTTGACCGCTAAGGCTCGTTGACCCGACTGAATAAAGGCCTTCATTGCGGTAAACACATTATCAGCGTCGGGTCTAGGATGTTTGAGTACAATGACCCCGCCGTGATGGCAAGGTTTGTATTTCTTCTTGGTGATGGTTTTTTTGTCGCCGGTCAGCAATACCCGTCTGAGATTGACCGTGCCTTCGTTAACCAAGACTTCGTCCTTTGCGTCTTGCCGAAAGCCGCATTCAATAATCGTCTTAATCTTCAATGCTCGTATTTTTCTCAGAGCCGCGAGTATTGTCGGATCAAGCAGATTATAGTCAATCATCAGATTCAGATGATTCAGGGTCACACGCCGCTTCGATGAAGTCTTGGGCATAGGCAATGGCTTCTTTGATTTGCTTTGCGCTTACGTCGGGATAGATTCCCTGTACTCTTTGTATGTCTCCATACACGTATAGCTTAGCGAGAATGTCACCTACGGACAGTCGAACATTCTTGATATGAGGAATCCCTCCAAAAATCCCCGCATCGGTGCTGATGCCTGGATGCGTTTTGCAGAGCCTAGACGCCAGAGCGCGGAGCTTCTCACTTAGACCCTGTTCTGCTATTGGTGCCTTAAGGCGCGTATCTACACCACAACGAGGTGGGATTTCTACAACGACCCCGGTGCCACCCCATTTACTTAGAATAAACGCGGAAGCAAACTCATCCTCAAAGCCCTTGTCGTGTTTTCGAGGTTTTCTTATTTCCGCCATTGTTTTTCTCCTGCTCCCTCACTAGAGAAGATACCGTTCCGCGTAGTTTTTCTAATTCCACGAATAGGTCAAACTTCTTCAATCGTATTGCGCTCTCTTTTTGTCGGATATTTAAGTAAATTTTCGTTTTTAGCTGTTCGAGAACCACATGCTGAATAAGGTGACCTTTTGGATATTGAAGCGCTAGACCTGCTACCTTTAGTCCAGTCAAAGCCTTATCGTCCGCAACTAAAGGGAACGGCAGAGGGATAGCTGTAGAAAATTCTCTCTTGTCGAATCTGTACGTTGTGTTGATGCGCGATGTTACTGTGTCGTGCTTAAAGAACCCACCAAGCCACTTTGCGCTCTCTTCTAGGTAAGGAGGCTTTTCATCCGTCCTTTTTTTGCCCGCTTGGTGAAAACTAAGAGTCGCTACTCCTGTTTCATCCTTATGGATCAGTATTCTGAGATGCGCATGGTTCTTTGGTGGTTTGGAGCGGCTTCCAAAAGAAAGGACAAGAAATAGATCACCATCCTCATCCACGTACTCGCTCTCGTCCTTAACTTTTACTGCCTTAAGAAAGCCGTCCTTATCAAATTCTTTCAGCGTAAACGATATCCGAATGTCGAACGCTTCGCATTGGAAATCTTCCATATTCATTGGATATGAACCCTGAACCGTCGCCTAATCCTGTGACTACAACTCCGGCTGGATTATGGTAATCTAAAGACCTAACATAAGTAGTACAATCATGTAAAGGGCGTTGGGCCGGATTAACCGCAGCGGAAGCTCGCTATGAAAGAAAAATCCGAGTTTGGTGCATTCGATAAAGCATGAGCGGACTCTTGGCCGTTCCATACTTCTGAATTACAAAAGAAATTAGAAGAAGAGAAATGGGAAAAGGCTAAAAACAAGAAGAAGCGGACTACTTCGACCGCTTCTTGCGCCCGCGCTTCTGCTTCCGGTGAAAAGCGAGTTGCCTAGCACGATAATTTATCGTCGTCAGGTAGTTTGCCAGTGACTCCGCCAAGGTGAGACGCTTGCCGAGAACTTGCTCCATTGCTCGCTGAAATCGTTCTCTATCGTTGCCCTTACTATTGTTGAAACGAAACGGCTTACTGCACCGTGAAGGGACCGCGCTTGGTATTCGGAATTACCACAGTTCGGACTTCACCGAGACCTCCAACAAACCCATGACAGCAACGGTCAGGCCTTGATCGTCTCCGGTGTTGCAGAAATTTCCGGCCCGCAGGCTCCGCTATTTGGTCGTTACGGCCTTCGACGCCGCGCCACCAAGACTGCTTCGCACAGTGATGTTCTGCGGGTTCACCGGCCAGGAGAACTGGCCGCTGTACTTGCCCGCCCCAATATTCCGCAACTGTCCCACAAACGCTCCGGTCGCCGTGACATAAACCCTCAGCGTGGCAGTGGCGTCTGTGTCGGTAGCGTCAACGCGCAACTGACTTTTCGAGATTGCATACTCCGCGCGTTGAATGGCGATCTTCTCAAGCGCTTTAACGCTGAGCACGGCCGTTTTGGTCACCCCACCATAGCCGGCGGAAATCGTTACCGAGGTCGTCGCGCTCACCGGATTTGTGGAGACAATAAAACCAGCGCTCGTCGTACCTGCCGCAACTGTCACGCTCGAGGGAGTACTCGCAACCGCGCCGTTGCTGCTGGCGAGCGTAATCAAGGCGCCTCCGCTCGGCGCCGCGCCACTCAGAGTAACAGTGCCCTGCGCAGCGCTGCCGCCGGTAACGCTGTTTGGATTTAAGGTCAGCGATGAGAGGGTCGCCGGTGTGGGGATGGCGTCGGCGTCGGTCCGGTACCCGAAATCTTCACCACAAAGGCATCGTCGTGATGGATCAATTCGCCGCCGTTTTGGATCTGAAAGGCGCCCGGCGTGACGGGAAAATCATAGCTAGTAGTAAAACCTGTCGTATAAGCGCTACCGCTCGAGTCAACAGCAATTCCTCTGCCCTCGTCGCTCAAACCTCCGCCCACATAGGTCGAATAGACGAGCGCCGTTCCCGTCGGATTCAACATTGACAGGAAGGCATCGCTCAAGCCCCCGCCGTAATTAGGCTGAACGGCATTGGCCACCGGAAAATCGTCGGAGTTCTGCGAGCTTGATTTCGTGTCACCCGTGACATAAGCATTGCCGGCAAGATCAATGGCGATTCCCCAGGCACGTTCAACACCCTCAGCTCCCCCAAGGTAGGTGGAATATACCAGTCCCGATCCCTGCGGGTTGAACTTGGTAACGAAAGCATCGAAGCTGCCCCTGGTCTGAAACGCTCCGGGCGTTACCGGGAAACCATCATATTCTGGCGTAAACGGATTGTCGCTGGATTCGGTCAGTCCGGTGACGTAGGCGCTCCCGCTGGAATCAACCGCAATGCCCTGGCCTTGCTCGCGTCCGGCGCCGCCAAAGAACGTAGAATAGACGAGCGATCTGCCATCGGGAGCAAACTTCGTGAGGAACGCATCGAGGCCGGCCCTGGTCGTATCATAGGCGCCGGGAGTGACCGGGAAGTCTGGCGAGTAGGTGTAGCCGGTCACGTAAGCAGAGCCCGCGCTATCAACCGCGATTCCTTCGCCCCAGTCCGTATCGCCATTGATGATCGCTCCGCCTCCGAGGTAGGTGGAGTAAACCAGCGCCGAGCCCGCGCTATTGATCTTGGTCACAAAGGCGTCTTGATAACCGCCTCCATAATTCGGTTGGACGGCGTTCACCGTGGGATAGGTACAGGTCGGGGCGCGACACACGGTCCAGCCCGTGATATAGGCATTGCCGGCGGCGTCAAGGGCGATGGCCCGACCGAAGTCATCAAAGTTACCGCCAAAGCGAGCCGAGTAGACGAGGGCGGAGCCGGTCGCATTCAACTTCGTGACAAAAGTATCGAAACCATAAGGTTCCGTTTGAAAAGCGCCAGGTGTTGTAGGAAAGGTGAGCGCACCCGCCTCTCCAGTCACATAGGCATTGCCGGCGAAGTCCACGGCAATGGCGTTTCCGCTGGCGCCGTTAATATAAGTTGAGTAGACGAGTGCCGTCCCCTCCGGGTTGAACTTGGAGATAAACAAAGCATCGCCACCGCCAAAGCTGGTTTGAAAGGCTCCCGGAGTGGTCGGAAAGTCGAGGGTTAAGGCCTTCCCGGTTACGTAAGCGCTGCCGGCCGCGTCCACGGCTATGTCATAGCCCTGATCGAAGCCAGCGCCTCCAAGATAGGTGGAATAGACGAGGACTGGATCGATAATCAGCGGCCTTGAGTGGTCATAGTCACCGAGTTGGAACCCAATTCCGCTCTCCCCTCTTCGAATATAGCTAGCCGGGACCGCCCGACGCGTGCCATTCGCATCCTGGTATGCAACAGGTTTGAGCAGCCGCACGTCGTCCTGCGTAGTGTGTAGAATAAGGTCCTCGTCCGCACCAATCTCAAATCCTTCTATGCCTTTGAAGCTGAGTTCGACGACGGCGGGGTCGGCTGCCGGGGCGACTACCAGGTCGTACTCGAGCCGGCTCCCGCTGCCGTAATAGACCATGTCGATCCCGGGATAAACTCCCGCACAGCGCACCCGGGCATAATTTGGGATGTCCGTGTGCCATTGCGAGGGGTCAGAGCCACTAAAGTAGTTAGTCCTGCTCGTTAACTCATCCAACCCCTCAACACCAGCGGAAGGATTCGCTCCAACGAGCTTCATCCGCACAACTGCGTCTGACTTCTGTGGTGACTTGCGCTCATTCCGTCCTGTCCCCGAGTTTTCTGTTCCTCGCGCGGCGCGATTATCGAGAGCTATGACGGCCTCAGTCGCCATTAGGAAGAGCCGATAGCCCCCGGTGCGGGCGATAAACTTGACCGCAGTATTAGTCTGGCCCCGGTTGGCCTCAAAGTTGAGCGGCAACGGGCCGAATAACGCGTGCAAATCACTGCGTCCGCTCACGTCGTTCATGGGCGCGCGCGCGCGTGCTGCGTATTGCGCAGTCCTGGCGAGTGTGCTGCTGGCCGATAAGGTTGCGGGCAGCCAATTTAGGGACAATGCCAGTATGAAACAAAGCAGTGCCTGAGCGTGATAATTCGACCGTGCAATTGGTAGCGACATAACTCCTCCTTCTCTAAGCACATTGGTGCGAAAGGCACCAGATCGGAGCCCGCCGACCTTTCGGTTCCCCAGCCCTGGCAACACAGTTTGCCGAACAGGTTGGCACAGGGATTTGCTTCAGGCAATGGGACCTTTGTTAAAGTCTTTGAGACGATTGTCACGGACGCTAACCAATGAGCGGGCGAAAATTAGCAGAAGTTCCGGAAGCTTAAAGCGGCCTGGATTCCTCTCTCACATCCCGATGAAAGTTGATTTCTCGCGAGTTTGGCGGAAGAGGGCGCTAAACGGCGCAACGGGCGTCCGGCCTAAAACCGGCGCCCGTTGCAGATCCTGCGACAATCACCTTACACGTTTACAAGAAGCGGGTCCCCAGTCGCAACCGTCACCCAGCTGTTCCTTCTATTCGGTGGAAACTTTTCCCTGGTCATCGAGAGCGGCCTTCAAGGTGTGCCAGGCGAGACTGGCGCACTTTACGCGCACCGGAAACTCACGCACGCCGGAGAATATTTTTAAGCGACCAAGCTCGTTGGGTTCCTGCTCTTCGTCCAGTTCGCCGGTAACCATGCGCTGAAATTCCTGAAAGAGCGTTTCCGCATCCTGCCTGGATTTGCCTTTTACGGCCACGGTCATCATGCTCGCCGCGGCCTTGGAAATCGCACACCCCGAACCTTCAAAGCTCACCTCCGTGAGGGTGTCGTCATCAAGTCGCGCATAGACGGTGAGCTGATCGCCGCAAAGCGGATTGAAGCCTTCGGCGCTGTGGTTGGCCGACGCCAGCCTGTGGAAATTGCGCGGCTTCTTATTGTGGTCGAGAATAACCTGTTGGTAGAGTTCGCTTAGTTCTGACATATCAACTAAAAATCTCAATTACCTTCTCAATCGTTCGCGCCAGCACGTCGACTTCCTCTCTGGTATTGTAAAAAGCGAAAGACGCGCGGGCAGTTGCCGGAACATTGAACCGCTGCATTACCGGCTGGGCGCAGTGATGGCCCGCGCGCACCGCAATGCCTTCCTGATCGAGTATGGTGCCGATATCATGCGGGTGAATCTCGTCAATGACGAAGGAAAGGACGCTGGCCTTCTCGCGAGCCGTGCCAATGATCCGCACGCCCTCAATCGCCGTAATCCTTTCCGTGGCATAACGCAGTAGTTCGTGCTCGTGCGCCGCCGCCTGCTCGCGGTCCATACCGTTCAGGTAGTCGATTGAAGCGCCCAGTCCGATTTGCGAGGCAATTGCCGGCGTCCCCGCTTCG
>DAIMCP010000020.1:0-73789 GCA_036726305.1 Pyrinomonadaceae bacterium | reverse complement strand
ATGGCTGCTCAACACATAATTAATGTCGATCTTGCCAAGGTGTTCGGTTCAAAGACCAAGAAAGGCCTAATCACGATACTGGGCTGGGGTGATGAAGTCGAGCTCGTGAAAGTAAGTTCAGATCACGTAGAGATTAAGGTAACCGAGTTCGTCACGCAGCCTGATGGAAGTGTCAAACCAACAAGGGTTCCCGGGTTTATCATCCCGCCCAAAACCATCAAACCCCAGGATGTCGTTATTCCAAAGAAAAAGAGCAACATTCTTAAGCTCGACTTTGTAGACGTACAACAGGGCGACGGCTCAGTGATCGAGACCCCGCAGGGCAAGGTAATCCTCATCGACGGTGGCGATAACCAGATGTTTGCTCGCTATTTGGCCAACCGGTTTCGCGGCACGAGCGACAAGCAGCCAAAAGAAATCGAGTGCATTCTCGTTACACACGGCGATGCCGACCATTTCCTGGGTTTGACCAAAATTCATGAGTCAGAAACAGAACCAAGACTGGAGAAACAGCCCTGGAAGCGATTGTTTATTCATCCCAGGCGCGTTTATCACAACGGTCTGGTGAAGCGGCCCAAAAACATGAAAGGTAAGACGCTCAAAGAGACAGAACTCCTCGGCGCGACCAGAGTCGTCAAGGATCCGGAATCCAAAAAAGATGTGACTATCATCACGGGGCTCGCTGATGACCTATTGAAGTTCGATCCCATCGAGATGAACGAACCATTCAAGGCGTGGCAACAGGCGCTGAAGACCTTCAGAAAGCGGGGTCCGATAAAGTTTCGCGCACTTCACCGAGGCGATAATGACGCGTTCGATTTTCTCGCAGACGAAAAGATCAAGGTAGAGGTCTTTGGTCCAATCCCAACCCGGATTGGCAAAGTCGAGGGACTCCGCTTTCTGGGAAATCCCCCAGAAGGCCCGCGTGTGGGTCAGGAATCGTTGCAGACGGGTAGCACGGGCTTTAGCGGCAAATCCGCATCGCACACAATCAACGGTCATTCCGTTATTTTCCGCTTGGCCTACGGCTGCTTCAATTTTCTTTTTACCGGCGATCTAAATGACGAGGCCGGGCAAGTACTCGCCCGCGAACACAATCAAGGCCGGGTGAACCTGCAGTCCGAAGTGTTCAAGGTTCCGCATCATGGCTCGGCTGATTTCTCAGGCGCCTTTATTCAAGCGGCGGCTCCAGTGATTTCAATAGTCTCGTCCGGTGACGAGAATGCCCGCAAAGAGTTTATTCATCCGCGTGCCACCATAATGGGGGCATTGGGAAAGCACAGCCGGGTCGAGGAACCGTTGATCTTCGTGACGGAGTTGGTGGCGTTCTTCCAGGTGATAGGTACTACAAGGCCCGAGTGCCATAAGCTGAAAGACAATCTCGCTGTCATCAAAAACGGGGTGGCCGTGCTGGATAAGAAAGAGGCCGCTAAGGCCCCGTTCTTCGCCTTCAGCCGCGCGGCATTCGGCCTGGTGATGATCCGCACGGATGGCACCCGCCTTCTTGTTTATACAAACAGCGGCCAAACCAAACTTAAAGAAGCCTATGCATTTCGCATGAATGAGTGGGGTAAGCCGGAGCCTGCGGAGGTTCGACAGGTTTGAATCAAGCATCAGCTTCTTCTTGATTGCCAAACTAGCCGCGCACGCCTGGCGTTTATACGACGTGGCGTGAGGTGAGGTGGTAGCACGCGCGATAACCACCAAGGCGCCGGCGAGGCCTCTTACGGATTGGCGCTGCTTGGGTGTGCACGCAGAGAGGTCGGGAGCCTCACTGACCCGATTGCCAACATTCCGGTAGCACAGAGCTTGCGCGCAAGCCACGCTCCGAGTGAAGATTAGATTCGTTTTGGCGCCAGAGCACTTGGACTTCAGTAACCCAATCTGTCGTGGAGCAGTTCGCGTACTCACCTCCCGGCGGCTCAAACATACCAGAGAATGTCATGGCAAAAGCTCGTTATGCAACCAAACGCCCCGAACGAAGGCCGCTGCGCATTTTTGCATTCGACCCCATGCCAGGGCGCGCTCCGGATCATCTCCTTTGGCGGGCCTCTGAAAATCAAATTATCGTTGACATCGTTAACGAAGAACTAAAACCAGGACCGCAGGGCGCACGGATCGAGGTGATCGACTATGACGGCGCGGCACGTTGCTTCTACCCGCCGGTCAATCTGGACAACCACTCAATCCTGATGCAGGAAGGCCTTGAACCCTCGGAGTCGGATCCGCGTTTTCACCAACAAATGGTCTATGCAGTGGCCAGCAGGGTACTCGAGAACTTTGACCACGCCCTGGGACGCAAGCTCAGATTTCGCCGGTCGAGGGGCGCCCGGCTCAGTAATGTGCGGTTACGTATCTTCCCGCACGCTTTTAACGGAGCGAATGCCTTTTACGACCCGAAAGAGGTGGCACTCTTTTTCGGCTACTTCCAGGCGGACCGGAAAAACCCGGGAGAGAATCTGCCCGGGCAAAACGTGTACACCTGTCTGTCACATGACATCGTGGCGCACGAAATGACCCATGCGATGGTTGACCGGCTCAGGTTCTACTTCAATGAACCCACGAATGTCGATGTGGCCGCCTTCCACGAGGGCTTTTCGGATATCGTCGCCATCTTTCAACACTTCTCTTTCCCGGCTATTCTGCGCAAGCTAATCCAGGACTATAGAACCGATCTGCGCAGTTCCGCGCCGCTGATCGAACTCGCCCGCCAGTTCGGATACTCAACCGGCAAGGGCCGCGGGCTGCGCGCCGCCATCGAGCAACAGAAACCTGACCCCAGTCTCTATCAAACCGCGTCGGAGCCGCATGACCGCGGATCTATCCTGGTCGCGGCGGTCTTTGATGCTTATTTCATGACCTATCAGCGGCGCATCAAAGATCTGATTCGGATTGCCACTGCCGGGTCCGGGCGTCTTCCTGAAGGAGATCTTCACCCCGACCTCATCAACCGCATCGCCCAGGAATCATCGCAAGCCGCGCAATCCATACTCACCATGTGCATACGCGCCTTCGATTACCTGCCTCCGGTCGACATAACCTTCGGTGACTATCTTCGGGCTCTGGTGACAACTGATCTAGAAATCTCACCCGAAGATGAATTCTGTGAACGATCGTCCATGATCGAAGCCTTCCGCATGCGCGGTATCTACCCCGAGGGTGTTACTTCGCTGGCCGAAGGTTCCCTCCTCTGGGAACAAATGGAAGAACCGGTTGTTTTCCCAGCCGGGTTAAAGCAGTGGATGACCGAGCAGGTGCTGCTGGATGCTGAGGCTTTCAAACAATGCGCAACGCTTCCGCCGTATCGCTTCAATCCTAAAGTCGCCAAGGGCTTCACAGAGTGGGCCGGAAGGAACGCCTCGCTGCTTAGGCTCGATCCCAAACACGAAATCAAGTCCATGGGCTTCCATCCTTCGTTTCGCATAGGCTCTCAGGGCCAGCTTCTTTTGGAACTCATCCTGCAATTTGTTCAAACTGACGGCGATTCGGCCAAAAACGATGCTTTCGGCGGCGTTCCCTTCCGCGGCGGTACAACTGTGGTGCTTTCCGCTGATGACCGTGTGCGCTACGTGATCTCAAAGCCACTGCCGCAAAAGAATCTGGGCAGAGACCGACTGCGCGAAGCAAACGACCGGCGCCAAAGGCAGGAGGAGTTCGTCACGCGTTCGGACTATTATGATCCCTCATTCACCTGGTACGACCAACGTAGCTATGGCATCCGCATGACCAAACGAATGAGCTTCGCAGCACTCCACCAAAGGATCAGGATATGAGTTCTCAATCGAAGAAGAGTGCCATCATCCGCATGTACAACGTCGGTTTTGGCGATTCGTTCCTGCTGCAGTTTCCTACGCCCGAGGGCCGCCATACAAAGGTGCTGGTGGACTGCGGCGTGCACTTGACCGCCAGCATCAAACCCACTCCCATTAAAGACGTGGTAGCCCGCATCATCAAAGATGTGACTGACCCCGATGGTGTGCCGCGCATCGACGTAGTCATCGCTACTCATCGCCATCAGGATCATGTCTGCGGGTTCGGAAATGCCAGCTGGTCTAATGTCGAAGTGAGAGAGGTCTGGATGCCCTGGACAGAACATCCCACCGACAAGCAAGCAAAGAAGATACGTGAAGCCCAAAGCAAGTCCGCTTCCCACACTGTGGCGGCTGCTAACAGGAAATTGCGTTTCGCCCTTTCTCCCGCAGAGAGTGAGAAGCTTGAGCGAGCGGCGATGATTGCGAGTAACAATCTCACCAACTTCAAGGCCATGAAAACCCTTCACGAGGGGTTTTCCGACAATGTCCAATTCGCCCGGCGCCGCTATCTTCCGGAAAAAGCCGGGGGGCAGACCTTTGAAACTACGGCGCTGCCTGGACTGAAAGTGCACGTCATGGGACCCTCGCGTGAGGCTGAGGTAATTAGCCGCATGGAAGAGGAGTCGGAGATGTACCACCTGGCGGGATCAGCCGGCAGTCGAACGGGCCCACAGCAATCTCCGTTTAAGCGGAAGTGGAAGATAAGTGTCGCGAAATACAATACGAATCCTGCGTACCGGCACTTGGCAATGACTGCACCAGCGATGCACGCAGTCGATGAGGCCGGCGCCAGCGACGAATTCGCGGCGGCCGCACGACTCGAAGGGGCCGTAAACGGGACCAGCCTGATGATCATGTTCGAAATCGGCAAAGCTTACTTACTTTTCCCCGGAGATGCGCAGTGGGGTACCTGGGACGAGGCCTTGAACTCGGGTTGGCGAGAGCTGCTCGAGAAGACGACCTTCTATAAAATCGGCCACCATGCCAGTCATAATGCAACTCCAATCACGTTCGTAGAGAAGGTGCTTGGCGAAAACTTCTGGGCGATGGCTTGCACTGGTCCCACCAAGAAGTGGACCGAGATTATCCCGCGCCAGAAGTTGATGCAAAAGCTGCGCGAAAAATCGAAGAACGTCGTGCGGAGTGACAAGCAGGATGTGCCCGATCCCACCGTCTCGACTTTCAAACGCGATTCAAAGAACGCCTATACGGAATTGGAAGTCAGGATTTGAGGGATTCCTTCATCAAAAACGCGTGGAATCGAATCCTGAACGCTTGAACGGCTGGAAGTTGCAGTTGGTACCAGCCATTCTAGTCGCCCATCATCCCACCGGCCGGTGATAGTTGACCTCCCGTGCGCTTTGTAATAGCCTGACGGCGTTCTTAGAAACCTACCTAAGTGACTAATTTGCATCAGTCCGCGAGTAATATCACAGTTAGGACGATCGCACTCGGTTCGGATCGCGCGTCGAAAATCATGGCGGTGCGGGGAGCTATCGCGCGGGTGGCGACCATTGCACCGGCGTGGGCCGAGGCGAAACTGGTAGCGCGTCCGGTGACCATTAATGCGCCGGCGATGCCCCTGACGGATTGGGAACTAATGGCGGGGGCGCGTGAACGAGCGCTGGTTGTTCGCGACCTGCTGGCCGGGGAAAAGCTGAGCGCGGATTTGTATCTCGGTTTGGAAGGGGGCTTTCATTCGATTTCCATCGACAGTGAATGGCATACTTTCCTGCGCGGCTGGGTCTATGTCACGGATGGCCAGCGCGGCAGCTTCGGCGCGACGCCTTCGATCACCGTGCCCGAAGCAATCAAGAACAGAGTCATCGAAGGAAAACGAGAATTGGGTATTGTGATCGACGAATTCGCGGGCTCGCGCGACGTGCGCAGCCGCCAGGGCGCCTGGGGCGTGCTCTCAAAGGATCTGGTGACCCGCTCGCTGAGCTTTGAACTGGCGCTGATTGCTGCCTTTGCCCCGTTCTATAACCCGGAAATGTATGACTAGAGGGTTCGACAGGCTTCAGCTTGTCGCTGATGAGCGCCAGGGATGTTCGGTGGTGCGGTGATTAATCGCAAAGTTAGTTTCCGGAGATATAACAACGACAAACTGCAGTTTGTCGGAGACAATAAGGAAGATAATGGAAGAACGTTTTGCACAAGCTGATCACGAGCCAACCGTGCACCTGCACCCAAATGCCGGTTGGATCGAAGTCATTGCCGGCTCGATGTTTTCGGGCAAGTCAGAAGAGCTGATTCGACGCCTGCGCCGCGCCAAGATCGCGCGCCAGAAGGTCCAGGTCTTTAAGCCGGAAATCGATTCGCGCTATTCTGACAATCACATCGTCTCGCATTCAGAGATGCGTCACGAATCATCCGCCGTGCTGAGCGCCGGTGACATCCAGGCCCTGGTTGAGGCCGATACCGAAGTCGTGGGCATCGATGAAGGGCAGTTTTTCGACAACGAGCTGGTGGGGGTAGTAAATGGACTGGCCCGTCGTGGACTGCGCGTAATTGTGGCGGGGCTGGACCAGGATTACACGGGCAAGCCCTGGGAACCGATGCCGCAACTGCTGGCCATCGCCGAATACATCACCAAGACGCACGCCATCTGCATGAAGTGTGGCCAACCCGCGAACTACACGCAACGGACTTTTGAATCCGAAGAACGCGTGGCGGTCGGCGGCGAAGGAATGTACGAAGCGCGCTGCCGCCGCTGCTTCGTCCCCCACGCCGACGCCCCGACAGTACATGCGGAGTGACCGATTCGTCTGATAAATTCCAACAGGGCGCTCAGACTAATTGGAGGACTTGTACCGAATAGCTTCTCGTTTCTGTACCTTTTTCACCCAGAGATCCCGAGCGGTTCCTAGATTTCGATACCAAGTGCGCCAGCTGTCTCAGGCCCGACCTCGCCGTCCGGTACCAGTCCTTTCTCAAGTTGAAATCCAAGCACCGCTGCTTCTGTCTTCGGGCCGAAAATGCCATCTACAGGCCCTGGATCGATTCCGACTTCCAATAGTGCTTGTTGAATCCTCTGAACCGCATCGCCTCGCATGAAGGGCGTCGTAATCCGGTAAACAGTGGGTGATTCAGCGATGTTAGTACCTTGGCTTACTTCATACGATATGCCAGGAACCAGGATTCCCATGTCCCATCTTCTGTTAGTTATGGTGTGGCGCCTCACGCGTTGAGCCGGCGACATGGCTTCAATTGTTCCACCCGCTCCATCAGACAGGACTATGTGTCCATTCGCCGAACCGCGCGGGATTCCCAAGATCGCCGCGCCTGGAGTTCGGGCCGCTTCGGCCAGACTTATTCTCCTTCCACGTTGCTCGGCATCTCTCGCCCAATATCCGGTGTACGCATCCGCGCCCGCGGGGTTTCCGTTGTTTGAATCGCAGCCGTACAGACTTGCGCCGGCCTGAAAAACGCACCAGGAAACAAACTCGGCACAATCCCAGGGCCCGTGCCATTGAGAGTTATTCTTGGGAGCGAGCGCTCCGAGGAAATATCTGTTGGCAGGCCCAACAACGGTTCAAATGCACTTAGGATTGTTGAGATCAAAAATTTGACAGGAACCTCACTTGGGCGCTTTTCAATGCTCCTTCAATGATTCCTTGGTACGCTATCGGTTAGTGAATTGATACATATAAGGACTGCTGAATTGGGAAATCTCCCCGGCGCGTCAAGATCCCCCAACGTCCCGCCGATATCAAAGAATTCGATATCGATCTCAAGGGGTGACGTGCGCTTCTCCCGCTGGTCTTCTTACTTAATGTCAACCAATCTCAAGAAGCACTCATGGTTACCGGGATAAGGGGAAAATCTGACCGGAAGGCCAGACACTTAACGACCGACGCGGAAGCGATAGCTGGACAGGTCTTCAAACTCGCCATTCGAGAGTTGACCGCTGAGCTTTACCTGGTAATCACCTGGAGGCAGGGAGTGGGCAGGAGCATTCATCCCGACAAAGAGTGCACCCGACGCAATCTGCGGTTGCAGATTGTTAATAATCAAAACCGGCGATCGAGACTCTCCCAATACAACGGCGCGGTACTTAGGGTAGTCACTTTTCGTTAGGGAGAGCCGCAGTTGCACCGTGCTCGTGCCAGGTGGAATTGAAATCCGTTGAACATCCCCGTCGCCGCGTGTGGTTCCTGCCCTAAGCGTCACGGCGAGCAATTCGCCAGAGGTTGGAGGCGGATTTCTAAAGTTCTGCCAAGCCAACCAGGATATACCGGCGACAATTATCACGACAGCGGCAGCCAAAGAATACGAGAGGACCGGATTTTGGCTGGGGAGGAATATTGAGTACCAGGGCTTCGGTGGCGGTTTGGGGACCGGGCGAGTCTCGTCGGCTACATCCTCGGTAACCGGATTCTCGTCCGGCAATGGGTCCGCGGCACTGATATACCTGTTCAAAGCCCGTCCGAAACGCATTTTGCCTTGCCGCTCAGGAACGAGCAAGAAGTGGTTTTCGAATCTCTCGCGCTCAACCTCCGAAAGCTCACCGGCCAGGTACTGGTCAATCAACTCGTCTTCAGCAATCAGCACTTCGTCGTAGAATTCGCTGTCCGCCACCAGCCGCTCTTCCACAGAGGTCGAGTCCTCGGGCCGCAATAGTCCCAGGAGGTAAAGCATGATTGATTCCTGCTGTTTGTTTTCCGCTTTCAAGGGTGGCCACTTTCCGCGAAACAGTCCCTATACTTAATGCCGGATTCCTTCGGGGTATTTCATGCTGTCGCCTGACTTAGGCAGTTCTCCACGCATTCCTGGAGCGAGGCACGGATTCGATGGGCCCTGATTCGCAGGGCATTTAGCGCTATTCCATACCCTTCGGCCAAACTCCGGCGATGATCAATCTTCGCTTTTTTCTCGCCCTGGTAATATTCAAGCACGAGCTTACGATTCGAGGGTGTCTGCCTTTCCATGCACTGCTCAAGACAAGCATATTCCAGCTCAATGTCTTCTGACGGACGTAAAGGAGGCAAGAAGGGCTCGGGCTTTCGTCTCAGGTATTCGAGATGAACCTTGTTGGCTACCGCGTAAAAATAGGGTGCCCGCGGTCCCTCAAAGTGGTCCTTGATCTCGGCGATCTTATTGGCCACGCGATTAATGGTCTCGTCGGCCAGATCCTCAGATTCGTAACAGTTTCGGCAGGTAAAGAGCTTGATGAGTCGCCGGCGGATCGCTTCATAGTCGTGTCCGGCTTGTTCGCGATCAGCGTTGAGCCACGACAAGAGTTCGTCGAACAGTTCCTGGGTTAGGATCCAATCTTTCTTCATGGGGGCGTTCTGGCGAAGGTATAGCCTTCGAGCGAGACCGGAAGCCGCGTTAGTTGTGTCCGCGGCATTGTACCTAAAGATTCCGTCTACGTCTGCGCCAGAACACAAAAAATCCCGATAAGAACAAAATCATCGTCGCGCCAACCAGAGCTGTGACCTTTACCGCGGGAGTTAGTTGAAAACCAGCCGGTCTCTGGTTGGCATATTGCCCCTGGATCACGAACCCAGCCCAGTAATAGGGCTCCTGCCAGCGTTTCTCGCGCCGCACCGCAAGCTGCGCTTGACGCAGCGCCGCCGCCGGGGACAGGCCCTGCTCAAACATCCCGGCGTAAAAATGTTTCATCAATGCCGCGGTCGCTTCGTCATCTACTTTCCACAGCGACGCCACTACTCCCGAAGCCCCCGCATACATAAAACCGCGCGTCAACCCGATCAAGCCCTCGCCCTTGACGTCTTTGCCCAGCCCGGTTTGGCAGGCGCTGAGTACTACCAGATCAACGGGGAGTTTCAGGTTGTAGATGTCCTGTAAGCGCAGGAAGCCATCCTGTGGCTGTCCATTTTGATCCACCAGCGAAAGCACAATTCCTGAAAACTGTGGGTGTTTGTTATTTAGGAAAGCGTGGGTCGCAAAATGCACAATTCGATATTGCCCCAAATCATTCCTCGCAGCGATTTCGCGATTGGCATTAAAGTCAGTCGCTCTGAATCCCGTGCGCCAGGGGACAATGGACATAATGGCATCGGCTTCTACTCGTGATTCCAGCAAGCGCGGAATATTCTGATCTGCAGGATCTTCATCCATATCCCGCAATGCCGCCAGGAGTTCGCCATTGTGCAGCGGTTTTAACGGGACCAAAGTTGAACCAGGGTCTTGCGTCCTGACGCGCGAATCATCCGCTGCGAAAACAGGGTCGGCCAGTACAGCCACCGTGCCGCTGGCGGGTGCTCGCTGCGCAGAGCCGCTTATCAACAGGGCTAGGGTTGACGCTGAAGGTTCGTTGACGATTTCGTGATCCCAAAGCAGAGCCCGACCTGTATCATAACCTTGCCCGGCCCGTCCTGGAGTTCGTAAGGTAAGGGCTTGAAAGGGAATGTATTGCAGGGCTCCGTCTGCCACGATTATCAAACGTTTCGTTCCGAGTTGGGCGGCGACCGGCCGCAACAAAATCTCGCTCAGCCCGGCGAGTTGGCCGGGCAGCTGCGTGAGAGATAAAGCGGCCCGCTCGTTCCGCTGAGCCGGCGTTTCGCCCGACTTGGGCTGATACGCCGTAAGCGATCCGTAGACTTGAAGCGCAAGGTCTTCAATTTCCGCGCGTGCCGGCAGCTCAAAACTCGAAACCTGCGTACGCGTCACGGCCCAAAGGAAACTGCGGTCCAAACCCAGGCTGTATTCGAGCAGGATGGATTGATCGTCCCGCAGCACCTGCGCCTGGATTTGAGAGAGCGTTAGCGCCGTAGGTCGCGTAATCTGTTCAAACGAGGGATAACGTTCTCGGATGGTGTCGCTTACTTGCTTGTACTCTTTTTCGAGTCGCTGCAAATCCGCATCCAGAGCGTCGAGTTCCTCCTTCTTGTAATTCCTCGCTAACAACGCAACCCGATAGTCCTCCTTAATCCGCTGTGATTGCCGTATTGTTTTTTCCTGAGCTGCCAGCTCTGGCTCGAGGTTTCCAACCGCAGTGATTTGCGTATCCCGCAAAAACTCGGCAAGCGAGCGCGCCCGCGCCAATTCACTGGTCTCGAGAGCGAGGACGTCAAAACCTTTTGAGGGATTGATCTGATGCTTGTGCATCAGGCACTCGATATAACCTGCATATCGGTCGTGCACGGTGGCAGAAAAGGCGGCCGTTAGGTCGCGGCTGGCAGGAATCCGGCGGATGTTTTCTGTTTCATCGATGGAATGGCGCAAATACTGTTCCGCCTCGTCGTAGTTACCACGCTTCAATTCCAGGCGACCAAGCGCGTAATGAAGCGCCGATTCGTTCAGCTGATCGGACAGGCGTTGAAAGGCTGAGAGCGCCTGCTGGTAAGTGTGCCGCGCCCGCTCCAACTGTCCCATTTGATAATAGACCTGTCCGACCAGAGCACGGGCGCGCGCTGCTTCCGCGGGATTTCCGATTCGTTCATAGACGGGGATGGCAGCTTGCAAGTGTTCGAGCGCCAGATCGAGTTGGCCGGTGGCGCTGTAGACTCGACCGAGGGATTCGTGACAGTCGGCTGAATCAAGGTTGTCCGGGGCAAAGCTGTCGAGCGCTTGTTGGATATATGCCAAGGCTTCGCTGTACTTCCCCAGCAGAAAATAGCTCTTACCGATATCGAGGATCATGCGCTTGTCATCGCGTTCGTCAGGCGTGCGTCGGTAGTATTCGAGTGCGCGGCGCGTGTGAATGAGCCCGTCTTTCGGTAACCCGCTTTCATTGAAAATATCAGCTAAGGCTGCGGAGATTTGACCAAGCTGGCTCGCGTCATTTTCTTCCAGCAAACTCTGGGCTTGGGTAAGGAGGGAAATAGCAGCAGACCATTCGCCCTTACGGACTTCAATAAATCCAAGCATTATTAAGGTTGAAGCAACCTGTTTGTTGTTATTCAGCTCCTGCCAGATTTGGAGCGCCTGCTCGTAGTTTTTGGTCGCGTCTGGCAATTTGCTCTGCACCAGGTAACAGCGACCAATCTGGTCATAAGTGCGAGCGATTCCGCCTTTATCTCCCACACTTTGCCATAGTACTAGCGCCTGTTGTGCAGTTTGCAGTGCTACCGCATGGTTTTCGAAATTCTGTTGGGCACTAAGTTTGAGTAGATCGTTAGCGTGTCGAGTAGTATCTTCCGTGGCGCCCACGGGTTGCTGCTGCGCCAGAGCCACTGGAATAAGAAATGGGAAGAGTGCCACAAGAATTAATGTGGAGTACTGCATGTTTTCACTCTGATAGCGAGAGAAAATGAAAGAAAAAGGGCGGTCATGCCGCCCCTTTTCCTACCGGACCTCACTAAAAGCTGAAGAAGGTTGGGCCATCCTTATCTAACTGTGCGTTTCTTGCTCGTAACAGGCGCGGACGAGTGTCGTGTGGAAAGTTCTTTATGGATCCACAAGCACAGTCACCCCCCATCGGATCGCGTGGACTGACTTTACCCATGGGATCTGTCGGTCGAGTCTTAACTGGTGGCGGGTCGTCATCGTCGAGGGCTCCGGGGACGCTCGCGCCGCCGGCGGCGCCAAACATGATTGCAGCCATGTCTTCGCGCAGTGCCTCAGCAGGACTCTGGTGCGGGGCAGGAATTCTCGGATCAGACTCCTCCCTGCGACTCTTGCGCATGGTGCTCCTGAAATATTCTTTGAGAAAACCAAACCAGTCGGTTTTCTCTTGAAAAGCGTAACCTGGGTATTGGGACATGATCGGCCGGTCCTGCGGAGGCTCAGACCAGGGAAAGAAAACCGATAAGCCATGGGAATATTGGGAACCCGGACCGACGAATTGCGCTATAGTTACTAACCGTTCACCGTACTTGTCGTCTCCAGGTCTCTCGGCTATCAGCGCGTCCATTACCTTACCAGCAGCTGTTTGAATAGATCCCATATTCCCGACGTTATTTCCCAGCTCATTACAGTAGTGCTCAAGGCAAAAGCAGAAGTCATAGACATCAGTGTAATTCTCTTGCCAATAACTCTGCGATCTCCAGTGCGCCAGCAAAATGGCATCCGCGATAATCGGCGAAGTTCCTTCAGCCAAACCTCTTTTCAACTCTGCGGCCAAATCTTTGATTGCCTTCTCAACAGCCGTCACTCCGCCTTCTCCCAACTCACAAAGGCAAAGATCGAACGAGTAGCCGGCCAATACAAAGTCTGTACTATTGTGGCGAACGTAGAAGAACATCTTTTTGATCATTTCTTTGATATCCAGGGAAGGCTCCCCAAAATCATTGAAGATTCTGATCAATATCGAGAGATAGGGCCAACTACCCACAAACGCTGTGCCTTGTGAAGCCAACATGAATTTTGCGGTCCCCTTCAGTTCCGAAGTGATCTCCACGCTGCTCATTGAGCAGCTATGAAAACTCACTAAATCAAACTCCGCCTTGCGAACATTTTCATGAGCTTTGAACTTCTTGAGCTCCTCGCCCAGTTCCGTCAAAGTCACCGCATGTTTGGCTGCGTGCTCGTCATAGAGAAACACATCATCGCCCACGATCTGCCCGTGTCCAATAATGAAGAGCATATAGTGCTCGGCCGGATACTTCTCAGCACAGAAGTTCAAAAACATGGCTAATGACTCTTTCGGGCCCGATTGAGGCCGCGTTCTCCTGTCATCACTTGCCCGGCCATGATCGTCATTTCCGTCGTCGTTTGACGCTGGAGGCTTCCGTGGATTGAATTTAAAGTTCCTCTTTTCCAGTTGCTGGATCAGCAACTGCCTGATTGGGGTCTTGCCGTCACGGGAAAGCTCGTCTCCCCATAATTTGTCGTACATCAAGTTCCTGACGAAAGGATCATTTGCAAAACCGATTTGTGGCTTCTCACTCTCTATCTTCTCGATGGCGTTAACATCGAAGATGTGCGTCGGTGTTTCCCGAACCTCAGGATCAAAATACGCCAGAACATTGACGCCGCGATGATACCCCGCGTTCTTAAGTGCTTTCAGTTGCGAGATAACTCCCGGCGCCAGTGGATTGTCGCTGGCGAAATAAAACATTAGCGTCCACTCCGTAGGTTTGTTGGGACGGTCAAATTCTTTTTGATCCATGGATAGACTCCTTCAAAATGGGGAATCGAAAGACCGATTCCTGTGACAGCTTTTCCGACACTTCCAAGATCGACTTCATCCTGAACGAAAGAACTGGCAGCAGTGGTTATCGAAGGTTCGGAGGCGCCGGACAAATATATGAGCTGCGAAAGGCTAAGTCTGCGTAACCGTATGTGTCAATAGAAAAGTTCCCGCTAACGCCACTTGTAAAAGTTCGGCAACTTTATGGTTCTCCCGATACCATCTGCTAAAGAATGTCAGGCACTACGAAAACGTTTCCCGATTCGATATTCGATTAAGAAGCTCGGAGATAAAATTGGCGCAACCAGGACGAGCGAGGCAGGCCGCATATCCTCACATTCAGACAGGTGGATTGCATTGGGGAAGAAAGCCCGCCTGAAGGCGGTACTCTAAACGTTTTTATCTCACGGTTCTCGTTTCAGGTGATGCGTAGTCTGCTCGGTGACGGACGAGCCGCGCAGATCGGCTTTAGCGAGATCGGAAGTGGTGGGGGTGCGGAAATTAAGCCGCTCATCCCCTGGCCGTAACTGCGGTGGCGCGTATCCCGAGTCCAGAAGATTTTGCGTGCGCGCTTCCAGCGATTTATCTTCCAGGCCCTGGGGAAGACGCGTCAACCATAAACCATTCAAGACAAGTCCCAAACCAATGGTGAAAGCAACCACACCCAACCCGGCAAAGAAGATCAGCAGTGGAATCGCATCCGGATCCTGAGGATTCCTGATCACCGCAAGCAGCAGGCCAGCTAGCAGCGTCGCTCCCAGGCCGCTTGCCGCAGTAATCACCCCCGCCCGCATTCGCCGCAGGCGCTTCTCTGCCGGAGACTCGAGAAATTTTTCGATTTGGGGCAGGACGTCTTCGGCGATGCGTTTGAGATCACGCGAATCCTCAACTTCACGAATCTTTTCGGCAAATACGCGCCCAATCTCCTCGCGCGCCGTCACTGCCGAAGTAGTAACCGAATCGGGTCGCTCCAGGCCAGCGCGCACTACACGCAGATCCGTGCCGCAGGCGCGGCAGTACTGACTCATCTGACGTTCTTCGGAACCGCAACCGGGACAGTACATAATGGTGATACGGACTGGTCAGGAGTGGGGTTCGAAATATTGTCCCGAAGAGTGTGTCCCAGGATCGTTTGCAGGGATAGAGAGAGTGGCGCCTGCGAGAAGCTTGCCGGACTTTACTCTTCCACCTTCACTCCGCGCCAGAAAGCAAGGTAATCCTTGATGTTGGCGGCCTCGGGTTTCGGATCTGGATAATACCAGGCGGCATCTTTGTTCACCTTGCCGTCGACCACCACATCGTAGTAACTGGCCTGGCCCTTCCAGGGACAGACCGTGTGGGTGCTGCTCTTTTGGAAATATTCCAGCTTAATTGCGTTGGCCGGGAAATAATGATTACCCTCGACCACAATAGTGTTTGCGCTTTCGGCGAGTACGACGTTGTTCCAGCTTGCTTTCATTGTAGCCCTTCCGTTGAACTTAACGATTTAACTGCGAATACAATATAGGAACATGAAATTGCCCCGGTGAGAGATCATGGCAGAATGCCTTCCGGAACCTGCCAGGGATGAAGCTCAAGGGCCAGCCGTCCGGCCTTGACTGCCGGGTCTGTCTCGGTAAGCGCTCTGGCTTCTGCCAGCGTAGCGACGCGAAAGACAAAGATGCCGCGCAACTGGCCATCGTCACCAAACGGACCCGCCACGACCAGCTTTTTCAGCTCGGCGAGACGGTTGATATTGGCCATGTGCGCTTTTTGCAGTTCTGCACTCGCGGGTGTTTTTTCGGGAGTCCAGGCAGGCCCGCGTGTGAGAAACGCCAGATATGCAGTCGTCATCTTAAAGGGCGCAGGGGCTTTTTTCATCACGTCTTCTGACCACCAGGGATGCATCTCAGCCAGCAAATGACCAGACGCGACCGCAGGATCAGCGCCGGCCCAGGCCCTGGCCTCATCAGCCGAGGCGGCGCGAAAGATGTAGATGCCGCGGATCTCACCATCGTCAGTCAAGGGACCAGCAATAATGGCCTGGCCTGATTCCAACAGCGCCGTTACATGTGCAACATGCGCCTGATGTAACTGCTCAGTCTCTTTGGTGCGGGTGGCAGTCCATTTCGGACCTTTCTTTAGCAGCACCATTTGGAACTGAACCAGCTTGTGTTGGGGCTCGTCTTTTTGCTCAACCGTGGCCGGCATGCAGAAAGCAAGAGCTAGAAGCAGCAAGAGAATAAAGTTCATCAATCAGATTCCTTGTTGACACCCCTGCGGCCGCGGGCTTATTCAAATGCATCTCACGTGGCTTGAAGAAATTATAGGTAAATGAGGCAGGCGCGCAAAGCCCAGCACGAAAGCGGAACGCCCAGTCCAGTTACTCAACTGCTTCGGCCGCTTCTACTGTCCTCGTCGCGGCCCAAAACCGCCGATAAAGCCATTATCAGCGGGTGGAACCTGAGGCCCTCCCAGGATTCGGCGCACGATGCTCAATTGGGTAAACAGGCGCGGTTCCGCCAATTGGAATTTATTGGCAGAGCTCTCGGCCCGAGCAAAGTCCATCTTTGCCAAATTGGCCACTCCACGCCCGTAGCGCGCCACCATATCGCCAAGCTGGCTACCACCTTCAAGCGGCAACTCACCATCCTTGAAAATATTTACTTCGAAGCCACTCAAGGTGGCAGCGGCCGATAACAGTTCGTTAAGCTGATTGATTCCTGAATCAAGCACTTCAAAACTGTGCGCCGGATCGAGGACCGCCAACGCTTCTGCAACCCTTAGTTGCTGATCGAATTGTCCGTAGCTGGTGACGCGGCGGTTCGCCAGGCGCCGGGCCTCTTCAAGAAACACCAGAGCAGGCTTTGCACCGTGCTCGGACGCGGTAGCCGCCTTTGAGTCGGCCACCGTCTTTTGTGCCGCGGCGGCCAACATCAGCAGTAAGTCAATACGCTCGTTGTCAGATCGCAAACCAGCCAGAGTTAGACGCTGTTGGTCCATATTTTCTGTTTCTAACTTTTTCGCGACCAGCTGAAAGTCGACGCGCTTCAGCACCACATCACGGATGCTTGGGTCGAGATGCTCGTTCGCTATCTGGCGAGCGCGGTCTGCGTTTCCTTCCGCAAGCGCCTTTTGGACTGCTTGCTGGTAAAGCCTCGCCTGCAAGGGCGGAGGTGCACTGGGGGCGGCTGCCAGTAAACTGTCGGCAGTTCCCTGTTGCATCAGGCTGTTCAACTGATTGGCCGCCAGTCGTTGGTTATTCCCCACGCCAACTTCGGTCATCTTGTTACGCAGAGTAGTTGCGCGCGATGGAAGATATAGGTCGATCTGCGGTAACAGCGTCTGCAATCCATTTAACAGGCGCCGTGCATTCTGTTGCTCAATTTGTCCGTCTGAAAGTGAATTTTGATCTGCGGTTTGCGGAACTCCAAAGTTGCCCCTGCCGCGCGCATTCTGCCCGCGCTGATTGTTCGCTGTCTGGGGCGTAGCTCTGAGCGCAGCATCAATAAGAGTATTCAGCAACTCCTGGTAAGCTGCTTCGCTGAGCACGGCCTGACCCGCATTACCCCTGTTTGACTGACTTGCATTTACCTGATTCGCCGTTGGGGTTGGCCCACTCTGAGCGGGGCCCAGTCGCACAAGGTTCATCGCCAGCGATTGTGCTTGTAGATTGGCCAGCATGTTCTCGGACTGTAACTTGCTCACCACTTTGGCACTAAGTTTACTGGCCGCTTCTTTATCCTGCGCTTGCAATTGCGACAGAACCTGAGCCACCGAACCCGGATAATCACCTTTGGCCAGCGACTCCTCGACCTTTTGTGCAGCCAGCCCGGGATCCTTAGCTGCTACGCGCGCCAGCAAAGCCTGGTCCAGGTTCGCATCGAAGTTTGGACGGCGAAAAACATTGGCGGTCTCAGCAACAGGGTTTGGTGAACGGGTCGCCGCCAAGAGTTGATAAGCCAGTGGGGCATCGTGTTGGGCCACGGACAGCACCAATTCCTGTCGCAACTGTGCGGCCCAGCGCTGCATGTTGCCGTCGCTGTTGCGCATCATCTCGGCTACACCCTCAGATGCGAAGGAGAATAGTGATCGCGCTCTCGCTTCGTTCCGCTTCCAAAGAAGATCGCCAGCGGCGATTTGCACACGAATGCGATTTTCCGGAAGCTTCATCATCTGCACTTCGCTGACTATTTGTTCCAATAGCGCGACCGCCTTCTTCTCTGCCGCATCCTTTTCCTTCTGCTTTTGCTCCTCGGATTGTTCATTGGTCGCGGTCGCTGCAGCCGGCTCCTGTGCCCTCGTCGGCGATACGATCGTGAAGACAATCGATAAACTCGTAATGAATGCCAAAATGGGGGTCTTATTCATCATTGCTACCTCACACAGCAGAAAAGGGAGGACCTGGATTGAGTCAATAGTAGCGTAGTTGTTCTTGCGGCGCGAACCCCAACGCTTACCCAGTCGGTCATCGCTTCATTACAGCCCTCCAGGTCAACAGATGAGACGTCCGGGAGGCACTAGTTGGCGAGATAATTTTAAGCTCAGGCGCGCCGGCTGAGGTATGAACGCAGCACCGGGGGCGTGGCCTTTCGCAGCAAGGCAGCCTTGGCCTGCCACTCCATGGTACGACTCATTTCAACCAGAAAGCGCGTCTCGCCCGACTCCAGTGCAGCGACTGGAGCGCCATCACTGTAAAGGACGCGATTTGCAGTATGAGCAGTAACCCGCGGCCCCGGCGTGATCAATCCGGCAAGGTTCAGTGGATCAGCGGCGCTAATCGAAATCATGATTCCCTTTTCCGGGGCGCGCCGGATAGATCTGACCAACCCGACCGCGTCAGGAAGTGCGAATTGTTCCCCCGAAATGCCTGCGACAAAGCGGCCACCTCGAATCTCCCCGCGCGCCTCCAAGCGATGATAAACGCGCAGCAAATCGCGCCAGGGAAGCACAATTCCTTCGCGTTCCAGCAAGCGCTTGAAGACGACGCCGTAACGTTGCAACAGGATGCGCGCGACGGCTTCTTTTGTTTCCGCTGGAACCGCTGCAAAGGTTTGCCACCGGGGAGTAGTTGCGGAGGGTTTGGCTGGCGGAACGCTTGCAGGATTTTCGGAAGACTCAATTCCTGCGTTTCTCGACAGGAGCGACCAGCGACCGGCGCTGGCCATGTCGTAGACCGGTTGGCGATGTTTGTGCCGAGCTGCAGCGCGCGTCTTGCGGTTTGCCGGGGTCAGTAATGCGCGCAAGCCGGTAAAGCTGTCAGAAGTAATCAGGCCGTAAGCCACCAGCTCAGCCAGTGACTCTTCCACCTGGGCGCGCAGCATTTTGGTACTGTCCACAATGTCATGGAAAAAAGAAGCGCCGCGGGTGCGCAGATAGCTATAGACAACTTCTGTGATGCTTGAAAATCTGATGTCTTCCAGCCAAGGTTGCGGAAAAACAGAATTCCAAACCGCCAGATTTTTACGTCGAATCAGCGCTATCGGCGTTGTGCGCACCGGGCCCGATCCACGGGACCTTTCCGGACCATTTTTGGGGGCCGCCGGCGGAGTCAGGCGCGCCCACATCACTTCACCCGACAAACATAGTGCATCCAACCAGACGGGATCGTATTCGATGAGCCGGCTGGGCAACAATTCGCCCTCCCAGGCCGCTGCGGGGGCCTCAAATCCTTCCAGCTGTTCAAGCACGACGCGCAGACTCTCCGGTCCTTCGATCTGGTGATCGGGAGCAACCTTTTGCCAGGCCAGCAGAAAGCGAATGAAATCCGAGCTGGAAACCGGTTCTATCTCCTGCCGTAGTCGGTTCAGCGTGTAACTGTGAATACGCGCCAGTAAACGGCGCGCACACCATTCAACAGCACTTGCGCCGGTTGAGAAGCTGCCGCGAATAACGAAGCCCTCAGCTTCCAATTTGAGCAGGGCGGCCTCGATATCCCTGGACGGCAAGCCAAGTGAAATGGCCAGACTTTCTGCCGTAACAGGACCAAGTCCTTCGAGCCTTCCACGTACGATCTCAACCAATGCGTCTTCGCCAGACCAGGTTGTTTGCGCGTAGCTCTCCGGCGCGGTAATCTGCGGGGAAAGGGAAGCGAAAGGGAAGATTGCCTGTAGTTGCGGTAAGCGTTCCGCTGCCACCCAAAGCCTGCCTGGGAGCGCAGGCATCCTGCCTGCCGCCGATTGAATGGCATTCGACGAGGGGGCAGGCAGGATGCCTGCGCTCCCAGGTTCGGTCCCAGGTTCGGTCCCAGTCACGAGCACAGCAGCTCGCCGGTCGACCTGCAGCTGGGCAAACCACTCTTGCCATTCTGCACCTTCGGCCTCAGTCAGGAATCCTAACTCCACCAGAGCGTCATGCAGCTCATCCGGATTCTGCGCCTCTGGCCAAACTTCTTCCCGCACACGCTCGATTGCCGCAGGATCCAATCTGCCAATGTCCGCCGCCTTTTCCGGATCCAGCCAGCGCCTCTGAAACACCGCGCGCGTCCGACGCTCCTCGAGCGGAGCGTCGTCCAGGAAAGCGTAGGGACGAGCGTTCAAAATTTCAGCCGCAAGCGGCGATGCTTCGACCATATCTCGCGCGATTAGATTTCTTTCATTACGCTCGATTGATTGCAGTAATGATTCGAGGCCTTCGATATCCATTGCCTCTTCCAGACAATCTTTGACAGTTTGCGCAACCAGGGGATGCTCGGGAATCTCGCGTGGGCCGCCGCCAAGATTTTCGACACAGGCAACCTGATCGGGAAAGACCGCGGTCAACAGATCTTCGGCATTCATGCGCTGCAGCTGGGCGGGAATCTTTTTGCCGCCGCGACGGCGCAGGACCGCAAGGGCCCGCGTCACATTCCAGCGCCAGCGGATGTTCCACATCGGAGCGTCGAGCAATGCCTGACACAACAGGTCACGGACCGTTTTGGAATTCAGATAGTGAAAGACATCGCCAAGCGGAAAGCTGTGTGTGGGACCAAGCGATAAAATGATTGCGTCTTCGGTAGCCGCGGCCTGGAGTTCAAAGTTGAATTGGCGACAAAAACGTTTGCGCAAAGCCAGACCCCAGGCCCGATTCAAACGACTGCCAAAGGGAGCATGGACGATCAATTGCATGCTGCCGCTATCGTCAAAGAAGCGTTCCAGCACGATATCCTGCTGTGTCGGCATGACGCCGAGAGCGATCTTCGATGCTGCGAGATATTCAACAATCTGTTCGGCTGCGGGGCGAGATATGCCAACTTCGTCCGTCAGGTAATGCAGACTTGAAGTCGTGTCGATGGAGGACTTTGTTTCTTCGGGGTATTGAGCCTCAGCCGCGACTGTTGTTCCGTTTGCCTCAACCCGCAGATCTAAGTCAGCGCTACTGACGGAAACGCGTTCGGCCACTTCTGAGCGCAAACGCGAGACCGCCGCAGAAAGCTCATGCGTGCGCGCCGGGGCTTCGCCCAACCAGAAGGGAATCGAAGGCGGCTGGCCATGCGCATCCTCAACCCGGACTTTTCCCTGCTCGACTCGCAAGACGCGCCAGGAGGTATTGCCCAGCTGAAAAATATCTCCCTGCAAACTCTCGATGGCGAAATCTTCATTGACGCTGCCGATGACCAGACCGCCCGGCTCGAGCACCACTGCATAGTCAGCGGTGTCAGGAATCGCACCCCCGGAGGTGATTGCCGCGAGGCGGGCGCCGCGGCGGCCGCGCAAGCGATGATTTACCGCGTCATGATGCACGTATGCGGACCGCCGGCCACGTTTGGTCGCGAACCCCTCGGCCAGCATGCGAATTACTTCGTCAAAGTCTTTGCGCTCCAGATTCCGGTACGGATAGGCGCCTCGCACCATCGCAAAGAGATCGTCTTCAATCCATTCTTCGGCGGCGACCGCAGCTACGACTTGCTGCGCGAGGATGTCGAGCGGTTGCTGCGGAATCGACACCTGATCTAACTCTCCCCGGCGCACAGAATCGATCAAAGCCGCACATTCCACCAGCTCATCGCGCGAGAGCGGAAAGATTCTGCCTTTCGGAAACCCTTCGACAGTGTGATTCGAGCGCCCCACGCGTTGCAGGAAGCTGGCTATCGAACGCGTCGAGGCGAGCTGGCAAACCAGATTCACGTCCCCAATATCTATCCCTAACTCCAGCGAGGCTGTGGCTACCAGCGCACTCAACTCACCGGCTTTCAGGCGCTGCTCCGCAGCCAGACGCTGTTCACGGGCGAGACTGCCATGATGCGCGGCAATATTCTCGTCGCCGATGCGCTCGCCGAGGTGGCGCGCGACTCGCTCTGCGAGCCGGCGTGTATTGACGAAGATCAAAGTTGTGTGGTGTTCGCGAATGAGTTGGGCCAGACGGTCGTAGACTTCGTCCCAGACCTCGCCCGACATTACCGCCTGCAGAGGAGATTCAGGGAGTTCAATTGCGACATCGAGCCGGCGCACATGACCGCTGTCAACTATCGTGCAGTTGGGCATTCCATCGTTGTTTAAATTGGCTGTGCCAACCAGAAAGCGGGCCACTTCCTCGATGGGCCGCTGGGTGGCTGATAGTCCAATACGCACCAAACGGGAATGTCGAAGGTTGGCTGCGGGTTGTTGGAATTCAAGCCTGGGGTTCTGGATCTGAGAGCTTTGCATTTCGAGTTCATGCTGAGCGGCGAGATGCTCAAGCCTTTCAATCGAGAGGGCGAGGTGTGAACCACGCTTGTCACCCACCAGGGCGTGTATTTCGTCAACAATCAGGGTGCGCGCCGTACGCAACATCCGACGCCCGCCTTCGCTGGTCAAAAGGATGAAAAGCGATTCCGGCGTCGTGACACAAATGTGCGGCGGGCGCTTGGTCATCGCCGTGCGTTCGGCTGCGGGGGTATCACCCGTCCGGACCAGCGTACGAATGTTTACCGGCGGCAATCCCAACGCCTGCAATTCGCGCTCAATTCCTTCAAGCGGTTTTTGCAGGTTGATCTGAATATCATTGCTCAAAGCCTTGAGCGGCGAGACGTAAATGACGTGGGTTGTGTCCTCGAGCTTATCTTCCAGGCCAAGCCGCACCAGGTCGTCGATGGCCGCGAGAAATGCCGCGAGCGTCTTGCCGGAACCGGTCGGCGCCGCGATTAGCGTGTTCTCACGGTTCTTGATGGCTGGCCATGCCCGTTCCTGTGGTGGCGTAGCGCCTGGGAACTGCTTCGCAAACCAGTTAGCTACCGCTGGATGAAAGAGACTCGGTTTCATGGGTCCGGGCATTATACAATTGCCGTGCTCATTTTGCATAGATGAAACATTGGCCACTAGACGCAACGCCGCGGTGTAACGTAAGCGATTGTTGACAGGTCGAGCTGACGCCAGAGCCTTAGCCAGTTACGTTATAAATTCCGGGCGCAACGAAAGCCGGAAACCATCCACCGTTCGTGCGCGTGGAAGAAATTTCGGTAGGTTGAGCGGATATGAAGTTGCGGCGTGGCGAACGAACCACCGCGCAATACTTTCTGATTGACGAACCACTTGTCGTTGTATTCATCGAACTCGGATTTAAAGCCGGGATAGGGAACGTAATCGGACGTGGTCCATTCCCATACATCGCCAATTAGCTGCTGGCAACCGAGATCATTTTGCCCGGCTGGATAGGAGCCGATGGTAGCCACCGACCAAAGGCCATTCTCAAAAAGATTGGCGTTAGCTGCGGTAGGTACAGTGCTTCCCCAGGGAAAATTTCGACGCCCACTTCCATAAGGGGCGATCACCGCAGCTCCCGCGGGTCGCGAGGGTTTGTTGTGACTCGAACCGCAGGCAGCTCTCTCCCATTCAGCTTCTGTCGGCAGGCGTTTTCCCGCCCATTTGGCAAACGCCGAGGCTTCGAAAAAACTGACGTGTGAGACTGGTTCGTTAGCTTTGCTTGCAGCAGCGTTCAGTCCGGTGAAATCGCGAATCATCCATTGGCCATCGTGTAGTTCCCAATACATCGGTGCAGCCCACTGCTCACGATTGACCGTCTCCCAGCCTTCGGAAAACCACCAGCGAAAGTTCTGATAGCCGCCGGCGCGCATGAATTCAAGATAATCACCATTGCTGACAAGCGCGCGATCAATGGCAAAGTCGTGGAGGAAAACCTGGTGCGCGGGTTTCTCGTTATCGAAAGCGAAGTCAAAGTGAGAAGGACCTTGGCCTTTGGTCTCTGGGTTCTGGACTTGCGCGCCGTAACCGAGCCAAAACATGCCGCCTTCTATCTCGGCCATTCCGGTGACTTCGGTCGACGATACCGGCGCAGGCTGGATGGGCGCATCAAACTGATCGCCTAGCAGGTGTTTGATGTCGTAGACGAGCAGTTCCTGGTGCTGCATCTCGTGCTCAAGGCCGAGTCGAACAAGCGACAACACCGCTTCTCTCTGCGAATGCTCGTCAATCGTGTCCAGAAACCGCAGCATTTCGACGTCGACATGATTACGATATCTAATCGTGTCCCTGACCGTAGGCCGTGACCTGGTGCCGCGTTTGGGCCGCGCTATTCGCTCGCCAAGTCCCTCATAGTAGGAGTTGAAGTAGAACAGATATTCTTCAGAGTAGATTTTGTAGCCGGGCTGGTGTGCCTGCAGCAGAGTTTCAAAAAACCAGGAGGTATGGCCGATGTGCCAGCGCGGCGGGCTCATAAAGTCGGCGGTCTGAATCACATAGTCCTCAATTTCCAACGGCGCCACGATCTGCATGGTTCGGGCGCGGACTGCCCGATAGAGCTCGCTAATTGAATGCGCTTTCGCCGGCGTTATTTGCTGAATTGTAGAGGCCATGGTTACCTGCTTACCGGGAATGGTTAGTTCACTGTAATTAATCGTGGCCCGCGCTCGACGACTACGCCGACTATGCTTGCCTGGGGATAATGGGCACGCAACCTCATTAATAATGCCTGTGCGCGATCAGAGGGAACGGCAATCAACATTCCCCCGGCGGTTTGCGGGTCAAAAAACAGCTTGCGCAAGTTTTCGTCGACTGCATCGCCAAGCTCAATGTCTTCCCCCACATAAGCTCGGTTCGTCCCATCGCCACTGGTGAGCATCCCGGCGGCGGCCAACTCCAACGCACCGGCCAGCAACGGTACCGAACCGGGTTCGATCTTTATGGTCACGTTGCTGGCCCGCGCCATCTCCCAGGCATGGCCAAGGAGGGAAAAGCCCGTGACGTCGGTTGCGCCTTTGACGTCGAATTCCCGCATTGCCTCAGCAGCGTGCTTGCCTGGTGTCAACATCGTAGCGACTGACGCGGCGGCGATCTCCGCAGAGGATTTGCCAAACTTGATCCCGGTGGAAATGACGCCGGTGCCGATCGGCTTCGTGAGGATGATTACATCTCCCGGACGCGCGCCGGCGTTCGTGGCGATCTTTCCCGGATCGATTACTCCAGTAACCGAATAGCCAAACATGATCTGCTGGTTGTCAACACTATGGCCTCCAATCAAAGTGACACCGTACTGGTTCAAAGTCTCGAGCCCACCGCGCATGATCTCCCCAAGAATGGCCGGATCAACGCCCTTTTTGGGAAAGCAAGTTATCGCCAGCGCCGTCACCGGTGTTCCCGCCATGGCCCAGACGTCGTTGATGGAATTGAGCGCGGCGATCTGACCAAATACAAATGGATCGTCAACAATGGGTGTGAAAAAATCTACTGTCTGCACGATCGCGAGGTCTTCACGCAGTCGATACACTCCGGCGTCGTCGGCTTTGTCAAAGCCAACCATCACATTTCCGTCAAAAGGCTGTGGTGGTAGCCCGCTCAAAACCTGAGCGAGTATGCCGGGATCGAGCTTAGCCGCTCAACCAGAGCACGAAACCATTTCAGTCAGACGCATTAACGGTTCTCCTTTCGTTTCATTGCATAGTGCAGTGTTCGCAGAGCGTCGCACCGGAGCTATACTATTGTCAATTATCGCCGCCAGCCCAAACGCAAGAAAAGGAGGAACCGCCGATGCGAAGCCCACTTCCTGTTTTGCAGGTGTTTTTTTTGACTACCATTGCTGCTTTTTGCGCTTCGCCGGGGCTCGCACAGGACGCCGACATGCTTCGGCACTTTGACTACGACAGGAAAGCGCCCCTCGGTCTCAAAGAGAAAGGTATTGAGCATCGCGCTGGTACAGCTATCTTTGACATCACCTATTCAAGTCCCAAAGGCGGCGAAGTCCCGGCTTATCTGGTCGTGCCTCCGGGAAAGGGCCCGTTCGCGGCCGTGATCTGGGGACATTGGTACTGGAGCAATTCAACGGCCCGCAACCGCACACAATTTCTTGACGAGGCGGTGGCACTGGCCCAGAGCGGCGTGATTTCACTCTTGACCGACGGACCAATCGCGCGTCCCGGCCACGTAGAAAATAACCAACCGCTCAATGAGCAGCAGTTCGTTGACCTTGTCCAGCAAGTAGTGGATATGCGCCGCGGTCTTGACCTGTTGCTGGCCCGGAAGGATGTTGATCCGAAACGAATTGCCTACGTTGGCCACAGTTATAACGCTGCGGTGGGCGGCTTTCTTAGTGGGATTGACCGCAGATTCAAGGCGTTTGTTCTGATGGCCGGTGCTCTTTCTGACGAAGTCGATCTGAAAAGTCCGGAATACCAGAACTATCGACAGAAAGTAGGCCCCGACAAATTCGACGCGTTCGTTAGGAAACACGATTGGTCAGATCCAGGCAAATACGTCTCCCACGCGGCACCGGCCTTTGTTTTCTTGCAATTCGCCACTCAGGAAAGATTTTTAAACCCTGAACGCGCCAAACAATATGAAGCAATTGTTAGCCAGCCAAAGCGATTCAAGCTTTACGAGGCCCCGCATGCGCTAAATGCTGAGGCGCGGAGCGACCGGCTTGCTTTTCTCGCAGAGCAACTTAGGCTCAAGCCGTTGCCGGCAGCAGCAATCGCTAGCATCCCGGATCTGATCCAGCCGCCAGCGCCAAACTAATCAGCAAAGGGCTCTAATTGCTTTATTCCCTGGAGGGCTGTCCCAAATCCGGGAAGGTGCGCAAACCGTGAGCTTATTGGGCGATCATTTGCGCAAAGGAAACCGGCAAGCCGTCAGGGTCGATGCAGACCGCGAGCTTAATCCCCTCGCCTTCTCTTTGGGTGGGCGGCATTACGAAGATGATTCCCCTGGCTTGCAACTCCGCAAAAGTCTTATCGACATCCTCCACGTTAAAACCGATTGAGCAGGTGCCTGCCTGCTTGGATGGATCGCCACTCGGCGGCTGTTGTTGACGAATACCACCACCATGCAGCGCGAGCGTCGTGGCCCCGGTCTGAAACTCAGTCCAGTCGGGTGATTGAAACTTCAGCGGAATACCCAATTTGTCCCGATAGAACTCAACTGAACGATCCATATCCGAGACGATAATCATTGTGTAATCTACTTGCGAGAACATCTGGTTCACTCTCCCAATCAATTAAGCATCATTTGCGACCTTTTTTTCTCGTCTTACTTTTCCCCATGGTTACGATAGCGTCGAATTCGTCTCTGGTGAGCGGCATTACGGAAAGCTGTGACTGGCGAATTAAGGGTAGTCCGCTAAGTCTCTTGTCATAACGAATTGCCGCCAGGGGCACGGCTGCGTCCAACTGCTTCACCGGTCTTAAATCGACAGCTACCCACTGCGCATCATTTGCCGTTGGATCAGCATAAGCGGACTTGTGAACCTCTGCCACACCCACGACCGACTTCTCTTTGCCCGAATGATAAAAGAGAACGCTGTCCCCAACCTTCATTTCCCGCAGGTTGTTACGGGCCTGATAATTTCGCACCCCGGTCCAATCTGTTTCGCCGTCGCGTACAAAGTCGTCCCAGGAGTAGGTTTCCGGCTCCTGTTTTACCATCCAATAGCTATTTCGCCTTCTAGTCGCCATTTATTTTTGTTGGATTTGCTCAGTCATGCGGCTCCGCTTAGAATGCCAGCAGGCTTTACAGGAAAACCAGAAGCGGTTCATAGGAGAAATGATGCTCAAAGAAGGAAGCACGGCGCCAGCTTTCAAAACCACTGATGCGGACGGTCAATCAGTCAGCCTCAAAGACTTTAGAGGTCAAAGAGTAGTTCTTTATTTTTATCCCAAGGATGATACACCCGGTTGCACCAAAGAGGCGTGTTCTTTTCGCGATTCTTTCGCGGATTTTCAGAAGGCGGACATCAAAGTACTGGGAATCTCAACCGATAACGAGGCTTCACACCAGAAATTTACGAAGAAGTTTAAACTCCCTTTTACTCTCCTGACTGACGTCGATCACTCGATCGCGGACAAGTATGAAACCTATGGTCAGAAAAAGTTCATGGGCAGGACATACATGGGTGTGCATCGCAAGACGTTCCTAATCGACCAGAAAGGCAAAATCAAACGAATCTTCGAGAAAGTTAAGCCTGACGAACACGCACGCGAAGTCCTGGAAGCTTTCAACAGCTAATTACGAGCTAGGCAGCGACCCACCCTGGCGGTCTTTCGGTCTCTCCCTCAGGCCGCTTTCCCGGCATCAAGTCCTGCACGACGCTGAAGGAACTCTGTACGTCACGCTTCCTGGGCGGAAGTTGACCCAGTTCCTCGTTGTTTTCTTCTTTTGCCAGTAGGTTTTCCTGGCGTTGCATCAATTCCGGTGACGAATCATTAATCAGATAGATTCGATGGCTTTCAACTACTTCGGTTCTTATCTCGCGAGTCCACAGCAATAGACTCGCCAGCGCATCTCCAATTTCGTCTTTTCCCAGCTTTGTCCCCTGAGCTATTTCTTTCTGGGTTCGGGCCCCATTCCTGATCGCCTCACGCACTCGTTCCACGGGGGTCATTTTATTGACCTGTCGCACCACGTAATGGCGTCGGGGTGGCAGGGGGCCGGGAAGTTCCTTCTGTCTGGCGGCTGAGTCAGTTTTATCCGCAACATATTGATGACGCACAGACTTGTACGCCTTAAAAGCACGGCGACTGGCGCTTACCTTCTTGCGAATGCAACTCTTGCAATAAAGGTTCCGACCATCTTTACGAGCTCGGCAAACTCCATACTCCGTCAGGGGCAAGTCCTGGGCACAAATCGGGCATTGCTTTGTAAGCGTTTGAACAGGTTCGATCATTTCAGTACTCCGTCAACCTCAAATTACGGAACGAACTTGAGTGCGAGTTTCGAAAAAAAGGAAAAAACTTTTCCTCGGGCCGGGGACTCGCATCCTCCAGTCCGTACCTGCTCTTACTGAGATGATTGTTTGGCGGAGAAACTCCTAATTTATTCTGGAGGACCGCCTGAGACTGCCCAGCGCAGTTTCACTTTTTGCAATCTGCGCCAATCTGAATCCAACTTGCAGTTTAAGGTCCAGGGCTACATGCGAGAAAAATATTATGAGAGCTTAGCAACCCAAAACTAACAAATCCTCGAGATCCAGACGAGCCGCGCTTTTCAATTCTTACTTGCTTCAATCATCACTCTTAGCGAGGGATCGGGATTATAGTTATCGCAAAAGTTTTTGCAACTACTTTCTTTCAACCAGCTGGTCCATCCAGTGCGAACGCTGATTTTTTGATCAGCAAATTACACTTCAGTTGTTTTTGCGCTGCAAATATTTCTGCGATTGGAAGATAGATGATCGCATGGCAATTTCAATTTTAGGTTAGCGTGTGGTCAATCGTTAGCAACAACATTTTAGACTTATGAATTCACCCACAAAAACAGGCTATCCGCACTTCCTGAGAAAGCGTTCGCCGTATGTTTGGCGCAACCGGTTCGATGAAGGCTTCGCTGGTCCCACTATTAGTAGTTTTCGCTCCCGAAGTTTTCGCGCAATGATCGATCAACGCCGACTAATTAGATTCCAGGATGGGTTTTGAGATTCGCGTTGGACGGAAGATATCCGATAAGGAAACCCTGCGACGGCGGCCGATGCGAAACTATTGCAAACGATCACGATCCCGCAAACGGTAAACAAACTTCAGTCCCGACCATATTTCGTTGACGGCACACACCTTCACATCAACCAAGCCCGCATCGAGCCCAATTGCCCGCACAATATTCTCGGAAAGATCAGTCGCCATATTCGCAGCTTTTTTGGGCCAGGAAACCCATAACATTCCATTGGCTGAGAGCATGGCGGCCGTTCTTTTGAAATCGTTTTCCAGGCTCGTCGCAGACTTAGAGAACAATAAGACAAAATCCATTGGCCGCCTTGGACGCGACATGATTTGGACATTGACCGGTAACGGGCCTAGATCGCGCTCGAAATTCGCAGGAGCACCCACGAAGGCGATCCGAAATCCTGCCTTGATACCTAATTTTTTTACCAGTGGGGTTCCAGAATAACCGGCCATATTGTCCTCCGTCAGACCTGCAACTTGCCGAGATCGCCACTTAAGGTAACTGCTCCTGCTTCGGTTAGTTTATCGGCTGGGTGATTTTCTACCAGTTTGAAGTTTGTGGTTAACTTCACGCAACACCCTCGCCGGAAGCGATTGCCGATGCGTCTTAACAAAATCGCGTACGGAACCTGGTTCGCGTTTTGCAAGCTCGCGTAGTGCCCACGACAGGGCCTTCACAACCATGTCGTCCCTGTCGTTCTTGAGTGCTGCGCAGATTTCCAGGGTGCGAGTCACGTCGCCCCGTCCCCCTCGCGCCTTGTTATTCAGCGGGACTGTACTGACCAGCGCGGCCCGGCGCAACCAACGATTCGCCGAGCGGCCCCATCGATGAATCAGCTTGTCTGGAACCTGCCCCTCGCGCCAGGCGGGACCTGCAAGGTAACTGGCGAATATATCGACGGCAGACCAACTGTCCAGTCTCCGCCCCAGACGTTCCAGAATCGTCGCATTCAGGCTGTGCAAGGCCGGCCTGTGGTAATGGACGAGTTCATAAGCAACAAAGCGAAGCAGGAAGTCCGAACTGTCGACCAACCTGATTGCCAGATTGATGACCAACTCAGGAGGGAGTCGCGCGATTTTATTTGAATAATGGCGGCGGACTGCACGTACCTTATCAGTGGTTTGACCCACCATTGAAGTGATTTGCCCGACAATTTCCGTTTCAAGCTCGTCAATCTCCAGCTTGTGCTCTGGCTTCATGGCCGTATATCTCGCAATTGAATCAACCGCCAAAGTGAATGCCGTGCCGTTCCCTACCCAGAGCGGTGATGATTATTGCACCCACGAACACAGTGAAAGCAGTCAATGCCATTGCGCTTGCATAACTCATACGCTGAGCGAAAATCGCTTCGATATAAGCAACGAAACCCGCCAGCAATACGCCGCACTGGTAAGCAAACCCTGGCAAGAAACCGCGTACCGAATCCGGAGACAATTCAGTCAGATGCGCCGGTATGACCCCCCAGGCTCCTTGAACCATGAATTGCATCAGAAAACCGCCTGCGACCAGCAGACCAAGCGACGGTGAGAAAGCCCACAGGGGTATGACACCCAACGCGCAGAGCAGCGCTGCGATCATTGAGCGTTTGCGACCAAAGCGATCTGAGAGAAGTCCGAAGACGAGTCCGCCGGCAATTGCCCCGACCATTGAGAGCGCCGTTACTGCGGCCACTTTCTGAGGGCTAAATCCCCACTGACGTTTCAGCAGTGTCGGGTACATGTCCTGAGTACCGTGTGAGACGAAGTTCATCATCATCATTAACAACACCAGGTAAATAAACAATTTCCAGTGCGAAACAATGGCGCGGCCTAACTGGCTCCAGTTCTCATGGCGTGTCTTCTTCCAAACTTCTGATTCTTTTACGTGCAGGCGAACATAAATTGCCAGCAGGGCTGGTAAGCCCCCGATGAAAAACATCGGCCGCCAGCCCCAGTGCGGGAAAACAAAGAAGTAGCAAGCGGCCGCCAGCAGATAACCAGCCGCATAACCTTCCTGGAGCAGGCCGGATAGCACTCCGCGCCAGCGAGGAGGCACCTTCTCCATAGCCAGAGAGGCGCCTACGCCCCACTCGCCACCCATTCCAATACCAAACAGCGCCCGCAAGACGAGAAAGGTGGTGTAGTTCGGTGCAAGTCCGGAAAGCACCTCGACCGCGGAAAAGAAAATGAGATCTATTATCAGTGGCAGTCGCCGGCCGTACCGGTCGGCAAGCAACCCGAAGATGAAAGCACCCACCGGACGAAAGGCCAGAGTAACGGCAATTGATAAGGCGATGTCCTTATCCGGCCGATGGAATTCCTCGGCAATCGCCGTTAAGGAAAATACGACGAGGAAAAAATCGAAGGCATCGAGTGTCCAGCCGAGAAAACCCGCCAACAATGCCGCCCAGTGTCCTTCCGGAGTCTGTTCAGTTGGTGATGCCGTTTTCATTGCATTTGCAAAAAATTGCGGGGATTCTACAGATTATTCCTCAGACTGACGAGAACTTTCCGTCGTAGGTGTAATGTTTGCAAGTCTCTTTACGACTGTTCATTATCGCCTGAAAGGGATAGGCGTTATGCTGGCGAAAACCGTTAGCCCAGGATGGAGCGTATTATCTGCAGCTAAATTGGGAACTTGAGATTAATGAAGAGCGACAGCGACATCAACGCGAGCCAGATTACCGACAAACGGGACTATTTTAACCGTCGTTGGTTTATGAAGGGAGCGATCCTGGCAGGTACAGCGACCGCGACGGGGTTACTCTACCGAAGTCTCAATGCTCCACCGCCGGAATTGCCCAAAGGCGAGAAGATTGCGACAGTGCAGTCCGTTACGAGTTCAGCCGCGAATTCAGGTTTTACCGTGAATGAGAAGCTGACCTCCCTTGAAGACATAACGAATTACAACAATTTTTATGAATTCTCGACCTCCAAGAGCTCTGTAGCAACGGAAGCTAAGGGTTTTGTGACCCGCCCCTGGAGTGTCTCTGTCGAGGGGTTAGTTAACAAGCCCGCAGTTTTTGACCTTGAGGAATTGCTTCGGATTGAACAAGAGGAGCGAGTCTATCGGATGCGCTGTGTTGAAGGCTGGTCGATGGTGATTCCCTGGGTCGGCTTTCCCCTGTTCAAACTACTGCAAAGAGTGGAGCCCCTGCCGGCGGCGCGCTACGTTGCCTTCCAGTCGTTCTATGATCCCAAACGGATGCCAAACGCCTTCGCCAGCGGATTAGACTTGCCGTACGTCGAAGGATTGCGAATAGATGAGGCCCTGCATCCACTGGCCATACTCGCCACCGGACTCTACGGAGAAACGTTGCCTCCCCAGGACGGCGCTCCGATTCGCCTGGTCGTACCCTGGAAATATGGATTTAAAGGCATCAAATCAATCGTCAAAATCAAACTGGTGGCCGAACAACCTCCGACCACCTGGAACATCCAGGCCCCAAATGAGTACGGATTCTATTCAAATGTCAATCCGGATGTGGATCATCCACGCTGGAGCCAGGCGACCGAGCGGCGCATTGGAGAGTACAGTCGGCGCAAGACGCTGATGTTTAACGGGTATGCCGAGCAGGTAGCACATTTGTATGAGGGGATGGATCTGCATCGGGATTTTTGAGCACGTGTCTAACTACTGACAATCTGAACGACTTTCATATGCTCGACACACGCTTTTCAAAAACTGTCCTCTTCGTCAACAGCCTTGTACCGCTAACCCTGCTTTTGTGGGATGTCTATCGCAAGCAGGTGGGAGCAAATCCGCTCGAGTTCGTAACGCGCACTACCGGTATGTTGACCCTCGTCTTCCTGCTGCTGTCACTCGCGGTCACGCCCCTCCGCAAAGTTACCGGCGCAAACTGGCTTATTAGATTTCGGCGCATGGTCGGTCTTTTCGCTTTCTTTTATGGCTTTCTTCACCTGTTGACTTACATCGCCTTTGATCGTCTGTTTAATCTTTCAACCATACCCGCGGATGTGATCAAACGGCCTTTCATCACAGTAGGCATGGCAGCTTTCTTCATGCTCACGCCCCTCGCGATAACCTCTACCAACAAGATGATTAAGCGGCTGGGTGGCAAGCGTTGGAATCGCTTGCACCGGCTGGTTTACTTTGCAGGCGCGGGAGGCGTACTTCACTACTGGATGCTGGTCAAATCAGACACACGTCTGCCGTTGACATTTGCGTTTGTTCTTGCGCTTTTGCTGGGCTATCGCCTGTTGGTTAGGTTTGCGCCTCCCCCACCGCCACAAAGCGCGTCGTTGTTTCCGCCGCGGTAAGGCGTCCGCGTTCTCCGCGAAAGAACCCGTAAATAGGGAATTCCGCTGCCAGAGCAGGCCTGCCTGTTCTTTCTTGCCGGGGTAATTTCATGCGCGGACGGGCATGTCCGCATTCGCCGCAAAGACGTTTAAGATTTCGAGAGCGTAAGAAGGACCCAAGTGAGCCTTTTCCGTTTTGGGCGGGCTGAACTTAGAATAGCGCCAAATTCTTTGGAGGAGTTGCATAACAAAGCAATGGTGGATTCCGTTAGACGCTTTTCAAGCAGAGCTGAGGCCTACGCCAAGTATCGTCCGAGTTATCCACGCGAAATCGTTGATCTTCTTTATGCGGAGTGTGGTTTGACACGTGAGGCAGTATTGGCTGACGTGGGTTCCGGGACCGGTATTCTCTCAGAATTGCTGCTACAAAATGGCTTCCAGGTTTATGCCGTCGAGCCCAATCAGAACATGCGCGAGGCGGCCGAACGGCTGCTGGCGTCCTATCCGCGATTCAAAAGCGTACCCGGAACGGCGGAGGACACAACGCTCGCGGACCATAGCGTTGACCTGATTACTGCCGGCCAGGCTTTCCATTGGTTTGATCAGGCAAGAGCAGCGAGGGAATTTCTACGCATTTTGCGGCCTGAGGGATGGGTTGCGCTGATCTGGAACGAGCGCCGGCTTGAAACAAGCGACTTTCTGAGGGCAATTGAAGAGCTTCTGGTCCGGTTCGGCACCGATTATTTGCAGGTGCGCCACGAAAATGTCTACAAAGATATCGCGGCTTTCTTTGGGAAAAGCGCTTTTAGACTCGCCAGCTTTGAAAACTTACAATACCTTGACTACGAGGGATTGGAGGGCCGTATTTGTTCAGCGTCATACTCTCCCGACCCCGGGCATCCTGATCTGGAGTCGATGTTAGCCAACCTGCGCGCGATTTTCGAGACTTACAACCAGGACGGCAAAGTTACCATCGAGTACGATACAAGAGTTTACTACGGAAAAATGATCAGTTAGTTTGGGTCCCAGAAAAGTAACGCATGAAATTGACCAAAGCAGCCCGGCAAAGTTTCCAGGACCTTGAATCCAAGCTGCACCGCGCCCGGCTGTCTTTGCGACGAGACGGATTCTCAAACGAAAACGAAGACCGCATTCTCGCCAGGTACATCGCTGAACTCCTGCCTCCGGAACATAGTCGCACCGCGGTCGATATTGGAGCCGGGGACGGCATTCGCTGGTCCAACACTTATGCCCTTTTTCTCAAGGGATGGCAGGGGATTGGGGTTGAATATGACAGCCGAAAATTTGTCAGGCTGGCGCGCGCTTACAAGTATTTCTCCGGTGTGTTCGCTTGTCGCAACCGGGCCACGCCTGCCAACATCGTGCCCTTGTTGCGTTCCTACGAAGTCGCTGAAAATTTCAGTGTGTTGAGTCTGGATATTGACGGCAACGATTATTGGGTTTTACGAGCCATCCTTTCGGAATACCGTCCACAACTAGTCGTTACAGAGATCAACGAGAAGATTCCTCCGCCACTGAGGTTTGTAATCAAATACGACCCGGACTTCCAACTTCGCCATCATTTCTTTGGGTACTCGATCTCCATGCTGGCGGACCTCTGTGAGGATTTTGGCTATACCATATTGGAATTGGAATACAATAACGCTTTTCTGGCGCCAAAAGAGTTGGCTGGAAATCAGGGCAGGGATGCGAAAACCGCTTACGCCAATGGATATCTCAATCGTCCCGACCGCAAGGAGAAGTTTGCGCTTAACTTTGACATGGAAGAAGTCTATTCTTTGAACGATGCAGAAGCGCTTGAGTTTTTGCAGAGGTTCTACAACTCAAGATTCCCAGGCCAGTTTCATTTGGAGCTCAGCCGCGATGCCATGGCGGCCAGCCTTAGAGCGGATTCAAACTAATGAACAACGAGCGAAGGACGAACCGACGCGTCCCATTAAACCTGCCGGCGAGGTATGACGGATTGTCTGGAATGCACGAGGCGCGAATTGAAGACATCAGTATGGGAGGGTGCTTCGTCAACACGCAGAGTCAGTTAGAAGTTGGCGAGGCAGTCGTCATAGAGATCAAGCTCTCATCAAAATGGATACAACTGCACGGTGAAGTCACTGCCAGCCAGCCGGGCATTGGCTTTGGGGTGATATTTTCGCTGCGGAACGAAAGAGACATACGCTCACTCGAACTGGTGTTGCGCAGCCAAACCTAAGCGCAGAATACCTGGCTATTTCATGCTCCGGAGTCTCAGTTGGTTGCCAGTGTCAGTGTGACCACCATCGCATGTGCCAGCTCGGCACGCGTGAGCGAAAACTGGGGATGAAATGACGTATCTGACGAGATAAACCCGCGTTCAGCTGCGACTGCCACATAGCCTCTCAGATCTGCAGGGATACTCAAGGCATCAAGAAAAGCGAGTGGGGCGTTCCTTCTCGTCTCAGCCTCAGAAGCCAATCCGGCAGCCCTTACCAGTGCTACCGCGGCCGTCAAACGATTTACCGCCTCGTTGGGCCGGAATCTATTGGTACCCACGACGTCGTAGAACAACGGACCGGTTGGCGCCGCCTGAACACTATCGACCAACAACCTGGTAATCGCGTCAGCAACATCCTGATAACTCTGTTGTCCGCGCATGTATTGCGGCACACGTGCCCCTGCTACCAGCGCGGCCGCCAAATCGGCCCGCGAAGCGGCAGCATTCGGACGAAAGTTCTTTCCCGCTGGGGCCATCATCAGGGAGCGAATGTTCTGATAGATATCGGAGCGCGTCGCTGCACTCTGGCCAACAACATCGTTCAGCGGCGAGTAACTGGCACGCCCAACTTCCAGAGTTCCGACAAATGGCTGAGCAGTTACGGCAGCCCCAAGCGAGTTTCTAATAGTGGCGCGCCAAAGGCCGGTGACTGGCTCTTTTAGTGCCAGGCGTTCGCGATCGCCGGTCAGCCCGGGTAAGTTGATCCTGTTTGACTGGGCACTTAGATTTCCGTCCGGGCCGTAGGCGGAGAGTCCCAGATCATTGGCGCTCCACATCGGCCCCCAGGCGACTTGAAGTGATGCCGTTAAGGCGCCGGTGGGAATCGTTAGCTGAGCATCAGCTTGTGCGCCGGGTTGCACGGTGCCAACAAACTGCTGAATTGGGTCCTTGACGAATGTCACCTGACCCCAATTGGCGAGTCCGCGCCAGGTTCCCAATTTGAGTGACGGAAAACTCGCCTGCAGTACTGCTGCATGCACGTTCAACATCCCCGCGCCCACTTCATGCATGAAGTAAGGTGGCAGCGGCGTTGCGGTCTGTTGCAGGATGTCTTTGATCTTCGCCGGAGTAAGCTGCGGGTTGGCCTCAAGCATGAGGGCGATAGCACCCGCCACCTGGGGGGCAGAAAAACTAGTACCGCTTGCCGTTGTATAGTTGGGGAGCTCGGACGCGCTTAACCGTTGTGTGTCGGCGTTGGCGACGCCCTCTGCACCCGTCACATTTGCAATTCCCGACCCGCGCAGGCTAACCACAGCGACGCCTGGCGCGACCAGGGTGGGGTGGAACAAAGGGCTGGCAAAATCTCCCCGGGAAGAAAAGCTAGCAAGTCTGGCCTGGGTATCGGTCGCCCCAACGCTTATTACCCAGGGGGCAACGGCATAGGGATTCAAGGTGTGCATGCCGGACCCGGTATTTCCAGCCGACACAACGACGCTAATACCGCGATCGGTAAGCATTCGCGTAGCGACGTTGACTGGGTCGTTGGTATCGTAGACCGTTTCCGCCGAAAAACTACAATTAACAACACGGACTCCCAACTCAGGATGAGCCAGCAGGTAATCAAATCCTTCGAGAACATATACCAAACTGAGGTCACCGGCGCCCAAGCCCACAATATTCGCTCCTGGAGCTATGCCGCTATACTTTCCGCCTGAAAGACTACCGCTGCCCGCAATCACTCCTGCGACGAATGTTCCATGGCCGTAAACCTGATCGGTATCGGCGAGGTTTTCCACGTTAACGGGATAATTGAAACCTGGGCTGGCACTCTGTGTATCGGCCAGCTTCACGTTTTGCACCACCCGATTTGCCAAATCTCCATGCATTGCGTCGATCCCGGTATCAATTACCGCGACGCCCACTCCCCGGCCGCTCACCCCAAGTCCGCTGTTCTGTTGAGCAATTGACTGATCCCTCCAGGCCCTATCAACGCCCGTCTCAGCGCGAACTTCGGGTTCAATGGTGGCTTCCAATGTACGGGTGCCATAAATTGAACGGACGGCGGGCAGCCGTGAGATAACGAGTATTTGGCTTTTGGTTGCCGTCAAGGTAATCAAGGGCAAGGCGCGATAACGAGTACCGCCGACAATCCCAATCCCCTGTAAGTCGGTGATATCGGCCTCCGTCGGGAGGTGATGATAAACAAGCACAACATTAATGTTGCTGTCGTCAGTCAGGCTGTTTAACTTCACAGCAAGTTCCGGATCCAAGCTTCTCAATCCGCTCTGAACCGGTATTCCCGTTGTCAACAGTCCATCAGCGCCGGTCATCACGATACCATCGGCTCCAGTCATGACGATGCCATCGGCACCTGTCATCACGATACCCGTCACCCCACCAAAGCGGAGGCCATCGGTGGGGATCGAATATACCGTTCCATCCGATCCCAACGCGCGTAGCGAATCAGCGCCGGTCATGACGATGCCATCAGCTCCCGTCATCACGATACCATCTGCGCCAGTCATGACAATCCCATCAGCGCCGGTGCGCCGGATTCCGTCGGCCCCCGTCATCACAATGCCATCGGCGCCCGTCATCACGATGCCGTCGGCCTCGGTAATGGTCACCGAATCGGCCTGATGAGTAACACCGTCGGCGCCGGTCATAACGATCCCATCGGCCCCGGTCATGACAATCCCGTCAGCCCCGGTCATAACTATGCCGGCAGCACCAGTCATTCGCAGACTATTTGGCGAATAAAAATTGTCGGCGCCGGTCATGACGATCCCGTCGGCCCCGGTCATAACTATGCCGTTGGGCCCAAGAGCGAGGAACCCGTCCGCCCCAGTCATCACAATGCCGTCGGCCCCGGTCATGACAATGCCGTCTGCGCCAGTCATGACAATGCCGTTCGAGTTGCTGATGGAAAGGCCCGCAAGAGCCGGCATCGCCGCCAGCAAGATCGCCAAGCCGGCAGCGAGAATTCTCTTTGACCTGAGTAATAGAAATCCTGGTAGGCTATTAGTCATTTTTAGCAAACTATCACCTTAGTCGGGATTATCGGCGCAGTCGTGCTAACTACTCCTTAGTGACATTTTTCCGCACTAAGCCGGCTTCCTGGTCCCCTTTGGAGCCAGGAACTGCTGAGCACCGCCTGCCTAAGTAACAAAGGATGACGGCGTACGGTGTCTTTCGGAGTGGGAGGTATTCTATATCCCCTCCGGCGTTGGAGTTGTTGCACCTGCCTTGCGATTTCCTAGTCATTTTTTCGCGTTGAATACGGTCCTAAGCCGAAATGTGTAATGATCTTGACCTTATGTCTTCCTTCGGAATACCAAAGGCCAACTTTCATGACGCTGGGCCGTCTTTTAACAGTTCCTGAAAGGTCTTGCGCGCCTCGCTGCCCGGCTCTACGCCCAGCTCTTTTGCTAATAATCGGCGTAATCCTTCAAACTGTTCCCTAACTGCCCCACGGTTGCCAGCCGCTGCGTGGGCCCGCATTAACAAGCAATGGACATCCTCCCGGAAAGGGTCATCCTGAAGGATCCGCTGGGCGAGCTGCATCGACCGGCTCCAGTCCTGCATTTTCTCAGCAACTGCGGCAAGCGATTCAAGTAGGCCCAGATACTGTTTGCTGTAATAAGTCCGTTGCTCTTCCACCCACGAATCGTAACTGCCTTGCATGAACTCGCCGCGATAAAGGGCGAGGGCGGATTCGTAAGCCTTAATGCACTCTTCGAACCTGCGGCTTCGGCGAGCGTTCTCGCCTTCCGCAACCAGTCGGTCAAACTCCTCAATGTCAATGCGATACGAAAATTCATGATTGAGTTGATAATCCCCATCGCGATAAAGCAAGAAGTTCTGCTTTAATGCCTGATTGCTGTTCAGCGCTTTCCTTATGTGCGACACGGTAGGGTGAAAATTCTTTTCCACGGCCCGCAGGTCGGTTTCGCCCCAAAATACGTCGATGATTGAATCCTTCGAGGCTCGGCGATGCCGGCGGGAGGCGATAAAACACAGAATGTCGCGTGCTCGGCGAGTCGTCCAGGCATCAGCTCCCAACGGCCTGGTGGGATCGCGAAATATCTCAATGGGACCGAGCATGTTAATACTCAAATCCGTGAGACTCTTAGCCTCAATCGAGGTTTCAAGCTGCGGGGTGGGAACTACAGGGAACCTTTGCACACGCAGCGAGGGTAGTTGCTCTCTAACTTCTGCCGGTAAGAGTTCGGCCGCCTCCTCAGATCCAAACAGGTCGGGATGATGACTGACTTCGCGTTGCAGCCAGTACTCATAGTCATAGCGGGCTGCCAATTCCAGCGCGCGGCGCAGATGAGCGAGCATGCCCGGTTCCTGGCCCAACTTGAGCTCACAGGCGGCCAGTGCCATGGATGCCTGGGCTTCGTAATAGTAAAGGCCATTCTCATGAAAATATCTTAGTGCCTGGGACAATTCCTTCGCGGCGGTCTGGTATTCACCTTGTGCCAGGATCACGCGGCCACGGGTCAGGGAAGCCGTGAAATAAGTGATTTCTCCCTTTTCAACGGGACGTGAGCTGATCAGGCGATCGATGTGCGTGCGGGCAGCATTCACGTTTCCCACTTGCAGACTCAGCAGAGCGAGTTCCTCGAGCAGCTCAACCCGACTCAGGGCGATCCCGGCATCATCGTATGCCCGCGCAGCTCGTTCATAAAATTCGGTGGCTCGCTCGACTTCGCAGCGTTCTCGGTAAAGATTTCCGAAAGCTTCAAAGATTTCTCCGCGTGAGGCAACCAGGTTGAAAACCTGGCAGCGGTCAAGGGCGCTCTCAAGGTGCTTTTCACAATCCGCAAACGCACCACGATAAAGATAACAGCGGGCCATGTTCAGGTGCGCAATCGCCTCCTGAGGCATCGGAGCTCCATGGATATCGGCTCGCAGCATGCGTCCCAGCCAGCGCAATGCTTCGCCGAAATCACCACGAATGCCGGCGGGAGTGCCCAGGTTGTGAGCAATCAGCCGCATGTAATACTCGTCATTCCGTTCCTCTGCAGATTGCAGGGCAGCCCGAAACTCTCTTTCGGCTGCTGTCCACTCTCCCATTGCAACCAGACACAGGCCCCGCGTGTTGCCGCATTTTGTATGGAGAGCTGAATTTTCTCCCGCGAGCTCAATAGCCCGATCCAGATAAGCAAAAGCCATCTCGTACTCACCCTCGCGACGTGCGAGCGTCGCCAGCGAATGCAGGGCCTCTGCCTCACCTTCCTTATCACTTTGTTGCCGCAACAACGTCACGGCCCGGCGGAAAAAGGTCTGCGCTACATCGTATTGACCGCGGAGCCTTGCCACTTCGCCCTGGTGTGCGAGGGCCTTCGGATGTAGTTCAAGTTCAGCCTGCGGCAGTGCCCCGGCTAGTAAGGCGAGCGAAGCAATCGCTCCCGACGCAATCCATTCACGACCACGGTCGGCGATAATGGCAGCCGCACGATCGAAAACCTCGGCAGCCAGCAGATGTCTGACGGCCGGTTCCCAGGCTTTTCGGCTGACAAAATAATCTGCGTATCGCGCATGTTCCGCGGCCACCCCGCTCTTCCCAACCTCGCTGCGGAAGCGCCGGCGCAGAAAACTTTGAAAGAGTGGGTGCAGTCGATACTCTTCCCCATGCCCGTCGCTGGCCACGGTGAGGAAAACGTTCCGCCTGACAAGGCTGGGTAGGACGCGGGAACAATTCATTCCCTCATAGAGCTCGGTGCAGGTGTCCAGCTCAATGCTCTCCAGCAGTGAGAGACGCAGTAGTAATTGTTGAGTTTCCGCGGCTTCATCGGCAAAAACTTCCTCAGCAAAATAGTCAAAAATGTCGCGCTCGGATCTGGTTAAGACCTCAACCAGGTCGGCGGGCTCGACCTTACTTCCATTTTCCCGGTTGGCTGGTGTCCGTTGAGCGAATTGTCTAACCAGCTGCAATGCTGTGATCCAGCCGTGAGTGCGCTGCCGGTATTCGGCCAATTGCGTGGCTGTTAGCTCAAGATCGAAGACCTTACGAAAAAGTTCCTGCGTCTCCTGGTCTGTGAAAAGAAGGTCAGGGCGATCAATGGTCGACAGCGGGGCTTGGGCGCGCAAACGCGACATCGAAATGGGCGGCACCTCTCGCGAGATGACAATGACGTGCATCACATCCGGCAAGTAGGCCAACAGCCTATCAAGCACTCCATGAACCGCAGTGTCGCTGCCAAGGTGATGATAATCGTCGAGAACCAGAATCAGCTGCTGGTCTACTCGCTCAAGTACTTCGTTCAGCAGCACATCGACCGCTCGTTCAGGGTGTTGCGCCAGCTCGCCTGCAGCTTCGTGCAGATATGAGAACATGGCTTTACCGAAATCTGGTACGACCTGTTGAATGCCGTGCGTCACGTAGCCGAGAAATACAAATGGATCAGCATCCGTATGATCTAACTGGTACCAGACAAAAGGCCGGTCCTGGCTTCTGAGAAAGTCGGCAACGAGGGTCGTCTTGCCCGAACCCGCGTTGGCTGTTACGAGGGTGACCGAGTGCGCAAGGTTTGCTAACAGCCTTTCCGTTAATCGTGGCCGAGAGAGCATTTCCGGGGAAGGACGAGGCGGCATCAGTTTCGTTCTGAGAAAGAAACTGGGCAACGAACCGGGCGGGTTGGCTACGGTGGGCGTTAATGCCTCCTGCGGAGGCTTCCCCGGCCGGATTCTTGGTGCCATCAACTTGTGCCTCGGAGCAATACGACTTTTTGCGAGAGTAGCACAAGGAAACGGGTTGCGGCCACGATCCGCGGAACGAATCACAGCAGCTGGTATCCAGCCTATTGTGCTCGCTGATGTCTCGTTCCTGGCATTCATAAGTACTCTCGGGGACTGGCTCAGCGCCGCCCCGTTATCTGACTCTCCATCACGGCGACCACATCCTCGGCCCTTTCATCTGAATCTGACGTCAGAGATTGCGCGCAAGTACGCAGAGCCGAGGCACGACCGTGCGTGTGATCCAGGGCAATGCTGGCTTGCTCACGAGAAAGGCCGACGCTCTCAAAGAGTTCAATGGCTTCCGGGCGAGTAAACGCCAATTCGGCCTCATCGATTACGAACAAACGTTGCTTGGAGCGCATGCGCCAGAGTGGAGCCGGTGGGAGGGTCCGGCTGGTTATGACGATGTGAACATCGTTTGGCAGCAGAGGCAGCAACCGGCGAAAGAAAGGAACTACCCACTCCGCGTCGTACACCAGGTGCAGATCTTCGACGACAATCAAGAGGGGCTCGTGTGAACCGCCGTCGAGCAACTCATAAACAAACGCCTCAGCCAACAGATCAATTTGCTCGAAATTCTCCGCATGAAGAATTGGCTGTAGATTCTTGCGCCCAAATCCCGGACGGCTTTGTTGTATGCTTGCGATTAAATACCTGAAGAAGATCTGGAGCTCTCCGTCGGGTGCGTCAACCTTGTACCACGCCAGTGCCCGACCTGACTCTTCGGCAAAATCGGTCATCAGGGTTGTTTTGCCTGACCCGGCTCTGCCGTTAATTATGGTTGCCGCGCAAGTATTGAGGCTGTCGTTGAGGAGGTCGAGCAGCCGGGGTCTTAATACGTGTAAAGTACTGGCAGGCAGAGTTATTTTCTCGAGGATTAGCTGCATAGCGCCCGGTCCCGGGTTCGTGAAGTTTTCAATGATGAGCATTGTTAATTCTGGTTCCTTGATCCCTGTTAACTTGACATCCGAAGCATTCGCCGGTGAAGGCTCCAAGTTTGAACGGCGTGATTTCCGATCACTCCAAAAGTCTTACGGCATGACCCTTGAGGAATTCTTGAGTTTTTAAACATGGATGAACGAGATATGTTCCCGATTGCGACCAGCTGGAAGGGTTGATACCTGGCAGGAAATTGCTTGCGAGAATATTGATCAGGCACTATGCTGCCGACATCCCAGGGAAGTCCGCGCTGCAGGTATTGGCGCTAATTCAGCTTGCCTGACGAGCCGAAGAAAGTGGCGTTCCCGCTCGGTGATGGAACTCAAGAAAGGGAGGACAAAGGCATGATCAGGAAAATCATGGTTTCAGTGGGATTGCTCTTACTATTTGCCACAGCTGCGCTGTCACAACAGTCTCCGCCACCCAAAACTTCTCTGAAGGTGGGTGACAAAGCGCCCGAATTTTCTTTGCGTGCTACGGACGGCAAAACCTATAAACTGAGTGACTTTACCGGTAAGAAGAACGTGGTTCTGGCAATTTATGTGCTCGCGTTCACCGGAGGTTGAACGAAGGAAATGAAGGCGTATCAGGCTGATATCGCCAAATTCGAAGCAAGTGACACTCAGGTGTTCGGACTGAGCGTGGATAGCGTTCCGGCCAATCGCGAGTTTGCCAAGCAAATTGGCGTCACCTTCCCGCTACTGAGTGATTTCAAGCGAACCGTGGTCAGAGATTACGGAGTTTTCAATGAAGAGCAGGGGTTTGGTAATCGCGCCACATTTGTAATCGATAAAGAAGGGATCATTCGTCATATCGACGAAGGAACGGAAGCGATTGATCCAGGCAGCGCTGCCGCGGCGTGCAATATACTGACACATAAGAAAGCAATAAATTAGAAACTACCAAAAAAGCCAAAGACTAAAGCTCGCTACTAGCGGCCAGCCTTGGCAAGCGCCTTATCAATCGCGGCGCTCAATCCTTCAGCACGAAGGTCCATTAACATCACGCCATTGACAAAGAGCGTGGGCGTGGATTCGACGCCGCTGATCTGGCCCTCATTGATATCGTGCCGGACCTCCGCGGCATAGATACCACGGTCAAGTTCGGCATCGAAACGCACGCGATTCAACCCAACTTCAGAAGCGTACTTCTTTAGCGAAGCAACGTCGAGTGCGTCCTGTCGCTTAAACAGCAACGCCGTGTATTCAAAGAACTTTCCCTGGGCATGAGCTGCATCGGCCGCTTCGGCCGCCTTGCGCGCATTGGCGTGGCGCTCAAGGGGGTAGTTTCTGACAACCAGTCGTACTTTGGCCCCATATTTGGCAAGGACTTGTTCCAACACCGGGTGCATGGCCGCGCATGACGGACATTGAAAATCAGTGAATTCAATAATCGTGACCGGCGCGTTGACATCCCCCCGGGCTGGTTCACCTGTCGTACTGATTACCTGGACCGGCGGTTCTGGTTCAGTGAGCAGGACGCGCAGATCGGCCCCTTTCCGGAGACGCTCGGCAAGCGCCTCCTCCAATTGCTGCCCCTGCTTTTCTCTCAGAAAATTGGCGATCTGGTTTTTAACGCTCGCCAGATCGGCAGAAATTTGCGCTTTGTTTTCATTGTAAAACGCTTCTACCTCGGCATCAGTCGGAGTCCGAACTTTGTCGGTTATCTCCAGCCGAATCAGACTATCTGAAGGAATGTTGCGGCGGTTGGCCTCAGCCAGTACTAAGAGATCCTTGATGGTCTGCCGCAGTGCTTGACTGGCAAGTTGGTAGGTGTTTAGCCGCAAACGAAAAACAATTGGCTTAAGTCTTTCGGTCAGGCTGGCGGCTGTGATGGTCTGTCCTCCCACAGTCGCTAATACGCTGTTGGGCTTAAGATCCGGGCTGTTGATGTCAACGCCCGGTATCACCGGGGTTGCAATCCTTGCCTTGCGGATGAGTTCTGCGGAAAACTTCTGCTCCTGCTGGCTCTTCAAGAAAGCGATCGCGTCAGCGTGTAAGGTTTTGGGATCACTATCAGCGAGATTTGCACGATTGTCTTCAAGGAGTTTGCTTATCTCTGCTTCAGTTGGTTCGATGATGCGCTTGGCAACTTCCGCCTCGTAAACCTGTTGTGAAGTCAGCTTGCGTCGCTTTGCCTCGTTCTCAAGCAGGATGGTATTGATCTGGATATCGAGTATTTGGCTCCGCGCCTGAGCGACTCTCGCCCCTAACTGCAGGATTTCCCGCGAGGCCGCAGGATCCAGATCAGACACGGTAATAGCTTGCCCGTTAAGAACCGCCAGCGTCGTGGGGATGGTTGTGTCAATTGGTATGAGGGACGAGGTCACGGCAGGGGTCGGTTGCGAAACTGGCTCCACGGCCGGCTCACGCACAACCGCCTTGGCCGGCTGTCTTCCGGCTACTCTCTTTCGCGGGGTCTGCGTAAAGGCGCTTGTCGCCGCCAACAGGAAAACAACGGTGGCTTTTAAGGTCAGATACTTCATGATAGAGACATTACCTCTAGGTCGGGGGATCCAGTCGAAGTACGCATAATATTGGATGCCGGTGTTGGAGGACAAACGTACGCCCGGCCGTTGCCCAGACGGGACAAGAGACCGGGCGTGTGCTGGCGAGCAGTTGCACCGGGACGGTGGTATGAGATTGTTATTTCAATCTTCTAACCTGCGCCAAAGAATCTCCTTTTATCATTCGCTACGAAAAATGCTCTTGCGCCGTTTTCGGACCGGTGTCCTTACCGTCAACAGGCTCTTATGGCGGCCGTTCAAAATGAAGGCCAAGCCCTGATGGGTAATGCCGAGCATACGCGCCGCACGAGTCACGCTTCCTGAAGCCGCTTCCAGTGCTTGTTGGATTAACTCTCCTTCATAGTGCAACACCTGATTCTCAAGTGAGCAACCTGTCCACTTCGGTTTGCCGGTCAGCGTCTGCGAACTGGTGCCGGCATCTCCCTGGACATGGTTGAGTACTGCGTCTGACAGATCAGGTTTTTTCAGATCACCAACACGCGATTCTCCCAGGGCGAGAATAGTGCGGGCACAACGGCCTAAACGGTCTTCGGCGCCTGGAGCCTGTGATTGAACGAGGAGTGACTCGGCCTGAACATAATATTCTCGCAAACTTGCTGGTGGTAGATACGAGCGCAGTGCTTCAACAATAGTGAGGGCTGCCAAGCCGGCTTTTTCCGGATCGCCGGCATTCGTTGCTACGTTAATCGCGCGCCTAAGTTGAGCATGAGCCCGCTCGAAGCGCTCGAGTCGCGCCAAAGCGACTCCATGTGTTGTCAACGCCTCTGCCAACAGTGAACTTTCATCCCCCTGTTCCAGAGTCCTGACCGAGGCACGCACGGTTGTCTCTGCCTGAGAATTGAGCCCCTGCGCAAGGAAAGCCCGGGCCCGAGTCTCATCTACCGGTGCAATTCTTCCTTTGTCTTTCAACCTCACAAACAAAGCGCGTGCCCGGTTGAGGTGTTGATGAGCTTCAATCAATTTGCCGGCCTTGAGGAAAAGAAATCCCAAATTGTTTTCCACCAGGGCAAGATAACGAGTGTGATCAGCCTGTTCAAAGTGATAAACCGCGGCCGTATACTCGATTAAGGCATGATCGATGTAATCGGGCCGTCCCTCGGCTTCGCCAATATTCCGTAACGCAAGCGCTAACTCATTGTGAAAAGTCCCTTTCAGTGCATGGTTTCGGCTTCGCTCAAACAGGGGCGCGTTTTCACTCTGAACTCTCAACGCCTCGCGATACCGTCCCGCGGAGATCTCAAAGATCGCCAAGCTGACAATTGCGCGCAAACGCTGCTCACTTTCAACATTGCCAACTTTCTCCAGTGCTCCCTGCAATGTAATCCGCGCTTCATCGAGTCCACCGGAGCGCCAGTAACAAATTGCCAGATCCACTTGGGTCTCCGCCACCTTTTCAACCAATCCGAGTTCCTCAAACAGCCTTTTACTGTGGGAAATCAGATCTTTGGCTATCTCCTGAGCTCCTTCGATCTGGTTGGCGCTACCGATCCTGCCCGATAGCGAACCGACGCGTAGCAGCACCTCTGCTTGCGCCAACGGGCCCAGACCCTCGACTGCCGGGGTGTCGCCAACTCGCTGCCAAAGGCCCCCAAGTGCCTGGCGCGCAGCCTCATAATCCCCTGCTTCTTGACATGATTTTGCCTCGAAGCAGCGTTGCAAAGCTTCCTCATCACGACCAATAACTACTTCGTTCTCGGTCGGTGAGGTTGTTTTAGTGGAAACTTGATCACGTAAGTGCATGTCTATTAATCCTTTGCTAGCGAGTGTAATGATTCTTGCAAGACTTCTGCCAGGCGGGTATTATGCGCACGCCCGGCTTTCCAGTTGAGCTTGTCTGCCAACTGAATTGTTCCAAAACAACCTTCAAGGAGACCAAGATGAAAACGCTTTCCAAAGTAGTAGCCCCGATCTTTTTGACCCTGGTAATCGGCGTGTCGGTTTTTGCCGGCGAGTTGAATTCGCCACCCGCTCCCTGTCCAACGCCCAATTCCACGGAGATTTTATTGCCCGAGACCTCCGATTCGACCGGTAGTGGATTCGCTTCGGCTGCTTCCGCTGAAGTGGACGGGACGCTGGCCCTGGTGAATATGCTGATTAGCATGCTGTCAATATACTAAACACCCTGCTAGTCCATTATTTCAGTTTCGGCGGTCGTTGCTTCACTTTTGGTGCAGCTCTTACATAAGTGAGAGCTCGTACAGTGATGAACGCGTAAGAAGCAATGAGGAACGCCTCAACAGGCGTGCATCGTATCCTCTTATGCCCGCGTAAAGCAACAAAAAAGGCGATTCTCCGCCCCAAGCAAGGTTTCAAGCATGTGTGCCGCGGCTGGAGAGGCGAAGCTATGCATCCTGGCCTGAGGCGGCCAGGGCTCGCACCGTCGCCAGAGTGTCGATTTCCGCGACGGTCTTGTCGGGGCGAAGCCTCAGTATTCGTGGAAATCGCATAGCGTACCCGCTCTTATGCCGCTTTGATGGCTGAATTCTGTCGCAGGTCACCTCTATGACCATCGTTGGCTCGACAATTCGTACGCGCCCGTGCGCGTACTGTTGGATCGTGTGGGCCTTAAACCATTTGGTCATTTCGGCTAACTCCGCATCTGTCAAACCGGAATATGCCTTGCCGATATTCAGAAGTTCAGCATCGTTTTCCGATCGGCGGACGGCGAAGGTGTAATCTGAAAGGAGGTCACGGCGTTTTCCATGCCCTACTTCCACCGCCGTCACTACTACGTCGAGAGTGGCGATGGCCCGCTTGACTTTCAGCCACTCTCGTCCTCGCCTACCCGGCCGATAGTTCGAGGCGGGGTTCTTTATCATCAGGCCTTCGTTTCCGCGGGCTCGCGCGGCGGTAAATTCGTCGTCGAGCGCTGCTGCCTCCTGAAAGCGGGTGGCATGGGAAAGTCTTAGAGTTCCCTGGGACGCAATCAGACTTTCCATCACTTGCCGGCGCACGTCGAGGGGTTCATCGATCAAGACGCGACCCTCGGCATAGAAAAGGTCATAGGCCACAAATATCACCGGGACCTCTTTCAAGAGATCCTCGCTGACAGTCTTGCGTCCAAGTCGCTTCTGCAATTCGCTGAAAGGGAGGATGGTGTCGCCACGAGCCGGAACTATCTCGCCATCGATAATCGCGTCGGTCGGCAATCTCATTAAAGGCTCACGCAGCTCCGGAAAGCGATGTGTAATGTCGTCCATAGTTCGCGAAAACATGGCTAACCGGTCATTGCCGACGTGCGCCTGGGCGCGGATACCGTCAAACTTGTCTTCAACCAGAAACTCGCCGGGCATTGTGCGCGTGATGTCGGCAAGGTCAGATGCCGGCGTAGCCAGCATGAACTTCAGAGGATGAAAAAGGCGCATGCGCAGTGCGGTGAGGTCATTGTCCCGGGCGCGCACGGCCGTCTCCCCAATGTCGCCTAACAACATATTTGCGTGGGCGACAGCCGCGGGCGGCTGGCCAAAGGCGCGAGCGATAGCGTCTTCCACCAACCCCTCTTTCAACCCGATGCGAAGGTCGCTGACCAGCAGTTTCACAAGGTACTTGGCTTCCAGTGCGGTCGCCTGTCGCAATGAAGTAGCCAACAGCGCCGTTTTGTTTTTTGTACCGCGCGTGTCACTCAGCCTGACGATCAGAGATTCTGTTTCCGCCAGCGTAATTGTGGCCGCGCGGGACGGGTGCCCTGCGTCTTTGACCAACTCGTATGCGGCTTCGCCGGCATCCCCCAGACGCACATATCGTGGTAAGAGATTTTCAAGCGAAAAACCTGTGGCCTGGGCCAGCGCCTCACTGATGATGCTACCGCCCACTTTCGTCGTCCGCGAATCGTTCAACGCAAATTGATGTCCGGCGAAATAACGCGCCGCCCTGGTCAGATCGGCATCGGTCAGGAGCTTGAAATACTCGCCCAGTAAGGCGGTCTTTTCGAGCTTCCTGGTGGTTGCCGCTACAGCCTCCGCCGTGTGGGCGAGGCGCGCCAGCGACGCCAATGGCGGCAGGGTATTCCTTTGCTCAGCTTTCAACGGTAAACCTTTGGTCATACTTATTTCGGCTTAACCCGGACTTCGTATCTGTTTGTCAGCGCGTTACAATCATAGCTCCGCTACTGCGAAGCGCGAAAACGGGGGGGCAAACATGCAGGATAAACCGACCAATCTTCCAACGATACAACCCAGTGGCGATGGCCTTAAATCAATCATTGACGTAATGCTTGACCGGCGCGCGACCAATCACTTTGCGGCAGAGCCGGTACCTGAGGAATACCTGAAGGCTATTCTAACCCTGGCAGCCCAGGCCCCTTCAGGTTACAACCTGCAACCCTGGCGCTTCATCGTAGTGCGCGAAGAAGAGAGCAGGAGGAGGCTCCAGGCGGTCGCTTTTAATCAGCCCAAGGTTGCCGAAGCTCCGGTAGTTATAATCTGTCTCGGCATGAAAGAAGAATGGAAAGCTCGAGCGGACGAAGTTTTTAAGGAAGGCGCCGAGCGGGGCGCTGGTCGGGTCGAGGGGTGGCAGGGGGCTCGCGATGCGGCACTCGGCTTTATCACCAGCGCTCAGGAGATGTCCGTCTGGGTGACACGACATACGATGATAGCGGTAACTTCTTTGATGCTGATTGCTGAGGCCTACGGCTTTGACACGGCGCCTATGGAAGGTTTCGATCCGGCGGGCGTCAAGACAGAATTTAATATCCCCGCGGAAGCCGAAGTCGTCGCGCTGATCGCCCTGGGTCGCGCAACCGCCCCAGACAAGGTCTACCCGGGGCGCTTTCCCCTGAACCGGATAGTTTTTTCTGAAGCCTACGGTGAAGCCTGGGCTTAAGAGAGTTCCAAGACGAACACGCCAATTCCGTCTGTTAGGTTGACTACCGAACGAGGAAACCTCAGACTTAATTTTTCGTGGTTCCAACCTGATGCATTCTTCTTCTCGAGCTGTTAATGGTTTGAAAGTAATATACTGTCGCCAGCGAATTGCCAGTGCGACCCTGCTATCGCATACGCATTGACCCAGTAGAGGTAACAAATACCGGTGCCCGCATTACTGCTTATCCTTGATTCTCTCGGTACGAGCGAAATGTTGCTCATACTGGTGGTCGCCTTAATCTTTTTTGGTCCGCGCAAGCTTCCGCAAATCAGCCGTCAGATTGGCAAAACTCTGGCGGAACTGAGAAGAGCCTCGGAAGATTTCAAACACACGTGGGAACGCGAGGTGGCCGTCGAGAGCACACAAACGGAGGATTCGAACCGTTCGATCCTCGCTCCAAATTCCTACCCTGACGCAACCGTTGGGCGGGGACAGGCACTGAACCATTTGCCCGAACCTGATATGGAAACCAGCGTCAGTGCTCCTGAAACAGCCGCCGCGCAGACTCCATTTGCGGAAAATAGTTCTGCGAGTGAACCAGCTACGGTGGAACCCGCGCCGAAGCGAGACTGGTTATAGTCTTCCATCCCTTTCCTACGATGGCAACTTTTTTTCGATCTCGCTTGGAAAAAAACTCGGCTGAAGACCTGGGTGGCCAGATGTCTTTTTTGGAGCATCTGGACGAACTGCGGCGACGTTTGATGTGGTCGATCGTGTTCGTGGTGGTCGCAGCGATGGCCTGTTGGTTCGCCTCGGGGCGGATTTATAATTTTCTTGCCATTCCCATCGAACGAGCTCTCGCCGAAGCACAGCGCAGAGATGTCCCGATCGTTGGACAAACGGGAAAAGAAACGATCGTTCCGCTGAGTTATTTGAACGAAAACGATGTAGGCCGATACGTGTTCGCGGAAGAAACGAAAATTGGCACCGCGGTAATACCAGCGGGAGCAACGGTTACGACTCGCTATGCTCGAGACGCCAGTGGCCAGTTGGGACTCTTTACCGAGGAGCCTCTTTATGTAGCCAACGAAATTCTACCCAAGGGTATTCGCGTTCCGGTCGATTTTAACAGTTCAAAGAAGGCTGGGTTCAATGACAGGTTAATCGTGAACACGGCCATCGAACCTTTTTCGCTTTACGTCAAAGTCTCGCTCTACGCGGCCGTTTGTTTGTCGGTCCCCTTTCTGCTCTGGCAGATTTGGGCCTTCGTTTCGCCCGGCTTATATCCACACGAACGAAGCTATGTCTTTCCCTTCATCGGGCTGTCGTCCATATCATTCATCATCGGCGGGGCCTTTGCTTACAAGATCATCTTTCCTCCGGCAGCCAAATACCTGTTGGGCCTGGGACACGAATTCCGACTGTTGTTGAAGGCGGACGACTACTTTGACTTCATCATCATAATCATGCTGGGCATGGGTCTGATCTTCCAGATGCCTGCTATTACCTATGTTCTGGCGCGAATCGGCATCGTCACCGCGGGCTATATGGTGCGCATTTGGAAGACCTCGGCAATCGTGATTCTAATCGTGGCGGCCATTGTCTCGCCCACAAATGACATTCCCAACATGATGCTTTTCGCCGCGCCTATGCTGGGGCTCTACGTGATTTCGATTTTTGTGGCCTGGATCTTCGGAAAACCGCGGGCCAAAACCTAAGCGCTGACCCTTGCTTCTGGGCCCCGGACGGTACCCGCGCCTCCACCGGCGAACGCTCTGAAAAGGCAACGAAACCGGGGCTTTGTGGCATCTTGACTGTGTTCTCGGTCAACCCTTAGAATCGGCGCCTAAGTGCTAGGGTGTTAAATGCCTCGGTCAATGCCCGTCGGTCCGCTTTTGGCTTTCACTTTGGAGTTATCCTCGGTCAATCAGGCCACCTGGGGTACGCGTGGCGACTTTTTTGGCGTTTGTAACAGGAGTTCTTAATGATTCATCGAAAATTCTCTTTTCACCTCGGAGTCTTTGTATTGGCGCTGATCCCGGCTGCGTTGGCCGTCTCCGCGCACCCCAAAACAAGGGAGGTATCTCAGGATCCCGCCGATAAACCGCGCAACATAAAACCTGAACTCAAGAAAGCCTACAAGGATTGGCTCGAAAAAGACGTGGTTTACATCATCACGGATGAAGAGCGGAAGGCCTTTAAGAAGCTGCAAACCGATGAAGAGCGGGAACGCTTTATCGAGGAATTCTGGCGCCGGCGCGACCCGGATCCGGATACCGATGAAAACGAGTTCAAAGAGGAATATTACGAGCGCGTGGCATACGCCAACGAACACTTTGCCTCAGGAATTCCCGGCTGGAAAACGGATCGCGGTCGCATCTGGATCATGTATGGCAAGCCCGACGAACGCGAAACCCACCCCATGGGAGGCAATTACGAACGACCCTCAAGCGAAGGCGGTGGCTCAACCAGCACTTATCCTTTTGAGATGTGGTTTTATCGCTATCTGGCCGGCGTTGGCTCAGGTATTGAAATTGAATTCGTCGATCCGACCGGGTCAGGTGAGTACCGGATTGCGCGCAATCCGGACGAGAAGGATGCGTTGTTGAATATTCCCGGAGCCGGTCTGACCCTCTCAGAGCAACTGGGCTTATCGGACAAGTCGAGCCGCGTCGCGAACATTGGGGGCATCGGCAATGCCAATTACACTCGGGAGCAGGACAGCCCATTCTCGCGCCTGGCCCTGCTTGCAGATTTGAATCGTCCGCCCCAGGTGAAGTTCAACGACCTGGCCGGACTGACCAGCACGGCCGTAATCGAAGACAATCCGCTCAAATTTGACCTGCGCGTGGATTTTTTCCGGCAGTCGGATGATCGAGTCATAACCGCATTCACCATTCAGACCGATAACAAGGATCTGGTCTTCCAGGATAGTGGCGGTTTGCAGCAGGCACGTATGAACATTTTTGCGAAGATCACCTCGGTCGCCGGACGACGCGTGGGAGTGTTTGAAGATCCGGTCATTACCAACGCTACGGCCGAGGAACTGGCGGACGCCAAAGACCGCAAGTCTGCTTATCAAAAGGCGATGCCGCTCGCGCCGGGAACCTACAAAGTGGACGTCATAGTTCGCGATGTGACTTCGGGAGCTACTGGCATCATTCATCAGGGGTTCACCGTTCCGAAATACGATCCGCAGAAGCTGTCAACCTCTACCCTGGTGCTGGCTTCAAAACTCGAAAACGTCGGCGATCAACCGGCGGTGGGCCAGTTTGTGATCGGCCAGGTAAAAGTAATTCCGAATGTCTCAGGAGTTTATCGACGAGGTGAAGCAGTGGGTGTTTACCTGCAGATTTACAATGCGGGCATTGACCAAACCACACTTCGACCGTCGGTTGATGTCGAGTACGCGCTCACCAAAAACGGCAAGGAGCTCGGTAAACAGGCGGAGGATTGGCGCGGCATGGGCAATTCCGGTCAACGGTTGACACTCGCTCGGTTGATCGATACCCGGGGCTTGACTAACGGTGACTACGAGATTCAGGTGCGGATCCGCGATCACGTAACAAACCAGCAACTTTCACCAACTGCGAAATTTTCCATCGCGCAATAACCAGAAAGGTTGCCGAAAGCAAAGTCGGCAACCTGTTTTTTTTCAATTCGCCTGCGTCTTCCCACTTTCGAGCCTGCGAAACGATTCGGGCTCACATCGAGGTTCACAGTGGTAGCGTGAGGGTATTGAGAGTGTTATTGCAGATCTCTCCTGTAAAGCTTCCCCTGAGTACGAGCAAAGTAAGCACGATGGTAAGATACCGTCGATGATCGAACCCACCCATCTGACCGGCTTGACTGAGAATGAACTCGTTGCCTTTATGGAGGTTTTGGGCGAGGCTGCATACCGCGGCCGGCAAGTTTTCACCGCCCTGCACGCTCGCCGTCTCCAGTGCTTCGACGCCATGACGGATTTGCCCAGGGAACTCCGCGCCCAGCTGAACCAGCACGCGACCGCAGCCACGCTCACATTGGAATCGCGCTATATTTCAACCGATGGCACACGCCGTTACCTGATGAAAACCCGCGACAATCGGCCGGTCGAGACGGTTTTTATTCCCGAGGAACATCGCGATACGATCTGCTTTTCCTCGCAATCGGGCTGCCCACTGCAATGCACTTTTTGTCTGACTGCGCAGCTAGGCTTACTACGTTCCTTAACGGCGGGTGAAATTGTCGAGCAGATCATCCATGCCCTCAACGATGCCTACGGCGTTGGCGTAAGAACTCCGCGCGGTGTCAACCTTGTCGGCATGGGAGCAGGCGAGCCTTTTTTGAACTTCGACGAACTGCTGAAAGCACTCGGCGTCATGGCCAGTCCCAGGGGACTCTTTATCGTACCCAATCGTGTGACGATCTCAACCGCCGGCATCGTGCCTCGCATCCGTGAACTAGCGACGATTCCCAATCGCCCCCATCTCGCTATTTCGCTGGCAGCGCCCACGGACGAACTGCGCGATGAACTCATGCCAATCAACAAGAAATGGCCGCTGGCGGAGTTGCTGGCCGCCTGCCAGGAGTTTGAAAAATCTCTGAGGCCGGGAGAGCGTTTTACTTTTGAGTATGTCATGATCGAGGGCGTCAACGATGCGGACGAGCAGGCACGCCAACTGGCAAACCTGTTGAATCGTCATGGCCTGCGCGCCAAAGTAAATCTAATTCCGCATAATCCTGCCGATCCCCTGCCCTATCAACCTTCGCCGGCAGAAAGAATCGAAGTCTTTAAGGCGATTCTTGAGGCAAAAGGAATACGCGCGTTCGTGCGCCAACCGCGCGGCCGCGATATCTTTGCCGCCTGCGGACAGCTGGCTGCTCGCCACGAAAGCCCGGCAACCCAGGTTTGAGCTCGCCTCTCTTTGCGCTGGATCATATTTCGGCGTTTAGGCCTGAGAGGCTACAATGTTTGCTCAAACAAAAAACGATTCCGAGGGGAAATACCTGATGACAATACAGAGGCTGGCCCGCCAATATTTACGCGTGATACTGGTCACCGCGATCCTGATTCTCCCGACAAATTTCTTTGCCACCCCGGCGCCTCAATCAGCGCCCAACATTGGCGTCAATAGCTATCTCGCCGCCGACAAAGCCCAGCGCGGGCGCGCGCTGCAGGCAGCGATTGTGATGGATATCCCTGGCGGTTACCACGTCAACTCCAATCGGCCTCTGGAAAAATTCCTCATAGCGACCCAGCTGTCGATAGATGCTCCGAAAGGGGTACGCGTGGGAGCAGTCACATATCCTCGCCCGCGTCTCCAGAGCTTTCAGTTCTCGAAAGAGAAGTTGTCAGTTTACGAGGGTCGCGCTGTTTTGCGCTTTAGCCTCACCGTACCGGCGAATTTCACTGCGGACTCGTTGGAAGTGAAGGCCAGGCTGCGCTATCAAAGTTGCAGCGACGCGCTGTGTTTTCCGCCGCAGACGCGGGAAGTGAAACTCAACGTTCCGGTAGTGGGCGCGAACGAAGCGGCGCGGCGAATCAATAGTGAATATTTTGGCCGCCGGTGATGGGTAAGCCAGAGTTCTATATCATAAAGCAATTAGGAGCCAAACTCCGTTTGCTCCACTCTTAGGGGTTCTTCCTTCCAATCACGGCCATCAGCCGGCCGACCTTCCCATGTACGGACTTTTCCTGTCGATAGGAGAAGAATTCATCCGTGCGGCACATGGTGCAGAGCGAGCTTATATGAATGCGCTCGTCTATCACACCCATCGTCAGCAATTGATTTTGATTTGCCTTGAAGAGATTGATGCGCGCATGTCCGGCCCGGGTAGGTGTGAACAAATCCGCGCTGCCGGGGAGGCGGGCGCTGAATTCATCGAGCACCTGCGCGCCCACTTCGTAACAACATGCGCCGGCTGCCGGTCCAATGGCTACGCGCAGGTCTTCTGGTTGTGTGCCATACTCACGAATCAGGCGTTGCACCGCGTGCCTGGCGATCTCAGCGACAGTGCCACGCCAGCCGGCGTGTACTGCGGCAAACGCCCCGGTGCGCGGGTCGCCAATTAGAATCGGCACACAGTCAGCGGTTTTTATGCCCAGCAGCGTCTGCGAGAGATCACTGACCAGGGCATCGCAGCGATCTTCGTCGCCGGTCGCATAGGGCCGCGCCTGTGCTTGTTCGGCTTCGCGGACCGAGCGAATTTGCGCTCCGTGCACCTGCCAGCAGCCCGCCAGCGCCCATTCACCCGGAAAAAGCTTGAGAAAGCGGCGGCGATTCTCCAGAATGTTTTCCGCCGAGTCTTCGTTGAATCCGGCCAGGTTCAGGGCCGCGTGGGGCATCGGACTGACACCCCCACCGCGGGTCGAGAATCCATTCGTGAATCCGTCGCGTTCCAGGGGCGCACACACCAGGACGCGGACTCCATCAAGCTCGCGCCAGTAGAAGTCGGCGCCGGTTAATTCTGTAGACTCTGTGATCGTTTCCATAGGCATAGACATTATCGAAGTCGCGCGCATTCGCGAAGTGCTGGCACGCACGCCGCGGTTTGCCGAACGTGTATTCACCATCGCTGAAAGAACCTACTGCGATAGCCGTGGAATCCAGGCCGCTCAACATTATGCCGCTCGCTTTGCGGCAAAAGAAGCGGTCCTGAAAGCCCTGCAAACTGGGTGGCGTGGGGGCATCGGCTGGCAGGACGTCGAAGTCACCGCACTCGAGAACGGTGCTCCTTACCTGGTCTTCGCGGGTGGAGTGAGAGAGTTAATTGAAAAATCGGGGGCAACCGCACATCTTTCGCTTTCGCATACCAGCGAGCACGCAATCGCACAGGTCGTGCTGGAAAAAAATTGAGAGATTGAGGGCTAGCGCATGGCGTTAACCAGGGTGCGACGACCGCGCTGGTCCACCTCGACACGCGTGGCACCCCACGGCGCAGCCTGGCGCAGCAGTGATCCCGGTTCCATCTCAGGGCGAGAGACTGCGGCCGGACGAGACTTGTGGGACGCCAGGGCTTGCACCGGTTCGTTTTCCACGCCAGGGGGCACACTTGAATGTTTGAAACATTCCGCATTAGGTGCCAATGACTCAGTGACGGCAATCAACTCTCGCGAGGGGCAAGAGAGAGTCGAAATAAGGCCATCTTCAGTGTCGATCTCCACAAATTTTATTCCTTCCGGACAGGCAAAGCTTTTTCCACCAAGCTCGGGGCGCAGCTGCAGTGCCCCGTTGACAAAGTCAGTCCAGGCCGGCAAGGCTGCCTGGGCGCCGGTCAACCCGAGTTGCTGATTATCATCAAATCCGATCCAAACCACGCAGATCAGATTTGGCGTGAAGCCAACGAACCAGCCATCGCGAGACGTACCTGTTTTGCCTGCAACCGCGCTCCACTTGACTGCACCACGGGCCGCTTGCGCGGTGCCATGATCAATAACTGCTGAGAGCATGTTGGTGATCATGTACGCGGTCGTCGGTTTGATTACCTGACGAGAGGGAAGGTCTCGGGTGTGGCTTGCCGGACTTCCGATACTACTGATGACGTATGGAGAGACAGTCCGGCCGCCTCTCAGGAACGCGGCATAAGCAGCAGCAAGTTGTAACGGCGTGACTTCAGTCGTTCCCAGTGCGAGCGCGGGAAACCGTTCTGGCTTTGGCAGGCCAAACTGTTCCGCAAGATTGGCGATCCGCGCCAATCCTGTCTGCATGGCGACGTCAACCGTGACCACATTTAGGGATTTCACGAGGCCGGTCCGCATCGTCACCTCGCGCATCGAGAAGCCGCCCCCAAAATTAGTCGGGCGGTAAGACCGCTTTCCGTCGTAGATAAATTCCTGCGGCGCATCACGGAACATTTGCACCGGCGAGATTCCGCTCTCGAGAGCTGCGGCGTAAACAAATGGCTTAAAAGTTGATCCTGGTTGCCGGCGCGCGTCTGTAGCCCGGTTTAATTGCGTCTCGGCATAATCTCGTCCTCCAACCATTGCCAGGACGGCGCCTGTGTGCGGGTCGAGGGCCACCAGGGCCGCCTGCGGCCTGGCCGCCCGGTTTTTGTAAGTCTGGTCCAGCCGGTCCATCTGTTTCCTGATGGCCGCCTCCGCCAGGCTCTGCAGATCGAGATCGATAGTTGTGTAGATGCGCCGTCCCTGCTGAAACTCGGTGAACTCTTCAGAGTCCGCACTGCGGTTGACATAGTCTGTAAAGTAAGGCGCCAAGCCTTCCGCATTGTTGTTGATTGGCGCGACTGTGACCGGCTCTTCCGCCGCAGCGCCGGCTTGTTCGACTGTCAGCCACCCATCACGAGTCATGGTGCCGAGCACAGTATTGCGCCGCGCGCGGGATGCCTCAGGATGCCGATCCGGCGAGTAGCGAGTAGGGCCCTGAATCATGCCGGCAATCGTGGCGGCCTCAGCCACCGATAAACTGCGAACGTCCTTGTCAAAATAGAGACGTGCCGCCTGCTCGACGCCACGAACCGCTACGGCGCCGCGCTGACCCAGAAATACTTCGTTGCAGTAGAGCGCAAAGATATCTTCCTTGGCCAGCCGGCGCTCGAGTGCAAAGGCGAGCATGGCTTCGGAAAATTTTCTGGTATACGTTTTTTCGGGGGATAGGTAGGTATTCTTGACGAGTTGTTGCGTGATCGTCGAACCGCCCTGGCCGATCCGCTCGTCACCAACATTTCGCAACAGGGCGCGGGCGACCCCAAACAAGTCCAGACCCTGGTGAGAAAAGAAGCGCCGGTCTTCGATCGATAAGATGGCCTGCACCAGCACCGGAGGCAGATCATTGTAAGTCAGCTGCGCGCGCTGCCCGCTTTTGCTGGAAGGGTCGTTGGATAACGCTTCCGGTTCAAGCGTAAAGCGCTCGAGCAGGTGTCCGTCGCCGGTCATCTCTGAAACTCGCCCTTCGTCATTAATGACGAACCGCACGAGGGCTGGGCCCGGTTCCTGCACCTGGTTGGGATGAATTTCAATAACGTTGCCGGCTACCCTGAAGCTACCGCTCCAGACATTACTGACCTGAGTTTCGCCATAGCCCGCCCGCCGCAGCACTTTGATCAGGTCATCGCGCGTGGACCGCTGCCCGAGGGAGATTGTGCGTGGAGCGGCGTAGATTCCTGGACGACTTGTCAGGTACCCGCTGGCCAGTCTGGCCTCAATCGCCTCCGCATAGAATCGATATGACTGCACCAATGTGACCGTTGCCGTGCTCAGCGTCACTACCACCAGGAGAGACATGAGCCCGAGCAGGGTTTGCCGGCGCACATGACCGTCCGCTGGGTAGAAAAGCCGAAAAAGCCGGCGCATCATCCCCGTGCATGATGGTCGGATGGATATAACCTCAATGGTCACCGCTGTGGCCCCCCAGAGAAAGGCCCGCCCGCCGCCCGCCCCCCTCAGTGCTCTTCTGAATGCGAATCCTGTGTCCTGCTAATAAAGAGCGAATGCGACCGAGATTCTGATTTTAATTGCAGAGGTCAGCTAAAGATTGACCCGAGTTAGGAACGGAAGGTGCAGGAGATTGGGAAAAGCGTCAGGCCCTGGGCTCAAACGATGGACTTGTAAGATTTAAGTACTCGGGAACGAAGTGTGCGCGGCTATCAGCTTCCGGATTACGGCGATGCTCTCCAGACCTGCGTCGTATCCGGCCTTTATCAGTTCCTCCGCCCGACCAAGTTCGTCCCAGCGAATATGACCTGTTCGTGGCCTGACAACCACGTCAGCCTGGTGCAATTGATGGGCGACAACGGTTTTCTGCACGACCAGCATTGACTGCAGAATGATTCCGATGACCGACTGCGGGGGACCCAGGAAAGTAGCGCCTTCAGCGTTCACATCTACAGCGATTAAGATGTCGCATCCGAGAGTGCGCGCGGTCGCGGAAGGAATCATGGCGACCAGCCCACCATCGAGAAGTTGCCGGCCTGCAGGGTCAATCGCTGGAATGTACCAGCCCGGAATGGCACAGCTGGCCCGAATCGCAAAGGGCAGATCACCTTCGTCACGCATGACGACCGCGGCTCCCGAGGCCAGGTCCGTAGCTACCGCGGCGAAAGGAATCGCCAAATCCTCAAAACGAGTTATGGGTAGATGCGCCCGCAGGTAATCTTCCATGCGAGCATTTGATTGGACACCGAGACGCGAGACGGTCATGCGGCCGACGTCTCGCCAACGCATCCTCTTACCGATGGCCTCAATTTCAGATAGTGGAAGGCCCGAGGCAAAGGCTCCGCCGACCAGCGAGCCCGCCGACGTGCCCGCCACACAATCAATCCTGATCTCATGTTCGGCGAAGGCCTTGAGAACGCCGACGTGTGCAATGCCTCTGGCGGCGCCGCCCGAAAGGGCGAGACCGATCTTGGGGTGAGCGTGTTTTTCCTGAGTCAAATTAGATAGCCGCCAGTAATCAAAGTCATACTGGATTCAGTACCACGATCTCGGCGCGGTCGCGAGCATTATCCAGGAAACTGTCGATATCAGATTCTACTTTAGTTTCCGTCAGCGTCCTTTCAATTTCCGGCCGGGCCTCTTCCAGAGTGGGGACAATGCTCCTGGGGGAACGGCTCTTAAAGCGGGGCACCCAGGTATCGCGGTAGTAGTCCGAAACGTCCTTTTGGGCAATGACAATAAAACTGCGAAAACGGAAGTCCAGATATTTTTCGATCTGCAGCCGCTGCTCGATAATCTCGTTCAACTTGCTGCTGGTCAGCCCAACCTTGATCATGCGTTGCTCGAGCTCGTCACGCGACACGAATTGCTTGACCAGAGCGTCTCGGGCCTCGGCAATCTCCTGCTCGCTGGGTGAAATCGTTGGCAGCTTAACCGCTTCCTGCAAGATCAGGCGCTGGTCCTCGACCAGCAGCAAGGCGCCGTTCAGGGCTTCGGACGTTGGTTGGTCGAGAGCTGTATGGGGCTGAAGCGCTAACTGCCACAACAGATCCGAGTAAGTAATTAGATCAGTGCGCACGCCCCCATTAACAGTAGCTACCGTTTTGTCGACCACCTCCTGGGCGACACAGACGGAAGCTGCGAAGAGGGACAAAAGCGCACTCATAACCACCGAGAGTTCGGACCATTTTCCCTTCGTCATTTGACGTTTGTCGTTTGTCATTGATTTCGCGTCTGCAAGTGTTCTAATAGACGTCCCTTCTCTTCTCAAATGCATTCACACGTTTGTTCAGTCTCCATTCGAGTATAACTGACAACTTAAAACGTCTGCGAAAATCGGACCTGCACCTGACCGCGATTGAGGCGGTAAACCGCCGGCGTGCCATCAAAGTTCCCCGTTGGTCCTCTTTGCGGCACCAGGAATGCCGGAGGATTCAACAAATAGCCATAGTCAACGGCCAGCGCGCCACCCAACGGCGTCTGAATACGAAAGCCGAGGCCCACCGTGTGCGTCCAATGAGAACGAAGGTTCAGCGAGTTGATCAGCGACAGGCTGTTGGTCGTGTCGGGCTTCTCATGCTTTCCGAAGAGGTTGCTTACCCGGCGAAACACATTACCCCCGTCATAGAGAGGTACAATTTGAAATTCCCTGGTCAACGGCACTCGTGCCTCGAGGTTAAATACTGCCAGCGCGTTACCACCTACGGGCACCGTAAACGGATTCAGAAAAACCACCTTCTTTTTCTGGGTCAGAAAACTCCCTTCAGTAATGACCGCCTGCCTCGGCCCAGCCTCTTCGTAATTAAATCCCCGCAGCGTAGTCGCACCGCCGGAAAAGAACCGTTCGCTGATGGGAAGCGTACGATCGATCTCATCGATCCTGCCGTTACCGTCCCGATCGCGCGGATTGAACACGTTGGCTAATCCGAGCGTCAGATTTCCGGCCAGCACTGTTCCGCGAAAGCCACGTAGCCGATAATAGCGTCGGTAAGAACCCTGTAACTTGTTGAAGGAAATGTTGCCCCCGAGCTGGCGCAATGCGATCGAGTAATCAGCCGTCAGAAAATCTCCCTGTGTTGGATCCAACTGGTGATAGCGGCATACTTCCCCGCCATGCGATGACGCTTCTTCGGCCGTGCCGGGAATACCCGGCTCGCATCTTTCCCGCGTGTCGCGCGCAAAGGACAAACCGAAACGAGAGAGTCGCACCACCCGGTCGGGTGACAGGATGTCCTTGATCACCAGACTCTCGAGATTGAGCAGACGCACGTCTTCATACATGTAACGCGCAAAAACGATCGAACGGGATTTTTGACTAAGGCCGCGTTGCGTCTCGGCGCTAAATGTGAACCGATTGATGGTTGGCTGACCAGTCTTAAAACCAAACTGATCAATGGGATTTCCCTTTGCATCCAGGCGCTGCACAATGCCCAGCGTGCCCCGATCAATTGCCGAGCGAAAGAAGCGTGTGACCGTCGAATCACGGCGGTACTGCAGGGACAGCGTCAGTGGCGCGAACTGGTGTTCACCATAGCGAGCAAAGCGCGGATCAAAGTATTCCAGGCGTAGCGATTGTTGCCGGCTGCTGACGCGCAGGCGAATAGCGCCCTGGCGTAGTTTGTTCATCAGGTTCACATTGCTCAGTTCAAAAAGCCCCAGCGGGCCGGTATCGGTCGAATAACCGCCGCCGTAATCCATCACTCGAGGCTTTTTTTCCTCGACATCGATAATCACGTCTCGCTTTTTGTAGCCTGCGCTTGTCTCTCCGGCCGGCTCAGTGTGAATGGTGACCTGGGCATAGGCATCGGTCGTATAAAGCGCTCGTTCGGCTTCGTTGATGCGATCGGCCCGCAGCAGCTCGCCCGGGACCAGGGCCGTGGCGCGCGCGATCGCATCTCGCTTGGTTTGCTGTGTTCCCGCATTGCCGCTCACGCCATTGACAATGATGCGATTGATGAAGACTTTGTCGCCTTCATTCCGGATGGTGTAAATGACTCGGACTTGTTCATCCTCGCCTGTTTTTGGCAGTTCAACCAATGAGGGAGCAATATCTGCATCTATATAGCCGTCGCGCGCATAAAGCGCGTGCAAGCTATCGGCATCTACCCGAGCCATGGCGCGAGAGAGGGGAGCCCCGACAACGGTCCGCAGCTCCTGGCGCAAGCGTTCCTCGGTGTAGATTTGGTTCCCGCGTATTTCGACTCCGGCAACACGTGTCAGCGGGCCCTCGGTGACATTGAAAGTGATGATCAGATCTTCACCGTTAATGGCTACGCCCTGGATCACTTGCACCTGGGAGCGGCGATAACCGAACTCGCGCATGTGGGCAGCAACGCTTCGCTTGTCCTGCTCGAGCAGGGCGAGGCTGGTGTAGCCACGGCCGTAAGCCAGGTAAGGAATAAAACCAAAGGCGTTCGCTTTTTGTGACTTCAGTTCGGCTGCGACATCGTCATAGGTGATCTTGTTTGTCCCGGTTATGCGGATGTCCTTCAAGGTGAATCGTCGCCCGCGTTCCACCTGGTAGGAAATATTGACGGTGCGATCGCCAAGCGCATCGGGATTCAACGTCTCACAAGTCCCGATAGTGCCGTTCTCAGGCAGATCCGGCAGGGGCGGATTAACCTGGCAAACCGGTGTCACTTCGGCAAAGAAATACCCGTCCTCCTGAAGCTTGTTGCGCAAGCGTCGCGCGCCTTCGACGATGGCGGATTGATCGATATTGCCTTCGCGCTTAACCGGCAGAAGCTCACGGGCAAGCTTGTCGCTAATCTTATAATTCTCGACGGCCACGTTGACCTTCGGCCCGACTGCTCCCGTCAACACTATTGTCATCTCGTTCTTATCGATATCTCGCTCGACGCGGGGGTCTTCGATTGTCGGAGCAAGATACCCGCGAGAGATGATGGCCTGGCGGATACGAGTAACATCTTCACTGAGTGCCTGACGCGTGAAGGGGGCACCTGGCTGCAACACCAGCGTCGGTCGCAAGACACTCGCGTCAAAGCCCTTGATACTAGTGCTGAAAGTCGCTACGCGGGTGGCTTCGCCCGGCACGATCCGGTACAGGATCGTCGCGCGCGTGCCGCTCGTGTCGACCTGTTGCGAGGAGGACACAGTCGCATTGAAGTAACCGCGATCGCGCAAATAACCCTGAATCTCATCCACGTTGCGCAACACCGACTGACGTGACGCTCGTGCGCCCGGACGGATCAGATTGAGTCGCGCCCGGATCTCGTCCGGTGAGATCGGGGCGCCATTGGCCAGCCCAATACTCAATTGGATGTCGGCCACGATAACCTGGCGCTGGACAATGAAGCGAATGCGGAGCGGCCCTGCTCTGCCGCTGGCTTCAGTCACTTCTACGCGAGCAGAGGCAACTCTCCCGGAATCGAACAACGCCTGCAGTGAATCGCGAATCCGCACCGCCGAATACTCGCTATTGGGTGCGATTCTGAGCATCACCTGAAATTCAGCCTGCACCGCTTCATCGGGTGGGGAACCCTCAAAAACTACTTCCACTGAAGCGATATTCCGCCCTTCCAGGTTGCCGTTATCAGCAAAGCTCGCCGGCTCGGTTGCACTTGTTCCTTTGTCGGTAAAGCGAACCGGTGCAACGGGTTCAATTGGCTCGCGGACTTGTCCGTCCGGCACGGCAGGGGCGTTTATTAAGGCTCGGCTGCCGGTCTTGAGCACGGTGGTGCCCTGCACTGATCCTGCCCAGTGGGCTGAGAGCAGGAGGAGAAAAACAACGCCACAGAGCACGTTGCGACCATTACGAAAGTGACGCATGGCTCTTGTGCCAGCCTTCGCCAACTCAGTTCGCCGCAAGTGTCCTCGCACCTTATTCCTAATCGCGCCCTCGATCAAAATCTCTTCCTGAATCTAATCTCAAAACTGAAACTGTTGTTGCGGGAGCTTAGTTGCTGGGTCGATGCCTGCTCATACTGCGCGACAAAAGACAGCCGATCCGAAAGGCGATACTCGACCGCCAGGATCTGGTTGGGGTCGGATGTAACGTTCGTAGAATACGTGACTGATAATTCTTTGCTGATTCGTTTCCCCAGAGTCAGTCGTGCTCCCGGATTAGCTCCCGTGGTTCCTCCGATCACCGGATTAATCTCAAAACGGCTGAGGCCAAAAAGTTTGCTGGTCGCCCGCTGCGCTGGGGCGTTGATTAAGGCGTCCGTCAAAAGACTGGTAGCCGTACCCAGGCCCGACGAGGCCAGGGCGGAGGTACTGGTGTCGCCCGATGAAAGCGTGCCAGTCGTGATCAGCGAAACAACATCGGCCTGGGGCAATGCCGGTTCGGATCGCACGGCCGCCTGTGGTTGCGAGAGTTGACCGGTCAAATCGATGATCACGCGATAGCCGCGAATTTCTGATTCGGCTTCAATATTGACCACCGGGTCCGCACCACGCCGCGGCGGCAAATCCATAAATGCTCGCTTGATCTCGTAGCGGTCATTGCGGAAGGTGAGCGTGCCACTGCTGGCGGTTATCCGGCCGGCGATAACCGGATCCTTGATTGGGCCATTGACCTGCAGTGAGACCGAGCCGATGAGATCGGCAAGATTGTTTCGCACGACCAGAGCGTTGCGACCTTCGACTCGCAAATCAGCAAAACGGGCTGTCCTGACAAACGCGATCTCACCGCCTTCTTCAATCGATTCCTGGCGGCGATTAATAAGATCGGCCAACTCGATATCTTTGACGTATTCGGCCCGAATCAGGTTAACGACGCCGCTAATCAGTTGTTCATTACCATCACCTTTGATTTCAACGTCCCCATCGAGAGTGGAACTGAAATCCTGGGGGAAAGGCGCAGTGACATTATCGGCATGAACGCTCAACAGGAAGCGGCTGACAGCCAGGCCATCCAGCAGGGCCCCGCCCGAAGCAGTGACGCGCCCACCTCCCAGCGTACCGGCAAAGGACTCGATCTGGGCCTGGTCGGCGGTGAACCGCAGGACCGACTTGATGTTGGAAACTTGCCAGCGGTCGTTACCCACCAGGGCGGCGACTGAAGCGCCGTTGAGCGAGGCCGTGCCGTTGACGCGCGGCTGGTCGAAACTGCCGGAAACTCGCACTGCGATATCAGCCGGCCCAGCCAGGAAGACATCGGGCGACAGACCATTGAGCACGCGCAAATTCAAGCGACCATTAACGCTTAGAGTCTGTTTGCCGCCGGCGGCGACAGCCAGGGCGCCGTCCAATGTGATGTTGGTGCCGGTACCGGTAAGTTGCGCCTTATCAAAAACGAGTTCGTTTGCCGTTAGTCGCACTACGAAGGGCGCAACTGCGGACAGGGCTATGTCCTCCACCCGAAAACTGAGTTCTGAAAAGTCAGCAGTGCCGCGCAAGCCTTCTAGTGTGGGATAGCCATCCTCATCAAGCAGGTTCCCGCTCGCTTTGATCGTACCAGTTGCTCGCCCAGTCAACTTAACGTTGGCATTCGGCAACGCAATGGCCAGGACCTTCGTCAGATCCGCGCCATTAAACGTGGCGTCAATGGTTGCGGGCAACTGATCGTTTGACAGGTCAACGCGGGCGTTGACCGTTTGTGCCTGGCCGAAGATCCCAGTGGTAAAGGTGACGTTGAGCTGTTTGTTCTCGGTTCGTCCCACCAGAGTGAGCGTCCCCAGGGGCTGGCCATTGAAACTAACGTCTCTGCCCTGCGCGTCGAACGTAATCTTGAAGGATGAAAAATCCTTTTCGGTGTAATTCCCGGTAATGTGCGCTGTGATGTCGGCAGTACCATTCAGGTTCTGCAGCGACGGTTTACCGGACAGTGCAGCGAGCCGGCCTAACTGTACGGCCTGCCCATTGGCTTGGAGATCCACCAACTTCGTCGCGTCGTCAAAGCTGCCGCTGGCGGTAAGATGACCGGCGGCAAATCGACCGTCAAGACTCTCGAGGTTCACTTTGGAACCATTGAACCTGGCGCGCGCAGTCAGACTTTCAAAGGGCTCTCCCGCCAACTTGCCGGCGCCAAAGTTCAAGTCAGCAGACCCCTTCATGGCCCTGGGTAGACCGGTAATTGCCACGTGACCGGAAATGTCCGAGTGGGTGTCTCCCAGGCGTTCCCTGGTATCTTTGTCCAGCGGCAACACAGCCAGCAGCATGGCGGCGTTTGCTCGATCGAGCGTTGCATCTACTGAAATGCTGTTTTCACCCGCCCGTGGCGCGTTAAGACTGAACTGAATCCCACCGCCGTCCTGCTCGCTAAGCTTCCCGTCTGCAATGCGAAATTCAGTCTGCGTGGCCAGTAGCGATGCACTCAACGCTCCCAAATCGGTGCCATTGATGACCAGTGACCCGAGCGAAACCTGGCCATCAAAGTCGGGCGAACTCAGTTTGCCGCGAACGGTCCCGTTAAAGGCGAATGCGCCCCGCAGTTCCAGTCCATATTGATTAATTTGGTCCTCGAGATCCGGCAGCGCCCCCGATGAGATCACGACACGTTGGAGTTCCGCGGCATCGCTGGAGTTGAGATCGATTTGCAGATCAGAATTGCCGTCAAAGGAAAATTGGCCCCCCGCTTTCAAGTGGCTGGCGGGGGTTTGCAACTCGAGGCGCTCAATCTGGAAGAGTCCGCTGCTTGCGCTTAGCGCCACCTCTCCGGAAATTGGCGTGCGGTCACCTTGCGCGCCGGACTCAGCGGTGAGATGAGTGTCAATATTGCCCGAGGCTTTTTTGAAATTGGTGCCGGGAAATGACAGATCGACCTTGCCGGCTGCCTTGCCAGCCAGGGGCACGGCCGCACCTGCCAGCATAGTAATGGGAACCGCTACGTCCAACCCTTCAAAGCTTGCCACGACTCGCGAGGCCGTGGACGATGTCAGGGCAATGGTGGCATTACCGCGCACACCGCCGGAAAAAAGGTCGGCACTAAAGTCATTGAGTTGAATCTGACTGCTGCTCGCGACCACGGCGGCCTTTGCCTGCCCCATCCTCATTTGGCCCAACACCCCGCCGCCAATGCTGAGGTCGGCGCTGGCGCGATAGCGTCCTGATGGTTCGACGACAAAGACCGGCTTCGCCAATTTCAGGTCTTCCAGCCGTCCGTCAGCAAGCTTGATGGGGCCGGGCGCGAGGTCCGCAGTTGATCCTTCGATGCGACCTGCGCGCACAGACATGCGCACTCCGGCGATGTTGAAGCTCCCCACTTCAGCGCCTTGAGCGTTAATCCCGCCTACGAGAATTTCTTTGATGTTGACGGTGGTGGACCCAGCCTGGCCAGTAAAGACCACCGCGTTAGCGGTCACGTCTTTTACTCGGGCGCCGGAAACCACAACTTCGCCCGTCTTGACGCTGGCTAGCGAACCGCTGGTTTCGCCCGCCGTGCTGCTAAAGCGCAAATCGGAGGCCGAGATCCCCCTCACGCTCGCGCCGGAAGACGCGAGCGCGTTGGCCGTAAAGCGACTAGACGAGCCGGTAATGACCCCATCATTCATCTCTGCCCGGGCATCCTGCAGGATCAGTCCGGTAATCGTGGTTCCGTAGCTTCGTTCAGCCGCCGCGCGCAACTCGCCCACCCAACGAAAATCCGAACCAGTGCCCATGACGTTGCCCGTCAGCTGCACGCTATTAAGTTGGAAGTCTCCCGCAGCCAGCAGGGCCACTACCGCGTTGCCATTAATGTCGTAGGCTTTCCCGTTACCTGACCCGGTGGCATTAACATTCAGCCCCTGCAAGCGCAGATTGTCCGCTGCCAGCGCGTCCGACTTGATATTGCCCTGCACTTTGTAGCTGTCGCCTTCGCCGCTCACGGTACCGGTGAAATTGCCCGCGCCGCGCAAGGTCGCGCCCGCCTGCAACAGGTCCGAGAGCTGCGTCAGATCCACGCTCGAAGTAATTTTCATCTGATAACGCAGGGCGCGCCAATCATCCATTGTGCCTTCAAGGCGGGCCTCCGCGATCGGCGAGCGCAGCAGCAGCTCCTGAATCTCAGCGCGAGTCTGATTGGCACGGGCCTGCAGATCGATACTGATGTCGTTCACCGGCCGCCCGTCATAAACGAAGGTCGAGTTGGATAATCCCAGCGTGACCCGGTTCATGGCGCTTTCCGCTGCCCTGTCGGCATTGTCCGGATCGATAGTCAGCTTGAGATTGCGGGCCTCACCTGCCAGCGTGTGCAGCTCGTCCCCATAATGAATCAGGGAGTTATTGATCTCGATGTGTGCCGCCGAGTAAGCGAATAGAATTCGCTTGTTAGGTTCAGGCGGAGGCAGACGCAGATTGCGGAAATTTGATCTGCCCTGCTCGTCAAACTTAACCCAGACTTCGAGGCCCTCAATCCTAAGGTTCTGCAGATCGATTTGCCGGCGCAGATTGAGGGCGTAAAGGTCTTGAATGCGAATGCCCGCCACCATGCGATCGATCCGGCCCAGTTTCTCACCGCTGAGCGAGTCGTAGAGCTCGATCCCGTCCATCTCGACGGTACTCGGCGGCACGCTCGCATGAAAATTGTTTATTTCGGCGCGGATGCCATACTTGGCAAAGTCACTCTTGATCTGGCCCACCAGATAGTTATCCACAAAGCCCAGGCGATAAACGATCACCGCAATGAGCAGCAGGGCAACAATCGCAACACCAAAGCCAACGGCGGTGATGAAGGCGTTGCGGCGGGTTAGATAACGACGCCGCCGGCCCTGCGGTGTAAGCGGCTCTGGTCGCTCGGCGTCGCGCGCGACTCTAGCCTCAGCGGCCGACGACTGCTGGTCGCCTTCTGAGGCTGATTGCGGAGAGCGGTCGTCGCGATCGTTCACAGGCATAGGATACTTTCCAGGAGCCACTGCACAGCCGGTGGTCCAGCCCGGGGGCTTTCTAAATTAAAGAGGGAGAAACTGAATGCTAAGGGCGGGCTCTGTGAAAATCAACTGGAGCTTGGTGGCCAGTGCCCGCGAACATAATCCCAGCGAAGAGACAGATGTCCGAATTGTCAGGATCGTTGTTCTGTGCTCGCACCCTTCACACCCTCAGCCTCCAGGTTTTGTTCGCTCAGATGGGCAGGCTGGCCCAGATAAACATTGCCCACTACTTCCAGTGCAAAGCCCTCTAGAGCGGCAACTTTGGGGGGATGGTTCGTCAGCAAAACTATACGGCGCAATCCGAGCTCATGGAGAATCTGGGCGCCGATTCCATAATCTCGATTCAAACCGTAGCCTGTTTCAACGCTGGCCTCACGCTTGCGCAGATCGCGCTCCTGCATCAACGCATAAGTGCGCAATTGGTGGACCAAATCAAGGCTGTGTTCACGCTGACGCAAATAAAGCACGACTCCCTGTCCGGCGGCTGCTATTTTTTCCAGCGCCGTGTGTAACTGAAATCCGGTGTCGTCGATCAGTGAGCCAAACATGTCACAAGTGACATTTTCAGTATGGACTCTGACCAGCACCGGATCCTCCGTTTCCACGTTGCCCATCACCATCGCCAGATGTACGTCTCCGTTGATCACGTTTTCATAGGCGACGGCGCGAAACTTTCCATAGATGGTAGGCAATTCGCTTTCCACGACGCGCCGCACCAGCATCTCCTTGCTGATGCGATAGCGCACCAGGTCGGCCACGCGCACCATCTTCAGGCCATGCATGCCCGCGAATTCTTCTAACTCGCGCAGGCGAGCCATGGTGCCGTCTTCGTTCATGATCTCGCAGATTACTCCCGCGGGATAGAGGCCCGCGATCCGGGCCAGATCGACGCTGGCTTCAGTTTGGCCAGGACGCACCAGCACGCCGCCGTTTTTTGCGCGTAATGGGAAAATGTGGCCCGGGCGCGCCAGATCCTGCGGTCTGGTTTGCGGATCAACGGCCACCAGAATGGTGGTGGCGCGATCGGAAGCAGAGATGCCCGTGGTCACACCCTTGCGCGCATCTATGGAAACTGTGAAGGCAGTACCGTGGTTTGACGTATTGTCTGCAACCTGAGTGGTTAGGTGCAATTCGTCACAGCGTTCTTCGGTAAGCGGTAGACAGATTAGCCCCCGCGCCTGACGCGCCATAAAGTTAATGACCTCCGGCGTCACCTTCTCAGCCGCGCACACCAGATCGCCTTCATTCTCGCGATCCTCATCGTCAATAATTATGACCATGCGGCCTTCGCGAATCTCCACGGCGGCTTCTTCAATGGTGGCAAACGACATGTACCTGGCCTCAGATGCTATCGATTCAAGGTAAAATTTCCCTGTTATGTTACCCCAAAAAGTGGCGCGCCGTCCCGCGCTCGCGCCGGCACTGGTTAACTCGGGTTCAGCGAGCAGGCTTCGCCTCCCAGTCTTTCGGCCACTCCTTTGAAGCCTCGTGCCGGGTGGGCGCAAGAGTGCGCTGATTAAACGGCAAGGATTGCCGTCGCAGACCGTTTGACTGGTGCCTACGGCCTGGCTTAGTGGCGTCTGCGAGTAGTGGCCGGCTTTTTGGGCGGGGGCTTTGGGTTTGACTTTATGAGTTGATCTATTTGCGATGTCAGCTCACTGGTCTGCTCTTGCTGCGCGGCGGCGACGATTTCCTTGACCTTGGGTGCAATGGCTTCACCTGCCCTGGCAATTGACTCGGCAAACAACGCGGGCATCTCGGCAACCACTTTTTGTCCGGTCGGCGATTTATAGAAAGCCACCAGGTCTGTCAACTCGGCTTCAGTGAAATGTTTGTCATAAACTGCGTACGAGATGTCTTCAACCATCTGCTTCATATCGATGCGCTCAAGAAAGAGTTCCTTAATCCGTTTACTCATCCGCGCCGAACTCTCCTGGACTTTCTATCTTACCTCCTCCTGTTGTGCGGGCTGAAGCTGTTTGAACTCATCCATGGAAGAAATCGCCTGCCACTGGATATCGGGCATTTGTTTCTCCATCTGATCGAACTGGGCAGTGAACATGGCCACGGAAGCCTGAGCAGCCCTGGTGACTTCAAGAATCTCCCTGATCAGGGCCCGTTTTGCCGCCGGCACTTCCGGCTTTGATTCGGGTGCGGGTGTCGCCGAAACTTCCTGAGCCGGCGCCGCTGACAGGCACAAGAAAATAATCAGCAGCGCCGGCATGAGCGCAAGTGTCTTACAGTTCATTGAAGAGTCCTTTCCTCGATTCAATAACGCCAACCTATTCGTAGCCCAGTTCGGCCAGTTTCTCTACGGTCAGCGTTTCCACCCAATCGTCCGGAAGCGTGCGATTCATAATTCGCTCGACATACTTTGCCAGCACATCCACTTCGAGGTTCACGTCTTCGCCTGAATGTAAGTGGGAAAGGTTAGTGACTTCCCAGGTTTTTGGGATCACGGCAATGTCGAAATAATCGTCAGTCAAGCGGGCAATGGTGAGACTAATGCCTTCGACTGCGATTGAGCCTTTAAAAACCAGATAGCGGGAGACCTCAGGTGGATAGGCGATGCGCACTGTCCACGAGCTGCCATGATCGGTAGCCCCGACAAAGCTCCCCCGCGCATCGACATGCCCCTGAACGATATGGCCGCCGAGCCGCGTGGTCGGGGTGACGGCCCGCTCAAGATTAACGGGCGCTCCAGGACGCAGGCGGCCGAGAGTCGAACGCTCTAGGGTCTCGCGCGAGCCATCGGCCGCAAACGAGTCGCGGCGCACCTCCAGGGCAGTCAAACAGACTCCGTTGACGGAGATAGAGTCCCCCTCGCTTGAATCTCTGGTAACTGTGTCGGCAGAGATGACAATACGCACACCGTCGCCGCGTCGCTCGATGTTGCGCACGCGGCCAAGTTCTTCAATGATGCCGGTAAACATTGAGGTTTTGGTCTTTGGTCTTTGGTCTTTGGTCTTTG
>DAIMCP010000019.1:31938-73845 GCA_036726305.1 Pyrinomonadaceae bacterium | reverse complement strand
CCGGGCATCCTGCCCCCCATCTGCTGACTTCATTTCCTGGGTGCCAGACTCTAGAATGGTTACCCCGACAGGCAAGCGATCTTAACTCGCGAGGTCTAATTTCATTTTTGAACATCGCTTATTGCTTCGCGCCGCCTCAGACGGCGATGTGGACGTGGTGAAGAATTTGTTGGCCAGAGGCGCCGACGTCAACCAAAGGTCTGAGCGAGGCCAGACAGCGCTCATGCTGGCTGCAATCTTTGGTCATGAAGAGATCGTGAAGCTTCTGCTCGCGGCAGGCGCGGACGTGAATTTGATGGATAGTCTCGGCCTTACGGCGGCGGACTGGGCCATCAGGCGAGGTTTTCCGCAGCTTGCCCAAATGGTCGCCACCACGGCTGCACCAATTGAGCAACCCAACCCGCCTGCTGAAAACCCCGCAGCCGTCAGCGGATCCCTTCTCTCCATATCCGGCGGTAATATCCAAAGCGAAACCGAGACCGCCTCGACACCGGCTAACCAGCAGGAAATCACCGCGAGACCAAAATCAGGTCTGCTTGCGGTCTTAAGAGCTCGAGCGGCCGCAGCTGCCGCAGCAGCTTCTGAAACTGAGAATCTGCCTCCCTCAGCCACTCTTGAAAAGAGCAAAGGTCCGGCGGGTGACCGGAGTGCGCAAAGTGAACCGGCGAAGACCGCGTTTGCAGAGACAACAACTTCAAGGCTTGATCCGAATCAAACCACGGGCGACCAAGTCCAGCCGCTTCCTACAGAAGTAGTCTTGCCCGCGTTACAACCTGGCAGTTTGCCCAAATCCTCCTCGCCACTCTCTGCTGAGGTTGAGGTTCCCACTTTCGCCGCGCTGTCGAGGACAAATTCAGCACGTCCGATGCTTTGGGTCCTAATTACAGTAACGCTGGTAGGGGCCGCACTGATCACCTATCGACTGACGAATCGTCCCCCCGCTCAGCTCGCACCGAGCGCACCTGTCTTGCCAAAGAAGGTGGAAGAACAACCAAAGGCAACAGCAGCAAGGCCTGGGCCCCTGGTTGCAGGTAAGCTGGCGGGAGCGGAGCTAAGCCTTCCCGAGGCTGACTACTCGCCAAAAGGGAATGAGGCAGCGACCGGGGCCGTAATGGTGCGAGTACAGGTCAATCGCCAAGGAAACGTCATCTCAACCCGGGTACTCAACGGTCCCTTCCCGTTGCGTCCGGCTGCTACCAAAGCCGCGCGCCAGGCCACCTTCGCTCCAGAGCGACTCAGTGGTGGCAGAGTAACTACGGGAACAATCACCTACACGTTTATCGAGCCCGCGGCGGCCAGTGCCGCATCACCAACGGGGGCAGTGGCCGCTACGGAAGCTGCCGCGGTTCCGAACAGCACTGACGATTTACCTGTCACCGGCGACGCCTTAGCCGGCACGGAGATCGATCTGCCGCGGGCAGAATATCCGAGTAGTGCCAGGAAACAGGGAATTTCCGGGACCATCACAGTCAGGGTGCGCGTGAACAGGTCGGGTAGAGTCGTGTCGTGGCTCACGTCCAAAGGAGACTCTCGTCTGCGAGCTGCCGCTTTGAAAGCAGCGCGGAATGCACGCTTCGCGCCCGATAAACTTCCCGGCAATGGCGAAGTTGTGGGCACCATCACTTACAACTTCAAACCGTGACGCACAGTCAACCCGCCCGGTAAAGAGTTAGCGACAAAGACGCCTCTCAGAGTTACTTCCCGGACTGTTTTCCGACCGGCGCCCCTGTTGATAAGTTCACAATCCTTAACATATTTTTACAAGCTCTTGACACGTCCTGGAACTGCCAGGAGTATGCTTCCGCTTAGTTGTATCAGAGGTTCCACCGAGGTCGGAAAATGAAGTTGAAGGGCAAAAGTTTTCTGCGGCGCTTTAACCGGTTCCGGTTGATTTTAACGCTGGGTCTGGCAGTGGTTCTGCCGGCCGCCGCGCTTATTTATCTCAATTTCAGCCAACTGCGGGCCTTCGAACGGAACAAGGTACTCGAGAAAGCCATCCATCGTGATTTTCAGGAGATGCTCGCCATCACTGAGAAGAACATGAACAAGAAGGTCTATACGATGACCGAAGACGCGCGGAATTTGTTTCCCTCTCCGGACACTGAGGCGCAGGAAAAAGAAAAGAAGCTTGATCTCATTCTGGCAAAGAGTCCCTGGCTCACGCATGTGTTTCTCTTTGACGAAAAGGGTCTCGTGGTCCGTTCGCAACCACAACAGTTGGATGACAGGTATATCCGCGAAGAACATGAGCGCATGGCTGAGACCTATCGTGGATGGTTCAGCATGGAAGGCAAGTCAATCGTCGAGGGGATGCACAAGAAGTCCCGACCTTTCAATTTCTACACAGGTCCCGCCAAACGGGCCGAGGGCGAGGCTTATGTCACAACTGCCCTCTTCGTGCTGCCCCAGCTCGGGAGCAACAGGGCTGTAATCGGAGGTGTGAGCTTTGCTTCCTGTTATCTGAAGAATACTTTCTTCCCGGGAATCCTGGACGAACAAGTTGCCCAAAAAATAAATGACCAGGGAGGGAATCCGCTGGCCATGATGATCTATCCGGCGGACATGGATATGGGGCCCGAGAGCAGGCCGCTGGCGGTTTCAGCGGGTTGGGGTGACGGCAAACCCGAAGTTTCGCGCAAGCTTGACGATGTTTTCCGCGGGCTGGCGCTGGGCATCAAGTTCCAGGGGACCAGCGTGCAGGCGCTGGGCCAGACCTGGGTCCATCGCAGTTTCCTGATTCTCGGCTTCCTTTCGCTCCTGATAATCGGCGGCCTGGTGCTTACCCGGCATATTGTGAGCAAGGAGATGGCGCTGGCCCGGCTCAAGTCTGACTTCGTGTCAAATGTTTCCCACGAATTGCGCACACCACTGGCATTGATACGCCTATACGCGGAGACTCTTGAGCTGGGACGCATCTCGACTCAGGAAAAGCAACATCAGTACTATCGCATCATTCGCAAGGAGAGCGAGCGACTAACCGCCCTGATTAATAACATTCTCGACTTTTCGCGAATCGAGGCCGGCCGAAAAGAGTACGAGTTCCGCAACACCGACATTGCTGAGTTGGTTCACAACACGCTTGAGTCCTATCGTTACCAAATCGAACAACAGGGTTTCGCGTTTGAGGAGAGCATTGATTCCAACCTGCCGGTGGTCCCCGTGGATCGCGAAGCAATAGCGCGGGCGCTCGTCAATCTGGTTAACAACGCCTTGAAATACTCGTCCGGTGAAAAATTCTTAGGCGTAAAACTGTATCGCGACAACAGTGTCGTGAAGCTCGAGGTTGCGGATCATGGTATCGGCATAGCGCGGCGCGATCAGACAAAGATCTTTGAGAAATTTTATCGCGCCGGCGATCCGCTCGTGCACAATACTAAAGGCAGCGGACTGGGTCTGTCCCTGGTCCGTCATATTACACAGGCACATGGAGGCGAGATAGCCGTGGAGAGCGTGCCTGGAAAAGGCAGCAAGTTTATTCTCTCGCTGCCGCTGGTATCCACCCGGGCGCAGCCGGGGATCGCGCATTAGCCTCCGAAGCGACGGTTTTATCTCACTCCGGCAGCTAAACCGTCTCCTGCTGCGCAGGCCGGTTGAATGATTCTGACCAGAGATTTTGTTGCTGCATAAGGACCAGCGCACATGAAGAGAAAAAAGGATTTCGAAAAAACAAATGGCGCGAACAGCCGCCAGGCGGCGACCAGGAGCGAGGCTGAGCAGGCACTTGCAAACCGCAAGATGCGCATCCTGATTGTCGAGGATGAGCCCGCGATGGTGGCCGGACTTCGTGACAACTTTGAGTATGAGGGCTATGACGTCATCAGCGCTCCCGACGGAGTCGCGGGCCTCGAGCGGGCGCTCGCCGATGACCCGGATCTGGTTGTGCTGGACGTGATGATGCCACGCCTGAGCGGTCTCGACGTTTGCAAGCAACTGAAGACCAAAAAGCCTGCGCTGCCCATCATCATGCTGACAGCGCGTGGGCAGGAGGTCGATAAGGTGGTGGGCTTGGAGTTGGGGGCCGATGATTATGTCACCAAGCCTTTCTCGATTCGCGAATTGATGGCCCGGGTGAAAGCGGTACTGAGGCGCGCCTCGCCCCAGGCACCGGCCGCCGAGGTCTACCGTTTCAGTGATGTCGAAGTCAACGTGCGCAGTAATGAAGTCCTGCGTGCGGGCCGGCCAGTCGAATTGTCCGCCAAGGAGTTTGCGCTGCTCGCCTACTTTGTGGCTCATCCGGTGGAAACTCTTAGTCGCGATCGCCTGCTGGACGCGGTTTGGGGTTATGAGAACTATCCCAATACACGCACAGTGGACACACACATTGTTCATCTGCGACAAAAGTTGGAACCCAACCCGGAAGAGCCGCGTTTTATTCTGACCATCCATGGCAGCGGTTATAAATTCGTTGGCTGAAACTTGGGACCGGGCGTCTCGCCCATGGCCCACGTTCGATAGTATTGACCGTAATCACGCGCAGGCTGCGCATACTCTGGCAAACCCTTTAGAGGACACGAGTTCATGAGGCAAGCGACACCTAATTCCGGGTTATTAAGACGAATGATCATCGAGCGGCCTGTCTATTCAGGACGAGCCAGGCAAGCCGAAAAAGCGCCGCGCCGCGAACTGGAAGTCAGGCTTGCCGGCTTGCAGCAGGAGTACGCCGAACTGCGCACGGAGGTTTTCGAAGCGGCGCAAGTCCACCGGCGCCTCTGCGCTCCTCGTCAGGTTCGCTTCGGAGATTTTGAAATTGCCAGTGAAATATTCGCGGTACGTCATCTGCCCGGGGATTTTTTCACCGTCACGGAGAAGAGCGATGGTGTGATGATTGCCCTCGGGGACATATGCGGCAAAGGCCTGGCAGCCAGTATGTGGATGCCGCATATGGTGGGTTTGGTAGGCGCGCGCGTGACCGTGTCTTCCAGGCCGGAGGCCGTAGTAGCGGGCGTGAATCGCGATGTCTGCCTGCTGAAGTCGTTCATGCCGCTAGCCAGTTTGTTCCTGGCGCGGCTCGACCCAGGTACGGGTGTGGTCCAATACTGCAGTGCCGGACATCCTCCAGCGCTGCTGCTGCGAGCGAGTGGAGAATTGAAATTGTTATCAGAAGGCGGTCTGTTGTTGGGTGTAGTGGCCGGGGCCGCCTACACGAGTGGATCATTTCAGCTGGGTCCGGGCGACACGCTGTTGATCTATTCGGATGGCATTACCGAATCGCTTAATCACGCCGGTGAAGAGTTTGGTCACAGGCGCCTGGAAGACCATCTGCGGCGCGCAGCCCGCGGAGCCGCCGATGCGGCACTGTTTTCGGTATTGGGCGCAGTTCAGGATTTCGCTGCCGCTTCCCCGACCGTTGACGACATGTCGCTCGCCATTATCCGCCGCGACGACAAGAGGCAAGGGGGCTAAGGGCGAAGAGCAAAGAGCAAGGAGCAAAGGGCGAAGGGCGAGGAGCGAAGAGCGAAGGGCAAAGGCGATGTCGCTCGCCATTATCCGCCGCGACGACAAGGGGCAAGGGGGCTAAGGGCGAAGAGCTAAGGGCGAAGAGCTAAGGGCGAAGAGCAGGGGGCGAAGGGCGAAGGGCGAAGAAGCAACGGGCGCAGGGCGGAGCCACGCTTCGCTCTTCGCTCTTCGCTCCTTGCTCCTTGCTCCTTGCTCCTTGCTCTTTGCCCTTAGCGCCGAGGTGACATTCCCGCACGCCCCAGGGCTCGTCCGTAGGCGGCCAGGTCACGGTGATACCCTGCTGCAGCGCGAGTTCATGAACGGCGTCTACCTCGGCCGGGGACGGCAGGAACCAACTCATCCAAACCCCACCCGTATCGTCATCGCCCAGGTGGCGCGGCATTGGTCCACCGCACGAACAGAAAAACGGAGAAAAGCAAGGCCCTCAATTTCATTGATCTGTCCTCCAGATTGAATTGCGCATTGGTTCCACTAATCCTGGACTTAAACTGATGTCGCGACCTGGAGCCGCAGAGATTGACCGGTTCCGGCCATGCTCATGACTCGAGCAGCAGTCTGATTATTATACGTTGATCCGTGCCGTCACTACGGCTTCATCCCATGTTAATATTCGCTAAAGGAGAATAATTCGCGTGGCCACAAAAAATAAAGAAACTTTAGCTGCCCTATTGGTCTTAGGTGCGGTCCTGCTGGGCTGTAACTTTTCCAAAAAGGTGAATTTCAATTCCTCGAGTAATTCAAACAGCAGTGCGGCAAACACTAATACGGCCATAAAACCTAACGCGGACGGTACGCTCCCATCGGGGACCGGCGTCGCAAAGGAAAAGCCAGCTACCGGCAAAGGCAATGTCCAGGGCAAAGTGTTTTATAACCAGAAACCCGCAACAGGCGTGGACGTCAAACTCTGTGAGAAATTCAATCAGTACTTTGGCGGCTGCCAGGGCGAGACCTTTGTCACCAAAACGGATGCGCAAGGTGAGTACCTCATCAAGGACGTACCGCCGAGGGTTTATGAAGGACTGATCGTCAAGGTTTTCGACTCACCCTTCTACGTCTTTGCCACCTCGGGCATTCTCTCGACCGCTAAATACAAAATCGAAGCCGATCAGACATACTTTGCCCCAGATACGAATTTATTCAAGAGCAATCTCAAACTGTTGAGTCCCAAAGCAGGAGCAAAATTGGCCGCAGCCAATATCGAGATCAAGTGGGAAGCCTATCCTGACGCGAGCTACTACAAATTCAGTATCTATGCCGACAGTGCGTCGGGCGCGAAGACGGAGTACGACTACATCAACAAGCGGGTCGAGGGAGACTCTTACACATTGGACAAGGCGCTGGAGCCGGGCTCGTATCGGTGCAAGGTTGAAGCCTACAATGCCAACGCTATCAAGCTGGCTGAGAGCGCAGACGATATTACCTTTACCGTGTCCGGAGCTGCGGCAAAGTGAGAGTGTTAGAACCGAGGGCAGAGTATGAGCCGGCCTGTTGTGAGCGCCAGTTTCTCTAAGGGTTTGCAGTCAAGTAAGCGTCGTTTCAGCGCAGCAAATGAGTGGAGGCGGCTTATCCTGCTGCTGGCCGTTGCCTTGGGCGGCGCCAGCCTGGCAGCGGGCCAGGACAATTCCAGGGCCACCCCCAAAAGAGCGCGCACTCTGGCAGATTACGAGGTTCGTACCTTAGGGGAGATGCCAGTCCAGAGATCCACCAATGAAGGGCTGGGTAATATGGCGGAGAACTTGTGGGTCTACCCGAATATTCTTCCCTCGCGAGTGAGACTCACGTATCAGGGCAGAAGGAGACCGGCGCCGCAACTCAAGAGAGAGGTTTTGCGACAATGGGCACGCCTGTATGCCGGCTTTCCGGAAGGTTATACCAAGCCCTATGAAACCGAATTGCAGTTTGGCGAGGCAGGCAAAGAATATTGGCTGGCGGTGCGCACGGCTTCACTGGCGCAGCTTAAGAAAGAGTTCAGGCGCGGCGATGCAGTGGACGTATATTTGATTCGCGTGGGTGCGGCCAAAACGTCCGTCGACTGGGAGCCAATGCTCCTGGTCGAGCACTTGCTACGAGCCAAATAAAGATTAGGCTTAAGAAATAACACATCGTAAATGGCAAACTCCTCCTGGTTATATTTTCCGAAACCCAACCCGGGAGCTTCACTGCGTTTGTTCTGTCTACCTTATGCCGGCGGATCGGCCCTCCTATTTCGGTCCTGGGCCAGACACATCGCTCCTCACGTCGAGGTTTGCGCGGTCCAATTGCCGGGGCATGGCGACCGGGTACGAGAACCTCTCTGCACGCGCATTGACGAATTGGTTCCGGCATTGGACGAAGCGCTCAGACCATTTCTGGACAAGCCTTTTGCTGTCTTTGGGTACAGTCTCGGGGCCGTGACGGGTTTCGAGTTAGCTCGCCGGTTGCGCAAATCAGGGATCAAACCTATGCACCTGTTTGTCGCCGGCCGCCGGGCCCCCCAACTGCCGGCCCCTCGTGCGCCCCGCCACGAGTTGTCAGATGAGCAATTCATTGCCGAATTGAAAAGGCTGAACGGGACTCCCCCTGAAGTGTTTGAGCATGAGGAGTTGACGCAATTGATGTTGCCGATGCTGCGCGCGGACTTCACGCTCGATGAAACCTACGACTACCAGGAAGGGCCGCCCCTGGAGTGTCCTCTTTCAGCATATGGAGGGCTCGAGGATCCCGACGTCTCAAGTGAACAGTTGGACGAGTGGCGCAGTCAAACCTCGGCTGCATTCGAGTTGATAATGTTTCCCGGTGACCATTTCTTCCTAAACACTTCGCCGGCCGGGTTGTTTGAGGCGATTAACCGGCGCCTGCCGGGCCCCAGCCAGCGCCAGGAATAAAACGGTTTTTTATGGCCTCAGAGTCCTGTATGATCTGCTGGCAACCTCTGCCAGTTTCGAAAGAAGTGTAAGCAATCCGGGGAAGGACAACATGAAAAAACTAATCAGCGCCAGCGTTGGCATCACAATTTTCTGCTGCGCCATTTTCGCCCAACAGGAGGTGCCGCCGATCCGGAACTTCCTGCGGGTTAACGAGAACTTTTGCACCGGAGCGCAACCAAGGCTCGAGCATCTGGAAAAGCTGAAGGCCGACGGCGTTAAAGCCATCATCAACCTGCGGCAACCCAGCGAACACCGTGCCGCTGAAGAGGAAGCCAAAGCGAAAGAACTAGGTCTGCGCTATTTCAATATTCCGGTGGCCTTTGGCGAGCCAAAAGACGAACAGGTCAAAGAGTTCCTGAAGATCACAGACAATCCTGAGAACCGGCCTGCTTTCATCCATTGTGCTGCGGGCATTCGCGTGGGAGCCTTCTGGATGATTCGCCGAGTTCTCCGTGATGGGTGGACCGTAGCGGAGGCGGAAAAAGAGGCTGAGAAGGTGGGTCTGCATGACAGTCCGCACCTCAATGAGTTCGCGCGCCAGTACATCGCGAAGCACCAGCAGAAGAGCAACTGACAAACCGTTGTTGGGTACCAACTGCAGTCAAGTGTTTCCTGCCGGCATTTGAGGAGTGCAAAATGAAAAGATGTCAGACCAACTTCGGACTTATTGTAGTCATCGTCCTGGCTTTTGTGGGCGCCAAGGCGCAGGAGCCGATATTTCAACTCCCTTCCGGCAGCATAAAGTTTGGCTCCTTTGAAGGGCAGTTTGATCCAGGCGGCACCTTCAGGTTGCAGGGAAAGGGTTGGCCCACCTTAAGTGGCAACTGGAAACTCACGGGCAGCGAAGTTGAGCTGTTGATGAAAGGCGCCCCAGCAGGTTGCGAAGGCGCAGGTCGATATCGACTGCGAATGGACCACACTCACCTCAGCTTCGAGTTGGTAGCCGATGAGTGCCAGGTGCGGCGCATGATCCTCGATCGCAGTACCTGGGTCCCGGCAAGCGAAAAAATAGTGCTGCCGCCACGACAGATCGCGTTAGTCAGCGGTGCCCGCCCACCCGCGCGTCCGGAGCCGGGAACAGACAACTGGCCGCAATTTCGCGGGCTGCAGGCTTCGGGCGTTGCTGAAGGCCAGCACCTGCCCGATCGCTGGAACACGAAGAGCGGCGAAAATATTCTCTGGCGCACACCGATTCCCGGACTCGCCCATTCCAGTCCGGTGGTATGGGGAAAGCGAATCTTTGTCACCAGCGCGGTCAGCAGCGATGTGCACGCGACCTTTCGACCCGGACTATACGGCGATGGCGACGCTTCCACAGATCGCTCGCGCCATCGTTGGACGATCTATGCCGTTGATAAGCGGACAGGCAAGATCGTGTGGGAACGAGTAGCCTACCAGGGAGAGCCCATTGACAAGCGTCACATCAAATCAACGTATGCCAACGCCACTCCGGCAACCGATGGCCGCATCGTCGTAGCCTGGTTCGGATCACAAGGTGTGTATGCCTACGACTTCAAGGGACGCTTTCTTTGGAAAGTCGATTTGGGACGCCTCGACCTGGGTGCCTACGACATTCCCACTTACGAATGGGGCCCGGCGAGCTCGCCCATTATCTGGAATGACCTGGTGATTCTTCAATGTGACACCCAGGCCGATTCATTCCTGCTCGCTCTTGATGTCGCCACCGGTAAGACTGTCTGGAAAACAGAGCGCGAGGAGCTACCGTCGTGGGGCACTCCGACTATTGCCACAACGACCGGTGGCCCCGTCCTCGTGACCAACGCCTCTAACTTCGTTCGCGGGTACGATCCCCGGACCGGCAAGGAATTGTGGCGGCTGGGGCGCAGTTCAAAGATCACGGCGCCCACCCCGGTATTTGGCGAGGATTTGTTCGTGGTGGTCAGCGGCCGCGCGCCTGAGCGACCGATCTTCGTGGTCAGACCGAATGCTCGTGGCGACCTGACGTTGCCCGATGACAAGACCAGTAGCGACGCCATCGCTTGGAGTCGCACCGGACGCGGTTCCTACATGCCGACGCCCCTAATTTACAAGGGCATCCTGTATGTGCTGTCCAACAACGGACTCTTTGATGCTTATAACCTGCGCACTGGCGATGAGATCTATCGACAGCGACTGCCGGGAGTGGGCAGTGGTTTTAGCGCCTCGCCGGTCGCGGCCGACGACAAAATTTATCTCTCCAATGAAGACGGTGAAGTGCTGATTATCGCTGCCGGAGAAAAGTTCGCCCACCTTGGAACCAACTCCCTCGGAGAATTGCTGATGGCCACGCCGGCACTGTCGGATGGTGTAATGTACGTGCGTTCGGCAAACAGCGTGTTCGCGATCGGGCGCAAGCGTTAGGCCCAGCATCAAAAGGCCGATTGAAGCCGGTGCTCTGAAGACCGGCCGGCATTAAAGCGCATTCACTTTCTATGAAGACAAGAACGAGCTGGCAGTCTCTTGCAGCATTGGCCTTTCTTTTTTTGGCGCTTTCACCTTGGCCGGCTTCCGCCGCGCTTGTGGCACAGGACCCGTTGACTCCAGCAGAGCAGCGGGGCAAACGCATTTTTCTCTATGGCACCAGTCCCCAGGGCAGAGAGATCGTTGCCTCGATCGGCGACGCGGGCCTGGAGGTTCCGGCCAACCTGATGGCCTGTGCCAGTTGTCACGGCACCAACGGTCAAGGCAAGACTGAGGGCTCGATCAGGTCCTCAAACCTGACCTGGGAATCGCTGAGTAAGCCCAACAGTGAAAGATCAAGTCCCGGGCGCATCCATCCTCCCTACAACGATGAATTTCTGACAACGGCCATCACACGTGGCATTGATCCAGCAGGGAATCGACTCCGCAGCGCGATGCCGCGGTTTCAGATCTCAGCGGAAGATCTGGCCGACCTGCTCGCTTATCTCAAACGACTCGGGCATGACCGCGATCCGGGAATCAGCGATAACCGGATCGTCATAGGAACCATCTTGCCTAAAGGCTCTCAGGCCGTGATGGGCCAGTCGATCAAGGCCGTGTTAACAGCCTATTTCGCCGAACTGAACAGCACCGGTGGCATCTACAATCGCAGGATTGAATTGAAGTTTATTGAAACCGGAGACACACCGGCAGCCACGCGCGCGGCGGTTGAACGATTTATCAGAGATGAACAGGTCTTCGCGCTGACGGGCGCTTTTCTCGCCGGGGCTGAGAAAGAAATCGCTGCTTTGCTCGATCAGCAGGCTGTGCCCTTGATTGGACCACTAACTCTTTATCCACAAACGGGGGAGCCACTTAATCGTCAGGTATTCTATCTGCTGTCGGGAGTGGGCGAGCAGGCCCGGGCGCTAATCGATTTCGCCGCCCAACAGGCGGGACCGCAGAAGATCGGGCTGGCCGTTATATATCCGCGCTCCGACCTGAACCTGGGGACCGTTGCAGCCATCAGAGAACAGTCTCAGCAGGATGTATTGGCCGGGCCGCAGTTATATGAATATGTCGCTGGGCATTTTGCGGCCGCTGAGGTTGCGAAACACCTGGCACAAACCAGGCCCGACGCGGTTTTCTTTTTGGGAAGCAGCGCTGAGGAGCTCTCATTTCTGAAAGAAGCCGAGCAGCTCAGCTGGTTTCCCTCACTTTATAGTTCGGTAGCCACAACTGGTTCCGAAATGTTTGAGGCCCCGGCCAGCTTCGATCGCAAAATCTTTATCTCCTTTCCCACGTCACCGGTAGATCAAAGCGAGGCTGGCTGGCAGGAATTTCGCGCGCTGGCAACAAAGTACAAACTACCGGAGCAAAGTGTAGCCGCGCAGATTTCCATCTACAGCTCGGCCAGAATTCTGGTTGAAGGGTTAAAGCTCACCGGAAAAGATCTTAGTCGCGAAAGTCTGATCAGATCTCTCGAAGGACTGCGCGACTATCAGACCGGCCTGACTCCTCCAATCACCTTCGGACCGGATCGTCGTATTGGCGCGCTCGGAGCCTACGTGGTGACCATCGATTTGAAAGAGAAAAGGTTTGTGCCCATCTCTAAATGGATCACCCCGTAGGGCGGCAGTGTTTTCAACAAGGCGTCTAAAACTCTTGCTCGCTTTCGCGGGCTCGCGTAAGATCGCCCGCACCCGAAAATCTCGAACTCTTTCACGTTCCCGCAAAATGCTCGTGAAGCTCGGGTGGTAACTCAAAAAACGGGCGATTCAGCGGGCCACACCGGAGGAAATGTCATGCCACTCACTGAAGATGATTTTCAGCAGGCTGCCGAGCGATTGGATTGCGAAGTAGCCGCCATCAAAGCCGTTGCCGAAGTCGAGTCCGGCCCTTATGGCGCGTTCCTGCCCGATGGGAAACCGGTAATTCTTTTCGAGCGACATCTGTTCAGTCGACTTACGAAGAAAAAATTTGATGCCAGCGCACCTGACATCTCCAATCCCAAACCGGGTGGCTATGGACCAGTATCGCAACAGCACGCGCGCTTGAATAAAGCCGCGGCGCTTGATCAAAACGCCGCGCAGCAATCCTGCTCCTGGGGCCGGTTTCAGGTGCTGGGGATGAACTGGAAACCGCTCGGATATCCCAGCCTCAAGGATTTTGTCGATGCCATGTATCGGGACGAAGCTGGTCACCTCGATTCATTTGTGCGTTTTGTGGAAGCCAACAACCTGGCCCGTCATCTTAAGAAAAAGAATTGGGCGGGTTTCGCCAAGGGTTACAATGGCCCCAGCTATCAAAAATACAAATACGATACGAAACTCGCCGCGGCCTACAATAAGTACAAGTAGGCAAACGCCGCAACCAATTGAACCAGGCGCTCATCGTAAAGTGATGAATGATCTGCAGCTCGCCGGACAGCAAGTTTTTCTGCGCGCTCCGACGGCCGGCGATCTGCGCGAGTTCATCGCGCTTAGTCACGCCAGCATTCAGTTTCACCGGGGGCTGGTTTCGCCGCCAAGGCAACCCGAACAATTCCACCAATACGTGGAACAGAGTCGCCGGGCAGATGCGGCCAGTTTCCTGATTTGCGGCACCGCGGATGGAGCGATCGCCGGTGCTATCAATCTGAGCCAGATTTTTCGCGGGGGATTTCAAAACGCCTACCTCGGATACTATATCGGCGCGACTTTTGCCGGCCGTGGTTATATGACTGAAGCCCTGAAACTGATGCTCAGACACGCGTTTTGCGATTTGAAACTCCACCGTCTGGAGGCAAACATTCAGCCAGCCAATATCCCGTCGATTGCTTTAGTACAGCGGGCCGGATTCCGTCGTGAAGGGTTTTCACGCCGGTATTTGAAAATAGCAGGCCGATGGCGCGATCATGAACGCTGGGCCCTGATTGCCGAGGATTGGAAAGGATCGGTAAGATCTCAAAGCGGGACAAAATGAGCCGCCGACATAAGGGGAGCGAGGAGATGAGCAGCAAAGATAAGCATCATTCATATTCAGTAGCAACGGTATGGACCGGCAACGATGGTCTGGGCACAGAGAACTACCGTGCCTACAGACGCGATCACGAGATCTCAGCGCCAGGCAAACCCCTCATACCCTGCTCCTCTGACCCGAACTTTCGAGGCGACAAGACGCGCTACAATCCGGAGGAACTTTTGCTGGCCTCGCTCTCAGCCTGCCACATGCTTTGGTACTTGCACCTTAGTTCCGAAGCCGGCCTGGTCGTTATCAATTATCAGGACCAGGCCGAAGGTACAATGGTCGAGTCCGAAGATGGCGGCGGGCGCTTCACCCAGGTAACGTTGCGACCAGTAGTCACTTTCGCGGGCAATAAAGACACTGAACTGGCGACGACGCTTCACGAGCGGGCACACCACCTTTGTTTCATTGCTAATTCCGTGAACTTTCCGGTCGTCTGCGAGCCTGTGATAGGAGCCACACCATAATCGGGTCGGGCTGGCAGGTTCCGCACCAGCAAGTCTAACGTACCGCAGGCGCACTGAATTGCCTGTCGCTTAAGTGACTAAGAAGATTCATCCATAATGATTGGCCGACGTTCATTAATCGCTACATTCTCACGCTCGCTCAGACTTCGTTGTCCGGCCTGCGGTCAGGCCTCAATAGTGGCTCGGCCGTTCCACATCAAACATCTGTGTTCATCGTGTAAGGTGCTGTTCAAGCGAGAGGATGGGTTTTTTGTAGGCGCGATCCTGGCCAATGTGGTCGGCACGGAATTAGTGATTGTGCTCGTCTACCTGCTTTCTCTGCCGATCTTTGGAGCGCATTATCAGCTGATTCTCGGCGTCCTCTTTGCATTGGCAATGCTTTTTCCGCTCGCCTTCTATCATCACAGCTGGAGTTTTTGGCTGGGCCTGGATCATTTCGTCGAAGGGTTGGCGCCGGGTCCCGGGACCGGCTTTGACGCTCTAAAATGAGCACCCACGGATAACTCCCGACCAATTCGCCTGGGCGTCGCCCAGACGAATGTCTGCGGGAGAAATCGGCCGATAGACTGGATGCTGGATCAGATCAAACAGGCAAGTCGCTCTTCATTCAAGGCAGCAAAGCCAAGTTTTTCATAAAAGGTGCGTGCTTCTGGATTGTCCACGTGGACTGCAACATCAATGCGCATAACGTGATGTTTGTGCAATTCCTGTTTTAGCTGCGAGATCATCGCGCTGCCCGTGCCCCGGCCGCGCCGGTTGGCCTTCACGGAAACATCGTCGAGCTTGGCCACCAAAGTCCCCAGGGAAGTCGAAATGGCATAGCAGATAACGCACATGCCGGCGGGTCCTTCCTCATCGTAAGCCAGCCAGACAAAGCCAAGTTCAGGCCGGTTGAGGAACAGATCCAGCGCCTCCATCAAGGCTTCGGTGCCGCGATCTCCGTAGGCTTTGCTGCTGGCCAGGTAGTGTTCATCTTCACCGAGAAAGGAACTCAACATGTCGAACGCGTCGGGTACATCCGCGGCAGTCATTCGGCGGCAGGTGATCAAGCAGGTCTCCTTATGCAGTGGCGAGTAGCCGGACTTTGAAAACGGAGAGTAACACAGGTCCGAATCATAGGCTGCGAAGTTTTTCCTCGTCAATGAAAGTGGGTCAAGCCGGATGACCTTCTACTCGCAGGCTGCTGGCCTCAAGAAAATTAGAAGGCGCTGCCGAAGAGAGATCGGAAGCGCCTTCTAAACTGGCCATTGCGGAGTGCGGTTAGTTAGGTAACAGTACGGTGTCAACTACATGGATGACGCCGTTTGACTGGTAGACATTGGCGATTGAAACCATCGAGGTGCCGCCTTTTTCATCTGTCAGCACCAAACTGCGGCCGTTCATCGCCGCGGTCAGAGTGCCGCCACTCACAGTTTTGAACATCGCTTTGCCGTGTCCTGCCTTGATCTTTTTCGCAATAGCTTTGGCATCGAGCCTTCCAGCCAGAACGTGGTAGGTCAGGACTTTGGTCAACATATCTTTATTTTCCGGCTTGAGCAGAGTGTCAACCGTGCCGGCTGGCAGCTTTTCAAAAGCCGCATTTGTCGGCGCGAACACGGTGAATGGTCCCTTACTCTTGAGCGTCTGGACCAACCCAGCTGCCTTGACTGCAGCGACGAGCGTAGTGTGATCAGCCGAATTGACGGCGTTGTCGATGATGTCCTTGGAGGCCATCATCGGCGCGCCACCCACCATCGGATTCATTGACTTCATTTGTGCCGAAGCACTTTGATTGGCGATTGCAATTGCAGCTACTGCGAGCAGCAGCATTAGAGATATTTTCTTCACGTATTTCCTGCCCTTCCTTTTTGTCGAACTTGTTGTTTTTGCGAACTCGGTGAAAATACGCAGGCCGATTAGCAAACGGATTGGTACGGCGGAGAAATTCTCACAATAAGTTTCTTCCCCGCCATCCACGGTCTGGAGCGAAACTCAAAAGAATGTGAAGCAAGACCAGGAATGAGGAAGGCCTAAAACAACGAGCCGCGTAACTAGCAACACTGCGAAGGGTGTTGCTTTTTACGCGGCATTGATGGTCTGGCACGAGCAGTATCAGAAAACACTGCTCGTCTGGTACCGACTTTAATGCTGTTCTTCCGGGCCGGCGCAGCTTGGCCCATGCAGAGCCGGAATCTTTTGGCTGATGATCGGATACTTGGGCGCCTCCTGGATGTTCATCTCTGTCCAGTCAGCGTATTGCTCGGGGACATTCGTGTCGGCAAAGATCGCTTCGACAGGACATTCGGGCACGCACGCGTCACAGTCAATACAGGTGTCCGCGTTTATATAAAGGCGATCCGGCAGTTCGTGGAACGCCTCGACGGGGCAGACTGCGGCGCAGTCGGTGTACTTGCAGTCAACGCATAGCTCAACAACTACGTAGGTCATCTGGAAGAAGCTCCTTTAAGAGATTAGGCCAACTGGTTTTTAGTAAGTATCCAGCGGAAAGTCAACAGAAAATAACATATGCGGTCGCGGAACTAAAAACAAGGCGCCGCGTCTAATTGTTCAGCGGCAATCTCGGTGGTCAAAATGAAGAGCCGGACTTTAGGACTTGCTATTGTGGTGCCGGCACTTTGTGTCGGCGTCAGCTTTCATCGGGTCGTTGTTTTTTTGGCAGGCAAAATCGTACGCTACGACAACCTTGCGCTTGCGGACGACAATTCAGTGATTGAAGAAAGCGACTCCGCAGATCAGTTTTGTTGGAATCACGTGATTGTAGTGTGTCTGGCTGATCAGCGAGATGTGTACCTCGGGAAAGAGTGGTTAGGCCGGGCCTACAACACGCATCAGATAGAAGTGACGCTCAAAAGTAAGCTTAAAGAATACGAGCAGGCGCATCTGGCTTTGCATTCGCGGGAACTAAGCACCGCAATCCGCCGTCACCCGCAGTATCGAATGGTCTATATCAAAGCTTCTGTCAATAGCCCATACGGTGATGTTGTGAGCCTGATTGGAATAATGAAGAGACTTGGGGCCAGACAGATCGGCCTGGTGGCGGACCGGCGCAAGCAACTAACTAAAGGTCGGCTTCCCTGACGGTTCAGCCCTGGCCATGCACCCGCACCGGTACAGGACTCCTAAAATTCAGTTGGCCCGCTCGGGAGCTTTCCAGGCAACCCGCTTACGCAGCAGCACCAGCGAAATTACCATGGCCACGATCAGCAAAGTCAACACGACGAGTTCCTTGATGAAGCGCTGGAATACGTCTTCAGGCTGGTCCTGGACCCGTGCGAACTCTGCTGTCAGCACCAGCACCCGGCGGATTCCGGCAATGAGTCCGACCAGCAGGAACGGCTCCGGAATCAGGCCATGCTCGCGAAATGAGATCTGCACCGTGTACAGTAACTCTATTACCAAAAGGATGAGCAGGATTCGATCGAGCAGCGCGACAATGTTGGTCGGCAAGGAGACCGCTGTCAGATTCTGACCCAGACTGATTACGCCGCTTACCAACAGGACCAGGGCACTGGCGGCCAATAAGATCCCCAGGCCGACATAGACAATGTCTTCAACGGCAGTGAACCCGCGAGCGACCCATTGACGGTTCAGTTCCTGCCTGGGCACGGCGCGCCTTCGGGTGGATTGAGGGACTTTCGCTGCGGGGGATGGACGGCTTGACTGAAGTTTAACTAGAGGAAGGTCTTCACGGAATAATCACGCGGTCGACAAAAAACGCCGCGGTCTTGCTTCAATAGCTACTCTCCGCCCGCTTGTTGATTGTGCCAGCCCCGTTCACGTGCTTGTTCACAGTTTTCGGGTCACCGCCGTAGGTGATCTGCCCGATGCCGGAAACGGTGGCGTCCAGTTGCTCGCTGGCATAGACGTCAACTTTGGCTGCGCCTGTCGAACTGACGTCGGCCTTCTCGGCGCGCAACGCATGTGCGTCGACGGCGCCGGCGCCGGTAGTGTGAATCTCCAGGCTCCTGGTTTCACCTGAGGCAACGACGCTTGCAGCGCCCGTCGTCCGCACGGCGAACGAGTCGGTCCTGACCCCACGAATACGGAATTTTCCCGCGCCGGTAGCCGACACGCTTTCCAGGTTTGGCAACGAAATGCGCACGATAACACTTTGCCGCGAATTGTAGCCTCTGTCAGACCTGAGCTGTAAAACGCCGTCCTTAACTTCGCTATGGATTAAAGGCAGGATGTTGTCGTCAGCTTCAATCTCCAGGCGTTCCGGCTCTTGGCAGGTTGCTTCGACTTCAAAGGAACCTTCGGTATTGATGGCTTTGAAAGCCGGCACCGCTCGCGTTTCAGTTTTGCGCACGCCGGAGCCTGTTACCTTGTTTCCCATATGGGAAAAGTGGCAGCCGCCCAGCAACGCCGCCAAAGAAATCAGGGCGATAGCAAGGGGGATTGTTTTCATGGTCGTCATTACCTTTCTTTGAAGAAGCAGCCTTCAGTCACTGCACGCCGCCAACTTAATTCTTCAGTTAGTATTCTGGTTTCGTCGGAAATCATGCTCAAGTGTGCGGGTAGTGTTTTCTGTGACGCTGGGAACGCTTTCAAGCGCGGGTCGTAATTGCGCGACCTTTACCTCACTGGCCGGTACCAGAGCCGGTTGAAACAGCGGTTGTGGTGGTAGAGCGGCTTGCCTTAAGCCGTCCTGCTTGCGTCCGGATTCAGTCACACGCGCAACCTGGCGCACGAGAAAAAATTCGACAAAGCCCACGATGGCGAAACTCATCATCATGAAAAATACTACCGCCGGCTCATGCAGGTCTGCGCCTTTTCTTAACGCGATAGCCCCTCCACACATGATGGCCAGGCCAAAGATTGCCACCAGCACCACTGCGGTGATCAGGCCGGCAAAAGTCGAATTATCCTTCGCCCCAATTCGCTCTTTGGAAAGGCTGGTACCACAGCGATTACAAAAGCTGAGTCCGGCAGTAACCGGGGTTCCGCAGGTGGCGCAATACATAAAATATTCCCCCAATTTCAATGGTATTCCGGGTCTTCCCCTATAAAAGCCCAACCATCAAGAAGAACGGCTGGCTGGGCCCTGATGTTCCGCAAATAAAAGGACAGAAGGCGTGCGGACTGAGGGCGGAGCAATTGGCTCTTCGGGGCCTGGAGCCGCTCCTGCCAGACCCTATGGTGACGGACGCATGATGACCCAGGTCCAAATGGCCTGGCCCACGCCAATCACAAAGCCAATGGCAGCACCAAAGAATTCGATGGTCTTCAGATGCTGGCCGGCTACGGAGAGAATCAGAGTCTCCAGCTTGTCGAGAGGGTACGCCGAAACTTTGTTTCGCACCAGACCGCCAACGTCGAACTCGGCAATCGTAGCGGGCAGTCGCTCACGCGCCGAAAGAGTAATTTTTTCCACCAGTGTGTCGGTGGCGCGTTTGACGGTGCGTTCTGAAAGGTGGTCACCCAGGCGGCCAATGGGCGCAACCAGCAGGCGCTCCACCTGCGAACTTAAGATGCCGTTGATGGTGCGGGCAGTGTCCTCACGTGTAATCAGAGACAGCAGGCCCCTGGTGAGAAAAATCTTGACTCGCTCGAGTGAATCGGGGGTCAGGTGCTCAAGCAAGCCTCCCAATGTTTGCGGGCGCAGTCGTGCAAGGCCATCAGAGGTGTACCGGGAAACCGATTCCGCAAGTTCAGGACTCTGGACCAGCTCGAGGATGCGTTCAGCTATCTGCGCTTTGATTAACTCGAACCGTTCCGGCTCGATCTGTCCAATGATCTCATTGAAAGGTCGTGCCAGGACCTTATCGATCGTGGTGTTGAGGAAGTTTTCCGCTTCCTGTTCAAAGGCCGGGCCGCGCAAATATTCTTCAATCCGTTTGGGCAGGGTGTTGTTGACCAGTTCGTCTACTTCGCGATGAATACGCTCACGCGAGATGAATATCTTTTTGATCAGCGAGAGTTGCTCGTAGTAATCGTCGACCTCGCGTTTGATTAGCGCGCCGATTTGTTTTCGCGTGTTCTGGCTGCTGGCGATGTCGGCAAGCTGATGCACGATGGGCGGGACCTGCTGGTCCAGGCGTTCCTTCAAAAAGGTCACCGTCTCCGGTGTCACCGTTTCGGCCAGGGTAGCGCCGCTCCGTGCCAGGTCATCCAATCTGCCGCTGATGAAATCGCGCACAGTCGTTTCGAAGCCGTCTTCGCGCACCAGCTTTTGAAAGCGCTCTGCGACAAAGTTGCTCACCTGAGTGAAGACTTCGTCTCCCACCGTGTCGGCCAGGCGGTGGCTCAGCAAATCATTCAACTGTCGATCGACAAACCCTTCGATTGCCGCTGCCGTTTCTTCGCTTTTGAGCATGGCCGCGATGTATTCGGCCAGCCGGTATTGCAGCGAAAAAATAGTATCGAGCACTGGTGTGCGCGCTGCGGCCGGCAAGGCATCAATGAATGAAGGATGGACCGTCGCGAGCAGATCTTCCGAGTAGGAGGTGACAAAGCCCTCGACCCGCAGCCGAAAGAAGTCTGTTTCGAACAAGGCGTTAAAGATTGTTTCCTGCGAAACCAGTTCACTACCCACCGCTTTCCCAATTGATTGGGCCAGCTTGTCGCGATGACGGGGAATCATACCCTGCGGCCAGATAGTAACGCCGAAAAGCTTGATGGGCTTATAGGGATGAAATAGCATCCAGATCGCCAGCCAGGCTGCGCCATAACCATGCAGCGTGGCCAGAACAATCCAGGCAATCGAAATTCCTATTTTTTTAACGGTGAATGGATCGATGACTTGTTCCCCCGGCTGTTTGTACGTTCCGTGCTGATTGAAGTTCTGCGATGCTAAACAGCGCACAGGGGGAAGGTCAAATCAGGCATAAAGGCACTGGTTGAAATTTGTCGCTGAGGTCAATAAGCAAGAAGTATCTCATCGCCGGCTGCAAGCGGACAAAAAAATGGGACTTATGGACCTCAGGCCAGCTGGCGTAATTCTGGAGCTCAATTAAAACTACCGGTCACCCGCACGTTCCGGAGCGGGGCGGCGTCCCGGCCGGGCGTATTTGTCCAGACCGAAGCCGAGGGAAATGGTGGCCAGCAGAAAAGCGGACGAGAAAAAATACGGCGCCGAGACTCCGATCCGGTCGAACGTCCAGCCAAAAAAGAGTGGCGCAATGATGCGGAAAATACCACCATAAGTCTGTTGCATGCCCATGTAGAGGCCGCGCTCGCCGGGAGCGATGACCCGCGACAAAAGCGCAGTAACGCAGGGGAACGTAAAGGCCGTGCCCAAAGGGATCAGCGCGACAGCCAGGGCCAGCATTCCCAGATTACGTGACAGTGGCATCCCCAGCACGCCGGCAGCGAGCAGTCCAATACCGAGACGTGAAAGGTTCGCCTCCCCGAGCCAATCGACCGCGCGCCCCAATAGCAGTACGCGTGCAAAAACCGAGATGGCCCCAACATACATGAAGAAATAACCAATTGTCTGTTCTGTAACCTGGAAACGCGCGTTCAGGAAAAGCGCGAGGACGGAAAAGCTTCCCTGAAAAGCGCCGATGCCGACCGCATAGATCCAGATGAGACGGGAAGATGGCTCGCGCGCATGGGTGACGACGCGCCAGATCGCCTGCGTTGAAGTGCGCCGTGCCGCGCCAGTCTGCGCCTGTTCAGTGAAATCACGCGACTCTTTCAAGTAGCGCGCGACGAAAATCATATTCAGCGCGCATAAGGCCGCCGCAATAATGCCCGGCGCCGCATGGCCCATTTGCATCGTTGCCGCTCCGGGCATCAGGTCCCGCTTGCCCAGCGTCAACGCAAAGGAACCCAGCACCGGTCCCAGCGCGACGCCGAGATTGGTTGTCGCCGACAGCCAGCCCAAAGCGCGCGCTCGATCTTTGGGATCAGTGGAGTCAGCCACATAAGCCTGAATCACACCTACTGTGCCGCCACCTGCTCCCTGCACGACTCGAGAAAGAAAGAGCACCATCAGGGAGTGAGCGAAACCGAAGATCAGGTAAGCAATAGCGGAAGCACCCAGCGCGATTAGCAGAGTGGGCCGCCGGCCTACCCGGTCAGAGAAGCGTCCCCACATAGACGCGCTCAATAACTGCGCGAGAGTATAGGCTGCGACAATGACTGCGACGATCATGCCAATTCCAAAGTGCATACCCAGAATGTCGACTCCGGAGCCGCCCAGTGTTTTTACATAGAAGGGCAGGAGCGGAATGATCATCAGCAGTCCCAGCATGTCCACAAAAGCTGTCGCCATCAGCGTGAACAACCGGGCAGGAATCTTGCGCACTTCTCTCCACAAGACATAGAGCAGCCCCAGCGCAATCGCGCCGAGCAGCGCGCGCACGAGCGGGGAGTGGAATGACTGGGCAATGTCCTGCTGAAGGATCATTGAATGGAAGTCCACGGATTAATAACCTGTTTTCACTCCTGGGGCTCGCCCAGGCAATAACACAACCCGTCCGGGGCCACGACAAAAAAGACTTTGAATGATCGGTCGCCGTGCCGGTCGATTCTGAAATTTGCCTCTTGTTGCGGCAACCCGTTAGCCTTCAACTCCATGAAAGCGGCTTCGGCATTATCAACTTCGAAGAAGCACCCTTCCTGGGTGGGGTCGCCGCCATTTTCGGCTAAGCCAATTTGAATATGGTCCCGTGACAGTGTGGCTGACTTGTGGGGCGAATCACTCTGTGCCAGCACTTTGAACCCCATCACCGCTTCGTAAAAAGGAAGCGCGGCGTCCACACTCTCGACGGGCAGATTCATCTTATCGCCGGTATACGGATAGGCAGCTTTGAATTCGGCTTTCATGGTTGTCTCCCGGTCTTTTATGTTATGCCGAGCTTACGCAGATTACACTGATTAGGACGAAGGTCAAGAACGCACTCAACTGTGCCACGTTGATGACGAACCGGCAGCTTTCTTTTACACGCTCGATTCGCATTATCAGATGTGCTATAGAGTCCAGACAACCGAACGCGCACTCAAGAAGAAGGTGTTATGACGACTCGATTCAATTGGATGAGCTGGGCAGGCTTGCTCTTAAGCGTGCTTGCGGCGCTTAGTTTTCCCCTCTTGTTCGTGAAATTTCCCCTGACGCGCGACTTTCCCTGGGCCAACCTTGTCCTTTTTCTGGCGGCCGCAGCGCTGCTGGTGTTGGGTCTGAAGCGCGGGTTCACGGCCAGCCGGCCGCGTAAGTCAAAGGTGGCGGCGTCGTTGCTGGCGGCCTTTGGCTTTACAATCATCGGCCTTTTTCTCTTTTCTGCATTTGTTATGGCCAGGTGGTTACCAGCTTCCCACGGAGCTCCACAAGTTGGACAAAAGGCCCCCGACTTTTCCCTCGCCGATTCGACCGGAAGGGAGACTCCACTCGCGGAACTGCGCTCTGCTCCGGTAAATGGTCAGACGCCAAAAGGGGTGCTGTTAATTTTTTACCGGGGCTACTGGTGACCCTTGTGCAACTCCGAGTTGCGGAGTATTGAACAGAATTTGGCCAGGTTCCATGAGGTGGGGATTCGTCCGGTTGCCATCAGCGTCGACAGTCCGTCGGAATCCCAAACACTGCGTACGCAGGCTGGCTACACGTTCACTTTCTTATCTGATCCAAAAGCGGAAGTGATCCGCCGCTATGATCTGGTCCACTCGGGCGCGGGAATCGATGGACACGACATTTCGCGGCCCGCCGAGTTTCTCCTTGATTCTTCCGGCACCGTGCGTTGGGTGAACCTCACTGAAAACTACTGGGTGCGCGCTCGGCCGGAACAGATTCTGCAAGCCGCACAGGCATTGCCGCAGGGGAAGCAGTGAGCGATAGGAGAGAGGGCTTGAATGGGTGAGGTGGGCATTCCACTTCAGAGGCGCCGGACGACGAGTTTACAGATGAGGAAACGGCGCGGGAGTCGCTGAAAAGGGCCAGCCCGGTGCGGACTGGCCTCATTTCCTTGGGAAAAGATATTAGCTGCTCAAAGCGCAAGACTCCCGCCTTATTTCTGTGCGGGCAATCTGAACATTCGGGACCGCGTGACAACGGACCTGGCCTTGTCTGGTTCGGTCAAACTAAGAAATAGCTCGGTGATAGCGTTGCGTTCCTCTTCCGATCGCCGGGCGCGATCGGCGTTAAAGGTTGGTGCGATCTTGTCTGCGGCGCCCATGTTTGCCGTGGCCACCCAAATGAAGTGGGTGAAATCACCATCGGTCTTCACCTCTTCCGCAGCCAGTCCATAGGCCAGGACCACACCATCGGCGACAAGTTTGTCGTAGACAGGTTTATTGTACTTTTCCCAGGCCCGGCGATAGTCAGCACCTTTGCCTGGTTTCACTTTCACGAAGTTGTAGCGGGTGAATGGCAACACGCCAGCCGCGGGAGGCGCCCCGTAGCCGGAAACGAGATCGCGTGTCAGCCAGTCGCGCGTCTTGCTCATGTCAAATACCTCGCGAGTGCGCTCGGCCGTAGTCATCGCCGGGGTTTGTCTTCTTGCGCGAGCGGCTTCTGCTGCTTTGGCTTCATCAGCTGCCAGTTTTGCCTGCTGGGCCTCCATGCCGTTCATTACTTTTTCAACCCCATCCCAGTTGGCCACGCTAAACCAGATTAGATGTGTCGTCCCACCTGGGGAGCGCAGGACAGGGGTCTCTATACCCCAGGCCAAGACCACGCCGTCGGCCAATAACTTGTCGCGGACTGGCGCGCCGACGGTTCTAACCAGAGTCATAAACTCGTCTTCCTTGCCGGGAATCACGTGATAGCCATAGTAGAAAGTTAGGGGCTGGGGTTGCGGTTGGGCCTGCTGTCCTGCGGCGGCAAAGCAGAACAACAGGATCGTTAGGGGGACAAGAATTAATCTGCGCATTGTTTTCTCCTATTTGCCGGCATGAACCGGTCGGGGTTATTTGGTGGAAGAACTGACGACTGACAACTGGGCGATTACCTTGCGGTGCAGAAGTGGAACTGATTGCCGTTCGGGTCGCAGTCACGAACCCATACTGCCCGAACTTCCTTATGCCGGGATGGCATTTTTGCGACTGAAATCAAAGCAGCTTTTAATTCATCTGCTGGTCATAGTCAAGGGGGTAGCAGTCGGGAACACCACCGGGGTCGGGGCGGCAGATTTCCGATCTCCGGATTTGAACTTTGTTCTCCAAATAAGTTCGAATTTTCTCAGCGGAATTTCCAGGTGCCAAAGCGTAGAACGAGGAAGCGACCAAAACCCAGTGAGCAATCACTTCGCGTGCATTGGACATATCCGGGCCGTTAGCGTAAGGTGAGAGTTGAACCGAGTCCAGCTTACTCCGCTCTCAGCTCCTCTGGGATCTTCCAGATCACCTGAAATCCACAGCTCAATAACTCAGAGAGTCCAAACGTCGTACGTTCTCCAGCAAACCCGTGGTAACGGTTCCGATCTTCCTCAAGAGGCTTCGTGATTACCGAACTGCGGCGGTGTGAACATGAGAAGTCGCAATCAGCCTTACCCGGCGGTCATCTCACTGAAATACGGGAACGGGCGGACTCAGGAAGCCGATAAGGAAGGTAACCAGTTATGAAGACGAATATTACACCACTACATGACCGCCTGATCGTGAAGCGGATTGAGGAAGGCGAGCAAATTCGCGGCGGCATCATTATCCCCGATAGCGCGAAAGAAAAGCCCCAGGAAGGCGAAGTGATTGCCGCCGGCGAAGGAAAGTACCGGGAAGACGGCACGCGCCAACCTCTGGATGTGAAGAAAGGCGACCGCGTCCTTTTTGGTAAATACAGCAGCTCCGAGATCAAGATTGACGGTGAAGACCTGTTGATTTTGCGGGAAGACGAAATCCTCGGCATTGTTACGCGCGCCGGCGCTGCGACCGGTGGCAAGAAAGGTAAGTAGGCTCTTGGTGTACGCGAACTCGTAGTTTGCGAACCAGGCCCGGCATTCAAGCTTTCGAAGAACGCATAGTCTGCGGTACTGAAATCCGCAAACCAGTTTGCGTCACAAAGATCGATTAGGAGAAGGAACAAAAGTTATGGCAAAGCAAATAGTTCATGGTGAAGAATCTCGCGCAGCAATTCTGCGCGGCGTCAATCAACTGGCCGATGCGGTGAAAATCACGCTTGGCCCCCGCGGCCGCAACGTCGTCCTCGGCAAATCCTATGGCAGCCCGACTATCACCAAAGATGGGGTGACGGTGGCCAAAGAGATTGATTTGAAGGACGCCCAGGAAAACATGGGCGCCCAAATGGTGCGTGAAGTGGCTTCCAAGACGTCGGACGTGGCCGGCGACGGCACCACAACAGCAACAGTCCTGGCCCAGGCGATCTACCGCGAAGGCGTGAAAACCGTCGCTGCCGGCGCCAATCCGATGGCCCTAAAGCGTGGCATCGACAAAGCAGTTGAGCGGGCTACGGCGGCGATCAAGAAACTTTCAAAACCAGTTGCGGGCGACATGATTGCACAGGTCGGTACGATTTCCGCCAACGGCGACGCGGCCATCGGCGAATTGATTGCCGAAGCAATGGCGAAGGTCGGCAAGGACGGAGTGATCACTGTCGAAGACGCGAAAACGATGGAAACGGACCTGGAATTTGTTGAAGGAATGCAGTTTGATCGCGGCTATTTGTCGCCCTACTTCATCACTGACGCCGAAAAGATGGAAGCCGTGCTCGAAAATCCGGTCATCCTGCTGAGCGAGAAGAAAATTTCTTCGATGAGAGACTTGCTGCCAATTCTGGAACAGGTTGCCAAGCTCGGTAAACCAATTCTGATCATTGCCGAAGACGTCGATGGCGAAGCGCTGGCCACTCTGGTGGTCAACAAATTGCGCGGCACGATCAACGTGGCCGCCGCCAAAGCACCTGGGTTTGGCGATCGTCGCAAGGAAATGCTGAATGACATCGCAGTCCTGACCGGCGGCAAGGTCATCAGTGAAGACCTCGGTATCAAACTCGAGAACGTGAAGGTTGAGGACCTCGGCAGGGCCAAGAAAGTGACCCTCAGCAAAGACAACACAACTATTATTGACGGCGCCGGTAAAACCGACGACTTGAGAGCGCGCGTCAAAACGCTGCGCACGCAGATTGAGGACAGCTCGTCAGACTATGATCGCGAGAAATTGCAGGAGCGTCTGGCGAAACTGGTTGGCGGAGTCGCCGTGATTCGTGTGGGTGCGGCCACTGAAACTGAATTGAAAGAAAAGAAAGCGCGCGTCGAAGATGCCATGAACGCCACGCGAGCCGCAGTTGAAGAAGGCATTGTAGCCGGCGGCGGCGTCGCTCTGATTCGTGCGGCCAAGGCTTTGGACAAATACAAGATCTACGAAACGGACGAAGATGGCGCGGCCGCTGGCGACCCCGACGAACAAATCGGCGTCAACATAGTAAAGCGCGCGCTTGAAGAGCCGTTGCGTCAGATAGTCCAAAACGCCGGCAAGGAAGGTGCGGTAATAGTTGAGAAAGTTCGAGCCAGCAAAGACCCGAACTTTGGTTACAACGCCGCTACTGAAACGTTTGAGGACCTGGTGGCCGCAGGGATAATTGATCCCGCCAAAGTCACGCGTTGCGCGTTGCAAAATGCTGCATCAATCGCGGGCTTGATGCTGACCACCGAGGCCCTTATTTCTGAGCTACAGGAAGATGATAAACCGCGGGCAATGCCCGGCGGCATGGATATGTAATCCCAACAACCTTAGCAAATTGGGAAGCTACCATGTTCCGCATGCTGCTTCTGTTATGTCCCCAACCGGGGAAAGGTAAGAAACTTATGTCAATGAAACTATATGTCGGTAATCTCTCTTTTAATACTTCAAAGGATGATCTGCAAACTCTGTTCGCCAAGGCGGGCACGGTCGAAAGCGTTGCCCTGATTGAGGACCGCGAAACCGGTCGCTCACGCGGCTTTGGCTTTGTGGAGATGTCATCCAAGGAAGAAGGAGCGGCAGCAATCGCGCAGTTCAACGGCAAAGATGTCGGCGGACGCGCGTTGAATGTCAACGAAGCCAAGCCGCGCGAAGATCGTAACGGCGGCGGCGGTCGCAATGGTGGTCGCAACGGCGGCTCGATATACTAAGCTCGTAGGACGCGAACGCGCGCGATCAAGAAGCCCCCGGCGAATTTATTTGCCGGGGGTTTTTAGTAGCGCTGCGTACCAAGCGGTCACTGCGATCAATTTGGTCGCCTGGCCTGGAGCGAGGGGTCTAAATCAATGGCCTTTTGAAAATGTTTCTCGGCCAGCTCTTTCATCCCGAGGTTGGCGAGCCGCAGAGCGATCATCCAATGGAAAAGCGGGTTTTCGGGTGTGACCTGGTCCGCCTGTTTTTCGTAGACAATGGCCGCCGCCGGCCGGCCCAGTGAAACCAAGGCGCCGGCAAGTTGATTGTTGGCCAGCACGAGTCCCGGATTTCGTTGCACAGCATCGCTCCATACTCCGAGGGCTTCGTCTTTCCGCCCCAACTGCCAAAGCGCCTCCCCCATTTCCTCACGAGCAAGAATCAAGTCCGGTCGCTCTGCCAAAGCACGCTCCAGAGTCACCCGCGCCTGCTCATATCGTCCCAGGCGGTTCAGGATTGCGCCGCTGTAATACAAGCTCAACGCTTTTGCTTGTCCCTGTTGGTAATCTGTGACAAGGGCGAGCAACTGCAGAGAGCGATCCGCATCGCCGGCCAGGTAGACAAACCATGCCAGCTTTGAAAGCGCTGCACTGTTGGTAAAGAAACCAAGACTCGAAGCCGCCTGGAGGTGTTTCGTGCCCACAATGATACTCTGGCGATCGATCTCGCTGAGCCAGGGCCCGGGGTTCGCCTGCGCGAGCGCCAGTTCGTCCGGTATCTGGATTCGTTGAAAGGCGCGCTCACCCTCGAATTCGTTATAGCGAATCCAGCCGCTGTGAACATTCAAACCAATCCAAAGAACCGCAAAACCTGCAAATACCCAGCCCGCGTGTTTGATCTGTCCTGACGCCTTCAAACTGAAGCGGTAAAAGGCGAGGTCCCTCGCCCGGAATAGCCGCCACGTCCTTAAGGCGAGGAACGTGGTGATCGTGGCCCAACCAAGCGCCATCAACATAGGCACGATGAGGTAGACATCCCAAATCGCCAGGAAGCTCGCCAGAAAAATAGCCGCAGCGATGATTTCCTCAGGCCAGGTCAGTGAATGGAGCCTCGCGGGGCCGAGCGTTTTCGGTACCGCAACCGCCGGCTTTCCAAATCCGAAATATAAGGCGTCATTAGGACAGACGCTGATGCAATCCATGCATTTCATGCAGCCGGGATCGACGACCATCGCATATTGTTTGACTTCCAAATGGACCAACACGTTTGAAGTGCAGGTGGCAGTGCAGTGACCGCATTGATTACAGGCGTCAGTGACCCGAATTTTTGCGGGCGCAATCTTGTCAGCCAGACTGAAGAAGCCTCCGTAGGGGCAGGCGTAAGTGCAGAAGCCTTTTTGTCCCAGAAAGTAGACGGTCATGAATCCGCAAACAAAAAGAAATGGGATGGCTACGGCGAGGGAAGGAAAAGTTTCCCAAAAATTGCTGGTGACCAGATGATTAGTAAATTGCGGGATCAGTGGTTCGTCATCCGGCTTCGAAAAAGCGCGATAGGCCGTGGGCCAGACGAACATATACAGCGCGCCAACCAGCGGAACAAAAACGAGTAACCGCGACCGAAAGGGCTTGGGATTTAGGCCAAGCTTCTTCAACAGCCAACCACAAAGATCCTGCAAAGCCAGGATGTGGCAGCCCCACCCGCAGACGAAGCGACCAAGTATCAGAGTCGCAAGGATGGCGAGCGCAAAAAAAATAAACCCCGCATTGACCGCGCCCTGCTGCAGCGTATACATCGTTTCGGACGGTTCGATGGGCGAAATCGTCGTCCTCATCAGACGCCACTGAATGAAGTGGGCAACCATCAGCAGATTGACGGTGACGAGCGTCGCCGCCCGCCAGCGGCTGGTCTTCGATTTTCGAATACCGCTTTCCTGATTCCCGGCAAGGTTTATCACAGGCAGCTGAATCGACTGCCGCCCCTTTCCTGCCCGGCTCTCGCATCCGCGTTTCATATGGTTCATCTGGCCAGCAGCAATGATTCTAAACCAATTTGATACAACCGCCGCGACAGTTTCTGGATCATGTCGCGAAGTTCAGTTCGATTCGCAGTAGGTACCGAACCCCAAAAAACTCCGGCTCTGATACTTTACTTATTGGGCGGGCATGTGCGAAAAGATACAGTCTCCTTCAGGTGAGCCGATATCACAGGAACCCCCAAAATAATGTTGAAGATGATTCTGGTGCCTTTGGTGCTCCAACTCCTGCTTCTAAGCAATGGTTCGGACGCCTTCTCAACCCGCGCTCAACAGCACGACAGCGAGGGTCAGACCGGTACCCTGGAAAAGATGATCGTGGCGAACGGAAGCGTCACTATGGACATCGATTTCGGCCGGCTGAATGGGGGACCGGCCCGGCGGCAAATGAACACTTTGCGCTTCGGCATCGCGCCGGATTCGTTCTTTACCATTCTGGTTCTCGATAATTCCCTGCGTGGCCCGCTGCCTGGTTCGATGGCCCTGGTACCCCGGACCTTTTCTGGCTGGCCTTCATGGTTGAATTCCTCGCTGCACCAACTCGTCATCGAGAAAGTCGACGGGAGTCAACCGTTTGATATCGTCGTGAGCGATGGCAAGACTGGCTTCGTATTCTTCAACATTGAAGGCAACCTCTACGATTACGATGCCGAGACCCGAATGCTAAGCATTAAGGAAGGGAGACTGCTACTTTCCAGGGAATTTGCTGCGAAAGTTGGGCGTCCGGCGGCAGAAGGAACCGCAGTAGGAACTATTTCGATCACCGCAACTATGCGTTCCATCGAGGTCACGCAGGTTGTTAACGGCGAAGCCCGCTCCGTGGCGCTCCCGGCACTGACGAGTATTGCCGGTGCGGCAGCACCAACGCTATCAGCCGGTCCCGATGTCATCGTAGGAGATCTGCCCTCACTCGTCCAATCCGGAAGTGACGGGACTCAGGTTGGGTTGGCCGTGGCTACAACCTCATGTAACCTCGGGAATGTGGAGTTGGACTGGTTCCAATTGCCAAACAACGACCACCCGGTCATTCCCCAGAACCTTTATCGCTTGAGTGGCGGCGTCAGTAACACCGACCGCTTCGAACAGATTGGCCAGTCATGGTTGAAACACGCCTTTACCGCCTTGCAGGAGACGGTTTGCGGTCCATGTACTCCGGCTGCCAATGGCACACACCTCGGAGTTGGTTGCTCGGATCCTTATTCCACCAGCTTGAATGGAAGCCAGAACAGTCTGGGATCGCGCGCCTGGGTCAATCCTTTTACGGGTGCTTTTCCCGGCTCGAACCCGACACCCAACAGCCACACCGGCCACACGCACGTGGGCACGTCGCACAGGATCCTGGTTAATGCCAGTGACCTGAACACGACCTTGAACCCCGGGGCGACCTACTACGCTGAAGCTCAGTACGTGACTCCCCATGAATATGCCTGGTGTCAGGCGCATCCGGGTGAGTGCAACATGTACAACAACGCTTCCTTCCGACAATTCAACGTCACCGGCACCACTAGCTTCACCTTTACCCCTGCCGGAGCTACTGCACAGACCAAGCCAGCCCTCTCTGTCTGGCCGGGAGCGATCATAAATTCATTCGAGCCAGTGCCCGGAGTCGATGGGACAGGCTCGGTAGCCTATAAGGTAACCAACCCGTCACCAGGCGTCTGGCATTATGAGTACGCTGTCTATAATCAAAATCTCGATCGTGCTATCCAATCACTCAGCATACCTTTGGGGGCGGGTGCTACCATTAGCAATTTGGATTTCCATGCGCCGCCACAATCACATGGCTTTACGGGCGATGGAACTGTCGGTGATGCGGGCTATAGCAGTACGCCCTGGACTTCAACGCAGACGGCCACTTCACTCACCTGGACTTCTGAAACCTTCGCCCAGAACCCGAATGCAAACGCGATTCGCTGGGGAACGATGTATAACTTCCGCTTTGATTCCAATCTGGCGCCCCAGAATACGAATGCGACCGTTGGCTTCTTTAAAACCGGGGGCCCGATAACCGTCCAGGTTCAGGCGCCTTCCGGACCGCCGTTGCCGGGTATTGCCATTAACGATGTAAGTCTGACTGAAGGTAACGCGGGGACCACCGCCGCCAATTTCTCGGTGACGCTTGCCGCAGCCAGCACCCAACCAGTAACGGTTCAGTATGCGACGGCCAACGGCCTGGCAACAGCAGGCTCAGATTATGTGGCTGCAAGTGGCACCGTAACCTTCACCCCCGGCCAGGTCTCGCAGCCGATCTCAGTGACCGTAAATGGTGATTTGCTCGACGAACCAAATGAGACGTTCTTCGTCAACTTGTCGAACCCGTCTAATGCAACAATTACGGACGGCCAGGGCGTGGCGACTATCAATAACGACGATGCGCAGGCCGCCTTGCCAGCCGGGTTTGCGGAAACGCAAATCAATGGCCTGGCCAACCCCACGGCGCTGGCACTGCACCCCGACGGACGAATTTTTGTGTGTGAACAGTCCGGCAACCTGCGCATTATCAAGAATGGCGCGCTGCTTCCGACCCCCTTTACGACGATTTCCGTCAACTCGCCTAATGGCAGCGAGCGAGGTCTGTTGGGTATCGCCATCGATCCCAATTACGCCGCGAATCATTTTGTCTATGTCTACTACACAGCGCCGACTCCCACGATTCATAACCGCGTCAGTCGGTTCACTGCGGACATTGCGAACGAAGATGTGGCCGTGGCTGGAAGCGAAGTGGCCATCCTCGATCTGGAAAGCCTGGGTGCGACGAACCACAACGGCGGTGCCATACACTTTGGGCCTGACGGCAAGCTCTACGTCGCGGTAGGCGAGAATGCGGTCTCTGCAAACGCGCAGTCGCTCGCAAACAGGCTGGGGAAAATGCTGCGCATTAACCCCGACGGGACTATTCCGGCGGATAATCCGCTCACCTTTCCGAATATCGCCGGTTCTCCGACCGGCCTCAACCGCGCGATTTGGAGTGTTGGCTTACGTAATCCCTATACTTTTACTTTTCAGCCCGGCACCGGACGAATGCACATCAATGATGTGGGACAGAATACCTGGGAAGAGATTAACAACGGCATAGCCGGATCGAATTACGGTTGGCCCAGTTGTGAAGGAGCCTGCGGGGTCGCCGGAATGACGAATCCCATTTACCAATATTCGTCGTCGGATCCCGCAAACTGTGCCATAACCGGCGGTGCTTTCTACAATCCGACCATACCAACATTTCCGGCGCTGTATGTCGGCAAGTATTTTTTTGCCGATTTTTGTGGAGGCTGGCTCAAGACTATTGATCCGCTCAGCCCGCCACCCACCAGCACGGCGCCAAACTTTGCCACGGGAATTTCTCTTCCGGTCGACATACAGACAGCGAATGACGGCAGCTTGTATTATCTGGCGCGCGGCAGTAACTCCGTATTTCGTGTGCAGTACTTTGGCGCTTCCACCATTGCCCTCAATGACGTGTCGGTGACGGAAGGGAATTCCGGCATATCTTTTGCCACCTTCACAGTGAATCTGTCGCCTGCCAGCGCCCAGACAGTGACCGTGCAATTTGCAACCGCGAACAACACTGCGTTGGCCGGCAGCGACTATGTAGCGACCAACAGCACCCTGACTTTTTCACCGGGCCAGACCACGCAGCAGGTAAGCGTCACCATCAACGGTGATACAACGTTTGAGCCGAACGAGAGCTTTTTCATGAATCTCTCAAACGCGACCAATGCCACCATTGATGACAACCAGGCGCTCGGCACAATCACCAACGACGACGCGCAGCCGACTATTTCGATTAACGACGTGACTGTTACGGAAGGTAATTCCGGGACTACCAACGCCGCCTTTACGGCTTCACTGTCGAACCCAAGCTATCAGACAATCACGGTGGGCTATGCCACTACCGGCAACACTGCAACCGCGGGCAGCGATTTTGTGGCAGCCAGCGGAACCGTGACGATTACGCCAGGCCTTACCTCACAGCCCGTGAACATAACCATCAACGGCGATACGACGCCTGAGCCGGACGAGACCTACTTCGTCAACCTTTCCAGTCCCACGAACGCCACGATTAGCGACAGCCAGGGGATCGGAACTATCACTAACGACGACGTCGCCACTCCAACCATCTCCATCAACGACGTGTCGGTGACTGAGGGTAATGCTGGAACAACGACCGCCGGATTCACCGTGTCCCTGTCGAGCACGAGTACTCAGACGGTTACCGTGAATTTCGCAACTGCTGATAATACAGCCGCAGCAGGCAGCGATTACGTTGCCAATAGCGGCACAGTTACCTTTGCGCCGGGACAAACATCCCAGCCGATCACGGTGACGATTAACGGCGACTTATTAAATGAACCAAATGAAACCTTCAATGTAAACCTGTCATCGCCAAGCAACGCCACAATTGCTGATAACCTCGGCGTGGGTACGATCAATAATGACGACGCCCAGCCAGCGCTTTCAATCAATGACGTGTCCATTGTCGAGGGAAACGTCGGCACCGGCACCCTCACCTTTGCCGTTAGTTTGTCGGCCGCAAGCGGGCAGACTGTGGCGCTCAACTACGCGACCGCGAACGGCACTGCTACCGCCGGCAGTGACTATGCGGCCGCGAGTGGGACGTTGACCTTCCTGCCCGGCATAACGACCCAGCCCATCAATGTGACGATTAATGGGGATCTGGCGAACGAAGCTAATGAGACGCTTTTGGTTAATCTTTCGAATGCGACTAATGCGACCATCGGGGACAATCAGGGAGTCGGCACGATCAATGACGATGACGCGCTGCCGACACTTTTGATCAACGATGTAGCCGTGACTGAAGGCAATGCAGGAACCAGCCTGGCCACGTTTACGGTAAGCCTGGCGACAGCCAGTGGGCAGACGGTGAATGTTAATTACGCTACCGCTGATGGCACGGCATCTTCCGGCTCAGACTATGTGCCAGCGAGTGGAACGCTCACTTTCGCCCCGGGAGAAACAGCGAAGGCCGTCTCAATTACCGTCAACGGAGACACAGGCTTTGAGGCGGATGAAACCTTTGTGGTGAATCTTTCCGCCGCCATGAATGCCATGATCAGCGATAGTCAGGGCCAGGGTACGATTGTAAACGACGATTTGGCTCCGCAACTCCAGTTTACTCAGCCGAACTTCGATCACAGCGAGGCTGCGCTGAGCTTGCGGATCACGGTGAAACGTGCTGGTGATCCGGCGCCGGTTGCGTCCGTTGATTTCCAAACCATCGACAGCCCGGGCTTTGTTGAATGCGGCGCCGTAAGCGGAGTGGCCAGTCAACGTTGTGATTATTTGACAACCAGCGGGACGCTGACTTTCGCGGCCAACGAGCTCGAGAAATCGTTCCGCCTGATCATCTACAACGACGTCTACCAGGAAGGCAACGAGACGATTAATCTGAGGCTCAGCAATCCCTCAGGTGGCTCGGCTGTGTTGGGCGAGCAAGACACGGCGACCGTCACCGTCCTTGACGACGACACAGTCGCGCCGGGGACAAATCCGATTGATGGCGCGCAGTTCTTCGTCAGGCAACATTATTATGACTTTCTCCAGCGCTTGCCGGATCAGGCAGGAGAGGACTATTGGACGGGATTGTTGATTTCGTGCGGTGCGGATCAAACTTGTCTTAACAACTCTCGGGTCACCGTTTCGGATGCGTTCTTCTTCGAGCCCGAGTATCAACAGACCGCTGCTTATGTCGTACGCTTGTACCGGACCGTTTATGGCAACGATCAGCCTTTCCCGAATCCGGGCGCTCCCCTGGCCGAAGCCAGGAAGCTGCCGAGCTATGCGGCCTTCGTAAAAGATCGGGCGCGGGTGGTGGGCGGTCCGAGTTTAGGTGCGTCACAGGCGGATCTGGGCAATGCATTTGTGCTGCGACCGGAGTTTTTGGCCCGATATCCCGCCGGTTTGAGCGGGCCGGATTTTGTCGACACTATGCTCGCCAATATTCGCAATGATCTGGGCGTGGATCTGTCGACCCAACGCGCCTCGCTTATTTCACTTTTCAATTCCGGCGGCCGCGGCGCGGTCCTCTACCGCCTGGCTGATGACAATCCGGGTAATCCGATAGACAATCGAGCCCTGATTGACGCGGAGTACAATCGTTCCCTGGTCTTGAGCCAGTACTTTGGCTACCTGCGTCGCAATCCCGACATTCCGGGATTCCTTTTCTGGCTCGGGCAGGTTAATGGCGGTCCTTTGCGAGACCTGGGCAAGCAACACGCAATGGTTTGTTCATTTATCACCTCGCAGGAGTATCAGCAGCGATTCAGCACGATCTTTACGCGCAGCAACGCGAATTGCCAGTAGCTCGAACCCGAAATCTGAAAATCTGAAACCCTATGACCACACCTGCAAGATCAGCACGCCATCGAGTTTCCGTCAAAGCCGGTTCGTTCACTGAGTCGGTGATTAGGGAAATGACTCGCGAGGCCATGAAGTATGGGGCCGTTAACCTCTCCCAGGGCTTCCCGGATTTTGCCGCGCCCGAGGACATAAAACGGGTTGCCATGCAGGCTATCGCAGACGATCTTAATCAATATGCGATTACCTGGGGGGCACGGGACTTTCGCGAAGCGATTGCCCGCAAGACGAAGTGGTACCTTGGGCTGGAGGTTGACCCGGAAACAGAAATAACCGTTACCTGTGGCTCGACTGAAGGCATGATTGCGGCAATGATGGCAACAGTCGATCCGGGTGAGGAAGTCATCGTGTTTGAACCGTTCTATGAGAACTATTCACCAGACGCGATCCTGTCCGATGCCCGCCCCCGACATGTGCCGCTGCGCGCACCGGATTGGACCTTTGATCGGGAGGAATTGCGCGCCGCGTTTAATGACAAGACCCGGGCGATCATTGTCTGCAATCCCAATAACCCCACCGGGAAGGTATTTTCGCGCGACGAAATGGAGTTCATTGCGTTGCTCTGTCAGGAATTCGACGTACTTTGCTTCACCGACGAGATTTATGAACACATTCTCTATCCCCACGAGGGCGCTGAGATAGGGCACATTTCCATGGCCCAGCTTGACGGCATGCGCGAGCGGACAGTGATTGTAAATTCGATGTCCAAGACATACTCAGTCACAGGCTGGCGAGTTGGTTATTGCATTGGCCCGCCGGAAATCACCAGTGGAATCCGGAAGGTCCACGACTTTCTTACGGTTGGCGCTGCGGCGCCCCTGCAAGCCGCGGGCGCCTACGCTTTGTCGTTGCCTCCTGCCTACTACGATCGTTTACGGTCAGAATACCGCGCGCGACGTGATGTGTTGCTGCCAGTACTGGACCAGGCCGGGTTTCGGACCTACATCCCCGACGGCGCTTATTACATTATGACTGACATCAGTAACTTTGGTTTCAGCGACGATGTTGCCTTTACGCGCCATCTGATTCGCGAAATTGGTGTTGCCTGCGTGCCGGGATCAAGCTTTTACAGCGTTCCGGAACGTGGCGCACAGCAGGTCAGATTCTGTTTCTGCAAGAAGGACGAGACCCTGCAATTAGCCGCCGAACGCTTTCAGAAGCTGCAAACCCGTATCTAAGACACGGAGACACGCCGATTTTAGGTGCCGACGGTGCCTCAGCCCTTTCGCAGCAGGAATTAAAAACGAATGTACACACCCCGCCCCGACACGTTCCCTGCGCTCGCTAAACCTGCCATCATCTTTCTGATTCTAGTCCTTACGGTTACCACGCAGGGGCAGCAAACCGCTGATCCGACTTTCAAGGCAATTGTCGAAAACCCGGCCTATAGCAAAGGCTTTCCGCGTGTGCTGTTTGACGAAGGACACAACAACTCTCACACAAGAATGGGACGTTATAAGCCCTTTGCCGATTTGATCGGCCTGGACGGTTACCAGATTGTGCTCAGCCGCAAAGTCTTCAATAAAGAATCTTTGGAAACTTTCAAGATTCTGGTTATCGCCGACGCGCTGGGGGCTGAAGAGGTAGACGAGGAAGGCGCGGGAAACTCGGCTTTTACCGACGCCGAATGCGACGTGGTGCGCGATTGGGTTAAAGCCGGAGGGGCGTTGCTATTGATCGCAGATGAAGCTCCTTTCAGCGGCGCGGCGGAGAAACTGGCCGGGCGTTTCGGCGTCGAAATGAGCCAGGGCGCCGTCCGGGATCCCGCAAATCATGAAAATGAGAATGATGCCTGGGTAGTTTATTCGCGGGAAAACAAATTGCTTCTGGACCATCCCATCACAGCCGGTCGCAATGATGCTGAGAAGATTAACCGCGTCATTTCCTTTGGTGGACAATCGCTTAAAGGACCAGAGGGCGCCAGCGTGCTGCTCAAGCTTGCGGACACGGCCGTGTCTACCGCGACCTCCGCCTCAAGCAAAGAAAGCTCGGCGGCCGGGCGTGCCCAGGGAATGGCATTGAAGTTCGGCAAGGGGCGGTTGGTGGTATTGGGTGAGGCCGGAATGCTCTCAGCCCAGGTGAGCGGTCGTGAGCGAAGCCCGGTGGGCATAAACTATCCCGGCATCGACAACAAACAATTCGCACTGAACATCATGCACTGGCTATCGGGACTGCTGAAGGAGCGTTAGCACCAGGAGTTCGAGTACCGACTTTTAGTCGGGTGTTCAGTTGTTGGGCAAATCGTTTTTAGTGGAAGAGTTCTGATCAAGCAGCCTCGTGGTGTTTTCAGTGACACTTGCTCTCGGAGCCATTTCTTTAGTGTTGACGCGCAACGGATAGTCGCTGATGGCCGAAAACTGTTGCGGCGGTAATGCCGAACGCTGCGGGTCCGCGGCCAGAACTTGCGCAGCGCGACCAGGCCCGATGTCAGGGACAACCGTCGTCTTCTCTTTGACAAACAGGAAGCCATAGAGAAATCTAACCAGTCCAATCAGCCCGAGGATGAAAAACAGCAGGCCTGTGAGTTGGGCGATGCCCTCGCCAATCCCGCTGGCATCAAACCAAAAAGTGGAGACGAAGGCAACGGCCCAGGAGAAAACAGTTAGGAGTGCGCCTTCGATCATTATGCGGTTGCGCGAAAGACTCAATGTTTGCCCCGGAACCTGAGGAATCATCCCGTTGTTTTCCAGGACGAGGGCGATGCCGCCCAACGTGAAACCGCAGCGCGAACAGAAGCGCGTTGCGCCAGTGGGCTGTTGTTGACTGCACTTTGGACAAAACATAGGACCTTCTTCAAATGGAATGGCACTGTCGGTTCTTACGATGCGTGCCCGAACAAAGTTCGGCAGGGGGCGGATTAGCTGAACGGTTTAGTTTATGGCGTGGGACGCTAAACGACAATTCATCTGGCTGGCAACCGGCATCGTAGTCGGCACGGCAGTCGTCTATCTTGATGCGCGTGATGACAAGGGGGTGTTTGATCCCCTGGTCTTTATTCCCATCGAGATTTTACTGCTCGCGATTATCTGTGTGATGTTCTACCTGTATTCAAGGAACAAACGCTAGTTCGGAGGCTGCATTGTCTTTGACCTGACGATAATTCCCTGATCCCCAAGCACCAGTAGCCGGCGCGGCTCGCCAAACGGCCTGCTGCTGGGCAGGTAGGAAAGCACGTAGCGACTCTTCCGCAACTCGTCACAGATGGCGTTGGCGGCGTCGCGCGGCTCATCGATGCCGAAAATCACTCCGCCCGTTCCCTCAGCCAGTTTTTCAATTACCTGCTTGGGTTTAGGCACGTCGCGGCGAATCGCGCCACGTGTGCGATCCGGGGCCTGAACGCAATAGACAGTGATGTCCTGTGACTGCAATTCAGCCAGTATCTGTTCAAAGGTGGTCTTGCTGCCCCGATCAAGCCCGTCGCTGATCACGACGACCACCCGCTTCTGCCCGACGAGTGGCCGCAGGTGATCAGCAACCGCATACAGGGCGTCAAATAAATGTGGTTGTCCTTTCTTACGGAATCCTCTCAGGGCCGCTTCGATCCCCGGCGCATTGTCGGTCCAATCGGCCACGATCTCAGCTTCCTCGTCATAGCCCACGATTAGCAGCTTGTCCCCTTCATAGATTTCATAGGCAAACTCGCGCGCAGCCTGTTCCAGCTTTTCGATGTCAGCCCGCAAGGTCAATGAGTTGTCAACCAGCAACACGATGCGGGCCGGCGAGGGATCGCGTGAGAAGTTTCGAATATCCTGCTGAATGCCGTTATCAAAAATCGCGAGCTGTTTGCCAGTGATGGGTGCAGTCGATCCACGTTCGTGCTTTGCGACCACGCTCAGCAAGACGCTCCCCTGACTTGAAACGTCGGATCTGCGCCCTGCCTGTCCCGATGCGAAAGAGCAGGGAACGAGTAAACAGGCGAGTAGAAAGAAAGCAACCGTCATGTGTCGGCAGCATAGCTTACCAGCTCGATTGGACCATGTTCGCTCGAGATCTGAATGATCCATCAGTTTACTGTGGCAGATATTCAGTCGGCACTCGGCTTTTTGCTCGCTGAAGTACTGTCGGAAGTTTTCTTTGCAGGGGAGGTTTCTTTAGTATCGGATTTCGGGCTGCCGGTTGTCTTGCTGGTCTCGCTCTTTTCTTCCGTGGACTTTTCCTTCTTCCCGTTTTTGCCGGCATAATCGGTCACATACCAACCCGTTCCCTTGAACTGGATCGCGGGAGCAGACGCGACCCGCTCCAGCCGGCCGCCGCAACTAAGGCACTTGACGGGGTGTTTATCGTTCAGCTTCTGCAAAACTTCACGGCGAGCTTTGCATTTCCGGCATTCGAATTCATAGATTGGCATAAGTTGGCTAACTCCGCTGGCCTGGATGAGGGCCATTTGGATTATACGAATGGGGTTGAGGCCTTGCAAACAGGGCGATCGCCGCGCCGCCTTTCCCTGTGCCGAGGTTGCCCGCCTCAAGCCTGTACTCCTTACCCGTACCGGACACTACTTTGCAACTTCATCGGGGCTTCGCTATGATCTGTCGTCAACAGAGTAGCAGGGAAATAGGCCAGCCGGTTGCCAAAGCAAATCCCTCCTCCGACGCTCAATGATGTCAGAAACCGCACAAGCACTATCGCTCGAACGCAAGATGAAGATGCACGAAGCGCGTGAAGCGATCATTGATCGTCTGGCGCTGGATTTGCCAACGACGATTAACCTCGATCGGTTTCTTAACGTGATCGTATCTGAGCTGGGCCGCATGATGAACGTCGACCGCTGTGATGTGATCCAACTAACCTCACCCAGCGAGTTGCGTATCAGCCACGAATGGCGTGCCGCCGAAGATATTCCTTCGAGCCTCGGCACGGCGATTCCGCTCGATCTCAAACAATTGACCGGACACGTGGACATCACGCGACCAATCAGACTTGACGACACAACGGCTCCGGGTCTGGATCAAAAGGTCCGTTTCCTGGCGGCCAGTTTGAAGACTCGCTCGTTATTGGTGGTCCCGGTGGTGCGCGGCGAGGACGTGCTCGGGCTCGTCGGGCTGCATATGACTCGCTCGCTGAGGACCTGGCTTGATGACGAAGTTTCTTTCCTGCGCTCGATCGCGCGGCACATCGCCGTCGGTTACCAGTACACACGCTTGTTTATTGACCAGCAAAGGGAAGCAGAAACCCGGCGCGCCCTGTTGGAAATTGCCAACGCGCTGAATGCTCGCTCAGATTTTCGTGAAGTCAGTTCCCTGGTGCTGGAGCGAGCAATCGCCCTGGTTGGCGCCGATTACTC
>DAIMCP010000019.1:0-31838 GCA_036726305.1 Pyrinomonadaceae bacterium | reverse complement strand
CCGGTAATTCGCCGCGCTATCCAGCTGGGCTTAAGTGTGGCCGACACGCAGACTACGGTTCTGATTCAGGGTGAGTCCGGTACCGGCAAAGAGTTGCTGGCAAACCTGATTCATTACAACTCAGGCCGCGAGGACCAGCCTTATGTAAAACTGAACTGTGGCGCTATCCCGGAGACGCTTCTCGAATCGGAACTGTTTGGACACGAAAAAGGGGCTTTTACGGACGCTCGGGCGCGCCGGCGCGGTCGTTACGAGGAGGCCAACGGCGGCACTCTGTTTTTGGATGAAGTTGGCGAAATGAGTTTGTCCGCGCAGGTCCGTTTACTGCGCGTGCTCCAGGATGGTGAGTTTACGCGGGTCGGAGGCAATGAAGTGATCAAGACCGACGTGCGCGTGATTGCAGCCTCGAATCTTGATCTGAAACGCGCTGTCGAGCAGGGCCAGTTCCGTCAGGACCTCTTCTACCGGCTCTCGGTTTTCCCCATCGTCCTGCCGCCCCTGCGCGAGCGCCCTGAAGACATTCATCCCCTCGTCATTCACTTTCTGGAACACTACAAACAGAAGACCGGGCGGTTCATCTCCGGCATCTCAAAGGACGCTTTGCAGGCCCTGATGACCTATGAATGGCCTGGCAATGTAAGAGAGCTCGAGAATGCCATCGAACGGGCAGTAATCATCGCCTCCGGGCGGCAGATCGAACTCGAAGATTTGCCTGAGGCGATCGGCAAGACGGTGTTGCAGGAACAGGATCGAATCAAGGTGGAACGGGCCAAAGCGGCGAGTGAAGGGCGCACGACAACTTTTGAAGTGACGGTGCCTTCGTCGATGGACGAGATTGAGAAAGCGGCGATTCAGGCGACCCTCGACTATACGCGGGGCGATAAGACTCATGCTGCGCGTGCTCTCGGTATTGGCCGGAAGACGCTTTATCGCAAGCTGGATCAGTACAACGGCAAGGATTCGAACGATAATACAGGCGCATAGAGTACCGGCTTTAGTCGGGCTTTTTGATTCCATTCGGGCCTTACCGGATTACAAAAGCCCGACTAAAGCCGGTACTCTATGCGCCTGTTTTACTTGGAGTCTTTGCGCTGCAGCAGCTTCCAACCCAGCGGCAGAGCTGCGGCCGCAAGCACAATCTTAACCATGTCACCGAGAACAAATGGGGCTACTCCCACCCGTAGAGCGGCCATTGGTCCCATGAACTGCGCCAGCACCGCCCAACCGCTGAAAAGAATTACGAAAGAGCCCACCAGCATCGCGGCCGCCGCCGACCAGAAGCGCTTGTCCCAATCATGTTCGGCGAACGCTCCGGTGATAAAAGCCGCGGCGGGAAAGGCAATCAGGTACCCGGCTGATGGCCCGAGCAGGTGCCCCAGGCCGCCACTAAAACTGCGAAAAAACGGCAACCCGCTGGCGCCTTCGATCAGATAGGCGATCATTGTGATTGCCCCCAGACGCGAACCCAGCAGGGCTCCGGTCAGCAGGACCGCGAAAGTCTGACCCGTGATGGGAATTGGGCCGATCGGAATTACCAGTTGCGCCGATGCCGCCGTAAGCAAACTAAAGCCCAGAACAAGGCCCACGGACCTGGTCCAATCAAGAGGCGCCAAAGCAGCGCCAATCAGGGTGTCTGGTTTTGGATAGGTAGTGTCCATCGCTTTTCTCTCAATCTTTCAGCCCCATCATACCCGAAAACGCGCATTCTCACGCGGTTTCAAACGTGAGCATGCCTCAGCGCTCTACTCTTCCCGCGAGTCGATCACCAGCGGGTCCGGCTGCGCATGAAGCGAAGACGGCTCAGCCGGTATGGTGACACCCGGAGGCTCGGGCTGCGGATTCAGGCTAGCTGCAGCGCCGTGGCCCGGCAGCAGGTTGGAGCCAATCGCCGCCGCGTCCTCAATGGCTGCGCCGATGCGCATGCCATAGAACGAGCGCCAGACGAAGACCACCGAGACCATGAAGAAAGCCAGCGACAGGCCGGGAGTAAGCCAGGGCCGCGAGTCTATGTTATCTGCTGACAACTTCACCGCCAGTTCCACGGCCAGCAGTCCGAACAGCGTAGTGAACTTAATCACGGGGTTTAGCGCCACTGAAGAGGTGTCCTTAAAGGGATCGCCCACCGTGTCTCCCACTACGGTCGCATCGTGCAGCGCCGTGCCCTTTTGTTTCAGATCGACCTCGACTACTTTCTTGGCGTTGTCCCACGCGCCGCCCGCGTTGGCCATGTAGATCGCCTGATACAGTCCAAAGATAGCGATCGAGATCAAATAGCCAATAAAGAAAAACGGCTCAAAGAAAGCAAACGCCAGCGTCGAAAAGAAAACGGTCATGAAGATATTGAACATGCCCTTCTGCGCGTACTTGGTGCAGATCTCTACGACCTTTTTGCTGTCTTCGACCGAGGCCTTCTCCACGCCGTCGAGTTTTATATTCGCCTTGATGAATTCCACGGCCCGGTAAGCGCCCGTGGTCACGGCCTGCATTGAAGCCCCGGTGAACCAATAGATGACCGCGCCACCGGTAATCAGACCCAGTACGAAGGGCGCATGCAACAGCGAAAGCTTTTCCGTGTCCCTGCTCAAACCGTCGGTCAGCGTCATCATGATCGAGAAGATCATGGTAGTCGCCCCGACTACTGCGGTGCCGATGAGCACCGGTTTGGCGGTGGCCTTGAAAGTATTGCCGGCGCCATCGTTTTCTTCCAGCAGGTGCTTGGCACGCGAGAAGTTCACAATAACGTTGAAATCTCGCTTAACTTCGGCTTCCACATTGGGCACCTGCTCAATCAGCGACAACTCATAAACTGACTGCGCGTTGTCCGTGACTGGTCCATAGGAATCGACCGCAATCGTAACCGGCCCCATGCCCAGGAAACCAAAGGCCACCAAACCGAATGCAAACACCGGCTCGGCGACCATCAGTGTGCCCAGGCCCATGGTGCTGAAGAGATAGGCAATCGACATCAAGACCACAATACTCAAGCCCAGCCAGTAGGCCGAGAAATTCCCTGCGACCAGACCGGAAAGAATATTGAGCGAAGGGCCGCCTTCCCGCGAAGAGGTGACCACTTCCTGGACGTGCGTCGAGTTCGTCGAGGTAAACACCTTAACCAGCTCTGGAATAATGGCGCCGGCCAGAGTGCCACAGGAAATGATCGTTGCCAGCTGCCACCACAAATCCGTATTGCCGCTCAGTGTCGGCACGATAAGCTTCGAGACAACAAAAGTCAGCACCACAGAAACCAGGGACGTGATCCAGACCAGCGAGGTCAACGGCGCCTCGAAATTCATGGTGTCCTTATTGCGGTAGCGGGCCTTGGCGATGGCGTCATTGACGAAATAAGAGATCGCGCTGGCGATGACCATCATCACGCGCATCACAAAGATCCAGACCAGTAGCTGCACCTGTACGCGCGGCTGGTGGACGCCGAGCAGGATGAAGGTTATCAACGCCACGCCGGTGACCCCATAGGTCTCAAAGCCGTCGGCGCTGGGCCCGACTGAATCGCCCGCGTTGTCACCCGTGCAATCGGCAATCACTCCCGGGTTGCGCGCATCGTCTTCCTTGATCTTGAAAACGATCTTCATCAGGTCCGATCCAATGTCGGCAATCTTGGTGAAGATGCCGCCTGCAATTCGCAGGGCCGCAGCGCCCAGCGATTCACCAATCGCGAAGCCGATAAAACACGGGCCCGCGTAGTCGCCGGGAATGAACAGCAAAATGCAGAGCATGATCAGCAACTCGACGCTGATCAGCATCATGCCGATGCTCATGCCCGCCTTGAGTGGAATCGCGTAGAGCGGAAACGGTTTCCCTTCCAGGCTGGCAAAAGCCGTGCGCGAATTGGCGAACGTGTTTACGCGAATGCCAAACCACGCGACGCCATAACTGCCGGCAATGCCCACCAAGCTGAAAAGAAGAATGATGACTACGCGCAACGGCTCCATCTTGGAGAGCACACCGAAATAAAGCACGATGATGACAGCGATGAAACCTTCGAGGATTAATATGAACTTGCCCTGCGTAATCAGGTAAGTCTTGCAGGTTTCATAGATTAGTTCTGATATTTCCCGCATCGCCTTGTGCACCGGCAGGTTCTTCAAATTCATGAAGATTGCCAGTCCGAATCCCAGACCAAGCACGCAGATGACGATGCCGCCCAGTAACAACCGGTGGCCATCCATGCCGCCGATAAAAGTAACCTCGGTGAGATCGGGCAATTTGAGACTCGCTTCGCCGCCCTCATGCGACTGCGCGAATACAGGTGAAGCACCGAGCAGGAGCGCGGTGGCGCCCGCGGCGACAGTTAAAGCTGAGCGGCAGACGGCCGCCCACGCTTTGGAGATTTGGTTAGTATTTTTCATAGCTTTTTTTATTAAGAGCGCTGCCAAGCAAACTGCCAGCAGGCTGATGATGGAGATCAGCGATAGTGCCACGATAGGACGTTTCCTTTCCGGTCGTTTAGATACAGGCGAGACTTAACTGCCCTGAACGCGCGTAACCGACCCTGAACAAGCAAAAACCCTCGGCTGTTTGCGAGAACGAACGAGGGGGCGGCGCGAAACCGGGTATTATTGCCGATTAATTGCCAAACTGTCCAACGGAGAGCGGCTTTGGGAGCCTAAATGCACTGTTCTGAGGAGCCGACTGTCTATTAATCGCTGAATGGTGCGGGCGGTAGTGGGGGTGGTGAAACGCGCCCCTTCCGTTTCAAAAATCGGCCCCGGATCGCGAGGGACAAGTAGGCCAGGAGACTCAAAAACAGATAGTCCCCGAATAGCCCGAGAAGCATGACCCGGCCCGCGGTTACTTCCACATACGTGATTCGACAAAGTGCGCGAAGTAAAGGAAGTGGCCAGATAAAGAGCCACATGAACGCCGGAGGATAGTCAGCCGGCGAGACTATCTTCACGACCAGCAGGAGCCCGAGCAGCGTTGGGATGATCAGCAGTCCGAGGCCCAGAGAAATTAAGACTCTTTTCATCGCGGAGGATTTTTCGACGGTCTCTGGAACATACTCATGCGCTAATCGATGGCAGCGGCGCCTCTGGGGCGATTGGTTCTCGTCGGGGACTTCCACCTAGCCAGCGGTAAATGGAATCAGCGAGGATAATAACCGCGGCTGTCATGATGAGCGCGGTTAGCGAAGTGTTGATGTAGCCTTGCACGGCCGTCTCCGGTTTTTGCGTCAGCGGCCAGAAGATGTCTGTAATCGATTCCCACCCCGCTACCAGTGTCGTGCTGCCGACAAAACTGAGCGGGAGGATGGTGACCCAGCAATAACGCGCTTTGCCGGAATTGATGATTATCGTAGTCGCCACGCACAGCGCCACCGCCGCGAGTAATTGATTGGCTATCCCAAACATGGGCCAGATGGTGGAAATCGAACCCGACCAGATAAACGCAGCCCAGGCGAGGACGACGACCCCCGTGGTGATAATCGCCCCCGGTTGCCAGTTTGGTTCCTCAAATTTCCGGTAAGCCCGGCTGGCGAATTCCCCCATCAGAAATCGAGCCACGCGCGTTCCTGTATCGATCGTGGTCAGGATGAAAAGGGCTTCGAACATGATGGCGAAGTGGTACCAGTATTTCATCAGCCCACGCAGGCCAGGGATCGCGTCAAAGATTTTGGCGATGCCCAGCGCAAGGGTCACTGCGCCGCCGGTTCTGCCGCGCAGGTTCTTCTCGCCCGACTCCTGCTCAAGTCGATCAATTTCCTGCGGCTTAAGATCGAAGCCTGCGGCAGAATGTTCGTCTACCAATTTCACGTAAGCTGCCCTCTGCGCGTCGGTTTTTTGCATCGTGTTGATGGCGAAGTAGTCTCCTGGAAAAAGCGAGGTGGCGGCGATTAATGCCACGATACCAACCACGCCTTCCATCAGCATGCTGCCATAGCCAATCATGCGCGCGTCGGATTCTTTCGCTATCATCTTGGGAGTCGTGCCCGACGATATCAGGGCGTGAAAGCCGCTGATGGCACCGCAGGCGATAGTGATGAAAACAAACGGATAGACCTTGCCGGGAATGACCGGTCCTCCGCCGGATACGAAGGGTGTGAAGGCCGGCATGTTCAGATTGGGATGGACCAGAATCACACCGATGATCAAAAAAGCAACGGTGCCGATCTTGAGATACGACGAAAGGTAATCGCGCGGGCACAACAACATCCAGACAGGCAGGACCGAGGCAATAAAGCCGTAGCCCGCCATCAAAATGATCAGGGTGTTACGCGAAAGAGTGAACGCCTGAGCCCACGACGAATCCGCGATGCGCCCTCCCAGGTAAACCGCGAGCAGGAGACCCAGCACACCGATAATCGTCGCCTCGCTGATGTGACCTTTGCGAAAGCGATACATGTGCAGACCCATGAACAACGCGAGCGGAATGGTAAAGCCTACTGTAAAGGTTCCCCAGGGTGACTCGGCCAGGGCGTTGACCACCACCAGCCCCAGGCCCGCCAACGCGATGACGACAATGAAGAGGATGGCCACGCCTGCTACCAGACCCGAGAGCGGACTGATTTCAGTGCGTGCAATCTCTGCCAGTGACTTGCCGCGGCGGCGTATGCTCGCAACCAGGATCATAAAATCGTGAACCGCGCCACCGATACAGACACCAATCACCAGCCACAACAAACCCGGCAGGAAACCAAACTGCGCGGCCAGCACCGGGCCAATCAAGGGTCCAGCACCCGAGATGGCCGCGAAGTGATGGCCAAACAGCACCCACTTGTTGGTTGGGTAGTAGTTGTGGCCGTCGTACATTGTTTGTGACGGTACCGGGTGCGAATCATCGAGTGTGAGCACCCTGGCCGCGATGAAGGCAGAGTAGTAGCGATACGAAATCGCGATCACGCAAAGTGCGCCAACGATTATGGGCAGGGCGTTCATGAGACTTGAGAATTAATCCGTTTACCGCGCCGGGTTATTAGTTTCGCCCTTGGCGATGCCCATCACAAATCCAACCACGGCCAGCAACAGGCCAATACCGATGCAGCTGAACGCGATGATTGTGCGCTTACCTTCGGCCATGCCGGATGCCAGTTTCGTGGATAGTTCGCTCAGGTTGGCGTCGTGCGGGACTATCAAGATGCCAATGGCGATCAGCAACGAGGCAAAGCCCAGCAGCGAAAGCCAGGGGGGAGTTATCCGGGAACGATCGGACTTGGCGCCCAGCGCGCTGCGCGCATAACCGTAAGAAAGATAGATCGAGAGACCGATCATCAACCAGGCAACAAAACGCCACCACGAAGTGGGCGGCAGATAGTACATCAGGAACAAGCAAGATAATGCGCCAAGCATCGGCAAAAACCAGGCGCCAAAGGGAACCTTGAACGGGCGGTGCCGATCGGGATCCTTGTAGCGCAGAATCGTAATGCCGACGCATACCAACACAAATGCGAACAGCGTCCCGATATTGGTTAGATCGACCATTTCGTCAATGCTCATCACTGCGGCAAACAAACCAACGATCACGCCGGTCAGGATCGTAGTGACGTGCGGCGTCTTGAACCTGGGATGCACTCTGGCGAAGACCGGGGGCAGCAGACCGTCGCGCGCCATTGAGAAAAAGATGCGTGGCTGTCCCAGTTGGAAGACCAGCAGCACGGCCGTATGCGCCACAACTGAACCAAAGTCGACCAGGCCGGTGGCCCAGCGGGCGCCCGGGGCCACGTACCGCAGCGCCATTGTCAGCGGCTCAGCCTGTTCGGTAGCCAGTTTGGTTTTTAGCACGTCATAAGGCATCACACCCGTGAAGACCGCGGCCACGACCACATAAAAGAGGGTGCAGATAATCAGCGAGGCGATAATGCCGATCGGCAGATCGCGGGCCGGGTTCTTCGTTTCCTCGGCCACGGTTGAGACAGCATCAAAGCCTATATATGCAAAGAAAACGACGGCGGCCCCGGCAAGCGTTCCGCCCCAGCCCATCGGTTGAAACGGGTGCCAGTTCGTGGCCATCTTTGAAGGAGTAACCATGTAAAGGAGAAAGCCGATAAAAAAGGTCAGCACAATAATTTTTACGCCGACCATAACGGCGTTGAATTCCGCCGACTCTTTGATGCCCCAGACCAGCACAATTGTGATCAGAGCAACAATGCCAAAGGCCAGGAGGTTAAAAACTATAGGTACACCAAGAATGTGAGGGGCGCTTTCGATCAGTCCCGGGATTTTTCGCGCGGTGCGAAAATCCGTGGAGAGCCACTGCGGAATATCGACTCCCAGCGCGTCATGCATGAAGGAGCGAAAGTAGTTGGCCCAGCTGATGGCGACTGCTACGTTCCCGATGGCATATTCGAGGATCAGATCCCAACCGATGATCCAAGCGACCAGTTCACCCAGAGTGGCATAGGAATAGGTGTAGGCCGACCCGGAAATTGGCACCATTGCCGCCATCTCGGCATAACAGAGCGCCGTGAAAGCGCAGACGACGGCAGTAATCCCAAAACTCAACATCAACGATGGACCCGCCCCAGGGCGCGCTGCGTCGCCGGCTGCTGCCGTGCCCACTGTGGCAAAGATGCCGGCCCCAATGATCGCGCCGATGCCGAGCAGCGTAATATTGAGCGGCCCAAGCGTCCTTTTCAGCCTGGTCTTTTCCTCGCCTAAGGCAGCCAGAATGTCGTCAAGGTTCTTGGTGCGAAAAATTCCTTTAAGCAAAGTGTTTCGGCCTCCACACGATGATGAATAGATCGCGACTGCTGATTGGGACAGGAAATGTTGCTGCGGAGTTTGGCACGGAACGCGGACAGAGGTAAAGAAAAAACTGGACAACGACGGCGGACGATTGACGATTGACTGTGGCAACCCCCACTGCAGATGCGATTTAGTTATCTTTTCGCCTCGAGAAGGGCAGGACTGACAATGTCCATGGTCTGTCGCCCACCGGCTTTTTTTGTTAGACTTCGGCGCGACGCAGCTTAAAGGAGGTCTTTGGTCTTCGGCCTTTGGTCTTTGGATTGTTCGGCCAAAAATAAGAGGTCTTTGGTCTTCGGCCTTTGGTCTTTGGATTCTTCGGCCACAAATAAGCTTTCGACTACAGAGTTTGGACAATAAGAATAAGGAACAGAAACAAACAGCGGGCTACTAACTAAATTCCAAAGACCCAAGACCCAAGACCCAAGACCTACTTCAACCGTGTACCCTTTCCGAAACATTCTTTTTCCGACCGACTTTACGGCGCATGCCCGAGCGGCGCTCAAATATGCCGCAGCGCTCGCTCGTAGTGGGGGCGGGCGAGTCGTCTTGTTTAGTGTTCAGAGTGCCTCGGTCCCGCCGAACCTGCTGACGCTTCCGGAACGTGTTTTTGCCGAGCAGGAAAATCAGTGGCTCCTTCAGTTGCGCGCGAAAGTAAGAGAATTGCTTGCCGATCCGCTGTTGGATGGCTTAGAGGTGGAGCCGGTAATTGTCGAAGGCGAACCGGCGGCTGAGATTGCGCGGGCAGTGCGCGATTATGACATTGACTTGGTCACAGTAGTGACTCATGGTCGCAAAGGACTGTCGCGGGCGCTTTGGGGCTCGACGGCCGAAGAAATCATTGCTGAAGCACCCTGCCCTGTGCTGACCATTCGCCCGCCACAGCACGACTTTGTCGAGCACCGGGGCGGCCATTCAGAAATTCATTTGAACCGCATACTGCTGGCTACCAATTTCCGGCCATCGTCGACGGCGGCCACCCAGGTGGCGCATCAATTAGCCAATCTCACCGGCGCCGAACTCCACGCCGTCTACGTTATTGGTGACTACATCGAACAAATTTCGGTAATGTTTCCCGAAGGCGGGCTCAGCGCTCTGAGTCACCTGCGCAAGTACGTTCAGGAAAAAATGGCATTGCTTAGGCGTGAGGATGGGCCGCCGGCAATTTCGCACATTGCTGAAGGCCGCCCTTACGAGGAAATCGTCACCCTCGCGGCGGAAAAAGATGCAGACCTAATCATCATCGGCACGAATGTGCACGCCTCTCTGTTCGGGGGCACGCCCGTGCTGGGCGCAGAGATTGAGCGCGTGGTCCGAAACGCTCCGTGCCCGGTTTTATGTGTTCCCTCAGGTAAAGTTCTCACCCCTCTGCCTGCGCGGCTCAGCGTGCCTGTTCCGCAAACGTAAAGCGGGAAAAGAGGGACGGGGACGCGGAGATGGGAAACGCGGAGATGCGGGGACACGGAGATGCGGGGACACGGAGATGCGGGGACACGGAGACGCGGGGACGCGGAGAGTTCACTCGCAACCCTGAAAGGTTGAATTAACAAAGTTGTTGTGAGGATTGCGAGAGCGGCTAGAGGCGGAAGAACCCTTTGAGGAGCAGCTTTCGTTTGTCCTTCTGCCTTCTGCCTTCAGCCTTCTGCCTTCAGCGTGTTCCGTTTGGCTCCGAGCCGGTTACGACTTCAAAGCCGGCTTTGATCATAGCGTCATAGCCGCCCAGAACTGCCGCTGCGTTATCGATACCTTTAGTTTTAAGATTGACCACCGAACTGGCGGACGTATGTTCGGCCGGTCAAGAGCAATACGTGACAATCATCTTGTCACGTGGCAGCTCATCGACGTGCGCCAGGATGTCGGTCGAAGGTATCAGCCGCGAGCCTTTGATGTGCCCAGCCTTGTATGCCGCTTCGCCACGCACATCGACAATGACCACGTCATTCCTGGCCATCTCTTCCTTTAACTCTGCCGGGGTGATCCGTCGTACGTTGTCACTGACCTGCGCTGTAGCGCTCGGCGACGGGGCCTTCGCAATCTTGGGAACGGACTCTTTGGAATTGCAGGCAGCCAGGACGAACACTCCGGCGAGTGCCGCTGCAGCCAGCCGAATAAAATAACGCATGAATAAACCTCCGCAGACCATCAGTCGCACGAGAATCAACTTATCTTGTTACTTGATTTTTCGCGGCCTTGTCAAATCGTTAGTTGCTCGTCTCGGTGGCGAATCCGGCTTTCACCATAGCATCATAGCCACCAAGTACCGCTGCCGCATTGGTAATTCCCAACTCTTTCAGTGTCAGCACCGCACCGGCGCTGGAGTGCTCGGCCGGTCAGGAGCAGTAGGCGAGAATCATCTTGCCGGGGGGCAATTCTTTGGCGCGAGCCCGAATATCGCCGGCCGGAATGTTGAGTGCGCCTTTGATATGACCGGCTCTGTACGATGCATCGCCGCGTACGTCCACTAGTACGGCCTTACCCTTTCCCCACAACTCGCGCGCCTCTTCAGGCTTGACCCGGCGCGCGCCATCGCTGCTTTCCTGGGGAAGATTGATTTTCGGAGGCCGAACGCTGCTGTTGCCCGCAGTGACAACTGACGCAGTGAGCAGTAACGCAAAAATCGAAATAACCAGTCGAGCTCTGAGAGCAATCATGTTGTTGTCCCCTTCCCGAATACTTTTCCGAGAGCACTTCTAACACTTTTTAGAAAACACCGCAAAGCCCTCCGGGCCTTCAGCCACCGGCCGGCGGAGTGAACCGGCGGTCGCTGCGCTACGGCGATTCGCAACAGCAAAGCCGTCCGTTTAGAGGCGGCCGTGTGCTCGCAGGTTCTTTCGTATTTCCAGCATCGCTTACCGTGTTATAGTTGCCCTGCTACAAATAGAAAGCGAGTAACTCCGAATAGCAGCGCGATCCCTTCGCGGGCAGATTCTATGGCCGCAGAGACTAGCCAAATCAAATGGGCCAAGGTCATTGACCACACTCGATGCATTGGCTGTCACGCTTGTACGACAGCCTGCAAGTCCGAGAATGAAGTGCCGCTGTCGGTGACGCGCACCTACGTCAAGCACGTAGACGTCGGCCAATTCCCACAGACGCGCCGCGCGCATCAGGTGACGCGCTGCAATCAATGCGCGCATGCGCCCTGCGTTACCGCCTGTCCCACTACCGCCATGTTCAAGCGCGCTGATGGCATCGTCGATTTTGATAAATCGATCTGTATCGGTTGCAAAGCCTGCATGGCTGCCTGTCCCTACGACGCAATTTTCATCAACCCCGAAGATCACTCGGCTGAGAAGTGCAATTTCTGCGCGCATCGCATCGATGTGGGACTTGAGCCCGCTTGCGTCGTTGTCTGTCCCACCGAAGCAATTCTGGTGGGCGACCTGAACGATGCGGAGTCAAAGGTCGCGCGCATCATCAATCGTGAGCCCGTCACCGTGCGCCGGCCTGAAAAGGAAACTCTACCCAAGCTTTTTTACAAAGGCGCGCATCTGGCGACGCTTGATCCACTCGCGGCCCGCCGCCCCGAAGGCGGGCTTTTCATGTGGAGCGAGCAATTGATCTCCGCCAACCATGTGGTTGCCGGCCATCCTGGCTCCAATAATTCATCTGCGGCGGCGCTCCTGAGCTACGACGTGCCGCACACGATTCCCTGGGACTGGCGGGTGAGTCTTTACACCTGGACCAAGGGAATTGCCGCGGGGGTTTATCTGGTCTCTGCATTGCTAGTGTTGTTTGGAATTATTTCAAATTCCACGAGTGTCATCTGGATCTGGGTTACTCCGATTGTTTCGGGTATGTTTTTGACGATGACTGGGGCGCTCCTGCTTTGGGATCTGGAGCATCCGGCGCGCTTTTATTTAATTTTTACTCGTCCACAGTGGAAGAGTTGGCTGGTGAAAGGCGCTTTTATTATCGCGGGCTATTCGCTGCTCTTACTGCTTCATTTCACAGTGAGTGCGGTGGCCTATCGCTCTGCTTTGTCGGACAATTTGCTATCGTTTCCGGCCGGCGTCGTACCCTGGGCCGCACTCTTTCTGCGCTGGACAACGATAGCGGGCATTCCGCTGGCGCTACTCAGCGCAGTTTACACCGCCTATTTATTTGCGCAGGCCAAAGCGCGCGACCTCTGGCAGAACCCTCTGCTGCCTCCTCATTTGTTGATACAAGCCGTGTTGTTGGGCGCGGCTGCCTTGTTGCCTTTCGCGACCTGGTATGAACCTGAGGTCGTATCTCCGCTGTTATGGATCCTGGCGTTGAGCACGTTGCTCCACCTCTTGCTGACCTGGGGCGAGGTTTCGCTGACCCATCCCACAGCGCATGCGCGCCTGGCGATTTGGGAAATGGTCCGGGGCCGTTACCGCAGCGACTTCTGGATGGGGATGTTTTTGTCGTTGCTCGCGGGAGTTCTTCCAGCACTTGTGCTCGGCGAATTTATTGGGCCCTCGTTTGCCATTGGCAGTGCGCCACTGGCACTGGTGGGGATGATGTTGTTCGAACAAGCGTACGTCCAGGCTGGCCAAGCCGTGCCGCTGGCGTGAGTACCTGTGCCGTTGAGATGTAGAACGAGGTAGATACACCTCGTCCATTGCACTACACAAAAAGACAGGAGAAACAGGCAATGATTGAAACAAGGAAACCCCGGCGTCTTTCTAATCTCAGCCTGGCACTGTTGTTGTTGGCAATGGTTGGGTTGGCGTGCAGTGTGAGCGATGAAACCAGCCGGGCTAATAAGCTTGTAGAGGCAGGCAACGCGGCAGTCCAGGAAGCCAAAACGCTTGTGACCGAAGCCGAAGGGCTCAAACAAAAGATGCTGCAGATGGATGTGAAGCGCCTTGATGAAGCACGTGCCACCGCCAAACAAGCAGTCGCCGCCTATGACAAGGCAAGAGATAAGCTCAAAGAAGCCGCAAAGAAGTACGAAGAAGCCAGTCAGCTGAAGATCAAGGACAAGTTCAAAGAGTATCTGCTGATAAAGGTCCGGGAATATGAGAAGCGAGCGGAACTGGTCGAGACCGCCAAGGGCACTCCACAGGCCTTAATCGACGCCGAAGATCGTTCCAGTTTCGTGACCAGGGCAAATGCCAACAATGAGCGGGTCGACAAGCTCTCCCAGGAGGCGGATGACCTGGCAAAGCAGGCTGAAAAACTTCAGAAAGACATTGGGGGCACACTTAAGTGATTTCTGATGAGTTGCCTGAGCGGGTAAGTGCAAGTCGCGCGGAGACCGAGACGCGCGGTGAGACTTTCTATCCCGGGCCAAGTTGTAATCATCTTGCCGCGTATCCACCAAAGGAGCGCTGGGATAACTGGGTTGAGCTTGACGCCAGGGCCTGGCCCCAACGGAAAGAGCGTCACTACTCGCTCGTGCCGACTACTTGCTTCAACTGCGAATCGGCGTGTGGGTTGCTGGCCTACATCGATAAGACCAGCGGCGAGGTGCGGAAGTTTGAAGGCAATCCGGAGCATCCCGGTTCGCGTGGGCGTAATTGTGCCAAAGGACCAGCGACGCTCAATCAGATCACTGATCCGGATCGCATTCTTTATCCACTGAAGCGCGCGGGTAAACGCGGTGAGGGAAAATGGGAGCGGGTCGCTTGGGACGAGGTGCTCGATGACCTCGCCGGCCGCATTCGCAAAGCAATCGTCGAGGACCGGCGCCAGGAAATCATGTATCACGTGGGTCGCCCCGGCGAAGATGGCTTCACCGAGCGCATCCTGGCTGCTTGGGGCATCGACGGTCACAACTCGCACACAAATATTTGCTCATCCGGCAGCCGTCAAGGTTATCAACTGTGGATGGGACTTGATCGGCCGAGCCCGGATCATGCGAACGCAAAAGTCATCCTGCTGATCAGCGCCCACCTCGAGTCGGGTCACTACTTCAATCCCCATGCGCAACGGGTCATCGATGGTAAAGCCAATGGCGCCAAGCTGATTGTTTTCGACACGCGGCTTTCCAATACCGCGACGCATGCAGATCACTTCATCTCACCCATTCCGGGCTCCGAAGCGGCCATCCTGCTGGCCATAGCGAACTATCTGATCCAAAACGATCTCTACAATCGAGAATTCGTGCGGCGCTGGTGGAATTGGGAAGAATATCTGGCGGCGCATTCCCAGGCTGGACTTTCAGGTTTGCCGCCTGAAGAGAAAGGTCGGAGTTTCGAGGATTTCGAAAGCGCGCTGAAAGCGCTTTACGGTTCCTACACCTTCGCCTACGCGGCCGGCGAATCAGGTGTCGAAGCCCGAGTGCTGGAAGAGATTGCGAAGTTGGTCGCAACCGCAGGCACGCGGTTCAGCAGTCACAACTGGCGCAGCGCCTCTTCAGGAGTTAGCGGCGGTTGGGCCGTGGCCCGAACGCTTTTTATGCTGAATGCGCTGCTCGGCGCAATTGCGGTGGAAGGCGGCGTGTTTCCCAACGCCTGGAATAAGTTCGTGCCGCGTCCCATCTATACGCCACCGCATCCGCAGATGTGGAATGAAGTCACCTGGCCGAGAGAATATCCCCTGGCGATGAATGAGATGTCGTTTCTATTGCCGCACTTTCTAAAAGACGGCCGCGCGAAGCTGGATGTTTACTTCACACGCGTCTACAACCCGGTTTGGACCAACCCGGACGGGTTTTCGTGGATTGAGGCGCTCTCTGATCCCGATCTAATCAATTGTTACGTCGCCATGACACCCACCTGGAACGAGTCTGCATATTTTGCCGATTATGTTTTGCCGATGGGTCATGGATCGGAACGTCATGACATTCACTCCTACGAAACACATGACGCGCAATGGGTGGGCTTTCGCCAGCCGGTGATGCGCGCCGCGCGCCAACGTCTAAGAGAAGAAATCAAGGACACACGCGAGGTAAATCCGGGAGAGGTTTGGGAAGAGAACGAGTTCTGGCTGGAACTAACCTGGCGCATAGATGCCGATGGCAGCCTCGGCATTCGCCAGTATGTTGAGTCCCGGAAGAACCCGGGAAGCCGTCTGGGAATCGACGAGTACTACGAATGGATCTTTGATAATTCGCTGCCCGGGTTGCCGGAGCAGGCAGCGGCGGAAAACTTAACACCGCTTGAATTCATGCGTCGCTACGGCGCTTTTGAAGTTAAACGAAAAGTTGGCGCTGTCTATGAAGAAACCGTGCCTGCCGCGGAGTTGGAGGACACACAGGAAGACGCCGCTGGTCGGGTGTTCTCGCGGGCAGCCAAGCCGGCTTCCCCCAATATTGTCCCCCTGCCGACACCTGATGGTGACGCTGCCGGACGGCGCCTGGCCGGAGTGAACATGAATGGAGAAATCAAACGCGGGTTTCCCACTCCCAGCGGCCGGCTGGAGTTCTTCTCGCGGACGCTGGCGGATTGGGGCTGGCCTGAATATGCAATTCCAACCTACATCAAGAGCCATGTGCATCGAGACAATCTCGCTGCAGATCAAACCATCCTGATCTCGACCTTCAGATTGCCCGTGCAGATTCACACGCGGAGCGCCAACGCCAAGTGGCTGGATGAGATTGCGCACACTAATCCGCTTTGGATCCATCCGACATTTGCGGAGAAACTGGGGGTCCGAACCGGCGAACTGCTGCGCGTTGAGACAGAGATCGGATACTTTGTTGTTGCCGCCTGGGTGACCGAGGGGATTCGTCCTGACGTGGTTGCCTGCAGTCACCATATGGGTCGCTGGAAGCTCACAGAGGAAGGCCAACGTCAACTGATGGCCACGGTCAAGCTCGACCATCACGACAGCGAGTGGGGACTTAAGCGAGTGCAGGGCATAGAAGCCTATGAGTCGGCAGACTCAGATACCGAGCGCATCTGGTGGAAGGATGCGGGGATTCATCAAAACCTGACTTTTCCAGTGCATCCCGACCCGATCTCCGGCATGCATTGCTGGCACCAGGCGGTGCGGATCAAGCAGGCCCAGCCTGCAGACAGGCCGGGCGATATATTTGTGGACACAAAAAAATCGCGCGAGGTATACCTCAAATGGCTGGCCATGACTCGGCCTGCGGACGGGCATTCGCCCGATGGCACCCGCCGGCCCTACTGGATGCTGCGGCCCTTGAAGCCTGCAAGAGAGTTTTATAAATTGCCATTGACTAAAACTTGATTCGCCTGCTGCCTGGCGCCCGGGCGAGAATTCACTTCGCGCCCTGGTCAATAAACACGGGGAACAGGGAGGATTTTCTCAAATGTATTTCAAACAGTTCTATCTCGGTTGTTTGGCTCATGCCTCGTATCTAATCGGCTCGGACGGCTTAGCTGCGGTCGTCGATCCCCAACGCGATGTCGACCAGTACCTCATTGAAGCGAAGGCGCAGGGATTGCAAATCAAGTATGTAATCGAAACCCATCTCCACGCTGATTTTGTCAGCGGTCATCGAGAGCTGGCGGCGCGCACCGGCGCGGAAATAGTTTTTGGCGAAAAGGCCGGCGCTGGTTTTGACCATCGGGCCGTTCGCGATGGTGACGAGATTGACCTCGGTCGCGTGAAACTGCGTGTGCTTGAGACTCCCGGCCACACACCGGAAAGCATTTGCATCCTGGTTTTCGATACTCAGGTTTCTCCGCAGCCGCTGAAGGTCCTGACCGGCGATACTCTATTCATTGGTGATGTCGGGCGGCCGGACCTCGCGGGAGGTAAAGGCTTTTCGGCCCAGGCAATGGCCGGCATGATGTACGACAGTCTGCATCAGAAACTGCTCAAGCTTGATGATAGCGTGGAAGTTTATCCCGCCCACGGTGCGGGTTCGATGTGTGGACGCAGCCTATCGAAGGAAACCTCATCGACGATCGGCGAGCAGCGCAAATTCAATTATGCGCTGAGGCCTATGTCCAAAGCGGAGTTTGTCTCGATGATGACCACCGACCTGCCTGAGGCCCCCGGTTATTTTCCACTCGATGCGGAGCTGAATCGCGCGGGCGCTGTATCACTCGACGCCTTGCCCCGGCCGGCCTCTCTCGCGGTCGCTGACGTCGCAGAACTTGCCGGCGCGGGAGCTGTCATACTCGACGTGCGGTCAGGAGCCGAGTTCGGCGCCGGCCACCTGCCCGGTTCATTGAACATCGGACTGAATGGTCAATTCGCCAGCTGGGCCGGCAGCCTCATTCCCTTGCACGCGCCTATCGTGATCGTGGCCGAATCCGAAGATCAGGTTGCCGAGGCAGTGCTCAGGCTGGCGCGAGTCGGGATCGAAAACGTAAAGGGAAACCTGCGTGGAGGTGTGCTGGCGTGGTCAGAGGCGGGGATGAATCTCGAAACGTTGCCGCAGATCTCGGTCGACGAACTGAAAGAATTGGTTGGTTCTGAATCGCGGCCGCAAATCATCGACGTCCGTCGCTCCCCTGAATTTGCGTCGGGTCATGTGCCGGGGGCGATCCCTGCACCCCTGGCTAACTTGCGAGAGTCCACCCTATTGTCGAGCCTTAATCGAGCCGCAACCACGGCAGTCATCTGCGCCGGGGGTTACCGCTCCAGCGCAGCCTCGAGCATCCTCGGGCAGATGGGATTTAAAGACCTTCTGAATGTGATGGGAGGAACGGGGGCGTGGATCGCGGCGGGTTACGAAGTTGAGAAAGTTTTAGATCAGAATTAGTCTTCTCCCCCAACCCTGCTTGGCTTAATCTCGATCTGTGGTTATTAAGTTGGCCCGAAGGTCGGAAGAGTTCAGGGACTCAACTGCGCCCCGCCGGCCTGACGGCGCAGTTGCTCGATAATGGAACGCAGGGCCGGCGCCAGATTGCCATTGGGTGCAAGCTCAAGATATTTTTCATAGGCCGCCACAGCTTCTTTATACTTCTCCAGCTTCTCGTAAGCTGCACCCAGCAACTGATAGATCACGGGTTCGGAATCGGAGAGTTGTTTGATGGCAATGGCATATTCGGCGGCGGCAGAGTCGTACTGGCCACGATCTTCATAGACTCGCGCGAGTCCCACATGGGCCTCTGGTTGAAAGCCGCGTCCCTCGCGTATTGAGCGCAGAAAAGACTTGATAGCCTCGTCGGTGAAGGCCATCTCGCGATAAATTCGGCCCTCAACTGCCGACGCCTCAGGGTAAATAGCTCGTAAACGTCGGGCTGCTTCAATCGCCGCCAAACCCTCTTCCGACTTGTTTAGGTCCATGAGCACGCGCGCTAACCCTACCTGGGCTGCGGGAAGCCAGGGCCGCAGCTGCAAAGCGCTTCGATAGAGTTCCACCGCTCGTTCTCGCTCAGTGTCATCCTTTGCGTGTTCGCGAGCTTCTTCGGCTTCCTGGAATGTCAGCTCTGCTTTGTCGTTGGTGCGAATAAGCTTGACCGCGAGCAGCTTGCCGCGGCCAGAGCCCCAGGTCGTGGAAGCTTCCCTGAAGCCGCGGGCGCGCACGCGGAGGGTGTGCCTGCCTGAAGAAAGCCTGTTAAGCGTCAGAGTTCCCGACGCGTCGGTGGCCCCCCGACGGATCTCATCAATCCAGACTGAGGCATTTGGTTCGGATTTAATGATCAGCGAGGAAGCCGTGCGCGCAGCCGGCCGCGGCGATGTTTGTTGCTTCGGCGCTGCAAACACTCCGCCGGCAATGACTACAAGCAGCAGCAAGCCAAGCGCAAGTCTTTCGAAAGTAATCATTCTTAGTTGTTGACGAGGAGGTTCAGACCAGAAATGTCGTCGATCGCAAGGACGGCGGTTAACGCGCGAATTTTCCGGCGCCTTTACTACTCTTCATCTCCACTGATCACGCGACGCCGGCGCACATTAGGATTGACTGGCACGGTTGTCGGCGTGGCATTTGGCTGGGGCCGGGGCGGATTGACCGCACGCGAGCCGACTTGCGGGCGGAACTTGCCGTTCTGGTCGTAGAGCCTTTCATACTGTAAGCGATTGCGCACCACCCCCTGAATGTACCCGCGCGTTTCCTTGAAAGGCACGGCCTCTGCCCATTCGTCTATCTCAGACGGCAAGGAGGCGCGCCACTGCGGGACGCGCATCGGTCCGGCATTGTAGGCAGCAGCCACGTATTCAATGCGTCCAAACTTATCGATTTGATCGCGCAGGTAAGCCGTGCCGAGCTGGATATTGAGGCGCGGCTCGTAGAGGGAGTCAGCGGTAATGGCACGGTCAACGCCATACTTCTTTGCAGTGAGTCTGCCGGTCGGTACCAGTACCTGCATCAAGCCATAAGCGGCAGCTGCCGAGCGCGCGCGCGGGTTGAAGACCGTCTCCTGGCGGATCAAGCCAGCCACCTGAAAGGGATCAAGGTTTCGCGCCCGCGACTCCTGCACAATGATGTCCCAGTAGGCCAGAGGGTAGAACACGTCCCATTCCTCGGGTGTCAGTTCTTCCGGTTTCATTTGCGCGTAATCGGGATAGCTTTTCTTCAGGATGTTGAGAGCACGTACATTGTCTTCCTGATTGCGATAGATGCGGGCGGTGGCCAAATTGATCCGCGGACTGGAGGGCGCCGCTTCTGATGCTTTGGCCATTTCTGCCAGGGCCCAATCGTCCAGGCCTATATTCGAAAGTTGATCCGCTTTGGCAATGGCGGTGTCGGCTTCCGGTCCGGCAGTTTCCGCTGCCACCGTGACCGTCTGCAGGTTCGCAGCTGCCCGCCCAACCAAAGAGTCCGCTGCGAAAACCCTTTGCGGTGGGTTGCCGCCGCTCGCCATTGCATCCAGGCGCTGCTTGGCGAGGTAACCGTACCAGTTGGCGTCGTAGCGTCCCAGCACTGCCGTGTAGAGAGCACGAGCCTCGGCGAGTTTTCCCGCACGTTCCGAATCGCGGGCTGCCCAATAGCCGGCGCGGCCGCGATTGTCCGTATTTCTATCGGCATAGAACGCCAGATGCTCAGTCAACCGGCGCGCAGAATCCTGAAAGTTCCTTGCGTCATGTGCGGCCCAGGCCAGGTTGAACTGCGCCTGCGCCACTTCGATGGAATCGGGGAAAGCACTGACGGCTGTCTGATACAGATTGGACGCTTCAGCGGCATTTTTTGCCTCATCGGCGATCATTCCCGCATTGACTATCGCCCGTGGCGTCCAGGCGCTGGCGGGAAAGGCGCGTCGCAGTTCTTCAATCGCCGTACGCACCTGTGGCCATTGCCGGGTGCGCGCATAGGTTTGCACTAGTTGATAGAGCGCTTCAGCGCGTGTTTCGCCTGCTGCTGCAGGGACGCTGTTAAAAGCCGCCACCGCCTCGCTGGTTTTCCTGAGATAGGCTGCCGCAATCCCGCGCCGTAACTGGCTTTGCGGCGTGGCTGTACTGGGAGAGCTGGCGAACGCCTGGCCATATGCCTCGAAGGTCTCGACGTACTTCTTTGCTTCGTAGAGACGATCCGCGCGGGTCAGGGCTTCTACCGAATTGCCGGCCGCGCTAGTTCCACCCAGGCGCGTGATCGCGGCGCTGGCGACTGCGCTTTCTGCCGCCGCCGGCGCATAGAAATAGATCTGGCGATAAGTGGCCAGCGCTTTTGCGTTGTCGCCCTGCTGCTCAGCAGCTTTGGCAATGAGTGTCAAAGCCGCCGCGTCGTTGTTAGCCGCGAGCTCGCGCAAGCTTGGAGCGACGGTTGCTAATGTGCCGCCTTGCAGTTGTAAATTGGCTGCACGCAGCCTGGCATCACGAGCGGTGAGCGACGAAGGGTAATCATGGACTAGCTTTTCATAAGAGCTGCGCGCTTCGGCCGGTTTGCCTGCCTGCTCCAAAGCATCGCCCCGCATGAGCAACGCATAATCCCCCAGGGCTGTATGATCTCGAATTACTGCACTATCGAGTAGGGCCGCAGCGCTCACAAAATCCTTGTTGCTGGATTTTATCCGAGCTCGAAGCAGGCGAGCGAGGCCGGCGGTCTTTGTTCGCGGGTAATCGGATTCGATGCGCGCGACAGCGTCTTCAGCCGGGAGGACGCCATTGCGGGTCATGGTGCGTAGGTTTTCGAGGGCCCTCAATTCAGCAGAAGTCTGTTGCCGGGTGAAGCAACTCGCGCTCAAGAACGGCGGCAACGAGGCGCCAACGACGATCGCAATCCCGATTATTATCAGTAACCAATTGCGAGTAACAATTCCTTTTAGCAAGACTCCTCGTAACTCCCGTAAAAACTTCTATGCGGAGACAACCGTGCCTGGATAAGCGTCACCAAGCTTTGATGCATCTCCTTCGGCCAAAGTATTAACCAATTCGTGATGAAAATAGTCGTACTTCGCCGAAACTCCGGGCTTCACACGCTTGTCATACATCTCGCGCGAGCGGTCGATATACTCACGCAGGCGCTCGTAGAGATTTCCCTGAGTGCGTCCATCAACCACCTTCTGCTCGTTATATAGCTTAATCTCAGAGACCAGGAGCCGGGCAAAGCGGCGTGCGTCGTGGTGTTGGCGTTTTTCCTCTTCGTCAGAAATCTCAACGGGAAGGGCCGCATCATAACTGCTGCGGCGACGAACTGGCGCCGGTTCAGGAGCGGGGGTTGCCAGGTTTTCGGCCGCGGAGATGTCGACTGCGGCTGGTTCAAACGAACTCTCTGCCGGTGCAGAGTCAGATGGTGGACTGGCCAGGGACGCCGGCTCAGCTTCTGTTAGTTCCGGCTCTCTGGCAACAGGAATGGGCTCCACGGTGGGCAGATCCTCTTTGGCTGGTTCCGCAGTGGACTCAGTGGAGGTGCCTTCATCATATACGCGCACCGGAGTGTATGCGGCCGCTTCCGTTGGCGCCACAGCCGGTTCAGGCGCAGCCGCTGCTGGAGCTTTTGCCCCTGCCTGCGAAACCGACAGCAAGCCAATCGCCATGCCGGCCACCCGCACCAGGGTCTCCAGAGCTTCAAGATTGATAGCGTCAGCGTCAAGGGCGGCGGAGTCCGCATAAAGCACCGCGACGGGGCGTCCGCGCACGATCAGGGGCACGGAGACGATTCTTTGTGGAGACTGTTCACTGAGGCGATCTAAGACCAAATTATCGTCCGCATGCGCGTGGGGATCGCCACTCCAGGTCGCGCGAGACTTTACTACTTCACCAACCATGGTATCAGCCGACGCGGGGAAGGTGATTTGCTGCACTGCATTGTCGCCAATCGAACCCTCGAGGCCACGGGCACGCCAACCACGGAACTGGTCGCCCTTGAGGGCAAAGAAAACAACCCGGGGTGCAAAAGAAGACGACCGGTTCACCAGCGTTTTAAGAACCTCTGCCTGCGTAGTTTCTGCTTCAATCTCTTCGATGGCGGCTTTAACAATCGCCATGTCACTCGAAGCCTGGGCGCGAGTGGATTCGGAAGCCGCCAACTCAATACCCCGCTCATGTGCGGCGCGCAGGTGTTCGGCGACCGAAGCCGCCAGCGAGCCATCCCATTGGGCCTCGCCTTCGCTTGCCAGGACACGATTCAGTGTCTCGTTAAGCTGAGTTTGCAGCTGAGCGAGCTCCTGCTTGATACTACTCAGACGTGTCTCGACGTAATTCTCTATCTCACGACGCAAGCTTTCTTCCATTTGTTCACTGACCACTTTGTAGTTCCTCCGTTAATTACCGCAATGGGTTCGTCAGACTGCCGGGCCAGGACTGCAATCAGTGATTGTCTCATGTTTCCCGAGACTTGAGGGGCAAAACGTCTCCGACCGATTATGGACGTCCCAGAGGAAGTCAGTCAAGAAAAGCCTTTTCCGCGCCGGTTGGAGTACGGGCGTCGGAAGGCCAATTGACAGGCCCCCAGCGCTAAGTTATAAATTTTTGGCCTGCATTACAGTTATGCCTGCCCGCATTCTCATCGCAGACGACTACCGGCGAGCTTTTACGTTTGATCCTAAACTCGGCAGAATATGAAATGCTGGAGGCTAAGGGCATTTTCCGGGCGCGATAAGAGGATTCTGAAGCGCGCCGGCCAGACAAAAAGAAATAATGGGAGTCGCCAAACTTACCGATCAGAACACCCAACTGCCTGAGAGTGAGCATGCGCTGCTCAGCCGGGAACGCCGCTATCTTCTGCAGGACTTGCCCGAAGGACTGACGCGAGCCAGTCATCATCTGCAGATCACAGACAACTACATTACCGGGACGCGGCTGAGATTACGCAAGGTGCGAAACCCACAAACAAACAAGTGGACCGCGGAATTCACCCAGAAGTATGCCCCGGATCCGTCAGCTCTTTGGCGGATCCTGACAACGCGAACTTACCTGAATGCAAACGAGTATGAAGCGCTGTCGATTTTTGAAGCTAATGAGATCCGAAAAAATCGCTACCAGTTGGAATGCGCTGGATACTCCTGCGCTATCGACATGTTTATTGGCGATCTGTTGGGACTGGTGCTGGCCGCAGTGAGCTTCCAAACTGACGAAGAGTTTCAGAACTTCCAGCAGCCTTCGTTTGCCCTGGCTGAGGTTACCAATAACGAGGTTTTCCGCGGCGCCAGGTTGTGTTATCTGAATTTTGAACACATCCGGGCGGAAGTTAAGCGCATGGGTGTATTTTCAGGCGAGCGAATCGAGAACCTGGAAGTTCCTTAAGGGGTAGCCCGGGAGACTTCTCATGCTCAACTCTCTTAGGTTTCATCGTGAAAGTCCAGCGAGTTCCAGCGAAATGATGACTGCGCAAAAGCGATCCGGAATCCTCCTGCTAATCGTGTTGCTGGTCCTGACCGGCAGCGCGTGCAGACGCAAGTCGGGCGTGATCCCGGCCCTGTCCCCGGGAGCAGCGGCCAGTCCCGGCGCGACCGGGCAATACCCCGCCGTCAATAGCGCCCCGCCCGTTATCCGAGAGACAAAATTCTTCAAAGGCTCAATCGGAACCCGAATCGGCTTGCAGATGAAACTCACACGGGACGGCGAGAACGTTAGCGGGAACTACTCCTATCAAAAAGTAGGAATGAAGATCGACCTCAAGGGCACCCTTGATAAGGACGGTAATCTCACTTTGGAAGAGTTCGATGCCGGCGGGAAACCGACTGGTCTGTTCAAAGGTAGTTGGCTTACAGACAAAGATGACGGCCGCGTGAATCTGATCGGCAACTGGTCCCGGCCAAACAGCGATAAGCGCACTGTCTTTTCATTACATGAAGAGCCAATAGCGTTTTCCGGCGGCGTAGAATTAACGGCTAAGCAAATCAGGGAGAACAACAAGAGACTTCACTATCAAGTCGAGGCAGATTACCCCCAGGCGGCCGGCGCACTTGACAATCGTTTTGAAAAATTCAATCAGGAAGCCAAAAATCTGGTCATCAGGCAAGTCAGTGAATTTAAAAAGCTAATGGTTGTGGAGGAGCCTCCGCAATCAAACCCGCCCCTCGCTGCGGCGCCCTCGCCTACTCCTGTACCAGCCAGCACTTTGCAAATTGGCTACGACGTTGCTCATGCCGATGACGATCTGATTAGTATTCAATTTGACGTCGGCAGTTACAGTAGTGGCGCAGCACATCCTAATTCTTCGTCGGCAGTGCTCAACTATGATGTTAAAGCAGGCAAAGCACTGAAGCTTGCGGAACTATTTAATCCCGGCGCCAGGTATCTGCAAGCGCTTTCTTCATACTGCATCAAGGAGCTAAAGCAGCAAAGCAAAAGCACGAGCGCACTTCTGGACGAGGCCACAATCAATACCGGCGCTGGTCCCCAGGCAAGAAATTATCAAAGTTGGACAATTACAAAAAAGGGATTGGCGATTACTTTTGACGCCTATCAGGTTGGTCCCTACGCCGCGGGTCCGCAACGTGTGCTGGTTCCTTACTCAGCTCTGCGTGACATCATCAAGCCTGACGGCCCGCTGGCTCGGTTCCTGAAATGATCGGCATAACTCACTGTTTGAGACAGCCTGTGTCCAATTGCTGAAACTCAGGCAGGCTCGGTTAGCTCATGTGAATATGCATTGGCATGAGCGCGCATGAAGTAAACGGCGAGCAGGAAAGCGAGGAACATCACCGCGGACCCGGTCCAAAAGGTCACCAGCAGCGAATGATCGCTCATCTGATGCGGCTGTCCGTCAGCGCCCCGGTGCGATAAAGCACTGTGAATCAACAGCGCCGCGATTGAGGGGCCGACCGCTCTTGCCAGGCTGGCGGCCGATTGCGTGATGCCCAGCACTCCCCCCTGTTCCGCCTCGCCTACACTCTTTGATGCCAGGCTGGTGAGCGCCGGCATGGCCAGTGAGTTCCCCATCGAGAAGATTCCCCCGCCCAACATCAACGCGAACAAGCCGCCGGCCTGGGGTCCGACAAAGGGAATGGCAAAAAGACTCAGGCTGAAACAGAGTGCCCCGGCAATGACAAGCGGTAATTCACCAAACTTTTTGACCAGTCTTCCGATCAAGCCACCTTGAATGATGACTGCGATCAAGCCAACGTAAGCGAAGAGATAACCTGTGTGTTGCGCGTCGTAACCAAAGCGGAACATCGTGTACAGCGAGAACGATGTCGTCATAATGGAAAACGCAACCACAAAGAGGAAATAAATACCGAGTACGAAGCCCAATCGCGGTTGTCCCATCGAAGCCAGTAAACGTCCCAGCCCGCGACCTCCGGCCGCCGAAACCCGGGCCTGATGATCGGCTGTGACACTCTCCGGCAGAGTGAAATAGAGTAGAAGGGAATTTGCAAAACACAGGCCGGCGGCAAACAGGAAGGGAACTCCGATGCCCCAGCGACTAAGTATCCCGCCGAGCGCGGGCCCCAGAATAAACCCCAGTCCAAAAGCTGCCCCTACCAAACCCATGCCCTTCGCCCGCTCCTCTTTGGTGGTAACGTCGGCTATGTAGGCTTGCGCGGTCGAGATGTTACCACCGGTAATGCCATCCAGAATGCGTCCCGCAAAGAGCATCCAGAGTGTCGTCGCAAACCCCAGAATCAGAAATCCAATGCCGGTGCCAATAATGGATACAAGCAGCACCGGCCGCCGGCCATACTTGTCCGACAACCTACCCAGAATGGGCGAAAAGATCAGCTGCATGATCGAGTAGGAAGCGAAGAGCAAACCAACGGTGCGAGGCGTTGCATTAAAGCGAGACCCTTCAGCATAGAAGGGGAGCACGGGGATAACTATGCCGAAACCGACAAGATCGATAAATACGGTGGTAAAGATCACAACGAGTGGAGAGCGCTTCATGAATTGGTCTTTGGTGTTTGGTCTTTGGTTCTTGCGTTTGTTGTTGCGGCGGGATTTCGAAGTTGCAAAGGCCAAGACCCTGGATCAAGTACCCAAAATCTAACGTCGCCTTCCCCCCGAGCCGCTTAAGCCGAGATCCACCGACAGCGCGCCTCCTCCGGAGATGAGCAGAGCCAGGCAGCCGGCCAGCAAAGCCAACGGGTACTCGAACCCCTTGGGAGCAAAAAATATGGGCCAGTGAACGCCGGCAATTGCAATTGCCATGGTGAAGGCAAGGAAAAACGCCCCGGCCCGGGTGAGTAACCCCAACAGCAATAGTATTCCGCCAAGCAGTTCTGAGAACGCGGCCACACCCATCCAAAGCCAGCTGGGACGCATAAATGGATATGGTGCGGCAAAAGATGTGAATAGTTTCAACCCCGGTCCGCCAAAGCTTCCCAGGACTTTTTGCAAGCCGTGACCGAGGAAGATTGCGCCAATTCCCAGGCGAAGCGGCACGGTAAACCAGACGGAAGAAGTAGCAATCAATCTTCTAAACATTAGCAACCCTCTTTCGCAGTATGTTTCAAGAAACCCGATGATATTAGTGTATCTCGAGCTAAATGTCGCGCAAGGCAGACTGCAGGTTTCTGTCGGCCGCTCCGGAAAGGGAGGAGACACGGCTTTTCACTTCCTACAATAGCCGTCCATTCACTGATTCACTTGCTGACTAGTTGGGAATCGTCGCGTATAGTAAAGCGGTTAGAAATCTGTACGCGCAGTTTTAATCTGAAAAGTAACCCATGCCCTCAATCGAGACCGCCAGGCTATATCTGCGAATGTTTCGGCTCGACGATTTGGATAGTTTGGCGACCTTGCTCGCAGACGCTGATGTTGTGCGGTACGTTGGCAACGGCTTGCCCATCCCGCGCGAAGAATCAGAAGCCGCTCTGCACAGCATCATCCGCCACTGGAATAACCACGGCTTTGGCCGGTGGGCCATCACCGACAAGGAAACGGAGGAGTTCATCGGTTTCGGCGGTCTGCGCTCGTTGCTCGGTACTCCGGAAGTTGTCTACCACTTCAGCAAAGCAAATTGGGGCAAGGGCTTGGCCACCGAGTTGGCGGTAGCCAGTCTGCGGTTTGGTTTCCTGGAACGACAGTTTGAGCGCATCGTCGCTGTCGCTAAACCGGACAACGCTGCTTCGATCCATGTGATGGAGAAAGTAGGGATGACCTATGAGATGCATACGAGCTATTACAATATGGCAGTCATCCAGTACCAAATATCTCGCCCCGACTTCAAACTCGATGATTCATTTTACGTTCTGCATTCTGAAAAAGATGGCTAGGGCCGGGTGCTGCAGGTAGAATGCCAGCCGCCGAGTGACGTTTGAGGATGGACCCCATATCTTAAGATTGAATCCATGGGTCCCGATATTTACCAGGGCCGCACCGAGGCAGGGCAGGAACTATTCCCTTCGCCCACAGGTTTTTCAGTTGCTCCGGCCTTGCGGCAACGACCGTCGACTCAACCATCTCGGACTGCCGCAATTGTCAAGAAGCCAAACCCTTCATGATGGATTGAGCTGCGTCTCAAATCTTCGCCAGGAAAGCTGCGCGCGCTCCAGCCGCGCTGGAATTGGCCCTGCCGAAGCATTTTTACCGATTTCATTGAGGCTTCACGCAGCCGTTTTCAACGCGTTGCCGGGTTTTTTGGCGGTCCTGTTTTGCGGTCCTGTTTTGTACGTGAAGGAGGAGAGAGAATACATGAGACACACCTTAGCACTGCTGTTCCTGTTATTGGCTGGCCTCGGGACATTTGCTGAAGCACAGGAAAAGCTGGATCCGCTGATCGATCAGCAGATCGGCCCGCTCGTGGCTACTTACAAAATGCTGCACGCCGCCCCCGAGCTATCACACTACGAAGAGAAAACGTCGGCGTTTTTCGCAAAGGAGTTGCGCGCGCTTGGCTACACTGTAACGGAACGAGTCGGGAAGTATGCGCGGCCGGAATGGACCAGCTTCGGCGTTGTGGCGGTGCTGAAAAACGGCGCCGGCCCCACCGTCTACATACGTACCGATCTTGACGCGCTGCCGGTTGAAGAGAAGACGAATTTGCCTTACGCCAGCACCGCGCACATGAAAAACGATGCCGGCCAGGAAGTGCCGGTCATGCATGCTTGCGGTCATGACATTCACATCACCACGATGCTCGGAACAGCTAAGATCCTGGCCCAGCTTAAGAACCAGTGGAGCGGCACGCTGGTAATTATTGGCCAGCCGTCAGAAGAAATCGCCGGCGGCGCCAGAGCGATGCTCAGCGACGGACTGTATGAACGATTTTCTCGGCCCGACTACGTTTTGGCACTTCATGACAGCGCGGATCTGGAAGCGGGCAAAATTGATTTTGTCGCCGGTTATGCGATGGCTAGCTCGACTTCCGTCGATATGAAAGTTCGCGGTATTGGCGGGCACGGTTCGCGCCCCGATGCCACTAAGGATCCGGTGGTGGTGGCAGCGCAGATTATTCTGGGCCTGCAAACAATCGTCAGTCGTGAAAATTCTCCACTCGATCCGGCAGTCATTACCGTAGGTTCGATCCATGGTGGCACCAAGCACAACATCATTCCTGACGAGGTCAACCTGCAAATCACTGTCAGAGCTTACCGGGAAGAGGCGCGCCAGAAACTTCTCGCGGGGATAGAACGAGTTGCTAAGGGGATCGCCGTGGCGGCCGGGATACCGGACAGACTGGCACCGGTTGTTTCATTCCAAACTGAATACACACCGGCGATGTACAACGATCCAGCTTTGACCGATAGACTCAACCTCGTGTTTGTGAAAGCTTTGGGTCAGGATAACGTCGCCAAGGCCGATCCGATCATGGCCAGCGAGGACTTCGCCATGTATTCGCTGGAGGGACATAAGATTCCCACCATGATTTTCTGGGTCGGCGCCATCGAGCCGGCGAAAGTGAAACAAAGCCACGAGACCGGCACGCCCCTGCCGTCTTTGCATTCAGCCCTGTTTGCACCCGTGCCTGAGTCCACAATTCGAACCGGGATCAAAGCAATGACTGCCGCCGTGTTGGATCTGATGAAGCAGTGAGTGGGGAACTCAACCGCTATCTCCGCAGAGAGTGCCGCCGGGTATGGCTAGGTCGTCGCAAACACTGGTTCGCGTGTAAGTTGAATGGGCGGTATCAGGTTCTCTTCGCCCGTGATGCGCAGGCGCGAGCTAAAGTCGTTTTCCAACTTACCCTCGCGTCGCAAGCGGCGGATGGTGTCCGGCGGCAGCGAAGGCAAGGCCCGCAATTCATCAAATGGCGGCGGCATCGATACGCCGGCCAAACGATCAGGGCGTTGCAGTTCGATCGGTTCTTTTCGCCGCGGCGCCAGGTAACGAATAACTTCGGCAATCCCTTCTTCCGGATGCGTGACGGCGGTTGAGCCCTCCGTGTAACAGCCGACGTGACAGCGCGCATCGCAGTAGGGAATGGGACCGTGTTTCTGCTCACCCAGGGCCATCGCTTTGTAGTAGTCGCCAATTTCCAAAAGGTTGCCGGCTACGAGGTTCAGCGGCGAACAGGGGTAGTAAATGTCCCCGTGCGGGTAAACGATGGGATGCGTGGTGGGATAGCACTCAAAGCGTTTGAAATCGCGAATCGTCCGTAGCGCTTCTAAATTGCCATAGACACGAGCGCCCTTGCGCTTGGCTCGCATCACTTCGTCGATCAGTTGTTGCCAGCGCGGATTGTCTATCAGACCAGGGTTGGGGTACTTGCCCACGATGTAGGGCATCGGAGTCCAATAGAAATCATTTTCCACGCAGTATTCAAAAACCTCCCAGGCGTCATCAATCGTTTCCGGAAAAATCACAGTGTTGATAATAAAGTCAAACTTTAGTTTCTGTGCCCGGCGATATTCTTTCGCCACCTGAATGTTGCGTTTGACCCGCGCTGTCTGGCCACCCTTGCTGAGGTTTATCAAATCATCGCTGCGCGCTTCGTGAGGCGAATCCAGACTGATCACCAGGTAATCGATGTTGTGCAGAATCGAAAGATGGTTCTCAAGCAGGAAGGCGTTGGTGTTAAAAGTTACGGGCGAAAAATCCAAGCGGCCGATATTTTCAAAAATCTCATCAATATCCGGCCGCAGTGTGGGTTCCCCCCCGGTGATATTGAGACCCGGTGAGGCGCGGCGGAGAATTTCAAGCACTTCGATTGTTTTTTCCGTCTTCAATCTCTGCTCGGGAATGTCCGGATACATCAAGCCCGAGCCATCATCACAATAGGTGCAGCGAAAATTGCACTTCATAGTTACATAGAGGCCGGCAATCATCGGCTTGACCAGTTTCTTGTTTTGACTACGACCGTACCGCGCCCGGATTACGTTGGCGGTGTACCGCAACAGGAATTGATATGGGATTCGGCGCATGAGTGTCTTCCAGAAACCCGGGCACTTTCGAACTTAAAATTGATTAGTATCTTGGCTCAGTTCGTCACAGGGTGGCGGCTATTGTGGACTGCTAACGGGCGGTAGTCAATCAGTTTCAGATCCCGGTACGGTCAGAGAGGATTTGTTGGTAGGGCAGCGGCAGCCAACATGGCTCGTAGAGACTGTTTCGCAAAGCGCTTCTGAAGCAGGCGAGCGAGGGGATAGCCAAGCCGGACCAGTAATTGCTGAGGACGGGAAAATGCAAGAATGTCGTACCAGACTGAATCATCCTCCGGGTACCATTCGACACTAAAGCGCTCTTCGCCGCACTCCACATGATCGGTCAACGTGCCATAGGCAAAGCCGAATTTGCGCAAAGGGCTGTCTTCACTTATCAGGTAAACAACGCGGCAGGCGCTTAGTGACCAGAATCCAAAAGCCTTTGCCTTGATGGCCACGGTAGTCCCGACTTCCAGGGGCGGAACGTCGGGGACAATCCGAACCCAGCCGAGATCAAATTGTTGCCATCGTTTGAGTGCCGCGATGCCTCGCTCGAAGGTCTGCAGCCCCGTTCCGAGTTGGATGCGGTTGTGGTCCAGAACAAAATTTGATGGTGGATCGCGGCACGTCGCTCCCACTTCCGTATAGGAGAATGGTTGTTGTCGTTGTGAAGCTATAAAGC
>DAIMCP010000018.1:0-74492 GCA_036726305.1 Pyrinomonadaceae bacterium | reverse complement strand
CGTTTGAAACTTTCATTCAATACAACCTGCCGGTTTATCCCGGCGCACAAGGAGATTATTATGCGCCGCTCCCGCTACCTCTTCATCCTTCTTCTAACAGTCTTCTGCGCTGCTTTGCTGATCGCACCATCGCGCAGTCGCGCTATCACGTATGGATTCGTCGATTCCAGCAACACTTACAGCAACTCCGGTGCGTTTATTGTCAGATCGCCTACGACGGGACATATTTTCCCGATCTGTTCCGGCACGCTAATCGCTCCCAACGTATTCCTGACCGCCAGCCACTGCACTTCTTTTTTCACCAGTGACCTTGCGCCGCGTGGATTTACAGCCTACGTCAGCTTTGACGGTTCAATCCCCTTTGGCAGTTTGACGGTGAATACGACGAACCTGCTTCCGGTAAGCTCCGTCGTCACTAATCCCAATTACAGTCAGCGTCAGAGCGACTCTGGTGACATAGGCGTGTTGATACTCCAGTCAAACGCGGCAGGCGTGACTCCCGCGACACTGCCTTCGTGTGGCCTGTTGGATCAACTTTCCGCGCAAAACGGATTGAAGGACGCTGTCTTCATTCCGGTTGGCTATGGCTTGCAAAACCGTGTAGTTGGTGGTGGCGTGCCATATTTTCAAGATCTGAACCCCATTCCCCGGATGTTCGCATTTTCCAGTTTCAATGCGCTGAACAAAGGTTACATACGCCTTTCGCAGAACCCATCCACGGGAAATGGCGGGACTTGCTTTGGCGATTCGGGTGGGCCAGACTTTTTGACAGTAGAAGGTCAACCGGTACTGGCTGCAATCACCATCACCGGTGACGCCGTCTGCCGCTCGACGAATGTGGATTATCGACTTGACACCGCATCAGCGCAGGCGTTCTTTGCCTACGTGAACGCTCTCTTTGGCACCCAGATTCCGATTGTCTGTTAATGCGGGACCGGTCCACTTGTCTATTAATGCGGGGACGCTCCGATTGTCTATTAATGCGGGAACGATCCTCCCGCTACAGTTCAGTCTCACCGGTTGCTGCGGCGAGCGGCGACACCCCCGTTTAGTCTGACGCCAAAGGCGTCCGCTTTAGTCTGACGCCGAAGGCGTCCGCTAATTGCAGCCCAGGGCAGCGCCCTGGGTCATCTAACCAGCGTTTACATGTCCTTACCCCAAAGGGGTTTTCCAAAATTCTTTCAACATGCTGGCGAACACCTGCGGTGTAGTTGCACCCGTTAGGTCTTTTGCCTGCCCTTTTGGCGGCGATTTAAGCTCGCTGGCCGGTTGCAATCGATATCTTCGTGTGGTAGGGTGCGCCTTCTTGCAGCACCGTCCGAATAGGGTATCAACCTCAAAACTTGCGAGGTTTCACCTATTCGCTGCAGTCTCCAAGCAGGTTTTAGCGTTAGACCTGGGAAAACTTTAATCCGCATCAGTCAGTTACCCCGCAGCAGACTGTGCCTTTGCCGTCGCTTGCGCCGCTTTTCGTGCGCAAACGCGACAAGGAGTGTCAAATAATGGTTCGAGACGAAAGACTCTATGCTTTCATAATTTCCTACACCTCTCGCTCGCGCTCGCAGTTTCGTCGCATTCGCCTTCATAAGAAATGGCTCAGGATTTCGGCCGTAGTTGCTTTTATGGTATTGGCCAGCTCCGCTTACGGCTTTTATGGCTTAACGCAACAGGCCGCGCACCTTCGCATTGAGAAGGAAAATGAACGCCTGCGAGCAGAAACCGAGCGCCAGCGCCGCGAATTGAATGAATTGAATCAGCGCGTCGAAGCGGTTGAAGACACTTCGCGAAAGCTGGCTGAGAAGTCAGGCGTGCTCAACGACGATCCCAGCTTGCACGGCACCGGCGGACCGGCCATTCCCTTGAACGCAAATGGATTGGCGGCCCTGGAAGCGAAAATGGGCCGCCTGGAAAAGGAACTGAGCGCCCACGAAGCCATCCTGCGAGAGCGTGGCTTTACTCCTTCGATCTGGCCGGTTGACGGCAAGCTTGAAAGTGGCTTTGGCGGACGACGCAATCCGTTTGGCGGCAGCTCTTATGAGTTTCATGATGGCCAGGACATCGTCGTGCCTGCTGGTACTCCTGTAGTGGCCGGCGCCAAGGGTATCGCCACTTTTGTTGGTTGGCAGAATGGCTATGGCCGCTTGGTAGTTATCGATCATGGCGGCGGCCTGACCACTCGCTATGGCCACCTCTCAGAGTTCGATGTGGAGCAGGGCCACCAGGTGTCGCGTGGAGAATTCATCGGCCGGGTAGGCTCGACGGGGCGTTCGACCGGACCGCATCTGCATTACGAAGTGCGAATCAACGACAATCCCGTAAACCCGATGCAATACCTATTGACCAGCGCCAGGCAGTAACCCAAAAAGATCCCGAGGGCGATTTGCTTTTCTCACATTGGCGATTCGCCCGTTTTAGTTTTCTCGAACTCACCTGCCGTCTGGTACTATCGAGCGCCAATTCAATCCGGAAATAATCAGGGGATTCAATAACTAAATGAGCTCAAGAGTATCTCGTCTGGCAGCCACCGGGCTGGCTGCCGTTTTGTGTATCTCCGCACTTCCTCTGCGCGCCCGCGGCGATGAAGGCATGTTCCTGCCGGACACTCTAAGTCGTCTGTCCCAACAACAGCTCAAGCGCCGCGGCCTCAAAATTCCCCTGGCTGAGATTTACAGCCCAACCGGCCTGAGCCTCAAGGACGCGGTGGTCATCGTTGATGGCGGCACGGGCGAATTCGTCTCAGCAGACGGTTTATTGCTGACTAATCACCACGTCGGGTTTGATGCCCTGGTGAGTGCTTCGGACGCTAAGAATGATTACGCCACCAATGGGTACAAAGCCAATTCGCGAGCGGATGAACTGCCGGCCAAAGGCTACACGGTCACCATCACACAGGATCTAAAGGACGTCACCAGTGAGGTGTTGAAGGGCATTGCGGACACTGCTCCCCAGGCCGATCGGCGGCGCGCGATCGCGCAAAATATTGATCGCCTGGAACTCGCGGGCGGCAACGGAGCAGCCGGTATCAGCGTGCGTGTGCTGCCCATGAATGAGGGGCTTTCCTACTACCAGTTCACCTACCTGGTTCTGAGCGATGTGCGCATTGTCTATGCACCTCCCAAGAATATTGGATTCTTCGGCGGCGACCCGGACAATTTCGAATGGCCGCGACACTGTGGTGATTTTACTTTCATGCGCGCTTACGTCGGGCCCGACGGCAAAGCCGCCGCTTACTCCGCGGCCAACGTCCCCTACAAGCCCAAGAAGTTCCTGACTCTCTCGCTGGCAGGTGTCAGGGAACACGACTTCATGATGGTGCTGGGCTACCCGGGAAGCACGCGACGTTATCGCGAGAGTTATTCCGTTGCTTATAACCAGGACACCTTGATGCCCTTCACGGTAGACATGATTACCCAACAAATTGAAGCGCTCCAGGAAGTGGGGAAGGACGACGCCGCACTGCGTATTAAGCTGCAGAGCACCATTTTTGACCTCGCAAACTCGCTGAAGAATGAAGAAGGATCCGTTCTGGCGATGCGCCGCGCGGACATCGTGGGACGCAAGCGGGCCCAGGAACTAGCCTTCACTCGTTGGCTCGAGGCAGATCCTGCTCGCCGGCAAAAGTACGGCGAAGTGCTTCCCAACCTGAGCAAAGCCTATCAGGAATTGAATGTAACTGCCTTGCGTGATCTCCTGGTGCTGCAGCTCTTACAGTCCAGCCAGTTATTATCGATTGCCTTTGGCATTCAGGACATCGCAGCAGCCAAGGAACGAAGCGAGAGTGATTCCAATCCGGCCCTGGCAGCGGCCGTGGTCAGTGCGCGTGAGCGCGCCAAAGCGGCGCTCGCTGAACGCGATCCGATTGTCGAACGACGGCTCCTGACCTACCTCCTGCGCCGTGCCGCAGAACTTCCGCAAGGACAGAAGATTGAAGCGATCGAAAAACGTTTTGGCTCGCTTTCGGGAGATGCGCGGCGACGCGCGGAAGAGGATTTCGTTCGCGCCATAGTGGATACTAAGAACTTCGTCACGGCCGACACGGTTGGTCGGCTCTTCGACCTATCAGCGAACCAACTACGCGAGCTACACGAACCTTTCGTCGATTTTGCTGCGGAGCTCACTCCACTGGCGCTACAGCAGCAAAGTCGCACACGCGCGTTTAATTCCGCCGTCGGCCGCTGGCGACCATTGCTGGTGCAGGGAATGAGCGAGATGAACGGCAGCAAGCCTTATCCCGACGCGAACCGCACGCTGCGGTTTTCGTTTGGTGAAGTCAAAGGTTATGTGCCGCACGATGCCGCCATCTACGAGGCTTTTTCGCATTTGTCAGGCGTGCTTGAAAAGGACACGGGTCGCGAACCCTTTGACGTACCTGAAAAGCTGAAGCAGCTTTATCGGGCTCGGGATTTTGGTCCCTATTCGACCCCGGACGGTTTGGACGTGCCGGTAAATTTTCTTTCCGATACCGACATTATTGGGGGAAACTCCGGCAGCCCAATTCTTAATGGTCAAGGTGAGCAGGTGGGCATCATCTTTGACGGCAACTATGAAGGCCTCGGGAATGATTTCTTCTACAACGGCGCAAAGGGACGATCTATCTCAGTGGACATACGTTATGTCCTGTTTGTGACCGAGAAATTCGGGGGCGCAGGGTACTTGCTCAAGGAATTGAGTCTGGTTGGGGTCCCCAAACAGCGCGCCGCAGGAGCGGGAAAAGGCCATCATTGAGGCAATAAAGCTGGATTTCCTTTTCCTGAAAAGCCCCGAAACGCCCCAGTTTTATTGCTTGACAGGCTCATTTACTTTCGCTTAGTATGCGCCCTCGTTCCGTTGCAAGGTTCCCTGAGTAGTTCTGTTAGTTCGATTTGCAACCTCCACAGTAATGAGTAGTACAGTTTTCCCCCGTAAGTGTCTGCATGGTGATTTGCGCGTGTGCGCTTTTCGTCATGCAGTTTTTTTTGGCTATGTGGTTCCGTGCTGCGCCCCCTTAAAAGCGCGTCCGGCTCGCATGCATTAACCTGTTCGGCGCAAAGTAGCAGCGCCCTTTGGCCTGAATTTCAACCCAAGCCAGAAGATGGAGCTATTAGGTGCCCGTTTTACCGAATCGTTAGGAGGATTCGTTTGTTATGTCTAGAATAACCGGTAAGGTCAAGTGGTTTAACAACTCGAAGGGCTATGGTTTTATTGAACAACCCGGCTCTTCAGACATCTTCGTTCACTACAGCGCTATTCAAGGCGAAGGTTTCAAGACTCTGGAAGAGGGTCAGGAAGTCGAGTTTGAAGTAACGCAGGGTCCGAAAGGGCCACAGGCCGAGAATGTGACCAAGATGTGATCGTCTCCCCGGCTTGCTTTTGCAAAGCCACTGACCGCTGCCGGTACTAATTCCGGTAAGCGCGGCAAAGAAAAGGCGACCCTCGTTGGTCGCCTTTTGCTTTGTCCGGCAAACTTCCAGCTCATGGCATGGTCATATCGCCCATGAATCTCAGGTAAACTATTCTCAGTCCTCTTCACCCTTTGCCTTGAAGCTAACATGTCCCTCTTCCACATTCACTGAGAATCGCACACGTTCGCAACCGAGTTTCTCTTTCAAAGTATCGGCTTTTGATGCAATCAAGCGATGGAATTGGGGAAATGAAAAACCATTGGTGGGCTCGCCGCAGCGCCGCTTCGCTTCCAGCAGCGAATCGTAGAGTTCTTTGATCGTACCCACATCCTTATGAGCATCCGCACAAACAAAAGTGGAAGGATCGAACGAAGCCAACTCACTATTCTTGTGGGAGGCCCTGACCACAGCGACTGGATCGCGACCCTCTTCACGTCCCTGCATCGTCCGCCGCCATAAGTCTCGAAAAGCGTTGTAACGTGAAGCCAGCGAATTGAAGTGAAACCGCTGGGCATAAGTCAAAGTGCGATCATCCAGCATGCGCTTGATGATGGTTTCGACCCGGTTCTTCGTGTCATAAGGAGGTCGCTTGGAGGCACCGTTGAAATAGACGTCAAACTCGATCTTGAGCCGGCGAATGTCCTCCTCGAGTCGGGAAAGTTGTTCTTCAACGGTCGGCTGATCGTCGCCGGCCGTCTTGCCCTTAACTCTCTGATTCGAACGAACTAACTTATTATCACGAATACCCAATGGTTGGTCCCTCCTGCGGTTTTGGCTGGATGCTTTGACGGGAAGGTCGCGCCGGTGAGAAGGCAGTTCCGCTTCGAGTCTAGGTGGTCAGAAAGTAACCTGTCAACAAGTTTGTGCATGGGGCGTTTTCGACAGGCGCCTGATGATTGATTTGATTCAAGGTCACGGAAATCATATTCTGTCCATCCTAAACCTATGCCGGACGCCGATTACGCACAGACTACAGCATTGAGAATCCTGCCTTCAGTTGATGAACTGTTACGCTCCAGTGACGTCCAGGAACTGCGCTCTACAGTAGGGCTACAACGACTGACCAGCCTGGCTCGGGCAATAACCGGCGAACTGCGACTGGAACTCCAAAGCGGCACTGCCCAGGGCAAGCAGCTCAATGACTACACTCGTCAATTCCTCCTCGAGGAAGCCGTGCGCCGTCTCAAAGACAGCTGTAAAGCTGATGAGGCAACAGGGTTCACGCGGGTCATTAATGCGACCGGTGTAATCCTGCACACAAATTTGGGGCGCGCTCCGATTTCGGAGGCGGCGAGCCAATCTCTCGCCAACGAGGCAGCCGGTTATTGCACACTCGAATACGACCTGGCGACCGGAGCGCGCGGCCGTAGAGGGGGTCGCGTTGAAGATTTTCTGGCAGAACTCACCGGAGCGGAAGCGGGTCTGGTTGTCAACAATTGCGCCGCCGCTGCTCTCTTGATTCTGACCGTACTGGCAGGCGACGGCGAAACCATCGTCTCCAGAGGCGAACTGGTTGAGATTGGGGGCGACTTTCGTGTCCCGGACGTGATGGCCACTTCGGGCACCCGCATGGTTGAAGTTGGCACTACCAACCGCACCAAGCTGGATGATTACCGGGCCGCTCTAAGTAATAAAACCCGCCTGATCATGCGCGTGCATCCCTCCAACTATCGGATCATTGGCTTCACTGCCTGTCCTTCGCTGCATGAGCTGTCAGAACTGGCCAAAGAGGCGGGCCTTGTACTGTACGAGGACGCAGGATCGGGAGCGATCTCGGATCTGAGCGGTTGCGGATTGCCGGATGAACCCGTTATTCGCGAATCGCTGGTCAATGGCGCTGACATTGTTTCGTTTAGTGGCGACAAACTGCTGGGCGCCTGCCAGGCGGGACTGATTGTTGGGCGAGATAACATCGTCAGCCGCTTACGCAGACATCCCCTTTATCGCGCTTTGCGCGTGGACAAACTCTCACTGGCCGTGCTGGAAAACACTCTGAAGTCGTATCGCAGCAACAAAGCCTTTGAAGAAGTGCCTGTTCTTAAGATGCTGGCCCTAACTCGAGCCCAAATCGAACAGCGAGCTATGGCCTTAGTGGAACAATATAGGCAGTCCTGCCCGACCGCAGGGAATAGCTCTGATCTCACCTTTGAGATTCGGGACGGTGAGTCGGCGATTGGAGGGGGCGCCGGGCCAAATACTCATCCCGAAACCGCGCTCATTACGGTCGCCAGTCACAACCAGACGGCGGACAAGCTGGCTGAGGCCCTGCGACTGTCCCATCCTCCCATCATCTGCCGCATTTCAGACGGAAAATTAATTATTGACCTGCGTACAGTCGCCGGCCGTGAGGAACCCGAGCTACTCAAAGCTTTGCTCGCACTGGGCAAATAAATCCTCATTTTCCTAAGTTTTCTGTGGATTTAACACTGTCACTCAGTGTACAATCTCGTTGGTCTTTGCCGAATGACCGCGAAGCCTGCCTACTGCTCAGTAATTCTCTCAGTAATCGAAAAGATCCAGTTTGAAAAGTCCAAAGTCTCTGTTCAAATCGATTCTTGTCGCGCTGGGGTTATCTCTGGCTGCGGGCCTTCCCGTTTGGATCCTTTGGTTCGAAGGTTTTCTTGCGCCTTTGCAGCAAGCCCTCGTGATCCTTCCCGCCGATTCAGGAATCACTCTCATAACTCCCCAATTTCGGCTGGCCACCTTTTTCATTCTGTCAGCCGCAGTCGGGGCCGGACTAATTGTCGAGCGCGCAGGGGCGCGCCGCTCGTTTCCCTATCTCGGCGGGGGCCTGGTAATCCTCAGTCTGCTTAGCATTTTGATCTCACGCGTCCTGGCAATTGACATCCTGTTTGTTCCCATGGCCCTGGCGGGTTCGTGCGCCATTTTTGTGATCCAGATGCATCGCCTTTGGAGCCTCGACCTGGCTCTGACCGCGCGTGTAAGCAGTCTGGTCGCCAGGGCAACAAAAGCGAACGAGACCGATTCGAAGCGGCGTTTGCTGAGTGGGTTGAAGCTGCTGGATACGGTCCTCGCCATATCTGACGCGGTAGTCTTCGTACGCGATGAAGATTACCGGCTGGTGCCCGCGGCCCGGCTGCAGACGGCGGCCGGTAGTCCACAAAGCACGAGCCGCAACTCAGCCTGGCGCGAAAACATCGCCTTTGCGCAACGAGCGATGGCCGGCGGTGAATTGATTGTCCGCGCAGCAAACGACGGGGACTTGACAGCGTTGGTGGCCTTGCCTTTGCGGCACGAAGACCGTCTGTTAGGAGCATTGCTAATCAGGCTTCGCGAGGACTTTTCTGAAGCAGATCGTCCCCTGTTGCTGGCAGTGGCAGCCCAGATTGCGCGAAACCTGCAACGCGAAGAGACTTTCAAGGCCGGGACAAAGGCTGGACCGCTTACGTTTCTTTCCGCGCGGGCGGCGGAACAAAGGCTGGAGTCTGCTTACATGCTCAGCGGACTATTAACGGAAGAGCATTTCGGCACGCAGGGCCTCTCGGAGTCTTCCGATGGTCTGGCGATAGCCTATCTTGACGGCACGCTGGCCCAGGTGAATGCTCAACTACTACGCTCGGCCCGGCTGACCCCGGCTGAAGCGCGCAAGTTGGACATCTTTGGACTACTGGATCATTTCCGCTGCGACATTTTTGACGAGCCGGTAATGGCCGTGCGCCGCGTGCTGCAAACCGGCGAGCCCTACGAGCGCGAATTGCATTTTGCCGATCGCAGTCAGACTCTTGGACTAAAGATTTCGCTGCTCACCGAACCGCAAGGAAATCGCGGCAATGATCGAGAACCCTTATGCCTGGCCCTTAGCGTGCGCGATCTCACGCAGCGCAAGGAATACGAGCAATTAAAGAGCGACATGGTCTCGCTGATGTCTCACGAATTACGCACTCCGCTGACGAGTATTAACGGATTCGCGGAACTGCTGGCCGCTGATGAGGCCGTACCCGAACACCTGAAAGAATTTGTGAACATCATCAACAACGAGGCCCAACGGCTGTCCCGGATGATCAATACATTTCTGGCAGTGACGCATTTGGAGCGAAAAGACAAGCAGGGTGTTTTGAAGATTCCTCTCAAGCTCAACGAGGTAGTCCGCGATATCGTATCCACGCTGCAACCCTCGGCGCGCAAGAAGCGCATCCGGCTGGTAGAACAGCCGGCGGAAAAGATTCCCCCGGTCGCGGCCGATCGCAGCCTGATCACTCAAGTAGTAAAGAACCTGGTGAACAACGCGATTACCTACAGTCCCGAGCGGACGACTATTACCGTCTCGACTGCCCTCGAGGCCGAAGCCGTGCGCGTTTGTGTTGAAGATAGAGGATACGGAATTCCCGCCGAAGCAGTCGATCGGGTGTGGGAAAAATTTTATCGCGTCGAACGCGAAGGCCATGATAAGGACGAAGAATCAACCGGCCTCGGTCTGTCATTTGTGCGCGAGGTGGTTGAGCAACATGGCGGCAATGTCGCCGTCGAATCAGAACCTGGCCGTGGGTCGAAGTTTAGCTTTACACTGCCGCGGCTATAGGGGCGTCAGCAAAAGGAGAACCGCTCATGCCTTACCTGCAATGCCCACAGTGCGGGTTGGCCAACTGGTCAACCCATCGCCAGTGTCTGCGATGCTGTACATCACTGGAAGCGCTGGAAGGCTTTCGCGCATTGCAGCCGGCGGTCGGACTTAATCTTCAGGATCTGCGAAACCGAAAGGTGCTGATTGGCGGCGCTTTGCTGGCACTGCTGGTCATTGGCGCAGGCCTCCTGACCTACAGCCGAACCAGGAGTTCGCTCAAAAAGGTTTTGAACCCCAATGCTGCTCTTGAAGCAGCGTTACGGGATTGTTCTGAGTTCAACGTACCCGTGGTCGTCGAAGCCGGCCGGTACAAATTTTACAATCAGGATGAGCGGCGTGTCGACCAGGAAGCGACTCCCGAAGCATACGTGCTGGACAGACTCGGTCTGATCTACATCCATAACGGTATGTACTCTGATGTCCCGATGACCAGGACTAAAGACGGCGGCTACTTAGTCGATCCACAAACCGGATTGGTTCCGTACCAGTATAGACATATAGAACTCGAGCTAACGCAGACCGGTCAGGCGCAATCCGCTGCCTGGGAGCCCTACGAAGTGAAAAGGGACGGCCGGGACGGCTGGAAAGTTCCCATTGGCGAAAGACAATTTGGACGTGTCGTTCAGGTGATGGCACTACCCGAAGGCCGGCCAACCGGTGACGCAGTCTTTGTTTCATTTACCTGGAGATGGAAGCCCAATGAGATTGGCCAGGCATTTGACAAACGAAACCCTTCGTTCCACGCACCAGACAAGCCGAAGAACTTTCCCCGCAGCTCCTTCGAACTCGTAGTCAACGATAGCCAGGCTGTTTATTGGGGCACAGCAGAGCTGCTGCGCGTGAACGGCGGGTGGGAAGCCCACCGCGTCTCATGGAACGGTCAAGGAGGAGTCGCTCTCTCGCCGAACATGAAAGACGAGATAGACAGGATGGTCCGGGAATCCCAGACTCAATAAGACAGATTGACAGTCTCAGGTCCGTACCGCTTTGTTAATCGTGCCGCGGCACGTCGCCGCGCCGCAGTAGCAGCGTTTTGAATCGGGATGAAGCGTCTGGTAGTAGTCGATGGTTATCTCGTCGCCCGGCTGGATATCACGCAGTGCGAAAAAAATAAGCTGACCATAAAGCGTGCGCGTAAACGCATTCGGCGTGCATGAGTGATTGATGTAGTGAGTGCCGTTGCCGCGGCGACTGCCATCAATGCTCCAGCGATGATCGATGCCGCAGATCCGCAGGACGCGGCGTCCAGCTCTGCGCCTGGCTTCCGCGTTGGAAATTTTTTCACCTTCATAGGCGGCAATTTTACGCCAACGCCCAAAGTGGCTGGTGGCAAAACAGCCCTTGCCGTTGATTGGTGATTTCTCTACCGCCAGACCGGGAGCAAGCTTAAGTTTCATCGGCAGGTTCGCGAGCTTCTCATTCTCGAGGTCTACTACTTCAACTTGAAGCTGCGGGCAATCGCGTCCGTCTGGTTGCGAATGCGCGCAATGCTATCGCGCAGTCCCGTGAAGTAGAGCACGTAGGCGGTGCGGGGATCGCTTTGCAGAAAGTAAATGCGGCCGACCATCGCTTTTCCTGTCTGGGTAAACTCATAAGAAACCGTGACCCCATCAAGCCGCCCGTTGAACTTCTCTTCTTTACCTTCGACAAATCCTGGCAGGTAGCGCAGTTTTTGATCCAGATCGCGGCGGGCCAGATCCGACATTGTGGCATTTGCTTCGACGGCTTCTTTGCGCACTCTTAAATAACCGCTTAGGCGGTCACCGTTGAGGAACTCGGGATGCTCGTGCACCGCGTCGCGCCCGGAGATCGCCCGCCAGGTCGGCGACGGGAGTTCAAGCGAGTATTCCAGATTATCTGTTGTGTAAACCTGGCCCTGTGCCTGCAATGACGAGGCAAACGCAATCAGCGTAACCAAAGCCAACAAGATGGATGACCTGCGCATTGTCGTAAGTAACTCCTTCCAAAATCTCTCTGTCGGTTGCGAAATCAGGTTAAGCAGCAATTGTCGTCCAGCAATTGCTTGCTCAGATGAACCAGCGCAGCGGCCAGTTGTCTGAAAAGTGGCGGCCTCGCAACCCCTGCTATTTGAGATTGGCCAACGTTTCGCGCTGCACGTTGATCAGTTTCTCAATTCCCTGCCGCGCGAGGGCCAGCAACTGACTTAACTGGTCGTCGGTGAACGGCGCGCGTTCAGCCGTACCCTGAACTTCGATGAAACGCCCGTCGCCCGTGCAGATAATATTCATATCGACTGCCGCTCGCGAGTCCTCGTCGTATTTCAGATCAAGCAGGGGCACGCCATCAACTATACCGACGCTAACCGCGGCAACTTCGTTGGTAATCAGGCTGCCCTTGATTTTGCCATTACGCTGTAACCGGTGGTTGGCGAGGGCAAACGCTACATAGGCGCCGGTGATAGCGGCCGTACGCGTGCCGCCATCGGCCTGTAACACGTCGCAATCCAGCGTCAGCGTGCGCTCTCCGAGGACATTCATATCGGCGACTGCGCGCAAACTGCGACCAATCAACCGCTGGATTTCATGGGTACGTCCGGAGGGGCCTCCGCGTCCGATTTCCCTCGAGGTTCGTTGCTGCGTGGCCCGGGGAAGCATCGCGTATTCGGCGGTGACCCATCCTTTGCCCGAGTTGCGCAGGAACGGCGGGACTCGATCCTCGAGCGAGGCGCCACAGATCACCTTTGTGTTGCCCATCTCAATGAGCACGGATCCTTCGGCGTAAGGCAAGTAGTCGGCAGTAATCCGGACCTGCCGCAATTCATCAACGCCGCGGCCATCAGTGCGTACGTAATTCATCATGTCCCCAAACTTCCACCGCTTCCAAAACCGAGGGAGCGCTGCCTAAGAATCTCTCGGCCACCTTCGCGAATCGTTCTGCCGCATCGGTGACAAAAAAGTGGTCCAGATCGTCGCATAGTTTTCGCTCTTCAGCCAGACTTTTGCGCGGGCTGTGGGCGATTCCCTTGAGATCCAAAAGAACTTCAACTTCACGAGCCGTCGCCTCGCCCGAATCGATCAGCGGGACCTGGGCACCAATGGTTTCGCTAATCACTTTGCGGAGGATCGGATAATGGGTGCATCCCAGCACCAACGCTCCCAGATCTTTATCCACCAGATCCGATAAATATTTGGCAGCCACGCTCCGGGTGACATCCGTTTCAACCCAGCCTTCTTCGGCCAGCGATACAAACAATGGGCAGGCGCGTTCGCTGACATTCAGCGCTGGATCGATAGCGCTGATGGCTCGCGCGTAGGCTTTGCTTTGCACAGTAGCCTCGGTGGCAATGACTCCGATGGCTTTCCCGGCGGCGGCCTTGACTGCAGCCCGGGCTCCCGGCTCAATCACACCCACCACTTCGACCTGGACCGCGGCGCGAATCGAGGGCAGGGCGAGGGCAGAGGCGGTGTTGCACGCTACAACCAATAGCTTGATGCCGCGCGCTTCCAGAAACCTGGAGTTCTCAATCGCATAACGTTCAACGGTGGCCAGCGACTTAGTGCCGTAGGGTACGCGAGCAGTATCTCCCAGATAGACAAAGTGTTCGTTCGGCAGACGCTCATGCAGCGCACGATAGACGGTGAGCCCACCCACGCCGCTGTCAAAAATGCCGATTGGAAGCGAATTGCGGATTTCGGATTGCGGATTTCGGATTGAATTCAAGTGGCGAACATTCAATTGAACCGCGGGTTGCGGATTCCGATTAACGGAACATGATTTCAAATCCGCAATTCGAAATCCGCAATCCGTAATTCCAAAATGGTGGAGGCGCCGAGAATTGAACTCGGATCCAAGAGCCGGCGCCGCGGAATCTACATGCTTAGTCCCTTCTCTTGCTTGTCTGATCGAAACCAAACAAAATTTCGCACCCCGCCGAGTAAGTGAAGTGACAAGACCGCGGCGAGAGCTAGTCCGACTTTATCTCACCCAACCCCACGGACCGAAGGGTTGGGCCAGCTTATCTGAGTGACATCTCCCTCCGCGCGCATAAGCAACTTGCGGCGAGACGCTCGGTGCTAATTAGGCAGCGAGAGCCAATTCATTGTTATTGGCAATTGTTTTTCCCCTACGCTTTTTAACGAGCTGCATAAGGTAGCCCGGCATGCATCACATCGGTCGTCAGGATCTCCTGTCGAAGCCTGTCGCCCCCTTTGCGAGCCATTTGAGTATAGACGATGTAGCGCGGGCTGTCATTTGGGCGCCCAGGTCGTGCCCTAATTTCCCAGGTGTTTAGAGTACCGCCTAGGCGGGCTTTGACGCTGGGCGAAACCCGACTGAAATTAGTTACCCTGAGTGCCTGTTTGTGATTGGTTCGGTTTATCCGTCCCCTCTTGTGTATCGCCGCTGAAATTGCTTCCGAGTTTGTGCCGGGCGTGTACAATAGTGCGATTTTCGTCCGCATTAAGAACCAGAAAGGGGATTTCAAAAGTGGAAGCCGCAGACATGACACCTGAATTGGAGGCGCTGAAGTCAAGATTGAAAGCGACCTGGAGCGCCGGTGATTTTGGACAAATTGCTAAATCCTACGCCAGCGGCGCAGAAGACTTCGTCAGGCGCTTGAACTTACCACCCGGCGCCAAGGTACTTGATGTGGCTTGCGGAACCGGAGGTCTGGCCTTACCGGCCGCGCGCCAGGGAGCGAAGGTAACAGGAGTTGATATTGCACCTAATTTGATCGCCCAGGCGCGAGAGAATGCCGAGCGCGAGGGCTTGAAAATTCAATTCGACGAAGGCGACGCGGAAGCCTTGCCGTATAGCGATGCGAGTTTCGACACAGTGGTAACTATGTTTGGCGCCATGTTTGCTCCTCGACCTGAATTAGTGGCCGCGGAACTTAAGCGCGTCTGCCGGACCGGTGGCTCGATTGTCATGGCCAATTGGACCCCGTCGGGTTTCATAGGTCAGATGTTCAAAATCGTTTCCAAGCATGTCCCCCCACCTGCGGGCATGCCTTCTCCGGTCTTGTGGGGCGTTGCAGCAACAGTCGAGGAACGCCTGCGGGAAGGGATCTCCAAACTCGATACCAGCGAGCGGATCATGACTTTCAATTTTCCCTTTACGCCCGCACAGGTTGTCGACTGCTTCCGCAATTACTACGGTCCGACGCTCAAGGCATTTGCTTCGCTCGATCAAACCGGCCAAGCCTCCCTCACCAGCGATCTGGAGCAGCATTGGCGGGAAAATAATCAAGCGACAGGGGGCACCACACGGGTCGATGCGGAGTACCTGGAAGTTATTGCAGTCCGGGGTTAGACGGCGAGCGAGCAAGATTAATCGCGACACCGAGTGCGTTATCTACGGGACGATCTTCAAATTTACTTAAAGGCTACATGGGAACACTCAAGCATCTGTTCGAGAATAATCGCACCTGGGCTGCCGATATGACTCGGCAGGATCCCGATTTCTTTCGCCGCTTGTCTACGCAGCAGTCGCCGCGCTACCTCTGGATCGGTTGTTCTGACAGCCGCGTGCCCGCAAACCAAATTGTCGGATTGGTGCCCGGCGAGATGTTTGTGCACCGCAACGTCGCCAATGTTGTAGTGCACACGGATCTGAACTGTCTTTCAGCAATTCAGTTCGCCGTAGAGGTGCTGCGCGTGGAGCACCTGATCGTCTGCGGCCACTACAGTTGCGGGGGCATACTGGCGGCGCTGCAGGACAACAAGCTCGGGCTCATCGACAACTGGCTGCGCCACGTTCAGGACGTGCGCGTGAAGCATCGAGCGTTAATCGACTCGCTGGAGACCGAAAAACAACAACACGATCGTCTCTGCGAGCTGAACGTAATCGAACAGGTCACCAACCTGAGTCGAACGACGGTCGTCCGCGACGCCTGGGCGCGCGGGCAGGCGCTGGTCGTTCATGGCTGGATTTATGACATTACGGATGGGTTGCTGAGGGACCTTGATGTTTCGGTGGCCTCAGAGCAGGAGCTGGAAGGTTAGTTGCCGTCGTCGAAATGGCTGCTCTTGATCGCGGATCACAGCTAATGCGCCAGACGGGCTGGTGCGAGACTTATCCTGAAACTCGACGACGCCGGCTTGCTCACTAGGCTGCATATTAGCCCGCAGGCAGGGAGATGAAAATGAAGCTCGCGGCTCTGGTTGTCATGGTCGTTGTCTTGTCGCTCGCTGCCCAGCCGTGCGCCGGACAGCAAAACATTTCAGCGAAGCTCGATAGTTACGTGCAAGCCGAGATGTACCGGCAAAAGATTCCGGGCGTGTCGCTGGCCATTGTTCGTGACGGCCGGGTCGTCATTCTCAAGAGCTACGGCCTCGCGAACGTCGAGCATCGCGTGCCGGTCAAACCTGAAACAGTCTTTCAATCCGGCTCGATTGGCAAACAGTTTACTGCGGCGGCGGTGATGATCCTTGTCGAAGACGGGAAGATCTCGCTCGAGGACAGAATCACGAAATTCTTTCCTGACGCGCCCGCGACGTGGAGCAATGTCACGGTCCGGCATCTTTTAAATCATACGTCAGGGATGGGCGACTATCCTGCGGAAGTAGAACTGCGCCGCGACTACACTGAAGGGGAATACTTTGAGTACTTTAAGAAAGCTCCGCTGAGTTTCGAACCCGGCGCGCGTTGGGAATACAGCAACGTAGGCTATGCGATCTTAGGCATCCTGATTCGCAAAGTGACCGGTAAGTTTTACGGCGACTTCCTACAGGAAAAGATTTTTCAGCCATTGGGGATGACAACGGCCCGCGTTATCTCCGAAGCCGACATCATTCCGAACCGCGCCGCCGGATACCGGCTGGTCGCGGGCGCGCTAAAGAATCAGGAGTGGGTTTCACCCTCGACAAACACCACAGCCGACGGCTCACTCTATTTTTCCATTCTGGATTTGGCAAAATGGGATGCCGCACTTTACAAGGGCAAGCCACTGAAGCAGTCGAGTCTCGCACAGATGTGGGCGCCCACGATCCTGAACGACGGCCGGCAAAAGGGTTATGGCTTTGGTTGGCACGCTGAAACCATCCACAACCGTCGCGTCGTTTTTCATGGCGGCGCCTGGCAGGGTTTTAAATCGCATATTGTTCGCTTTCTCGATGACCGCCTGACGATTATTTTCTTTGCCAATTCGTGGGAAACCAATGACTTCAAACTGGCCAGGGGACTTGCGGCCATCTTCTACCCCGAGTTCACTTTGCCGGCCATTCAGCCGCTTGAAGACAAGGAACCGAAAGTATCTGCAATGATCCGGCGCACTCTGTTGCAACTTGCCAAAGGTTCTGCGAATCCGGAATCGTTCGCGCCCGAGTTCCGTCTTCGTGCCGAAGTGTTTTCTGAGCTCTCCAACAAAGCTGGCGAGACTCTAAATTCACTAAGCCTGCCAGTCGCGGTGATCCACCTCAGCGAACTGGTAGAACGCCGCGACGAAAACGGACTGCGCGTCTATCGCTTCCTGCTAAACGACATGGCGAGAAGTCTGTCGTGCACTGTAAAGCTCACGAAAGATGACAAAATCGCCCATCTAGAGCTAGTGCAGGAATGAATTGGCGGGAGAGCGATAATTTGGAGGTTTGCTGCGATCACCCTCCGGGCTCTGGCTTGGGCAACGGTAGTGACACTGGGCGAGAGGCGATAACCTTCCACTGGCCCTTTCGTTTCTGGTAGACATCGCAGAATCGCTCACGCGCGGTGAACGGCCGGCCCTTGAAGGCGCCTTTGAAAGTGCCGACGCCGGTGGCGATTGCCGTATCCCCATAGACGAACACCTTCACGTCTTCAGTCGAGATCGTCTCGAATTTGATGTCGCCGGCCCGGTTGGGGGCCAGCTCCTCGGTTTTGCTGCGCGTGCGCCCATCGTCGAGGATGTATTGAAAATCCTCTGCCAGTATCTGGTCCAGCGTCGCCACGTCGTTTCGCTTCAAGGCGTCCACCCACTGTTCGAGACGCTCCCGAATCTCCTGTTCGGTCCGGGAACTCTCACTCGCCTTCTTCTTTTGTGTCCGCCCCAATGTCGCCGCAGAAAAGGCAACCACGAGGATCACTGATAGGACGACAAGTTTCTTCATTTGAGATTCTCCTTCGAAACAGGTTTCAATAAGATGCAGACCTTGCAGAATACACCGATTCAGGAAACAGCAGAAAAGGGACTCATCTAAGCTCCCACAGCAAGTTTGGCCATTAACCCGCGGTTAAGCGCAAGGGAGGAACCGTCGTGCGATTCGCGAAGATCATTCTGCCTCTGCTTATCACACTGAACGCTTGCGTCATCTCGCATTCAATTTCCGCCCAGACTACTGCGCCTAAGCGCACTGTGATTGCGGCGAGCACCGTGCTCGATGGTCGGGGCCGCGTGCTGCACAACGTGCGCCTCATCATTGAAGGCTCAAAGATCCTAGCGATTGAAAAACAAGCTGGAGTGAGAGCCGGCCCGGTTGATTACGACCTGCGCCGCCTGACGGTCCCGCCGGGCTGGATTGATGCCCACGTTCACATCGCCTGGAGCTTTGGCAAGGATGGCAAAAGCGGAAGCGGCGGCTGGACCGCGGAAGAGGCTGCTTATCAAACCGCTGCCAACGCCTGGGTGACGCTGCTGGCAGGTTTCACCACCGTGCAAAGCGTGGGCTCGCCCGCCGATGTTCCCCTCCGGGACGCCATTGCCAAAGGACTGTTGCCCGGGCCGCGCATCCTCACGGCGGTCGAACCGCTGATGGGAAGAGGAGAGCTGACGGGCACGCCGGAAGAAATTCGCGCGTTCGTGCGCCGGCAAAAAGAGGCCGGGGCTGACCTGATCAAGATTTTTGCGGCCGGGGGTCCGAGCCGGCCGGCAATGACTCTCTCGCAGCAGCAACTGAATGCGGCTTGTGATGAGGCGAAGAAATTGGGCCTGCGCACTCTTATGCACGCTTACAAGGATGCAGTGCGGGCAGCGACTCAGGCCGGGTGCACACAGATCGAGCATGGCGTGCTGGCCAGCGACGAAGATCTAAAATTGATGGCCGCTAAGGGCACCTACCTTGATCCGCAGGCAGGCCTGGTATGGGAGAACTATCTGCTGAACAAGGAAAAATTTGTCAGTACGCCAGGCTATCCAACTTCTTTGGCCGGGTTCAACACGATGGAGAAATTGCTGCCGCTGTATCACGAGTTTCTGCAAAGGGCACGTAGAGTTCCTGGTCTCAAGATCGTTTTCGGGACGGACGCTTTGGCGGGCTCGCACGGGCGCAATGCCGAAGAATTCATCGATCGCGTACGCGACTGCGGAGTCGATCCGATGGCGGCGATGATCTCCGCCAACTGGCTGGGTGCGGAAGCGCTGGGTCTGGCCAAGCAGATTGGAACGATCGCCCCGGGATTGGAAGCGGACATTATCGCGCTCGACGGCGATCCCTTGAAAGACATTACAGCGGTGCGACGGGTCATGTTCGTAATGAAAGGCGGCGTTGTTTATAAGAACGCCGCACGCCCTTAGTTGATTAGCCGCCAGATTTTATTCGTAGCAGCGAGGTGCCATCGTCAGCTCACTCGGTAGTGCTAAATTTACAGCACTACCCCGCACCCGGAGCCCTTGCCACCAGGCAAGTGGCAGTGATAGGCTGCGCCCGTTTTTCCCTTTTTGCCAACAAAACAACCTTTTCCTGTAAGGAGAAAGCCATGAAGAATGCACTCCGAATCTCGGCAGGTCTAACTACCGCTCTCTTGCTTTCACTTAGTTTCCTTTTCCCCTTGTCGACTTCGGGGCGGGCACAGATTGGCCCACTGGATCTTTCCGGGAGCCTAAACGGCGCGCCCTACCGAATTCGTGTGCCCGCTAACTGGAACGGCACGCTCCTGGTTTTTGCGCATGGCTACCGGGATAAGGCCGACCATCCGGGCGAAGTAGACAACCGGAACGCCGACATAGCGCCCAGCCCTGCACTCGAAGCGCCGCTATTGGCGCAAGGCTTTGCCCTGGCCGGCTCTGCCTATCGCGACAACGGCTGGGCTATCGGAGACGCGATTCTCGACACGAAAGATCTTGCTGTCTTATTCCGTGAAACAGTGGCCCAACCAGATAGAACAATCCTCTGGGCAGTGTCACTCGGGACCATCATCAGCTTTAAGAGCATGGAGCAATTTGGCGGCATTTACGACGGCGCACTCTGCACCTGTGCCGCGGGTGCCGGGGCGACCCGCATCTGGGACAACGGAGTTCCGGCCTATCTGGCTTACGACATTATTTTTGGAGTTCCCAGTGCCTGGGGAACAGTTGGTGAGGTCAGAAACGACCTGGACTTTGAAACTGAAGTCGCACCAAAACTCGTGGCGGAAGTCAGCAACCCTGCGAACTTTCCTAAATTTGAGTTCATACGCCTCGTTGCCGGGACGCCAGGTCGTGGCATCAACCCGCCGCCGCCACCGGCTTTTTATCCCGGCTACTTGTTCACGGATTTCTTCTTCCTCACCGAAGCGCGTGCCGAACTACAGCGTCGGGCAGGGGGACCGTTCGTTGAGAATGTGGATCATCTCTATAGCCTTACACCTGCTGAAAAGGGTTACCTGGCGGCATTAGGTATCCCCACAGTCGTTGTCGACGGCTGGCTCAATCAGATGAATGTGCGGAGAAACATTAGCGCTTCGCCGGCGGCGCGGAACTACGTGAGACTCAACACCGACTATAACGGCAAGATCAAACACCCGGTCCTGACAATGCACACCATACTTGATCCGCTGGTCGTGGTGGCAAACGAATCGGCGTATGCGGAGGTGAACGCGGCCGCGGGCCGAGAAGACAATCTTTTTCAAACCTATACCATCGGAAACGGCCACTGTGCTTTCACTGGCCCACAATTTCTCATCGCGGTAGGAGCAATAGACAGTTGGGTACGAACCGGCGTGCGGCCGACAAATGCTGCGTTTCCGGCAGTGCTCGGTTTCAACCAGGCCTTCGTGCCGCCACCGATGTTGCAGCCTTGAAGTCTTTCGCGGGCTAACCCGATAGCGGCAAACATTATTAGATTGGCAATTGCCCAGGCTTGAGGTCCGTGAGCGGGACACATGTGTGAGTTGCGGCAATCATTAGGCCAGTGCGCCGGTAGTTCTGGATTGCATTTCATCGACTCCTGGGATAAACAAAACTACACTAATCACCCGAACGCGAGGGGAGGTGACTTCATGGCATTCAAAATAACTGTTAACGGCCGGCCCAGGACTGTCGACGTACCTGCCGACATGCCTTTGTTATGGGTGATCAGAGAGGTCCTGAATATGCCCGGCACAAAGTTCGGTTGCGGGATGTCTCTATGTGGCGCCTGCACCGTCCATGTCAATGGTGAGGCCACGCGTTCCTGCGTCACCTCGATCGCGGAAGTTGCCGGTAAACAAATCGCCACCATTGAAGGGCTCTCAGCCAACGGCAACCACCCCCTGCAAAAGGCCTGGATGGATATCGACGTGGCCCAGTGTGGCTATTGCCAGGCCGGGCAGATAATGTCCGCGGCCGCTTTGCTAAAAAAGCATCCCCATCCGACCGACCAGCAGATTGATAGCGCGATGGAGGGCAACTTGTGCCGCTGTGGAACCTACCTGCGCATCCGCGAGGCGATTCATAAGGCGGCGTCGGAATAAGGATGGAGGTGCGCATCGTTCCTCAAAACCAGGACAATAGAATTCATCGTGACTGCGGCAGGAGGTCCCCGTGAAGAACAGTTCGCTTAGTCGTCGGGCATTCCTACAAGTGACAGCGGTCGGTGGTGGCGCAATGCTGCTGGGTTTGTATTTCAAACCCACCGCCTTCGCGCAAAACCAACCCCCTCCGGTTATTCCGGTTCCCAGCTCTTTCATACGCATCGCGGCCGACGGAAGCGTGACGATCATCGCCAAGAATCCGGAGATCGGGCAGGGCGTGAAGACTTCTCTGCCTATGATGATCGCCGAAGAACTGGATGTCGATTGGAAAGATGTGCGAATCGAACAGGCCGATCTCGATGGCACGAAGTATTCAGGTCAGTTCGCCGGCGGCAGCACTTCCACGCCCAACAGCTGGAATCCGATGCGGCAAGTGGGCGCAGCCGCGCGAGCAATGCTCGTCACCGCGGCGGCGCAAACATGGGGTGTGCCAGAATCAGAATGCGCCACCTCGTCCGGCAAAGTCATGCATCAGGCGAGCAAACGTTCCCTTGGATACGGCAAGCTGGCCGCGAAAGCCGCCGTCCTGACGCCGCCGGATCTGGAAAAGGTGAAGCTGAAAGATCCCAGGGACTACAAGATCATTGGGACACCGCAACGCGGAGTGGACAACCTGGCCATCGTAACCGGCAAGCCGTTGTACGGAATCGACTTTACCCTGCCAGGAATGCTGTGGGCGGTGTTTGCCAAGTGTCCGGTCTTTGGCGGCAAAGTCGTTTCCGCGAACCTCGACACGGTAAAGGCAATGCCCGGCGTTCGTCATGCCTTTGTTGTCGAAGGCGGCACTGAACTGAGCGGGCTATTGAGCGGGGTGGCAATTGTCGCCGATCGCTGGTGGCAGGCAAAAACAGCCCGAGAGAAATTGGCAGTAAAGTGGGACGAAGGAGCAACAGCCTCGCAGAGCAGCGAAGGTTTTGCGCGCCAGGCTGAAGCGCTTGCCAAGGAGAAACCAGCCAGATCTCTTCGCGCGGACGGTGATATCGACGCCGGTTTCAAGAGTGCTGCAAAAACCATCGAAGCTGCCTACTCATATCCCTTTATCGCGCATGCTCCCATGGAGCCGCAGAACTGCACTGCACAGTTCAAGGATGGGAAGCTGGAGATCTGGGCTCCCAGCCAGACACCGCAGGCCGGCCTTAACCTCGTCGCGCGGACGACTGGTTTGGCTCCGACCGATATCAAGCTTCATCTCACGCGCATCGGCGGCGGCTTTGGCCGGCGGCTGAGCAACGACTACGTGGCCGAGGCGGCGTGGATTGCCAAGACAATTGGCGTTCCGGTCAAATTGTTGTGGACGCGCGAAGACGATATGGCGCACGATTTTTATAGACCGGCCGGATTTCACTTCCTCAAAGGCGGCCTCGATGCCTCTGGCCGGCTGATCGCCTGGCGCAATCACTTTGTGACCTTTGGCTCGGGAGAGAGATTTGGCAGCAGCGCCGGAATCAATGCGACGGAGTTTCCTGCGCGCTTTGTTCCGAACTTCGCTCTCGATACATCGGTGATGGCCTCGGGTGTACCGACCGGAGCCCTGCGTGCTCCCGGAAGTAACGCCATTGCCTTCGTAATGCAATCGTTCATAGACGAACTCGCACAAGCCGCCGGCAAAGATCCAATTCAATTTCGCTATGCGCTGCTCGATACCCCACCGCTGCCGTTGCCGGCAACTGGTGGACCCGGCGTTGGATTCAACGCCAAGCGCATGCGCGGCGTGCTTGAGTTCGTGGCGGCGAAATCACGTTGGGGAATGCGACGGCTACCGCAGGGAACCGGAGAAGGCGTAGCCTTTCACTTCAGTCACGCGGGATATTTTGCCGAAGTGGCGGAGGTCAGCATCGACAGCGCGAATAAGGTGCGAGTCAACAAGGTTTGGGTAGCGGGAGATATCGGTAGCCAGATCGTCAACCCGCTGAACGCCGTCAACCAGGTGCAGGGCTCGATCATTGAGGGACTCAGCCATTTAATGGGATATCAAATTACCATCAGGAACGGCCGCGCAGTCGAAAAGAATTTTGATGAATACACACCAATGCGCATTTCCGAAGCGCCTCCTGAGATCGAAGCGCACTTCCTGAAAACTGAATTCCCTCCCACGGGACTAGGCGAGCCGGCGTTGCCTCCAATCCTTCCCGCAGTTTGCAACGCGATCTTTGTGGTGACCGGGAAACGCATTCGCTCCCTGCCGCTTTCAAAGCACGGTTTCAGTTGGGCGTAGTGCGGGTTGGGTCTTTGGTCTTGGGTCTTTGGCCTTGGGTCTTTGGCCTTTGGTCTGTGGTCTGTGGTCTTCGCTCCTCGGACCGCACGCTTCCAGCGTGCCGAGTTGACCCTGGTTCTCTTTGCCCTTTGCCCTTTGCCCCTTGCTTCTGGGACCGCACGCTTCCAGCGTGCTGACTTGCCCTTTACCCCTTGCCCCTCTCCCGCGTTTCGCAATCCGCAATTCTTCCCCGTCTGGGCTATAATCTGACCTGTTTCCCGCTCGGCCGCTGCACTGTGGATTTCCACGTTGTGCCTGGCTGCATATTTGCGCAATTCTTGGCCTCGAGGAAGGTCCGTTTTTATGGCTACAAAATATCCTGGTTCGAAACTAAAGGCTTATTCCCCCAGGGCAATCGTCAGCGCGACTCCGTCAGAACGGCGCCACCGGCTGCGCCGCCTTTGGCTGCCCGGAGTGTTGATTCTCGGTCTGGCCGCGGGTGGCCTGACCGGCATCCTCGCCGCCTACGAGTTGAATTACTCACGCGCGGCCGGTGAAGTTGCCGCCCTGGCGACATATCGCCCCAGCGTGATCACGCGCGTCTACGCCGACGACGAAAAGACGGTCATAGGAGAGTTTGCACTCGAAAAAAGAATACCGCTCAAATACGAAGAGATCCCGCCGGTGATGAAGAACGCAATCCTCGCGGTCGAGGATGCACGTTTCTACGATCATATTGGGATTGATCCCATTCGCATTGTTGGCGCCACCTGGAAAAATCTAACCACGGAAAAGGTTGAAGGTGGATCCACGCTCACTCAGCAGCTCGCCAAGAACCTTTTTCTTTCCAAGGAGCAGACCCTTAAACGCAAGTTCAACGAATGGGCCCTGGCACTCCAGATCGAGCGTTACTACACCAAGAGCCAGATTATGGAGCTGTACGCCAACCACATTTTTCTCGGCGCCAACGCCTATGGCGTCGAAGCCGGTGCGGAAACTTATTTCGGCAAACAGGCCAAAGACTTAACCATCGGCGAGGCCGCGCTTCTGGCCGGCGTACCTAAGGCTCCCACAGATTATTCACCGCTGAACAACCCGGCACGCGCCAAGGAAAGGCGAGATCTGGTTCTCGACTTGATGGCCAAGAACGGTTTTGCAACGCAGTCCGAGGTTGACGCGGCCAAGGCAAAACCCATTCAACTGGCGGACACCGCTTACTACCAATCCGCGTCCAAGTCATCACCATTTGATTATCCGGTCGAACATATCCGGCAGGATCTGGAGGACAAATACACGACCCGCGTCGCTCAGGGCGGTTTGGCCGTTTACACGACCATCAATGTGGAGGCGCAGAAGAAGGCTTATGAAGTCGTGCGCGCCGGGCTGCGCTGGTACGATCGCACTCATAGCGGCTGGCGCTCCAGCTATACACGCATCCCGACTGCGGCTGGCGGCGACGCCACTCCCACCGCGCAGGAATTAGCGAACTATAAGCACCCTGATTGGTATGGCAATGATTATCAAACCGGGCGCTATTTGATTGGCATGGTGATGAAGGTTGATTCGGGACGCAACGAAGCCACAGTGCGTTTTGGCAAGTACACAGCCACGGTCACTGCCGCTGACATGGGATGGTCACATCGACAACCACGCGATGAGTTCAAGGCCGGATACCTGGCGGAATTTGGCATTAAGGAAGTCAATCAAAAAGATCGTCGTTTGAAGGTCGAATTGTCGCAGGTACCGGCGGTGCAGGGCGCGATGATGACGCTCAATGCCAAGACGGGCGAGATTGTCACCATGGTCGGCGGCTACGACTTTTACACCAACAAATTTAACAACGCGACTCAGGCTTACCGGCAAACGGGATCCTGCTTTAAACCGTTCGTCTACACGGCTGCAGTGGAGTGGGGTATGACTCCCGACACAACTGTGAGCGGCGCGCCGATCTCCATCGGCTCCTGGCAACCACACAACTACGATGGCTCGCTGGGCTGTGGCGACATGCCTTTAAAGATGGCGCTCGCCAAGTCGATGAACATTCCTGCGGTCCACCTGCTGCAAACCGTGGGCATTCAGACAGGGGCCCAAATGGTACGGCGCTTCGGCATCAAGGTTCCGATGGCTCCGTATCTGCCATCGGCGCTGGGCGCGACAGAGGTGCCGCTGGATCAGATGGTCTCTGCCTATTCGGCATTCCCAAATAAGGGAGTGCGCGTCGATCCACACATCATTCGACGTGTGCTGGATCGCGACGGAGCCGTGCTCGAGGAATGGGAACGGACTACCTACAAGGTGGTGAACGAGTACGTGGCCTTGACGATGGTTTCCATGATGCGCGGCGTGGTCCAGTTTGGCACCGCCACGGCGGCCAGCGCAGTGGGCGTCCCTTTGGCTGGCAAGACCGGCACCGTCAACGATCACACTGACGTGTGGTTCATCGGCTACACGCCAACCTATGTCACCGGCACCTGGATGGGCTATCCGGGCCGTAAGAAGCCACTGGGAAATGACATGACCGGCGGACACGGCGCTCTGCCGATGTTTGTCGATTTCATGAAAGCGTTTCTCAAGGACAAGCCAAAGGAAGATTTTCCGAAGGCGCCGATCATGCCCGAGGACATGAAGGAGTTGTTTCGTCAGCGGCAGCGTGAGTTGGCTGCTGAACGGGCCGAGTTTGCCTCTTCATCGAAGAGTAGTGATCAGACTGATACCAACCTGCCCGCCACTTCGACCGAACCAAAGATGGAGCAAGTAACGATGCCGCCGCCGCCCAAAGCGGAGACCACTGAACACCCGGCAGCAAAGCCCGAAAACGCGACCCCTCGGACCGAAGCGCCACCGCCCCCGGCCACCCGTCCCCGCGAAGTCGAACCCCCGAAGAAGAAGGGGAAAAAGGGAGATGGGGAGCCGTAGAAAGGCTGAAGGCTGAGACGCGGGGAGGGGGGACGCGGAGACACGGGGACCTGTTAACAGAAAGGTCTGGATTCTTACTGATGACTTTCTATCTGAGGAAACTGATTCCTGCTTGGCGCGTCAACTAACTTGTCAACGAATGATCCACTGTTCGTGCCCGGTGATCATCTTAACCAATTGAGCCAGAATTCTGTCGTAGGTTTCGTCCAGTTCCGTGGATTCTAACAATGTGAGGTATTTGCACCGAAAAGCAATTTCAATCCAAACCCGGGTTTCTTCGGCCTCTGCCTCCGAATCACTGAGCTTACTCACAAAATGCGCAGGATAACGGCGCTTGCGCCAAGCCTCTCCAATATTTGCGCATACCGATCTAGAACATCTTCTTACCTGATCCGTAAGTGAGTACCTCTCCTCTGCTGGAAATTGCTTAGACAGTTCAAAAATTCTCATGGCTGCGTCCATCGCAGCTTGGTACACGCGCAGTTCCTTGTAACTTCTGACGCTGCCCATTCTCGAAGCCTCCTTCTCTTTTCTCCAGTCTTTTGTTTCGGTGGCTTCGCATTATTTCTAATTCGTTTTCCGGGTCTCTCCGGATCCCCAATCGTCCCCGCGTCCCCCTGTCCCCGCGTCTCCGCGTCTCCCCTCCCCGCGTCTCAGTGGTCTTTACACCAATCTCCCCAAGGTATGCGGGAGCATTTTTCGCCACCAGGGCCAATCGTGGTTTACGTCCTTGCCCCAGAGCTCAAGCGCATGCGGAATGCCTTTGGAGTTTAGAACGTTCGAGAGCTCGCGGCTGCGCTCTGGCGCTTCGTAAGAACCCTGTCCGGAGAGGATCACAATCGCGTCCGCCTTTTGCAGCAGCGGCAGAAAATAATCGTCGTTCAGGGCCGGCAGGTAATCGAGCGGATTATTGAAATAGACATTCTCGTCAAAGTAGCCGTGCAAATATGATTTGATGTCATAGCTGCCGCTCATGGCGATCGTGCCACGAATAACGTCCGGATGTTTGAAGTATGTATTCGCCGCGAGAAATGCACCCAAACTGGCGCCGGTGGTCAGCGGCCGGCCGTCGTCGCCGCCGCATTCGTTGCGAATCAGCGGTAACACCTCATCGGTGATGTAGCGATCAAACTGTGTCAGCAGCTGCGCCTTCATATGCGGCGGCATATGCTCGTTCAGGAGACTGTATTTGTTGACGCTATTAATTGAGTAAGCGCGGATCTTGCCGCTGTCGATGAATGGCCTGATGGCATCGACCAGATGAAAGCGTTCATATTCGAGATAATCTGCTGCCGCGGTGGGAAACATCAACAGCGGATACCCCGCGTGACCATAAGCCACCAGCGGCATCTCGATATTCAAGTTAGGACTGAACCATCCAGTTATTCTGCGTTCCATACTCTCTTCCCCTCAATTGACCGGCGTGGCGCACGGGCGTCCGTCCCTGGCTCCAGTCCCGGTAAAATCCGAATTTAGTCTTTCTCTTAGCCTGTTTATTGGCGGCGAGGATATTCTCGCAGTTCAACTGGCAGTGCAAGTGGCGGCAGTGAGGAAGGATGGAAAACGGACGCGGAGACGCGGGGAGGAGAGACGGGGAGACGCACGGACGCGACGATACGGCGGTTGCGTCTCCGCGTCTCCGCGTCTCCGCGTCTCCGCGTCTCCGCGTCTCCGCGTCCCTCCTCCCCGCGTCCCCGCGTCCCCGCGTCCCTCCTCCCCCCGTCCCTCCTCCCCGCGTCCCCGCTTCCCTCCTCCCCGCTTCCCCGCGTCCCTCCTCCCTTCATCCTTCGTCCTTCATCCTTCCCAATCCCTTCCTCTTCTTGACGGTCAAATTCTCATCTGTTATAAAAAACGTCCGCGTTCTGAGCATGGTTTCACTATGCAAGGGGCGCTTATTCCGCAGTAGCTCAATGGTAGAGCATTCGGCTGTTAACCGAAGGGTTGTAGGTTCGAGCCCTACCTGCGGAGCCAGTATTTGTTAGCGAAATTGAAGGAAAAGGCCACGGCGACTTGTGGCCTTTTTCGTTTTGTGCCGCGATTTGTGCCAAACGGCTATTTTGTCCCATCGTACGACCAGGTTTTTGGTATGCTGTCAGCCTATGTCATCAGTTTCGGGTTCGAACGCAGTTACGCAGTTCCGACCACGTCGGGAGGGGCCGGAAGCCCTCATGCAGGACATTGTCGCCTGGCATGTTCCGGCACTCTTCAATCGGAACATAAATTCATGGACCGCCGCTTCCCTGCCCCTTGGCGCCGGTATTCCCGATCTGGTCGTGGTTTCGTATTGCCCGCAGGTATTCGCGTTGTCGAATGTAGATCTCAACGACGCACAGATACTCGCGTATCTTCGCGCGGTCGGAAAGGCCCGGCTGGAAACGATCGCCGAGCGCATCGGCACTTCCCCCACAAAACTGAGCACGCGACTCTCCAGCCTTATTGATGCAGAAGCAATCAGGACCACGTCGAACACCTTTTCCCTATCGCCGCTGTGGCGACAAATTCTCCCTGAAATCATCTCCATCGAAGTAAAGATATCAAACTGGCAAAAAGCGATTGAGCAGGCAGCGCGCAACAGGATTTTTGCCCATCTTTCATTCGTGGCGTTGCCCGAAAAGGTTGCGGAGCGCATTCGAACGGAGTCACTCATTCGCGATCTTGGCATCGGACTGATTTCTGTATCCGAAGATGCTGTACCCACCGTCATCCGGAAACCCCGCCGCACGCGCCCGACTGTTTGGACGTACTACTATCGGCTTGCTTCAATTCTTGTTAGGAGTCGCTCCCACTAGTGCCCTATACCATCGACATCAAGGAGGCAGAGAAGTTGTTCCCGGACTACACCTTTGTCCGGCCATTGACCCCCAGCGAGCAGAAAGCCGCCTTTCACGTCAAGGATAAGGCAACGGGAACCGATCTCTGCCTCAAGATGATTGCTCCCAACTATGAACGCGTTCGCCTCGACCGCGAGATTCGGGCCCTCCAGGACATCAGTCATCCGAATGTCGTCAAGCTCATCGAATATACGTTCTCCTCGAAACCTGGAAGCCAACGCCATTACATCGTCGAAGAGTTTGTTGAAGGGCAAGACCTGACCGCGACTCTGATCCCAGGGGAGCCGTGGACCATCAAGGCTGTCGCAGAGTTTTTTTCCTTACTGTGTGACGGCCTCTTCGCAATGAAGGAGAAAGAAATTGTCCATCGCGATCTTAAACCCGCAAACATTCGCGTCAGACCCAACGGATCTCCGGTCATCATTGATTTTGGTCTCGCGCGTCACCTTAGCCTTCCTGACGTGACGCTGACTGTTGCGGGTGCGGCTATAGGCACACCCCGTTACTTTGCGCCTGAACAGTTTGATGGGACAAAGCATGACATCGACCATCGCACAGATTTGTTTGCGGTAGGAATTTTGATCTATGAAGCGTTGACTGGTGAATCTCCTTTTTACCACTCCGGCATGACGGCCTTAACCCAGCTCCGTCAGGCCGTGTGCGACTCTACCGTCCATCTGACGAAAGCATCTTTTCAAGCGCGTGACCCGAAGTGGAAAATTCTCGTCACGCGTCTCCTCGAGAAAGAACGTGCGAAGCGGCCGGCCGACGCGCGACAAGTAAGCGCCGTGCTAAAGAAATTAGGAGGCATTTGATGAGACGGGGCGCATGGCATCAGTGCGGAGACCGCAGCCAGAAGCTCGTGAGAGAACAGCTTCAGCAGGGTGCCGGCGTCGGCGTTATTATTAGTCCGCGGGACCTTGGCCGCACGAATTCGATCACGTTTGCGCAAGAGTATCGAGATCTTGGCGCCGAGGTTCTTCTCGATCATCAGTATTACATTCCCGAATTCACAAACAGACGCCTCGACTCCTATCCGATCTCGTGCTTTCGCCAGGGCGTGTCATCTCTTAACAAGATTTCTGATCAGGACCTAACGAAGTTCAAAAATGAACTCCGTGTAGACAATGAAGCGCTCAAGACAGACGCTGTGATTGCGCCGGCAGTCGTTTACGAGGCCGGCCGCGCGGACATCGAACAATTAAATGTGAGTCTCTTTGCCGCAGCCAAAGGTGTTGCCGAAGATTTGAAAATCCCTATTTACGCAACGGTCGTACTCGGCCGGTCCGTCACGGCCTCAGACAAGACCCTTCAGACCGCGCTTTCCCAGGCAACGGCATTGAACTGCGATGGATGGTATTTTGGATTTGAATTCGAGGACGAGCGTATCCCCAGCGTGCGGGAAACGGTGCGCCGATGCTGCGTTGCCGGGTTGACTCTCGCCTGCACGGGCAAACCCGTGCTGCATGCCTACGCGGGTCCAATGGGATTATTGTCGTTCGGATTCGGCGCTACCGGCGTTGCTATTGGTCATAGTCAGAATCTCTGGAAATTTACACGAGACCGCTGGATGCCTGCTGCACCGCAGGGAGGCGGCGGCGACGCGCCAGCGCGCTTCTTTTCTAGTGCCTTGTGGGGAACAATAATTTATCCTGACGAAACTAGTCAGCTTTCAGCTACGCTTCGCAATCAGGTCTTGACCCACTCACCCTTCTCTGGACCCGTCGCATCGAATTTGCCGTGGCCACGTTGGGAGTCCGGAAAACATCTTGTGTATCTGCTCGCTAAGCAATTCTCAACGATGGCTGCAGAGACGGACCCGCGAAAGAATGTGAGCGCAGCCATCACGGTCCTGGACAATGCCCTCTCCCTTCATGCAGCCATTCAGGCAAGCAATGTGTTCCTGAGCGACAACACCAATGCCTACCAGGCCAACTGGAAGGCTGCTCTTGAAGACTTGCTGAAAGACAACCAAGCCGATTTTGATTTCTACGATCTCTTGATCTAGTTCATAGGTTCGCGATTGCTCAAGTTTGACCTTGTGAGACCGACGATCCTATCTAGACGGCATATCCATCCTGCCTCAGAAGTTCAAAGGTTATCCTCATCTCCGCCGTGGGTGCGTAGAACAGGTTGCGGAGAGTGTCCACTGCGGGGAGCCAATATTTCTTAGGAATCTAAGAGGAAGGCCACTCTCGACGGGTGGCTTTTAGCTTTTTGTGATGTGGCTTGTGACGTAACTCTCCGTTTCAGCCCCTTTTTGCGTGGTTGACTCCCACGCGCCAAGATCCATGGGACGACTATAGACGGTTCGGGCTTGAAGACGCGCTCACAGACCCGTCCTGCGTTCCAATTCTTCGGGATAACGAGCCCCTTGCACTTCGATCTTTGCGGCGGCGCTATCAATTTCACGAAGATCGTCAGAGGTAAGTTCGACGGAAGCTGCTCCAATGTTCTCTTCCAGTCGATTCAGTTTCGTCGTGCCCGGGATGGGAACAATCCATGGCTTCCGGGCCAGCAGCCAGGCCAGCGCTAACTGTGCCGGTGTCGCATTCTTGCGCTCTCCGATCGACCGCAGCAGGTCAACCAGTGCCTGATTCGCTTTCCGGGCCTCAGGCGTAAAACGAGGAACGATGTTGCGAAAGTCAGAACTGTCGAACGTAGTGCTTTCATCGATCTTTCCCGTGAGGAAGCCTTTGCCAAGTGGACTAAAGGGAACAAAGCCGATGCCGAGTTCCTCGAGAGCCGGTAACACTTCCAACTCGGGCTTTCTCCACCACAACGAGTATTCGCTTTGCAGCGCTGTGACGGGCTGAACGGCGTGGGCGCGACGGATCGTTTGCACTCCTGCTTCAGAAAGTCCGAAGTGCTTCACCTTACCGTCCTGAATCAGGTCCTTGACCGCTCCCGCCACGTCTTCGATGGGCACGTCCGGATCAACGCGGTGTTGATAGAAGAGATCGATGCGCTCGATCTTCAGTCGCTTGAGCGATGCATCGGCGACCGCCTTAATGTGCTCCGGCCGGCTGTCCACGCCCAACTGCTCCCCGTTGGGACCAAGTTTGAAACCAAATTTGGTGGCAATGACTACTTGGTCGCGGAAGGGAGCGAGCGCTTCGCCCACGAGTTCTTCGTTGGTGAACGGCCCGTAAACTTCAGCGGTATCGAAAAAGTTGATGCCGCGTTCTATGGCCGTTCGAATCAGTGAAATCATCTCCTGCTTGTCTGCGGCCGGGCCGTAGCCATAGCTCATTCCCATACAGCCAAGGCCCAGAGCCGAAACTTCCAGGTTCCCATTTCCAAGTTTGCGCTTCTGCATTGTTGCTCCTTTCCCATTACTCAGATTTTAGTGAAGCCATGTCGATGGAGAACCGGTACTTCACGTCCGACCTGAGCAGACGCTCGTAGGCTTCGTTGACTTTCTGGATGGGGATGATTTCCACGTCGGCAGTGATATTGTGTTCACCGCAGAAGTCGAGCATCTCCTGCGTCTCGTGGATACCGCCGATACTCGAACCCGAGAGACTGCGGTTACCCATGATGAGGCTGAAGGCGGAGACGCCCAGGGGCTTCGGAGGCGCCCCGACAAGTGTGAGATTGCCATCGACACTGAGCAGGTTGAGATAGGAGTTGATGTCGTGATCGGCAGAGACTGTGTCAAGGACGAAGTCGAAGCTCCCGGTGTGTTGCTGCATCTCCTCGGCGTTTCGGGAGATGACCACTTCGTCCGCGCCAAGGCGGAGCGCATCCTCCTTCTTGTTGGGCGAGGTGGTAAAGGCAACGACGTGAGCCCCAAACGCGCGGGCGAACTTCACGCCCATGTGGCCCAGGCCCCCGAGGCCGACCACGCCGACCTTCTTGCCCTTTGTGACACCCGAGCGGCGCAGGGGCGAGAAGGTTGTGATCCCCGCGCAGAGGAGCGGCGCGGCTCCTGGCAGATCGAGGTTTGCAGGAACACGCAGAACGAAGCGTTCATCAACGACGATGCCCTCTGAATAGCCGCCATAGGTAACGCCATCAAGGTGCTGGTCCGAAGACCCGAACGTGAGAACCATGTTCGGGCAAAACTGCTCAAATCCGGCTTTGCATTGGGCGCAGGTACCGTCTGAGTCAACCATGCAGCCGACGGCGGCGAGATCACCGGCCTTGTATTTTGTAACCTCAGCACCAACCTCGGTGACGCGGCCGACGATTTCGTGGCCAGGTACTATCGGGTAGACGGTGGCGCCCCACTCGTTACGCACCGAATGGAGGTCGGAGTGACAGATGCCGCAGAAGAGAATCTCGATCTGTACGTCGTGTGCGGTTAGATCGCGCCGCGCGATTGTGGTGCGGACAAGCGGCGCTGTCTCGCTTGCAGCAGAATAAGCTTTCAGCTGGTGCATTAATCTAAACTCCTAAATCAAGTTTTCTTATCTAATTTGTCCCGGCCTCGTACCCTTCGTCACTTGAACCACGCTCTACATGTTTGTCGCGAGCCTGCATCAAGGTCTGGAGGGATCTTACTTCGGATTTGTCGTGGAGGCCTCACGCGCTCGTGCTCAACCGGTCACGATATGGCAGGAAACCGCGAATTCTGGACCAGAATGAGTTGCCGGAAACCTCGAAGAAAGATGACGGGCAGCAGCCCGACCCTGGAGATTTCTTCTTTGCGACTGCGAAATGAAGGTCCACGCTGGCGGCGGGACGCGCTCGAACGCTCTGCTTCGTTTCGCAAAACAGCCGTCGCGCCACCTCTATCCGCACAGTATTGTGATAGCGCAAAGGTGAGGCACCCATGACACGCTTGTGCAGGCGATGAAAGTGAAAGTTCGCTTCCAGTTTCGAACAGTTAACCCAACGCCAGTCAGCGGCAAGCTAATTCCTGGGCCATGGCCAGTAGTTCCGAGCGGCGCAGCATACCTGGATCGTGATGCCAGGTGGGTGCCTGGTGCGGGGCTTCGAGGTGGAACCACCATCCCTGTTCGGTGTCCCAGAGTCCCTCGGCGGCAAGTCGGCGCCGCGGATTATTGGTTGCCAATCTGGGACAATCGGAAAGGTCGTCGGCCCACTCGTTCGGCGCCCTTAAGGGTATCCCCCAATGGTTCGCCGCATAGGCCATTAGCGCCACCGTTGGCAGCAACGTAGCCTCCTCGGGCATCCAGGATTCAGTGCTGCAATACCCAACCATCTCAATCTGCACGTAAGCGCGACTATTAGCTGGAGCATGCAACGCCGAAGCCTGAACCCCAACCGGCCGGCACTGAATTATGCGGCCCTCGCCGGCAATGAAGTGAGGTGCGGAGAATTCCTTAGCCAGGGTGGAATAAGCTCCTTCCACGCTGGGGCCTTCGGTTGTGTGCAGAACTCCCACTCCGGTTGGTTCCATCGGGTAGTAGGGCTTTCCTCCACGACGTCCAATCTCGCGACGTTCCACTGTGAAATCAAAAATCTGATCCAGCCACTCTTCAGCCATTTGAATTCCTTTCAAAATTGCGATCATGGCCCAGGTCTGGGCCAGATAATTACCCTGAGGGTTCGGTAGGACGCCTCATGCTGCCAGCCGAAGACGTTGTTTGTCAATTTGCGAAGCGGGCGCTTCACGATTCAAAAGCCCGCCCGAAGGCCGTACCCTATGCGCCGGTATTGCGGCCGAGACACTCGCTTAATTTCGCGGCCAGTTCCGTCACGTAAGGCTCCTTGATCAGGTTCAAGTGATTGCCGGACACTTCGTGAATTTCCATGCCGCCACCCGCCAGTTCGCGCCAGCCTTCAACTAAGTCAAAAGACCCTCGCAGGTCGCCGCTTGCCCAGAAGAGCGTGACCTTTCCCCCAAATACTGTTGGCACATAATTGAGTCGGGCCATTGTGTTGAACTCTTTGACGTTGGCAAGCGAGCGCGGCAAGCGACGCCCAAAACTGTGAAACAGGTGATAAGCGCTCCGCCACAGTGCAGCTTTGATCTTTGCCGGCAGATACTGGACTTTTTCCGCTGCATAAACAAACTTACCGCGCCACGCCAGCAAGCTTACGTTCGAGTGATGAGTACGCATTCGCTTGACGAACAAATTGACCTTGCTCGACATGCTCTCGGCGCCGAGTAACAACTTCACGTAACCGGAAGGATAGGTATCCAGTAGCGCCAGCAACGCAATTTTCTCCCCCATGCGCTCGAGCTGGCAGGCCATCTCAAAAGCAATCGTACCACCCATCGAGCGCCCGCCGATGTAATACGGACCCGCGGGCTGAATCTCTCGCATCTCCTTTATATAATGCGCGGCCATGTCCTCGATGCGCATCTGCGGCTCATGACGGCCGTCCACGCCCAGCGATTGAAAGCCAAAGAACGGTTGTTGCGGCCCCAGATGGCGGGCCAGATCGTAATACTCGAGCACTGTTCCGCCCAGAGCGTGGACGCAAAAGAATGGCGGTCTGGAGCCGGCAGGTTGAATAGGAATCAGTGACGACCAACGCGGAGCCCAATCGCACTGAATCGTTTCCGCAAGTTGGGCCACCGTTGGAGTCTGAAAGAGAGTGGCCAGGGGCAATCGTTTCCCGAACTGACGCTCGATCTGTGTAAACAGGCGCACGGCCAGGAGAGAATGGCCGCCGAGTTCGAAGAAACTGTCATTGACACTAATATCTTTAATGCCCAGCACGTCTGACCACAGTCTGGCCAGGAGTTTCTCTACAGTCGTTTGCGGAGACAAAAAAGGAGCCTGTGCCTGCCCGCGTAAGTCTTTCGGTTTGGGCAGGGCCGCACGATCGAGTTTGCCGCTGGCCGTCATTGGTAACGAGTCCAGAACTTCAAACGTCGCCGGCAACATGTATTCAGGCACCTTTTGTCTTAGAAACGAGCGCAATTCTTTTTCTTCAAGTGCCTGCCCTTGGTGGCAGACGACAAAGGCGGCCAACTGCTTCTCGCCAGAGGTGCTTTCGTTCAACACAACTACACTCTCGCGAACAGCCGGGTGCTGTGCCAGAGCTGCCTCAATCTCGCCCAGCTCGATTCTGAAACCTCTGATCTTGGTTTGGAAATCTCTGCGCCCTTCAAAAATTATTGAACCGTCGGCAAGCCTTCGTCCGATATCCCCGGTCCGGTAAATCCGGCCACCCAAGCCATCAACGGCAAACACTGCGTCGGTCGCTGCGGGGTCGCGCCAGTAGCCCACGGCCACATGCTCGGAGCGAATGGCAATCTCTCCGCGCACCTCGACTGGTTTGCCGGCCTCGTTCAGTAATAAGACTTCCGTATCGGCAACCGGATAGCCGACCGGTACTCCCTGACCGGCAATGTTTGTTTGCTTGTCAATAAAGTACTGCAGGCAAACCGTTGCTTCAGTTGGCCCAAATCCGTTTACCAGCAGGCAGTCCTCGGGAAAATGTTTCTGGTACAGTTCGACGTCGTTGCGAGTCACCTCTTCGCCCCCTAAGACCACCAATCGCAGTCGAGAGAAGTGCTCTGCAGCGGTCAAAGAATTGGCGAAGTAACGGTAGACTGTCGGCGTTGAATGATAGATCGTGATCTCTTCCTTTTTGATGACTTCCGTCAATCCGCCCAGTCCGTCCTTTTTGATATCGACCGGGTAGAGCGTCGCTCCATTCAGGAGAGCGCCGTAAATGTCCATCACCGCTGCATCGAAGCAATATGACGAGACCACCGTTAACCGGTCAGCGGCACCGATTTTCAAATTGTTCGTGTAAGCACGGATGAAATGCAAAACATTACGATGGTTCTGCATTACGCCTTTCGGCTTGCCGGTCGAACCGGAGGTGTAGAGTATGTAAGCCAGGCGTGAGGGAGGTACTTTGAACGAACCGGCCAGGGTCGTGGCTGCACGATGCTGCGAGACGTCGATCAGATCAATGCCCTGCGCGGTTAACTCTGTCGCCAACTTCCTTTGCGGGGCATCAGTCAGCAGCGCTACTGCCTGGGCGTCGGCGAGGATATATGCCAGGCGTTCAACGGGACATGAAGGATCGAGCGGGACATAGGTCTTGCCGGCCTTTAAGCAACCCAATATGGCGGCCAGCATGGGAGCGTCGGGGTCAAACAAGAGCGCAACTCGCTCCTCTCCTGTGCCACGCCGATTAATGATTTGCTGAGCCACGCCATTGGCCCGCTGATTCATTTCCTCGTAGGTCCATTCGTGGTCCCTGCTCTTTACCGCAATGTGCGCAGGATACCTTCGGACCTGACTTTCAAAGCGTTCACCTATTGATTGCTCGATTTCGTTTTTTGGAAATTCTGAAAATGATTTTGCGAACTGAATAGGACTGCCGGCTTTGCTCTCGTCAGTCCCAGTCCCCAGCGGATAATCCGAAATGTGGCGCTGCGAGCCTTCTGCAATACCTGCGAGCAAAGCTTGGTAGTGAGAAAGCATGCGCGTGAGAGTCGCAGTGTCGAAGAGATCGCGGTTGAATCTGAAGCGACCTACAAGCCCTTCAGCTCGATCATCCAGCTCCAGGTACAAATCGACCCTGGCGATGCCGGCGTCCACATCGACCTGGCACAGCTCCCATCCGGAACGAGGCGCCGGTAAAGGGGGCTCCATGACGAACATCACCTGAAAGAGAGGATTGCGGCTCGGGTCTCGTTCGAGGTCGAGCTCTTTGACCAAACGGTGTACAGGGACGTCACTGTGGGCCAGCGCGCCCAAGGTCGCCGCTCTTACCCTTGTCAGCAGCTGGCTGAAGGAGGGATCTCCAGAAAGATCTGTGCGCAAGACCAGCGTATTGAGAAAAAACCCAAGCAGTTTTTCCAATTCCGGGCGTTTGCGGCTGCTCGTAACCGTACCGATAACGATGTCATCCTGATCCGTATAGCGCCGCAGCAGCACTTGAAACGCGGCCAGGAGTGTCATGAACAGGGTAGTTCCTTCCTGGCGGCTCAGGGTTTTCAGTCTCTCGCTTAACTGTTGCGGCAGCGTAAATGACAACTGCTCGCCTCGGTAGGTTTGGGTTGCTGGTCGCGGACGATCAGTCGGCAGATCGAGCGCTGTGGGTGCACCGGTCAACTGCTGTTTCCAATAGGCGAGTTCTTCATTGAGTACTTCGCCTTCCAACTGGTTGCGCTGCCAGGCAGCGTAGTCTGCGTATTGGATGGGGGGATGCGGAAGCGCAGGCAGCTCGCCGTTAACAAACCCTTCATATAACGAGGCCAGCTCGGGCAGGAAAACACTGTACAGAGAAACACCATCGAAAATAATCTGGTGCAACGTCAAAAATAAGCGATGGTCGCAAGCGCCCAGGCGCACGAGCAAAGCCCGAAACAATGGGCCCTCGCTGAGGTCAAATGGGCGGCGGGCGTCTTCCGTTGCCAAACGCAAGGCTTCCGCCGCGCGCTGGGGTTCTTCCAGGTTCGTTAGATCGACTACCGGGAACTCAAAGTCGGTAACCGGGTTTATCAACTGAACCAGCTGACCATTCTGCACGGCAAAGTTAGTGCGCCACGCTTCATGACGACGAACGATCTCATTAAGACTCTGTTTCAGAGCCTTAAGATCCAGGACGCCTTTCCGCAGGACCGTCACCGGCTCGTTATAAATAGTTAAATCAGGTGCAAGTTGGGCATGTATCCAAAGCTGCTCCTGGCCAAGCGATGTGGGTGCGGGACTTTCGACGGGGCGAGGTGGGATGACGCGAGATTCCGGCGAGAGACTAACCAGCTCTCCACGCAGGTATTTATCGAGCAGGACTCGCCGCGCATCCGTTAATGCCGGCGAGTTTGCGAGTGGTGTTTGACTAGGCAATTCCGAGCTCATGAAAACTAGATGCGACTCTGGCGCAGTTGATTCAACGCTGGCCGGCAAAAGTGGCTGACATGTCGCAGCGGCAAATTCAGGAGCTCAATCTCACGGAGTTTGAAACATTCCCGTCATGCGGCTCCATGAAACGGGCAGCCACCGGGCCCGCTTTCCTTCGCAGGCGCCGCAGCTACCGCGGCATTTCCCTGCCCAAAAGTTATTGGCAGCGAGGTCAACCCTCGCAGCCCCAGATTATCTCTCCACTTCAGTGGACCGCCGGCGAGCGCCATACCAGGCAGGCGGCTCACAATCGCCTCGAGTGCCAACTGCCCTTCGATACGCGCGAGGGGAGCGCCGAAACAAAAGTGGCTGGCCCATCCGAACGCCAGGTGGCGGTTATCCGCGCGCGCAAGATCCAGCCGGTCCGGATCGGGAAAGCGTTCGGGATCGCGATTCCCGGCGCCCATCACCGCAATTACTGCCTGTCCCTTGCGAATCTGTTTTCCTCCAAGCTCCGTATCCTGCGGCGCGAGGCGCGCCGTGTGTTGACTGGGACTTTCATAGCGCAGGAGTTCTTCAACGGCAGAAGGAATCAAGCTCAAATCCGACCTCAGTCGCTGCAGCTGGTCCGGATTGCGCAGCAGGGCCAGGACTCCGTTCCCGATCAGGTTCGTGGTTGTCTCCTGTCCACCGACCATGGTGACGATGGAGTTAGCGATAATTTCCTCTTCCGTCAGTCGATCGCCCTCAATCTCGGCGTTCATCAGCGCGCTGATCAGTCCCTCGCATGGTTGAGTCTTCTGGCGCTGAATCGCGGCGCGAAAGTAAGCTGACATTTCTTCAACGCACTTCAAGGTGCGCGAGGCGCGATCTGGATTGTGCTGAAAGTTACCGAGCACCTCTGCGAAATCAGCCGACCAGGCTTTCAACTGATCGCTGTCCGCAGTCGGCACGCCAAGCATTTCCGCGGTCACAATCGCCGGGAGCGGCGCTGCCAGATCCGCGATCAGATCCAGGTGGCCTACAGACACCAGCGGGTCCAGCAAAGCGCTAACGATGGCGCGAATGTGCTCACGCAGCACTTCGACCCTGGCGGGCGTGAACGCGGTCGAGGCCAGGCTGCGCAGCCGCGTATGGTCCGGTGGATCCATGAAAAGGATCTGCTTGACCATCATCCGGGAGACGGGAGCCAATTCAGGCAATCCCAGTGCTGCAAACTGTTCGGGTGTCGGGGTGCGATTGGCCGAGAAATGATGCAGCACCGTAACTACGTCCGCATAGCGTGTGACCACCCAGGCGTGCAGGTATGGATCCCAATAGACCGGCGCCTCCTCGCGCAGGCGCGCGTAAAGCGGGTAAGGATTAGCCAGAACCTCGGGATCCAGCAGTTGATATAAGCTGAGTGTTGGTTTCCGCGGAGCGCTGGTCATGGTCTTCAGATCATCCAACTATTTTCCATCTAACGTTTTTCAACTCTCATTGTGATTTGCCGGCGGGCAAGGCAGTCTGCGGGAAAAGCTGACAGACGGCCAGGGAAAATGGGTCTGCTGTCCGCTTTCGCTGAATGCTCACCGCAGCAATCGTTGAACTTCGTCGTCAGCCATTGCCTCTACTCGCGCCAGCAGCAGGCGTTCAATCTCTCCGGCCAAATCCGCCACCGTCGGTGAATCAAAAAGCGAGCGGAGCGCGAGGTCAACACCAAAAGCACTGCGAATCTGACCAATAAGTTGCGTACCGAGCAATGAATGGCCGCCCAGCAGAAAAAAGTTGTCGTGGACACTCACGGCCTTGACCTCCAGCAACGCGGAAAGCATCGCTGCCACTCGCTCTTCAAGTGGTGTGCGCGGTCCCAGGAACGTCTCAGCCCGCAAGGTATTTTCCTCATCCGGCGGCGGGAGCGCGCTCTTATCAATCTTCCCGTTGGGTGTCACAGGCAGAGAGTCCAGCCGCACAAAAATGGCCGGCACCATGTATTCCGGCAAGGCTGCGCGGAGAAATTCACGCAGGTCGCCGGCGATCAAAAGCTCTTCCGCGACCGGAACAACGTAAGCAGTGAGTTGTTTCTCGTGGCAGTTGAGTTCCCGTGCGACCACGGCACTCTCTCGCACAGCAGCATGACGATTCAGCACCGCGACGATCTCGTTTGGCTCAATGCGATAACCCATGACTTTGATCTGGTCATCAACGCGGCCCAGGTAGGCTATCTCGCCGTTGGGCAGGTAGCGCGCCAGGTCACCCGTGCGGTAAAGCCGCGCTGTGCGGTCTTGTTCAGCGTGCTGGCCGAAAGGATCCTCAATAAATCGTTCAGCGGTCAGGCGCGGACGGTTCAGATAACCGCGCGCCACTCCGGCACCGCCAATGTAGAGTGCGCCAGCCGCGCCAGCCGCCACTGGCCGCTGCTCCTCGTCGAGAATATAGACCTTGGCGTTGGCTATCGGCTGGCCGATCGACGGCAAACCTTCAGAGCTGGCTCCGGCTGCCACGATTCCGGAAGTGGTGACGACGGTGCACTCAGTCGGGCCGTAATTATTAACGACCTTGAATGGCAGCTTGGCTGAGGGGAAGTGATGCAAAGTATCAGCGCCAGTCAAGAGAAATCGCAAGGCAGGGCGACCCGGCCAGGACAAACTCATCGCTCGTTCCGCCAGCGCCGTGGGCAGAAAGGCCATGGTTATCTCCTCGTTCACCAGCCAGTCGCGCAGTAGTTCCGCCGAGAGTCGCGTCTCGTCATCCGGCAAATGCAAGCTTGCACCGGCTGTCAGGTATGGCCAGGTTTCCCAAACCGAGGCGTCGAACCCGGTCGCAGCAAACTGGCTGGCGCGATCTGCCGGGCTCACGTCAAAGGTCTGCTGGTGCCACGAGATGAGATTGATCAAACTACCATTGCAGATCTCCACTCCCTTTGGTTCACCGGTCGAACCCGAGGTGTAGATCACATAGGCCAGGTCTTCGAAATGGGATCGATTAGGGGGCGCAGCCTCAGAAAAGCGTTCAATCGCTGAATCCTCAAAATCCAGGTCAACAAGGTGCCAGCTACCCTCCGGAAGTTGCCCGCTGGTTGATTGATTCGCGATCAGGACCGCCGGGTGAGCGTCACTCAACATGAAACTAAGCCGTTCGCGCGGGTAAGCCGGATCAAGCGGGAGATAGGCGCCTCCGGATTTGAGAGTCGCGAGCGCGGCGACGACAAAATCCACCGAACGATCAAGGCAGATGGCGACGATAGATTCCGGACCAACTCCCAGCGAGATCAGGTAATTGGCCAGGCGATTAGCAGTTCCTTCCAACTCGGCGAATGAGAGCGAGCGTGAACCGGATTTTAGCGCCAGGGCTTCGGGTGTTCGTCGCGCCCAGTCCGCAATCATTTGCGGCACGAACAACCCTGTTTGCTGCGCTGCCATTTCTTCCAAGCCGCTCGTGGAAGGAAATAGCTTTGAATCGTTCGCCCTGAAGGAACTGATTTGCTTGGACATAGCTATTACACTCAGAAAACTGCTACCTCTGAATAGTATTTCGAGAACGGCTGGATAGGGGTTTCCACTTAGAGCGTAAAGGAGTAATAAGAAAGGATTTCCGAGGAACGTGAGTGCGCCACAGATTCAGGCAATAGCACGAAATTAGCAATTTCTCGTCGTTTTCTGCAGCGGCCATCCTGGCGTGCTCGCTTTGGGGTTGGAATCAAAACGATGCCGCGGGCACCAGCGCGCAAACGCAAGCTGGCAGGCAGACGCACGTTAATCGGCCAGCGCTTCAGTAGCGGCAACAACCGGCGCGGATCGTCGCAGTCCCAGGGCAGACAGGGCATAGAAGATTAGCGCCACCAGCACTACGTACTGAAATCCCAGCAACATTGAACTATATTCCGCCAATCCTCCCATCATTGCGCCGGCAATGTTGAAGCCGAAAGCGCGGTCTGGTTCTGCCGTACGTTTGAACAGCCTCGCAAAGATCAAACCTGCAAACAGAATGGGTGCAAACACCAGCAGGCAGGCACCCGTCACCTGCAGCGTCCGATTCATCCCCAGAAAAAAATCGAGCGGGATCAAGGTGTTCAGCAAGAGCGTAATGAATAAGGCTGTGTAGTAGAGTCCCAACCGCGGCTTCTTAGACTTCAGTGTGAAAACGTTCGCCAGCAGAATCATCACAAGCACCGCGAAGAAGACCACCGAGTTCACTACCCAGGTACTGCCGAACAACAGCGCCATTGAAACCACAGCCTTGGTTTCGATTAGCATGAAGCCTGCCCCCAGAAAAAACATCTGGAGGTTAAGAGGGCGATTTGCGGCACTAGAAGAGTCGCCTTTTCGTCGCGGCAGGAAGATGACAATCAGCACTAAAGCAAGCCCGCCCATAATAGCCATACCGCGCAAGCTCAGTGTCGGAACCATCGGACTGCGCAGATACAGGAAGGGCCAGTTATCCGTCGCTGTGCGTATCCCTCCGGCGACCGGAGCGACAGTCGCCAGACCAAATCGCTGGAAGCCGCTTGGTACTTGTCGTTCTGGAGAGCCTGCCGCCTGAGAGGCTGGATCAGCCTGTGACACGAATCCACTTGGCGACAAAGGGCCTGGCGCCACGTCTTGTCGCAGCAGATATTCCGGGTGCTCGCTGAAAGCAGTTCGCAGCGCGTTTGTATCGCCCGCAAAGAAGACCGTGAAGTCCCCGAAAGTTGCGGCCTCAGGCTCAATCAGTTTGCGATAAGGCAGCGTCAGGACCAGCGAATTGCCGGTGCCAAACACGTCTTCCAAACCATTCTGCAAACGTGCAGCCAACCAGCCCTGGCGAAAATAGTTGTAAATCACAAATATGCCCCCAGGCTTCAAGTGCCGCTTTACATCGGCAAAGGCCTGGTTGGTGAATAAGTAACTCTCGAGTCGAATATTGCTGTAACCGCTGTGCAAGACGAGTGAATCCACCAGGGCATAGATGACCAGGTCATATTTGCGCTCGGTCGCCCGCAGAAAATTTCGCCCATCATCCAGATGGATTTGCACTCGCGGATCCTGGTAGGGACGGTCCGGATGATACTGCCGGCCCAGTCTGTAGATGGCAGGATCAATCTCAATTGCGTCGACATGGTTCGCTCCCCATTGCAGCGCCCGGCTGACGTCATTTCCTGAGCCGGCGCCGATAATCATGACATCCTTAAAGGCGGGACGTCCGCTGTCTCGATTCAGCAGATGAGGCAATGCGTAGGCAGGAAAGACCTCACTGCGCGAAACCATTTGCTGGTGATAGATTAAGTTTACCGACAGCGAAAGATCTCTTTCTTTGAAATCGATACGGTAGTAGGGCGACCAGAAATGCTGTGCGTCTCGCTGGCCTTCGTAATCGTTATGAATGGGCGTGTAAGCCGCGAGGCAAACCATGGCGATCAGGACTCCCGCCACGGGGAGACCGAAAGCAATCGTCCGAATCCGGCGCCGAGGCGACATAAATAGAAAATAAGACAGCCCCAGCGCCACCAGGGTGAACCACCACAAAGGCGAAAGCTGCAACCAGGAACAGGTCGCAAACAGTAGAATCCCGATAATGCTGCCGCTGATGTTTATGCTGTAAGCCTGGACGCGGTTGGTCCAGCTATTGAGCGCGCGACCCAGTTCCTGACCCGGTCCAATCAGCGCCAGCGCAATTATCAGAAAGAAGAAACCGCATAACACTTCTACCGGCACAGCAAATCGAGCAAGATCCTGACTGTGATATTCAGTGCCAAAGAAAACAAGTTGTGGGGAAGCCTGATGACCGACATCCAGAAATTTCACGAACGAACCGCTGCTGATTTCTATTAACAGAGCTCCCAGCAGCGCCAAGACCAGCAACAGCGGCGTCCACGGCAAATAGTTGCGCCGGCCATTTGCCGCCAAACACCCCACCGACATCCCCAGAAAGCAGGCCAGCAGCACAATGTTGGTGAAAAACGTCAGATACAGCACGTGCGCGGGAAACCAGCGAATGGCCGCCAACTCCAGGAATAAGATGAGAGTGCTGATCAGAAACAAGTCAATGCCGGCGCGTGTTCTGGGTTGGTCTCGCTCCAGAATCGGGGTAGGGACAGTTTGAGTCACAAGTATCCTCGCTTATTGAATGTGACGAGCTGGTGGGGCATTTTGTCCTCGTTCTGAATTCGCTGCTGCGAAGCCAGACTCCGGGAATTGAAGAGGACCTTAGATACGGTTCCTGGCGGCTAGCCTTCCAACCTCGTTTCGGCTGTGTTCGAGTTCGGCAATTACGAAGCGAATCATCGTATAAGTGATGCCTTCACGCAAACCATCCCGGAGCGGCTTGAGCTTGTCAGCGCCATGCTCGGCGATGGCCTTGCGAATCAGCGCTCGGTCATTCTCGGAAACAAACTGTCCGACGTTGACCGCGAGACCCGCGCGGATGCACTCCTCCAGATGTTTCTCAATCGTCAGCGTGGTGCAATTGCGCTGGTGCGCGATGTCTTCTACGGGGAGGCCCCGCTGGTAGAGGGCGTAGGTCTCCAGCACTGTCTGGCTGGGAACGTTTGGAAGTCTGTCCGCAGCCGGCGCGATCGAAGCGGCTGGTCGCCCAGCCGTGGGTAACGCCAGTTTGACGCTCTCTCGCTCTCGCATGACTGCTTCGCCCAACTCTGTAATCAAGACCAGGGGATATTCGCCAGGAGTCACCCTCAGACAGCGAGCGTCAATCAGTGCCTCAATGTAGAGCAGAATGGCGTCCTGCTTTAGATCGCGCAATAGTCCCCAGGTTGAAAGCTCGTGCAAGCGCGCCTGTATGACACTCTTTGCTGCGGAACCGCGGAGCGTCGCAGCCAGAACATTTTTTCCGAATCTTCCCTTCATCCTCGTGGCGCAGGCCAGAATTTTCCGCACGCGCAGTAATTCGTCTTCGCTGATCGCGCGAGGTACAACCACCTCAAGTGGGGCCCTTCGTGCTTTCCCGGCCGTTTTACCCTTGGCTGCACGCCCTGCGGAATCCTTCAGCTCGGGAAGGCTGCTGGCATATGAGCGGGGTGCGCAGTTACCACAAGTTCCGCATTGCCGCGCATGATGACGATCGCCGAAATAGTCGAGAATATGTGCGCGAAAACAATAGTCTGTGTAACAGAAGTTAAGAATCTCGCGCAGCTTTCTTCGCTCCAATGCTGCCCGGCCGGCAACCTCGTTGGGATTGACGCGAAGTTTTTCCGGAGCCCGGTCGAGTAACACTACGCTGCGCAGCCGGCGCTGCTTATCGGTCGACGCCACGCGCTCGATATGGCCTGCTCGTTCGAGCAAATAGAGAGCCGAGTTGACCGCCATTTCGTTCGTGGCGCCGGAGCGTTGCGCAATCTCCTTGGTCGCCAGTTCGATGCGCTGGACGCCGGTCGCCACTAAGGCATCATAGACGCTTTGCACCGTTTGCAGGTCCGGATAAGAACCTTCAATAAAAAACTCGTGCGTGTTCTTGTCCGCATAGTTGAACAGCAAGACACAGTCGGAAGGAAGGTCGTCACGTCCGGCGCGCCCAATTTCCTGGTAGTACGCTTCGATGGAGCCTGGCATTTGGTAGTGGGCGACAAAACGTATATCGGGCTTGTCGATGCCCATGCCAAAGGCGTTTGTGGCCACGATCATCTGCGCGCGGCCGGTCATGAACTCTTCCTGCGCCGTTACCCGCGCGCTGTCTCCCATCCCCGCGTGGTAGGCCGCCACACTCAGGCCCTGCCATTGCAAATTGGCTGCCACCTGTTCGACCGCTTTGCGTGTGCTGGCGTAAATGATTCCTGAACCCTGGTGGGTCAGTGCCAGACGCTTGATGTGCGCAATCTTTTCCAACTCTCTTTCCGTATGGACAACTTCAATCGACAGGTTGGGTCGATCGAAGCCGCTGACAAACGTGGGGGGCTTTTCCAAACCCAGCTGCTGAATGATATCCGAGCGCACATAGGGCGTGGCCGTGGCCGTGAGGGCCAGCGTTTGAACCCGTCCAAGTGCTTTAATTGCAGCTTTTAACTTTAGATAGTCGGGACGAAAGTCGTGCCCCCAGGTCGAAATGCAATGGGCTTCATCGACTGCGAAAAGTGAAATTCCCGCGCGCTGCAGCGCCTCGACAAAGCGACCACTGCGAAAGCGTTCCGGCGCTACATAGACAAGCTTGAACTCACCCCGGCGCAGGCCATCAATACGGGCGTTTTGTTCGCCCGGCGTGATTGAACTATTGATAAAGGTGGCGGGCAAAGAACGGGCACGCAGTGCATCGACCTGGTCCTTCATCAAGGCAATGAGTGGAGAAACTACCAGCGTCGCGCCACTCAACATCATCGCGGGCAGTTGATAACAAAGTGACTTGCCGCTGCCGGTTGGCATCACGACGACAGCATCTTTGCCTTCGAGGATGGCACTTATGACCTCCGTCTGGCCGGCGCGAAAACCGTCAAAGCCGAAATGCTGGCGTAAGGAGATGAGAGCGTCATCCATCGTGGGCATACCGCGGCAGTCTAAAGATTACGATCCGATGTTTCAAGTTTCACCGGACATAAATCATAACTCTGCGATCATTGCCCTCACTTTCATGGTATATATTCACTTCAGCTCGATTGATCGCAACAGCTCTGAGGACATGCCCCCGTGAAGATATGCATACTTGATCCCTCCTACGAAAACTCCGACAGTCCGATGAAGGATTTCGATCCGCAGTCAGACGTCGTCCGCCATCTCGACGGACATGAATGCGAAACCGTCTTCATCGATAAAGTTAGAGCTGTGCGACAGGTGGTCGAGCTGTCGCGCCGCGGCTTCGATGTCTTTATCAATCTCTGCGACGGCGCCTGGGATGAGGATCGCCCGGGCATCGAAGTAGTCCAGACGCTGGAAAGATTGAAACTGCCTTTTACGGGTGCCACCTCGGATTTTTACGAGCCTTCGCGCGAGATGATGAAGCGCGTCTGCCACTTCTGGGGCATCAAAGCGCCTGCCTATGTTTTCGCCGCTGACGATCACAGCATCGAACTGGCGGCCAATTCGTTGAAATTTCCCTTAATCACCAAACACCCCAACAGCTACAGCAGTATCGGACTCACCAGACAATCGCGTGTAGAGACCCCGGAAGCGCTGCGGGTTGAGGCCCAAAAGATGATTGCTGCTTTCGGCGGCACGCTTATCGAAGAATTTATCGAAGGCCGTGAATTCTCCGTCCTGGTAGTAGAAAACGCAGACAATGAACTCGAGCCTTTTGCCTACCGGCCGATTGAGTTTCGCTTTCCCGCCGGTGAATCTTTCAAGCACTTTGACCTGAAGTGGAAAGACTACGAGGCGATGACGTGCGTACAGAGCGACGACAGAGAGCTGAACGGCCGGCTCGAAGACATGGCGAAGAAGCTGTTTATCGGGCTCAATGGCGCCGGCTATGGTCGCTGTGACATTCGCATGAATGACCGGGGCGAGTTATTCATGCTGGAGATTAATCCCAATTGTGATGTTGCCTACCCGCTGGAGGAAGCAGGCAGCGCCGATCTCATTCTGCTGCAGGAAGCCTGGGGGCATCGAGAGTTCTTTGAAAAAGTAATTAAGGCGGCTTTGAAACGACATAGCCGGCTGCTTAAGAAGTGGAAACTATATCTCGACTCGAAGAGCCACTACGGCATGTACGCCGTCGAAACCATCGAGGCTGGCGAGATTATCGAATCATATGAAGAACAGGCACACGTGCTGGTGACGAGAAAACATGTCCGGGAAAACTGGAATGAGCAACAGCAGCAATGGTTCTCGCAATATGCCTACCCCTTAACCGATGAGATCTTTGTCAGCTGGAGTCACGATCCCGATCACTGGAAACCAATTAACCACTCCTGCGATCCCAATGCCTGGCTGGACGGTCTGAATCTGGTGGCCCGCACGAAGATAGCCCCAGGCCGAGAGATCACCATGGATTACGCCACGTTCTGTGATGAACACATGGAGGAGTTTGAGTGTATCTGTGACACGAGAGAATGCCGGCGCGTGATCCGCGGCACCGACTATAGACAGCCATTTATGGAACGTTACGGCGACCACGTGTCAGATTACGTCCGTACGCGCCGACTTAACGGCGCCTAGGACGTTCTCAATCGCCTATGGTTTGTAAAGGACGCTCTGTTTTCTGACCGTTAGTCGGTGCAGTCACACTTGCGCTCTCCATGCACTTTTAATAAGGTGAGTTTTCAATATGCTGACCATACTTACTGATGTCGAGCTGCGCGTGCTGGGCTCACTGGTCGAAAAGCAGATAACGACACCGGAGTATTATCCGCTCACCTTGAACTCGCTCACGCTGGCCTGCAATCAAAAGAACAACCGTAATCCCGTAACCGCTTATTCTGAAACGACTGTCGCCGAGGCGGTTGAGAGTCTGCGCACGAAGAATCTAACGTACGTTTTTTATGGCAGCAGCAGCCGGGTGCCAAAGTACAAGCACGTGATGCCGGAAATTTTTCACCTTAGTCACCCTGAGCTGTCATTGATGTGCCTGCTGATGCTCAGGGGGCCGCAGACCGTGGGAGAGTTGCATACCCGCTCTGCCCGCCTATTTGATTTTAAGGGACTGGAAGACGTTGAAGAGACGTTACGGTTGCTGATCGCCAAGGATCCGGAACCGCTGGTCGTCAGGCTACCTCGCCAACCCGGACAAAAAGAAACCCGGGTTGCCCATTTACTGAGCGGCGAAATTGATGTCCAGGCCCTCGCCGCCGAATTTCAGGGCCCGCGGGAAAGCGGCTCCGGCCGGGCGGTAACGGCCGATCGAATTGCCCACCTCGAGCAGGAAGTCGAAAGAATCAGCGGCGAAATGCAGGGACTGAGAAGTCAATTCGCGGAATTCAAAAAGCAGTTCGAATAGCGAAGGCAGCGCGAGTCGCTGCTCTCATCCCATATCGGGCTACCCGCCTTACCATATCCTACATTGCCTCAACCAACTCAGACCTGCAGTGCTCTCAACTAGCCTGAAACCACAGGATTTGTCTCATTTTGGCTTTCTCCAACCAGATGGCGAGGATTGGCACAGTCGTTGCTCAAGGAGCAGCGGAGGTCAGAGGCATGAAAAAAATATTCGCAATCATTTTAACGCTGTCGATACTGGGTTCAGTTGCAGTCCCAACATTTGCACAGGGGCGCAGACGAAATCAAACTTACTATGGGAGTTCGGCGCGTACAGGAAGCGTATATGACTCACGTTCCTACTACGACTATCGCAATCGCAGCTTCTGGGAGAAGCACCAGGATAAGGTCACGGTAGCCGGCGGTGCAGCCGCAGGAGCCTTACTAGGAGCGATTGTCGGTGGCAAGAAAGGCGCGGCAATCGGAGCCCTGGCCGGAGCAGGAGGCGGAGCCCTTTACACTTATAAGATCCGCAATCGAAATCGTTATCCTTACTGAATCAGTTTTTAAAAGATCGGTTGCGCGCTTCGGCAAGCGACCGTTGACTGGGGCCAGGTTGCGAAGGGGAGAGCGCAGCCTGGCCTCAAATCTTTTGGTCGCGCCATTCATTCTCTAAAGTTCTTGCTTGTCAGCGCACGTTTGCAGGTTGGATTTTGAGACTCTTGCCAGCTCTCGCTCTACTTCATGGTCATCAGAGCCGCGAACGTTTCAATCCCATCCCAAAGGTTCTGCAGTCTCAGATTTTCATTCTCAGCGTGCTGGTTGTTGTCGTAGTTGGCAATCGGAACGGTAATCGTTACCGTGTGCAGCCTCTCCGTAATAATAGATAGCGGCAAACTGCCACCGGCAGTCGGCAGCCTGACAATCGGTTCTGTTGAGGTGGATTGCACAGCCTCAATCACCGCCAGAGAAATCGGCAAATCCATCGGCGTTCGTTCCGCGTTATACCCGCCCGCACGATGAATGACTTTCGCAATCATCGGGTGCTGCAAACGTTCTTCGTCGGTGGGCTCGCGATCGATAACATAGAAACCCTGCCGGCGAATGTATTCTGTTAGGCGCCCGACCTGCCGCCGGTAATCATTGCCTTTTACCAGGCGAAGATCCATAACCGCAGTTGCCGTGGTGGGAATGACGTTACGCGCCAGGACGCCAACATCTCCGCTGCTCATGCCATTGATATTCAATGACGGAAGGTTGATTAATTCCAACAGGCTCTTGCCGCCACCCTCAGTTCGCGCCAGGCCCAACTGCAGCTTGAGCTCGTCATCGAATTGCGGCGCCTCGGCAATGGCTCGTTTTTCAGCTTCACCAAGCTGTTGGGTATCGTCGTACCAGCCCGGGATTGTGACTCGCCCCGCATCGTCTTTCATGGAAGCCAATAAGCGCGCGAGCATCGACGCGGGATTAGGCGACCAGTTGCCGTAATGGCCGCTGTGCAATGGTCGCCGGGCTCCGTAAACCGTTATGTCGACATTCGTATCGCCACGGACGCCAAAGACTGCCTGCTTGCGACCAGATTGATGAACCGGCCCATCGCAGATTATCCAGGCATCCGCTTTCAGCAGCGCCTGATGGAGCTCTATTATTTCGCCCAGGTGTGGTGAGCCCGCTTCTTCTTCGCCTTCAAAAAAGAATTTGATGTTTGAGGTCAGCTTGTGCTCGTTCGCCCTGAGGGCCCTGAAGGCTGTCAGGATAGCCATGACTCCGGCCTTGTCGTCGGAAGCTGAACGAGCATAGAGACGCCATTCGGGATTGATGATTCCCTTCCCATCGGGCGCGGCCAGCAATTTCCCGCCGCCCTCCAGTGAGGCGGAACGAAGTACTGGTTGCCAGGGCAAACTACCGGTCCACTGCTTGGGGTCGGTTGGCTGGCCGTCGTAATGAGCGTAAAGAATGATGGTGCGCGTGGCGCCCGGTGTTTTCCATTCGCCGTAGACCACGGGCGGAACATTTGCGGTCCTGGCCTCGAGCAAGCGCGCCTGCAACCCGCGTTGCTTTAGGAGTTCAAGGATAAATGCTGAGTTACGACGGATGTTCTCACGATCTGATGCCGGATTGGGAATTCCCAGAAGGTCAAGAAATTCCTGGAGGATTTGGTGTTCATGCGCTTGCCGAAACTGTCTGGCCGTCTCCGCGCCAGATTGGGCCAGGGCGGGTTGAGCGAGCAGCGAGATCACCAGAACAAATTTTAAGCACCGCATTCGTGTTCCTTCCTTGATTAAGCCAACGACGCAGTTCACACACCTCACTGATCCAGCGAGGGATCGGCGGCACCCGCCGGTCGATCCGGATTCGTATGAATCAATTCGGAAGTCGAGTCGATGTAAAAATGACGGCCTTTCAGGGGCGGCTCAGGGTCAGCATTGACGTTATACGATCCTGCTTCTTTGCCCCCCGCGACGGTCATGGTCAGGACATATCCCCTGAATTTCGGATGGTCTGAACTGAATCGGGAGTCGAGAAAGCCTCCATTCACCAGTTTCTCAAAAGTCCCAAAACTATTCTCATTGCTGACGCTATATGTGCGCTGAGCGGCCGAGAGGGTCCGGAGAGCGCCGATGGCCGCAGTTTCATCCGCGCGTTCGACGCTTTGTTCCAGGGTTGTAGTATATGACTGGCATGCGAGGAAAAAACAAATAAAAAGCAGGAAACAGGTGTTCATTACAAATCTGTGCAAGCTTTAAATCCTCCTTCGACTTTGGCTGCGGTTCGCACAATAGAGCGAGACACCAACCAACGTCAATGGGCAGCGCGACACCGGGCCAGGGAAACCCCAGCTTGCTGCCTTTGGGATATTCCCTTCATCGCTGTTAATAATTTGCCGCCTGAAGCAGTCTTAGTTGTTAGGCAGGCTACTGCCATCGTGAGGGTTCTGGCAATGGAAGATCGAAGTCGCAAAACTCGAGCCGGGAGTAACTTCAGCTTACTGCCAGCGCTACTTTTGTCTGCTGCTTTGGGACTTGCCTTTATGGGGCTGGTAAATAAAGTCCACGAATTATTGTCCCTGGGTCAGTCTGGCGGACCCACAGTGATTAACACCGGGAACAGCAACGCCGGACGCTAAAACATGCGCCATAACCAGTAGTGTTAAGCCGGGCAACCTGGCATTCTCACCGAATCTCTTTATAGCGAAAGCATTTCGGATCGTGGTCGTTGACCATTCCCACGGCCTGCATGAAGGCATAACATATGGTCGGGCCTACAAACTTGAACCCACGCTGCAAGAGATCCTTACTGAGGGCGTCAGATTCTTTCGTATGAGTCAAGACCGGTTTTTTCGGCCTTCGCTTTATGGCCTGCCCATTTACGAACTGCCAAACGTAAGCATCGAAACTGCCGTACTCACGCTGCACGGCCAGGAACGCCTGAGCATTCTGCAGCGCCGCATTTATCTTTAAACGGTTGCGAACAATCCCGGGATTCTGGATTAACTTTTCCACTCTGGCCGGGCTGTAGCGCGCAACTTTTTGTGGGTCGAAGTTGTCAAAGGCCGCGCGATAGTTCGCTCGTTTCTGGAGGATTGTCTCCCAGCTCAATCCCGCTTGTGCGCCTTCCAGTATCAGAAATTCAAACAGGCCACGGTCATCATGGAGCGGCACGCCCCATTCAACATCGTGATAAGCAACAGCTTTCTCGCTCCGGGCCCAATCGCAACGGGTTGACATTGTGTTCCTGAGACTATCGTGCCTGACTACTTTTTGGCCAGCCGCCCGACCAGGCTGGCAGCAACAGTGACCAGTTCGCCACCTTCGAGTGGCTTGGATACATGAGTGTCGAATCCGGCGATCAGGGCGCGCAGGCGATCCTGAACCCGCGCGTAAGCCGTCAAAGCAAGCGCCGGGACTTTGCGGCGTTGCTCGGAAGCCTCCAGCGCCCGCGCTCTGCGGATGAATTCGTAACCATCAAACTCAGGCATCCCGATGTCGCTGATCAACAGATCGAATGGGAATTTCTTGAGTGCTGCCAGACCTTCACTGGCCTTGGAATAGGACGTCACTTTCGCACCACAAGCCGTGAGGTCAATCGCAATCAGATCCAGCGCGTCAGCTTCATCGTCAACTACGAGCACATTGATCCCGCTCAGATCCGGACCTTCGGATGACGATTCCGGTTCCCTGATAAAGGCTGCCGGTACGTCCTCCAGCCGTAACTCTCCACTGGGTAATGGCAAACTTACGGTCAGAATAGCGCCCTGCCCTTCCGGGCGATTCTCTGCTTTGATCGAACCTCCGTGAAGCTCTACCAGATGTCGTACGATTGCCAAACCGAGACCCAGACCACCATGAGTCCGAGTGGTTGAGCCATCCGCCTGGCGAAAACGCTCGAAAACGTGTGGGAGAAAGTCGGGCGCGATGCCGGTTCCAGTATCGCTCACCCGGATCTGAATGTTGTTATTGACCTGCCTGACAGAAACGTCAATCTGCCCCCGCACCGGAGTGAACTTCGCAGCGTTCGAAAGCAGATTCCAAATAACCTGCTGCAGGCGATCGGCATCGCCGACGATGACCCGTACACGTGGATCAATCATCTTCGTAATCTGAATCTCTTTGGCCTCGAGGGCCGGCCGGACCGCGTCGAGCGCTGCATCTGTAACCGCCCCGAGATCTACCGGTGAAAGATTGAGTTGCAGCTTTCCGGTGATCACTCGCGAAACGTCGAGAATATCTTCTATGATTTGTTTTTGCGCCCAGGCGTTTCTTTCAATCACTTCCAGGGCATGCTCGCGACTATCTGAATCCAGCCGGCCCGATCGCAGCATCCGCGCCCACCCCATCATCGCGTTGAGGGGAGTGCGCAGTTCATGCGATACAGTCGCCAGAAATTCATCCTTGAGACGATTGGCCTGCTCCGCTTCCGCCCTTGCTGAACGTTCGAGCAGTAAGATCCTGGCTAACTCTGCTTCCGCTCGCTTCCGTTCCTGAAACTGACCGATTTGTCCCCCGACACTCGACATCATCTGGAGCACTTCCGGATCGGGCTGCATTATTTCCCGGTTGAAGAACTCAATAATCCCAATCACGTCAGATCCCACCAGAACTGGAAAGCCGAAAGCTCCGTGAAGACCGGCGCCGGCAGCGCTCGAGGCTCGCGGGAAGTTATTATGTTCGAGCACATTGGGAATCCAGGTGGGCTCGCCGCTCGCCCATATCTGGCCAGGAAGACCAACACCCTTAGCAAATTTAAGCGCGCGGCAGGTGGACTCAAACTCATCCACGGCGACGTCCTCAGTGTGCCAGAAGTCTTCGCAAACGAGATTGATTTTTTCTCGTTCAACTCGCCAAATCAGCCCGACCTGCCAACCCAAATTCTCACAAACGGCACGCAGGACTCGTTGCGTGCCGTCAGTGATGTCGATTGCTTCAGAGAGGTTCCTGGTTATGGAGTATTGCAGAGCCAGCCGTTGCTCAGCCCGTTTGCGGTCTGTTATGTCCAGCGTAAAGCAACGCGTGTGAATGAAGTTGCCGTCTTCTCGATACACGCTGGAATTAATGCGCACAAACTTGATTGCCCCGTCCTTGCATCGCAGGCGCGCCTCGTAGTCGTTGATTGATTCGCCTCGCTGCAGCCGCGCGAGAATGTCATCAATGACCTCCTGGTCCGCATGAAACTCAGAGATGTGATGACCGATATACTCCTCGCGTGCATAGCCGAGTAAATCGAGCTCGGCCTGATTGACGCGCACCACGTATCCATTGGGACCCACCCAATGCAAACCGATGGCAGCGCTGTCAAAGAAGTCGGAGAGCTCGGTTTCACTGCGACGCAAGACCTCTTCGTTACGTTTGCGAACGGAAATGTCGCGCTTGATGCCGACAAAACAAATGGGCTGGCCGGCAGCGTTTCTCATCGCAAAAGCAGAGATTTCGATTTGCCTGCCTTCACCGCTCTTCGCGTGGCTGGTTATTTCTCCTTTATATTCACCTTTCTCGGCCAGTTCACGCGCGATTGCCGCGAAGGCGTTTTCTCCGAGGTGAACGGCGGGAGTTTTGCCACGTAGTTCTTCATCCGTATAACCCACCAGCGCTCGATGAGCTGCATTCTGTTCGAGGTAACGACCTTCCGGATCAATGATCGCAATGGCCTCGTTTGAATGAGTGAATACTTTTCTGTAAAGCTCAGCGCTGGGTTCGTTCAGCAGTGATGTGCCGGAAGACATTTGCGGTTCGTGAGCGTAGTTCAACATACAAAGGCGCCAGGCGTCAGTGGGGAACAAAACGCTATTGATAAAGCGGGGGGTTGGGGGGGTAACTGGATGATAACATCGCAAGGGCAGAGTTGGAAACTGACTGCCAACGGTTGTGCTGCGCCCGCTTCTAAGCCCTCGCTCTTTGACTTACCAGTCTAACCGTTGTAAAAACGGCTCGGACAAGAACCCCCGACAACAAACCAATCCCTGTTACCTCTCTCATAACGGTGAGGTTTCGGGCCTACCGACGAAAGGATGAAACCATGACTCTACGTTTAGGTGACACCGCTCCAGATTTTACGGCCGACACCACTGCGGGTCCGATCAACTTCCATGAGTGGATCGGCGACAGCTGGGCTGTCCTGTTTTCCCACCCCAAGGATTTTACGCCTGTATGCACTACAGAATTGGGAGAGGCTGCCAGGCTTAAACCTGAATTCGATCGGCGAAATGTAAAAATAATTGGCCTCAGTGTTGATAAAGCCGATTCCCATCAACGTTGGGCTGAAGACATCAGGGAAACTCAGGGCACCGCCTTGAACTTCCCGGTGATTGCGGATCCGGATCATAAAGTTTCCGAACTCTACGACATGATCCATCCACAAATTAGCGACATCTTCACGGTACGCTCGGTTTTTATCATTGACCCTGCCAAGAAGGTCAGGCTCATGATCACGTATCCGGCCAGCTGTGGTCGCAACTTTGATGAAGTGTTGCGTGTGATTGACTCCCTACAACTAACCTCAAACTATAGCGTGGCGACTCCGGTCAACTGGAGAGACGGCGAGGACGTGATCATCGTGCCTTCGCTGTCAGATGAAGATGCCAAGGCAAAATTTCCCGCCGGCTGGAAAGCGCCGAAGCCCTATCTGCGGATAACGCCGCAACCAAACAAGGCCAGCGACACGGCGACAGCAGGGGCACCAAAGGCAACCTAATCCTGGCAACAATCGAGTTTATGATTAGGGCGCAGAAGGAGGCTTCTGCGCCCTGCTTGTTTCTTGTATCCTCTATGCTACTTTAAGCCCATGCGACAAATCGTAACGACCAAAAACGGCGGTCCGGAGGTCCTCCAGATCGAGGAGCGACCGGATCTGAAACCGGGCGCGGGTGATGTGCTGATTCGCGTCAAGGCGGCGGGTTTGAACTTCGCTGACATTCTGGCGCGCCAGGGTCTCTATCCCGATGCGCCAAAGAAACCCTGTGTGATGGGATATGAAGTCGCCGGAAACGTCGAAGTCGCCGGCGCGGGAGTCGACCAGGCAATGGTAGGGAAGGCTGTTGTGGCCCTGACTCGCTTTGGCGGCCAGGCGGAACTCGTAGTCGTCAAAGGTAATCAGATTTTCACGAAACCTGAGTCCCTGAGCTTTGAACAGGCGGCGGCTATTCCGGTCAACTATCTAACGGCTTATGCACTGCTCGCCGTTATGGGCTCGCTGCAGCCCGGCGAAGCAGTGCTGATTCATAATGCCGGTGGCGGAGTTGGTCTGGCAGCGCTCGATATCGCTAAGCGCTTGAGCGCCACGACTTACGGTACCGCAAGCCCGGGTAAGCATGAATTCCTTCGGCAACGTGGTCTGGACCATCCGATTGACTATCGAAATCAGGATTGGCTGGCTGTATTAAAGAAGCTGACTGGCGACCGTGGCGTTGAACTGGTGATTGATCCTATCGGCGGGGGCCATTGGAAAAAGAGTTACCGCGCCCTGAGGTCAACCGGGCGCCTGGGAATGTTCGGAATTTCTACGGCTTCGGCGGACGGGCTTAAAGGCAAGCTGGAGATGGCCAAAGCGGCCTGGCAGACACCGTGGTTTCATCCTTTCGGGTTGCTTAACAAGAACAAGGGCGTCTTTGGCTTGAACCTCGGCCATCTCTGGCACGAACGCGAGAAGGTGGCTGAGTGGATGAAAGTAATTATTGACGGAGTGCAGGAAGGATGGGTTCGACCTCACGTAGACAGGTCATTCCCTTTCACTGAAGTTGGGGCCGCGCATTCCTATATGGAGGCCCGAAAAAACATCGGTAAGGTAGTATTGGTTCCGTCGATGTAAAGCTTTGCGGTTGACTCTTTACGACGAGTTTTGCTCGGAACTGCGCTGCCGCGCGGCAAACACAAAGGAAATGATCGTCGAATAAAGCAGTCCCATCAAGAGCGCCCCAAAGAAAAGTCCAATAAAAGCTCCCAGTGCTGCCTGCCCTGGCGACTGGTTCCGGGCACCAGCCTCGGCGGCCAGAAAGTTGGATCCAGGCAGCAAGAACTGCACTGCGAAGAAAAGGCATGCTGAAAGGCCGTAGACGAAGGCGATGCCTACCCCGGTCTTGAGCCCATCCTTAAAACTCAGGTGATCGCTCATCTGTCTCCGCCTTTCCCTGATGCCGAGAAAGATCGCCAGAATTTCTACGATATTCACAAAAGTGGCGGAACCTGCGCTGTGCACCAGGGATTGAGGGTTCGGTACCAGTTTGTGCGCAATGACCACCCAGGCAACAAAGCAGACGGTAATCAACAGGCCGTATTTAAGAGCCAGCTTCAATACTCGTCCTCCTCATCGAGACTCGCCCCGACAGACTATCTGCCGCTAGCCTCTCCCGCAAGGCTTGACATAACTTAGTACAGGCCAGTATAGTTCACTCGTGAACGAAATCTGTGGTCTGGAAGATGTCGGGTTTGATCCATTAGTGCGGACTTTGCTGGGTGTTGCCCAGCGCCTGGAGTCTCGTGTCGAAGCGGCGCTGGCCGGGTCAGGTCTGTCTTTCACCAAGCTGGGTATACTGCATCATCTGATTCAGGCAGGTGAACCGCTCCCGCTCAGCGCCCTGGCTTAGCGTATTAGTTGCGTTAAATCGAACATTACGCAATTGATGGATCGGTTGGAAGCAGACGGGCTCGTGGGCCGGTCTAACGATCCCAGCGACCGCCGTAGTGTGCGCGCCAATGTCACCCCGGAAGGCCGCCAGCGGTACATCGTGGCGGCGAAAATACTCGAGGAACAAGAGCGTGCCCTGCTCAAGTGTCTCCCTGAAGCTGATCGGCGCACGCTGGCCGGCCTTTTGGATCAACTTTGCAACGACTGAGAATAAAACAAGGAGTAAGCGCATAATGAGTGAATTCGTTAAAGATATTAGCGACGGTACCTTTGAAGCGGAAGTGATGAACAGCAAGGTGCCCGTGCTGGTTGATTTTTGGGCCGAGTGGTGTGGTCCGTGCCGCGCAATGACGCCGGTGATCGAGTCTGTGGCGCAAAAATTTGCGGACACGGCAAAGATCGTAAAACTGAATGTCGACGAAAATCCTTCCGTCACCCAACGTTTTGGCATCAAGGGCATTCCCACCATGATTGTTTTCAAGGGCGGAAAAGAAGCCGAGCGTTTGGTCGGCGCGACAAACGAAGGCTCGGTCGTGCGCATTATCGAGGAACAACTTAGCCCTGTGAGAGCGTGACAAGCTGTGACTTTCAATGCATGATGGCTAGCGCCAGTCACACATCCCGCTAACTTACAAGCTTTCAATAGGAAACTGCTGCCCGCGCACTACTGCGCGGGCACAAACACATGATGAACGCGATTAAAAAACCAATTAAGCCAATTAAGATCGTTAAGAGGGACGACCTCAGCCGCGCTGGCAAAGTCGTGGACGCACCTGCGGACACTCCCAGTGAGGAGGATTCAGCGCGAACGATGACGAAAACCGTGACCGGATGGATTCGTGAGTTCAAAGAGAAGAGTGACGGGGAAACCAGCAAACTCTTTGCAGTTTTTGAAAAACTACCGGCCTGATCCAGCCCGCCCACGTCTCAAAGTCGCTCGCCCTTCCCGATCTATTTTTTTGCAGCCCAAAACGGAAGCCGCAAATAACTCGTCGAAAACCCTTCATCGAGATGGAAATCTCGCTTGATGGTGGTGGCGGGGTCGAAAAACCACACCCCCAACGTTCCTTCACGATTGCTGCGGTCAAACCAGCCCCACGGTGGGCGGGCCATGTTTATTCCACCAACCTTACCGGCAAAGGCAATTCCGATTTTTTGGAGCTGAATTTTTGCCTCCCCGGACTGCAGCTTGATAGTAACCTCGCCAAAGTCATACACCTCAGCATAAGTAGAGTTAATGCCTCCCAGCGATCGCGGCCAAAGAGTAGTTGCCAGCGGTAATAACTCATAACCAACGGAGTTTCCTGCTGGTTCTTCGGAGTTACCCGCCTGGGCCGCAATTCTGTAAGTCAGCACCTCTTTACCAGCAGTCTGATTCTCGCCGGTAAACGCCTCAATGCCGTGTCCTTTTGGTTCGACATAGAGGAGGGGCCGCTGTTCCTCTGTGCGAAAGCTTTTGGCATCTTGTGGCGAAGTTTCAACCGCAGAATATTTGGCGATTGTGTTGTGACGCAGCGTCTCAACGAAGACGGGCTTGGCCCGATCAAGATCGCTCCCGTTCTTCGCCACCACGATCAGACATCCCTCCAGGTCATTCTCGTGGGCCAGGGCGCTTTCTTCCGCAATGCCAGTAGGGTCCCGCTTCCCGGCGCGCTTCGCGCCCTCACGCATGAGTTCACTCAGGATCGCGCCCGCGCGCTCCCCGCCTTTGTAATCACGGCCGTGAAATACGGCGTAATGAATGAAATAATGAGTGGCAGTTTCAACTGCCGCATAGTACACGTAGGCCTTCATTGGAAAGCGCCGGTCATTGGTATGGACCCAGTTGTTGTCGCCCCGCCAGTCCCCATCAAAGTCAAAATTAGTGAAGTAGTCAGCGCGTTTGTTGTCGCCGAGGGCCTGGTAAAATACCGGCGCAAAGCGTCCCGCAATTTCGCGTTCGCGGTTGGCGGGCGCCGTTGACTTTTTCTTTTGCCCGGCGGCACGGTCAAGCGAATTCGCTGTTAGAAAACTCAATCCGCTCAACAGGACCGCGGAGCACAAACAGGCCAAAGACCTTGGGGGGATTTTCATTTTGATTATCGTCAGTCCAGCTCCAACCTGGGTGGGAGGGCAATCGCAACCATACCTATCCTTCCACCCCGGCCAGCAGAATTCAGATTCTTCCTCTTACTGCGCCTTATTCACTACTTAATCCAGATCGTCTTGATATTCACGAACTCGCGGATGCCGAATTCACCCAACTCGCGGCCATAGCCGGAGTTTTTGATGCCGCCAAAAGGCAGTCTTGGATCTGAGGCTACCATGCCGTTTATGAAAACGCTGCCGGCCTCGAGTTCCTCAATAAAACGGTCTCGCTCCTGTTCGTCGTTGGTCCAGGCGGACGCACCCAGGCCAAACGGCGAGTTGTTCGCAAGCGCAATCGCTTCATTCATATCTGAGACCCGAAAGAGCAAAGCCACCGGCCCAAAGACTTCTTCACAGTACGCCGGAGCGCGCTCTGTGATGTTAGCCAGCACGGTTGGTTCGTAAAAGTAACCCGGCCGATCCAATCTTCTGCCACCGGTAAGGATGCGCGCGCCCTCGGCCACCGACCTGGAAACCTGGTCGTCGAGATCCTTCAGGATCTGTTCCGTTGCCAGCGGACCGATTTCCGTTTCTTCATCGCTTGGGTCGCCAACTTTGAGTGCTTCCATGCCTGCGACAAAGCGTCGTTCAAATTCCTCGTAAATACCGGCAGCGATAATGAACCGTTTGGCAGCGATACATGACTGCCCATTATTGATAGTTCGAGCTCGCACGCCGGTGGCGACCGCCTCAGTCAGGTTCGCTGAGGGCATTACGATAAAGGGATCGCTGCCGCCCAGTTCGAGTACGGTTTTCTTAATCTGTTTTCCGGCGAGGCCAGCAACGCTGCGGCCCGCAGGCTCGCTGCCAGTCAGCGTAGCCGCAACAATGCGCGGATCTTCAAGCACGCGGCCGACCAAATCAGATCCAATCAACAGCGTCTGAAAGGCACCCTCAGGAAATCCTGCGCGTCTAAAGACATCCTCAATGGCGAGGGCGCACTGCGGCACGTTCGACGAGTGTTTCAGCAAGCCAACATTGCCCGCCATCAGTGCCGGGGCCGCAAAACGAAAGACCTGCCAGAAAGGGAAATTCCAGGGCATCACCGCCAGCACTGGTCCTATTGCCTGGAACCGCACATAACTTCTCGCGGCATTGGTAGTGATCACCTGGTCAGCCAGATGCTCCCGCGCCTTCTCAGCGTAGTAGCGACATACCCAGGCGCATTTTTCGATCTCCTGTTCGGCGGCCTTGAGCGGCTTGCCCATCTCGAGAGTCATCAGTCGACCGAGCTTGTTCTTTTCCGTATCGAGAATCTCTGCAGTTCGCAACAGGAGAGGCTCGCGCTTGGCGAACGAGGTCAAACGGAATGCGGAAAATGTGTGCGCCGCCAGCTCGAGCTTTTGCTCAACCTGTTCCTCTGTCAGCGACTCAAAGATCTGAATCGTTTCGCCCGTGGCCGGGTTGATCGTAGCAATGGACATGAAATTGCATCCTCTGAGATTCGGTTTTGGAGGGCCAATTGTAACCCGCCTTTCAGTCGTGTGTCCGAGAAACTTCTGGCCCTGTTAAAGCAAAACAGTCAGACGCGTCTGCGCCACGGAAGTGTGGCGGAGGCCCCGAAATGATCGTTTAAGGACGCTACTCTTTGTTCCAGTCTCAGCCGGGCATCCTGAACCGCTATTCGGCGTGGCTTTATATCTGAATTCTTGATCCAACTGGCCCACGTTTCGATTGACTTTGCATGTGCTCCGCTGTCCGTATGAATTTCCTCGCTGTGAACCAACAAACGCTTCTCCAGTTCACGGACGATTTCACCTGGCTTGGCCAAGCCAAAGTTTTCCGGCCACTGAAGCTCGTTGGTGGAGATCGAGCCTTCCTGATCGGTTTTAGCGAGCAGCATTTGTGCGGCAGGCGAAAGCCCGGACACTTGCCACGCTTCTCGGGCCAGGCCGATAGATATTACTTCCGGCCAGAGCCGGCGATGCACAAAGGTAACCTTGCCGGAAATCAGCTTGGTAACCAACACCGCCTTGTGATCAACCAGTTGCTGTAGTAGGGCGAAGATTTCCTGGGCCCGAGGATGCGTCCACCATGACCCGCGGAAAGACTCCTGCGCCACCAATCCGGCCACGCTTGGCAGTCGGCTGTCCGTTTCGAGCAACAGGCCCCACTGCTTCAGTGCGCTGAGGACTTTTTGGGAATTGGCGCCTGACGTTTTCACGTAGACAAATGTACATTAGAATTGAGCGGCTGGCGCAGGCGAGTGCAGCACAGGTGGCGAGGGCAGGATTGATCGACGGTGGGGCCTGAACCCTTTGTTTCTGCTGTCAGCTGCCCGGCCGCCGGAACACTCAAAATGGTTTAACTGACACCTGGAATTTCGCCAACCTGCGTTGGATGAAGCCTGCGGTACCCTGAGTCAAAACATAATCTTTTCATTACGTTCGCATATCTCATGAATGAATCCTGTGTTTTTTGCCGCATTCTGGCAGGCGACATTTCCGCCCCTGTTATTTTTGAAGATGAGTCGTCGGTTGCCTTCCTGGATCATCGGCCAGTTTTCCCCGGGCACTGTCTGCTGATTCCGCGTGAGCACTTTGAAGCATTGCCCGAGCTGCCGGCTAAGCTGATTGCGCCATTCTTTGCGAACACCCAATTATTGGCGCGAGCGGTTCAAATGGCTTTGGGAGCTGATGGCACTTTTGTCGCTATAAATAATTACATCAGCCAAAGCGTTCCGCATCTGCATGTTCATATTGTGCCGCGGCGCCGGAAAGACGGTTTGCGTGGATTTTTTTGGCCGCGTCAGAAGTATGAAAGTGAAGAGCAAATGCGCCTGATTCAGGAAAGAATACAAACCGCAGTCGGCAATTTACAAAAATAGCGCATTGCCAAGTTTTACAAGCTAGCTCTCCGCTGTTTTGTGTGTTCGTTTTTTAATTGAAGTGTGCCGTTTTCCCTTATGTTTTACGCCTTTTCGGTTGATCTCAGATAAAGAAGATCTTTTTAGGATGAATTCGAAAAATAAAACACACAAAAAGTTGACGCTAAAAAACCTCTGCGGTATAAAGCACCTGTCGCGAGGGTTACGGCCTTCGAGACCGACAAAGGGACGGTAACCGATACGGTGACGTATTGGTTGAGAGGAGAGGCAGGCGGCTGTTAATCCTAATGACGCCCGAGTCGGAACCGAAAGGTTCAGCTGGAGAAAGTTGCGAGACTTTCTTGAGCCATTCGGAAACGAATGGCACCCTTTGGAAGAGGACCCGCCAAGGGGGGCAAGCAGCTCGACGAAAGTTGAGCTTCGTTGCCGGGTCGTAACCGGCGGTGGAGGAAAAGCCACCACAACAAAAACCTAAAGGCACCGCATCCGCAAGGATGCATGATTGGGGTGAAAACTTTAATCGAGTGCTGACCGGCGAAAACTTACCGCAAGTTCTCATCGGGATATAAATCGGCAGCTCTTGTGTGTACATGCGGAGCTGCCATCCTATAGAAGACTGGAGTTAAGGCTCTGGCGCAAGTCAGAGAGATAGCGTCGGCGATTTATAGGAGAACGGATTGCGCCGCGTTCAGCTTGCTGAAGGTGGCGCATTTCGTTTTTAGGAGGCCCAAGCCATAATCCCATTGTATTTTTGTCATACTCTTCTCCAAAGCAATCATGATATTGTGTGCGCCTCCCCAAAAGTCAAAAATCGAAAACCTGTAACCAGGAGAGGAACAGAACCATGACTGAAGCAGCAACTAAAGAAGCTCCAGGTTTCGCCCCCGGCACGTTTTGCTGGGTTGAATTGGGGACCAGCGATAGCGCGGGCGCGAAACAATTCTATACAAAACTCTTTGGCTGGGATTTTGTGGACAATCCCGTCGGCCCCGACATGGTTTACACGATGCTTAAACTGAACGGTAAAGACGTGGCTGCCCTTTATCAACTCTCGCCTGAGATGAAGGACCAGGGAATCCCGCCACACTGGCTGTCTTATATTTCAGTTACGAGCGCGGACGAATCGGCCGGCAAGGCTAATAAACTTGGCGCCACAGTGATGAAAGAACCCTTTGACGTCATGACCGTTGGCCGAATGGCTGTGATTCAGGACCCAACTGGAGCTGTGTTTGCACTTTGGCAGGCCGGCACTCATCACGGGGTGGGAACTTATAATGTTCCCGGCTCATTCTGCTGGAACGAACTGGGCACGACGAATACGAGCAAAGCATCCGAATTTTACACCAGCTTACTCGGTTGGACCGCCAACACGCAGAACTTCGGGCCAATGGAATACACAATGTTCCAGAACGGCGAACGACCTGCCGGCGGTATGTACAAGTTGACGCCGGAAATGGGCCCGGTGCCACCGCACTGGCTGGTCTACTTCGCGGTCGATGACTGTGACGCGAAAGTTGCACTGGCCACCTCCCTGGGAGCACAGGTAATGAAGCCCGCGGATGATATTCCAGGCATTGGCCGGTTTGCGATTATGCTCGATCCCCAGGGCGCCGCGTTTGCCCTCATTAAGTTGGATAACGCGCAGTAGAGTGTTCGCGAGGGCTCTTCACACGTCACGTGAGTTTTCGAAATCCCCCAGCGCCAGCTGGGGGATTGGTTCAATTTCCTTCCTCCCACAGGCGTACCTGATTTATAAGCATCACCACCGCTGCAGCCGGGGCATTGCAATTATTCAGATTGACCGGTTTGACCAATCGATCGAGGTCACGTATAGATGACAAGTGATGAAAGCGCGTCTTGTCTGGCTAATACTCTGTCTTATCTGGGGTTCAACCTGGCTCTTTATCAAACTTGGTTTGCAGGATCTGCCGCCGCTGACCTTTGCCGGCATCAGATTTGTGATTGCCGCTTTTGTTCTCTTCGTGCTGATCGCCATACGCCGTCTTCCCTTCCCGCGCCGTCCATCTGACTTGTTATTGCTGGCGCTAACCGGTGTGCTCTCGTTCAGTCTCAATTATGGTTTGGTCTTTTGGGGGGAACAATATATTTCCTCCGGCCTGGCCGCACTATTGCAATCGATGCTGCCGGCTTTCGGATTGATCATTGCTCATTACTATCTGGCCGGCGAACCGTTGACGCTGCCTAGAATATTTGGAGTTTTGATGGGAGTGATCGGTGTAGGCGTAATCTTTTCCAACCAATTGCACGTGTCCGGCCCCAAAGCGCTTTGGGGCAGCGCTGCCCTGGTTTTGAGCGCCTTCTGTGCAGCCTACGCCAATGTTCTGGTCAAAGCTTACTGCAAACACATTGATCCGGCGGTGCTCGCCGGCGGACAAATGGTCTTCGGCCTCGTACCTCTTTTTCTGATTGGCATACCACTGGAGGGAAATCCGTTCAGGTTCCATTGGACTCTGATGGCAGTGATCTCATTGCTTTACCTGGCCATTGTCGGCACTGTTATCGCATTCAGTCTCTATTATTGGCTGATCCGCAATATGAATGTTACCGACACCATGCTGATCGCCTTGGTAACGCCTGTGGTAGCAGTGGTCTTAGGGATGATCGTGCTCAAAGAGACGCTGGAATGGCGCACCCTGGCGGGTGGCTTGATGATTATTTCGGGAATCGCTCTAATCGTCTTGCGTCGCAGCGGAAGCGCAGCCGCAGTCTAGTCGAGTTTGAGACCTTTTGAATTGACCACAATGACGCGATCATTATACATGGGCGACGGTTTCCTGGGTTTTTTTCGGGTTTCTGAAAACTGGAAAATAATTTTAAGATAAGGCTCCCGCGACTGAAGCCAGTGTATAAGGCCTTCTGGCGTGACTAGAGGGAATGCCATCGCTGCGCGAAATAGCTTCTTATACAAAACTCCTTCAGCAGCATCATTGCTTCGTAGAACTTCAACAACCTGCTTCACAGCTAAGTCTGTGTAGCGCCTCCATAATTGCGAAACCAATCGCGATCTGGGCGGTCCGTCATCGAACAACCCGGGCAGTTCGGGATCGGTCTTTCGCAGATAGACTTCGTGACGAATTTCGTCTTGTATCCTAGCTGCCTCGATTTCCGCCTTTTTAAATACCTCGATTCCCCTAGGGTTTTTACTCGCGAAAATCAAGTGATACTTAACTTTCTCTTTTGTTGGATCCAAAATCACCGCTTGAGATACGTACTCAAAGTCACAAATCTCTTGTAGGCTCTTACAATATTCTTGTACAGCCATTTCTTCCCGTTCTCCAGTTCCTTTCGGGAGCGCACGAATCCTTTCCAGAACTCCAGCCCGTCCAAACAACTGGTGATAACTTGATTCCCGCCCCTTAGCATCGACAAAGCGCGTGAGAAACGAAAGCATAAGGTTGAATAACACTTCGCACGATCGCTCACGGAAGAATGGCGCTAACTTAGCCATTGGAGTTGCAGCCACTAGCTTAGGCATATCAGTCGTTTGTGAGGTAGCTCATCTCGGGTACATCCATCAAGGATGCGGCCAGCAAGTTTCTTCCCCACGCGAGCCATATTTACAGGACGCTCGTTGCGGAGCTCGAGTAGCCGCGGTCGGGTAAACTCATTCGTAAGATCAGCAGGGACCCAATTGCCCCATTGTTTGAAATGAAACGGCACTTTGAATTCCTCACACTGATTCGAAAGATCTACAACCCAGTCGGGGTGCATAGGACGCGAATTCCCACCGCTCTCACCACCGGCTATGATCCAATCAATTGGGTGGAGCCCTCGCCGCTTGAACCAGGGACGCAGATTGAGGTGGCCCAGCAATGGTTCACACGAAAGAAAGCGCACTGCTGCCGCATTCCTTAGAAGAAAAGGCAGTCGCTTTTCAGCTACTGTTTGGTTTTCCACACTCGCACCCAACCACACGTTAGTCGGCCAATTGTCCCGCCAAGGTACGAGCCTCTCGATGTTTTGCGGACGCTTTGTGAGCAATAACCAATCAAGATTCGGAGTGGCCTCGATGAGTAGCCACAGTCGTGCGCGTTCCTTGTTTAGATCGGCACGCCGCTCGAACACGTCAGCCATGCTCGCACAAAAGACTCTTTCACGAGTATTGGTTAGTCCAGCTTCATCATTCCATCTTAGAGGTTCTTGCCAATGCTTATCACCAAAGAATCGGCGTGGTGCCTTCGTACCCCAAAGCTGGTGTCCCATGCGCTTCGCCCACAACTCTGCATAGCAATTGTCGCAAGCAGCTGAAACCTTTTTGCAACCCCACCATGGATTGAACGTGTGGTGCGTCCATTCGATGTGAGAGTTCTTAGCCATGGCTGTGGATTGTAGTCTCTTACTTGAAAGTTTGCGATCCTTATCTACTTGATGGTCGATAGTTAGAATACAGCAGGCGTCGTTGCCCAATAAAACTCTCTGAGTTGCGCTTTCAAATACGCTTCGACTGTTTGCGCGACGGCCGCAGCCTCGGCGGGTGGATAGTAGTCCGGCAGCCGGCGCAGTTGTGCAATCTGCTCATTCGTTAACCAAAAGCCACCGGCTTCCAGGCCAAAGCGGTTGGGGATCGCTAGTTCAAGCGCGGTGCGATGCACGGCGCGCAGATACTTCACCGACACTGCAGCGAGCTTCACTTCACAGTCTGTTAGTTCAAAGCCAACCAGGTTAAGTTCAGTCTCATTTTTCTGAAGCTGATCATTGTTGAGATCGTTCAGCATTTGGCTACGCCTGGCCCAGATGGTTGTACTTGCGAATCAGTCCGCGCACGATGCCTTGAATCTGAATACGCTCGGGAGTTTTGATGAAAATTGGTTTGAACTGTGGGTTGGCCGGCTCGAGGCGGATGAACTCAGCTTCACGATAGAATTTTTTCACCGTCGCGTAATTGCCGTCGATAAGCGCTACCACCACCTGACCATTCTCTGCGGTCTGCTGTGAAGACACGAGGATGATGTCATTGTCCTGAATGTTTTCATCAATCATTGAATCGCCACGCACTCGGAGAGCAAACATCCGTCCGCGGCCGATCAGGTCGCGCGGGGCGGAGACGGTTTCGTGACTGAGTATCGCTTCAATCGGCTGCCCGGCCGCGACCAGGCCCAGCAGCGGAATCTCGGCCTCGTCACGGTCGTTTGCGCCCTCCTGTTTTACAAGTTCAATCCCGCGACTTACGTTGGGAATTCTTTTGATGAGTCCTTCACGCTCAAGCGCCGAAAGAATGCCATGCACACTGGCTGAAGAACTCATTTTAAAGTGCCCCCCGATTTCGGCAATGGTAGGAGGCAAGCGGTTCACCTCGATGTGGCGTGTGATGAACTCATAGACTTGTCTTTGTCGTGGTGTTACGGGCATCTTTTGCTCCCTCTTGCTTCAGCCTCATCAACCGTGCTAGATTTTCGCAGGTAAACGAAAATACTGGGCGAATATTAGCGAATAATATTTCGGCCGTCAAGTGATGAATCAGCTTGAATGCGCGAGCCCGCCCCCTTGGAACAGGAGTTTGACTGATGGCCCTTGCAATATCCAAAGCAAACATCGAATCCCAATTGACTACACGTTTCGGCGATGTCTTTAAGCTAGGCGAACGTCATTTTGAAGAAACTATCTCCACAGGAATTGTGGAAATTGATTCACTCACGAGGGGTCTGCCTCGCGGGGCCATTACCGAGGTCTTTGGACCGGCTTCGTCCGGGCGCACCAGCCTGATGCTTTCCGCCCTCGCCCACGCCACAACTCATGAAGAAGTCTGTGCCCTCATCGATGCCAGCAGTGCCTTTGATCCACACTCAGCCCAAAAAGCAGGGGTGGATCTTGAGCAACTGCTTTGGCTGCGCTGTGACGGCAAGCTTGAACACGCCTTTAAAGCTGCCGATTTGATTTTGCAGGGTGGGGGATTTGGCCTGGTAGTATTGGATCTGGGCGACATTCCAGCCTTGCAGGCGCGAAAAATTATCTCATCATGGTGGTATCGTTTTCGGCGCGTAGTAGAGCACAAACCCACGTCACTTTTGGTTATTGCGCAGGATTCCTGCGTTCGTTCCTGCGCCTCTCTTTCCCTGGTAGTGAGTAGAGCTGAGGACCATTGGTCAGCCACTCGAGTATCAACCACCCGGCCGGAAGCTGTACCTCGACTTCACAAATCCAGGGACAGCCTCCCTGCTCTTAACCTGCTGCGAGGATTTAAACTGCGGGCCGAACGTCAAAGACCGGTTGCTCCAGGAGCCCGGGAGACATTTTTTAAAGCGCAAGTCGCCTATTGAATGCGTTAGCAAATAGGTAATTCAAAATCTCATTCCCACGCGGTTGAAAACCATCGTTTGACACCGAGGACGTCGCTATTTCAGCACCAAGGCCAGCTCCCGGGTGGAACTACGGCGTATTTTTCTACTCTTGACGATTTTCGTTTTTGTTCGCTATACTTCGCTTGCTAATCGGCACTGGGTTTAAAGAGTATGTTTGTTTGCGTTCACCTTAAAAAAGTTCCGGAGGACGTGTCCTTATCGGATTTTGCCTATACTTTTTCACCTTTGGTGGAAGAGACTGCTGCCGATACCGTAGTGATTGACGCAGATGGGTGCGAACTACTATTTGGCTCAGCTTACGGACTGGCAAACGAGATTACGCGCCGGGCAGCCAGGCCTAAAACTTCCGGCGGCCTCGAGGCCACAGTCAACGTAGCGCTGGCTGGAAATCCCGATACAGCCATACACGCCGCGAAATCTTTCAAAGGCATAACTTTCATTAGCCCGGGCGATGAGATCACTGGACTTGGTGATTTACCCATTGAAGCGCTTTGCTTTGAATTAGCAGGGGTTGTAGAAACCAGTCAGGCGGGAGCTCCGGGCTCCGAGGTGATTTTTGAAACCCTCAGACTTTGGGGCATACGCACCTTTCGCGATTTCGCGGCGTTGCCCACTGCCGGCGTCTCGCAACGTCTGGGACAAGCAGGAGTAAAACTACAACAACTGGCCAGGGGCAAAACTGCTCGACATTTAAAGCTTATCCAGCCAGCGCCTGTTTTTGAAAATTCAATCGAGTTGGATTTTCCGCTCGCAGCCCTCGAACCTCTCTCTTTTATTCTGGCGCGTCTGCTCAATCAGCTTTGTGCAAAATTGGCTGCCTATGCGCTGGCAACCAATGAATTGCGGGTACACCTGAAACTGGAAAACGGGACCTCACATGATCGCGAACTTAACCTTCCTTACGCGATGCGCGATCACAAAGTTTTTTTAAAGCTGTTACTGCTGGATACGGAAATGCATCCACCGCCTCTGGCAGTTATGGCCGTAGCAATTGCCTGTAAGCCGGTAAAGCCACGCATCGCACAAAACGGGCTTTTTATCCCCCTGGCGCCGGAACCGGAAAAATTAGAATTGACTCTGGCGAGACTCGCGAAACTGGTTGGCGCAGGCAACCTCGGCTCGCCCGAGTTACTGGATACGCATCGACCCGACGCTTTTCGCCTTAAGCGATTTGCGTTGAAAGGAAAAGGCGAGCGCCGCATTAGAGCCCGCCGAGCTGGAAATCCCCGTGTCTCCGCATCCCTGGCTCTCCATCTCGATGCGGAGCCCGTCACAGTCATGGCTTTCCGTGTTTTTCGACCACCGTTGCGAGCTTTAGTTGACGCAGCCAAAGGATACCCGACACAAATCAGTGCCTGGGGTCCAGATAGCAGCGTGCATGGAAAAATTGTGCGAGCCGCCGGCCCCTGGCGAGCGACGGGTGATTGGTGGCGCGCAGATGCCTGGTCCCGAGATGAATGGGACGTAGCGGTAGAGTCACGCGCAGAGGGCCAGCAGCAGGCGCTCTATCGCATCTATCGCGAATCGCGTCAGGGCGCCTGGTTTGTTGCTGGAGTGTATGACTAGAAGATGGGCTTTGGGCTTTGGTTTTTGATCTTTGGAGCCTTGTACTGCAAACGTTGAAAAACCCGGTTGCTGCGACAAGTGTAACTAAAGAACAAGAACCAGGTACGAAGCATTGGTGAATTCAAACTAAATGCAAAGTACAAAACACGAAACACATAAGCCAAAGACCTAAGACCATCTTTTTATGTATGTAGAACTACATGCGCGCTCGGCGTTCAGTTTTTTAGAAGGCGCTGCGGTGCCTGAAGATCTAATAGCGGCGTGTCATGCATTGGAAATGCCGGCCATGGCGCTCCTTGATCGCGATGGGGTCTATGGCGCGCCTCGTTTTTATCTGGCTGCAAAAAAGCAGGGCCTCAAAGCGCATATTGGCGCGGAGATCAAAGTCTCAAGCCCTGACGCTAAAAATATCTTTACGATCCCGCTGCTGGTTCAGACCCGCCTCGGTTATCAAAATCTCTGCCGCCTGATCACATTGATGAAACTGCGTGTGCCCAAGCATGCCAGGCCGCAGGAGTGCCTGGTCACGTCTGAAGAATTGGCCGCGCATGCTCAGGGTTTAATCTGTCTGACCGGGGCCGAGGATGGACCACTGCGGCTGCAAGACGCGGAGAAAGGAAGACGTGGGGACGCGGGGAAAAAGAGCGCCGAATGGCTGATAGGTATCTTTGGCAAGGAAAATGTTTATGCCGAACTGCAACGCCATTTTAATCGTGAAGAGGAAGCACGCAATCAGGCAGTGGTGGAAATTGCCCGGCGCTTGCAACTCCCGCTTTTGGCCACCAACGGTGTCTGCCAGGCGATTCCCGCCCAGCGCCAGATTGCCGATGTCTTTACTTGTATTAGAAATCATGTGCGCCTGGAGACCGCCGGCCGCCTGCTGGCCCAAAACTCTGAACGATTTTTAAAAGCACCCGAAACGATGTGCCGTTTGTTCGCAGATTTGCCTGAGGCCATTGCGCACACAGTTGAGTTGTCTTCCCGTCTCCAGTTCAGCCTCGAAGATTTGGGTTATGAGTTTCCCCGCTACCCGGTTCCGCCGGGCGAGACCATGGCTTCATTTCTACGCAAGCGCACTGATGAAGGCGCGCGCCGTTGCTATACAGGCCGCAACGGTACGCCGGCCTACGAAACTGCACGTATCCAGATCGAGCGTGAATTGGCACTGATTGAAAAATTAAAGTTGGAAGGTTATTTCCTGATTGTCTGGGACATCGTGCAATTTTGCCGGCGCAACAACATTTTGATCCAGGGTCGCGGCTCAGCGGCCAACAGCGCCGTGTGCTATTCGCTCGGCATCACCGCTGTCGATCCCGTCGGCATGGAACTGTTGTTCGAGCGCTTTCTCTCTGAAGAGCGAGGCGAATGGCCAGACATCGATCTGGATCTACCAAGTGGCGATCAGCGAGAGCAAGCCATTCAATATGTCTACCAGCGCTATGGACAATTAGGCGCGGCGATGACGGCCAACGTGATTACCTATCGCGGAAGATCCGCCGCCCGCGAAGTCGGCAAGGTACTGGGCTTTGATGACGATACCGTGGGACGATTGTCCGGACTGGTCCACACCTGGGAATGGAAAGATCCAAAGGATTCAACCGAACGCCAGTTTCGCGATGCAGGCCTGGACCTGCGCGAACCCCGTATCAAAAACTTCTTTGAACTTTACCAGGCCGTGCAGGATTTGCCCCGACACCTGGGTCAGCACTCGGGAGGGATGGTGATTTGTCAGCACCAGCTCGATTCCGTAGTTCCGCTTGAACCTGCCGCCATGCCTGGACGAGTGGTGGTCCAATGGGACAAGGAAGACTGTGCTGATCTGGGATTAATTAAAGTTGATCTGCTGGGCCTGGGGATGATGGCCGTGCTGGAAGAGTCGATTCAATTGATTCGCAAGGCTTATCACGAAGAAGTAGATCTGGCCCATCTTCCTCAGGATGACCCGGCTGTCTATGCCGCGCTGCAAAAGGCCGACACCATTGGCCTGTTCCAGGTTGAAAGTCGCGCCCAGATGTCCTGCCTGCCGCGACTCCGGCCCCAGCGGTTTTATGACATTGTGGTTCAGGTGGCCATCATTCGTCCCGGCCCGATTGTCGGTAACATGGTCCATCCTTATCTAAAGCGCCGCCAGGGACGCGAGCCGGTGACTTATCCACATACCGCTCTTGAATCAGCCTTGAAACGCACCCTCGGAGTGCCGTTGTTTCAGGAGCAACTATTGCGCATGGCAATGATCTGTTCCGGGTTCTCGGGCGGCGAAGCTGAAGAATTGCGGCGTGCTTTTGGTTTCAAACGCTCGGAAGCGCGCATGAAAGAGGTCGAGGTAAAGCTGCGACGCGGCATGGAGAATAACGGCATCACCGGCAAGACGCAGGACGACATCGTGCGCTCGATCGCTTCGTTTGCGCTTTATGGCTTTCCTGAATCGCATGCTGCCAGTTTTGCCTTGATTGCC
>DAIMCP010000017.1:68382-76494 GCA_036726305.1 Pyrinomonadaceae bacterium | reverse complement strand
GCGGTCCACGTGGTGGTGGCGGCGGTGGTGGCGGCGGTGATCGAGGTGGCGGCGGCGGAATGGGAGGATTTGGCGGCGGCGGCGAATCAGGTCGTCGCTATAATCTGACGCTCGCACTGAATATTCAGAATGTGCTCAATCATACAAACCTGGCCAACCCGACTGGTAATCTCAGTTCGTCATTTTTTGGAATTTCGAACGGAACCGCTGGTGGCTTTGGAGGGTTCGGTGGAGGTGGTGGTGGCAACGCCGCTTACAATCGAAGGATTGATGTGTCGCTTCGCTTCAGTTTCTAGCGCATCCCATCCCCTCGCTGAAGCGGGTGGTCCTACAAGAAGGTGCCAGGGTCTCCCCAGACAAGATGGCCAGGGCGGGTTGCGACGCTGCGCGGTCCGCCCTTACTTTTTCTTGCCACCTTTCTGCAGGTCCTGCTCATCCAGATGAAAGCTGTGCAACATTCGGTGGGCCATCGGTGCCAGTACAATACCCATGATGCCGATGAACACGACCCCACTAAAGAGTGCGTAGGCAGAAGCGAAGACCTTGGCCTCGGAACTTTGGAGTTCCCTGATTGGACCCATGCCTCCGAGAATCATTGAGGCCTCAAGCAACGAGTCAATCCAGTCAAATCCGGCCAGCCAATGATAGCCAGCTATCCCCAGAAATAAACAGATGCCGATCAGAATCGTGGCTGTAGCCAGGGATTCGATCATGCGCCTGATAAATACTGGCATGGGGGCCAGCTTGTCATGTCTTCTCTCGAATCGTTTCAATGTCATACCTCGTATCAGATCAGCACGGGCCTGGTCTCACTGACCGAATTAAGAATTGCAATATGTTCGCATTCCAACCACCAGCGAATTGTAACGTCAAAATAACTGTTGACAACCCCGGTAGGCTGGGTGAAGCTTGAGACCCCAGCAGCGGCCTGCGCGCATTATTCCTCGGAGTAAGTGGTAAATTAATGAAAAAGGCTCTTATTTTTACATCTTTAGCGGCATTCTTTACCGCTCTTTCATCCGTCACTCCAGGTTACGCTCAATCACCTAACGCGAACCCGGCCGGAGAGTTACGGCAAAGGGTGGTTAGTTCTCGGATGCCGTCGGACCCCGCGCAGGAGAGGGAACCCGTCAAGCCAGGCCAGGTAGCTGTGGCACCGTTAGCAAATGGCAGAGAACAGGTGGTTCCGGTCATCAGGCAGTTGTCCCCCAGCATGATACAGGCTCGAATCACTGAGGCCGAACGATTACTCAAATCTCGCCCCCGCCCCACATCTTTTAGCACGTCGCCGACCGATGTCGTGACACTAGCGTTGCTTGATCGAGTAACGACTCGTCTTCACCTGCTGAGTCTCTCCAAAGAGACTTTCCTTACCAGGAACGCAGAAGTGACGATGACGACCTCGCTGGGAACTCCCGTCACATTGCGTGTACTGCGGGCAAATGGAGTAAATACCGCCGTTACAGTCAATGATCTAAAAGGCCAGGCCCTGACGCCCCTGTTAGTGGAGTATCCGATTGAAAGGGGAGGGGCATTTAAGGAGATGGCCTATTACACGTCAGCTCATCCCGCATTGCTTTCAAACGAACTTACCAGATCAGGTCAGAGTTACATACGTTCTATGATTGACCTGGCTGCGAAGCGTTTGCGTGAGAGAGGCGCCTTTATTGCGCCCAATATTGTTGACGTAGCCGAGCGTCTATGTCTGGTTGAGCACGTCGATCACGATCGCTTCCGCAACGAAAATCGCAAGGCGCTCTTTGACGAAATTTTTTCGCTGTACGCCTTGAACGAAATGGGTACTTATCGCTACTCGGTTAGTGTTGCCGGCGCGGGCGGCATGGTGCAGATGATCCCCTGGGCGTATAACCTCGAGCGCCAGCGTCATCCTGGCGTGGGCTTAATTCCGGATTTCGTAACTGCCATGCGCAATCATCAAAATGCCTTGCAGGCGATGTTGCTCTACATGCAGGACACCTGGAACGATCTGGCAGCCAGCGAAGATGTGCAACTGGCGCTGGCAACGAAGATTGCCACCCCCACCGAATTGTTGGCGGCCGGCTACAATTCGAACGCCGCGAAACTGCCGGGTTACATTCGCCGCGGTGGGAGTGGCTGGCGTACGCTGATCCCACGCGAGACCCAGATGTATTTGCAGATCTATAAGTCGGTCGACGGGTTAATTCCCATGAAGCCGCGGCCTGTGACCGCGTCGCCTCCAAAAGAGCAGTAACCACGGTTGACTTTCGATTGGTCATTAAAAGGAAGAGCGGCCTGGCCTTTTGCTCTCGGCAGCAAGCACCAAAGCCCAAACTACCCCGACATGGGTTGGGGTATTTTTTTTGAATCTGCTTTATCAGGTAGGTGGCGGGTGTAGTCATTGCGAACCCCATTAAGGGCGGTTCGAAGCGTAGAGACAACCGCTGACGGGCCTGGGCGTGAAAAATTTCCAGACCCCCGTGCGTGGATTGGGTTCTCACTTGCTTTCCTGGATTGTCTAAGCGCGCAACTGCTGGCAAAATCAGGACGTCTTTCTACTTTACGCCAATCATTATGTGGTGCTTGAGCAGTCAACTGTTCAAGTGCAATGAAACCATAAAAACAAAGGTAGGATCGTAATATGAACACCACTCGCCGCGTGCAAACAATAGTCTGCCTGGGCCTTTCGATAGTGCTGGGGATCGTCATTAATTTTGAAATGAAATCCAGCGCCGCAAACAACAACAGCGAGGAAGCATCGCTGGCCTCGGATGCCACTCCTGTCACTGAGAAGGCCGCCCTGACGACCCGGGCAGCGCACTCGCATTTACAGCAAACTCCGGTGATTGGTCAGAAAGAAAAAACCATCGGCGAGGCGCAGCAGAATATCAGAGTGCTGAACGATTTGCCGGCCTCGCAATTGATCCCGATGATGAACCTGATGGCCGGATCCTTGGGGGTCAAATGCAACTTCTGCCACGTCAATAAGGACGGTCAATGGGACTTTCCCGCAGACACCAAGCCGGAGAAAAACACCGCGCGCGAAATGATCGCGATGACCCTGAACATCAACAAGACAACGTTCAAGGGCAGTACCGAAGTCAGCTGTTTTAGTTGTCATCGGGGCAGCACTCGGCCAGTTGGCATATTGGCACTTCCAATTCCTGAGCCCACCCCAAGGCCCACGCCCGCCGGACCAACAGCCGCGGCTGCTCCGCAGCCTACTGCCGACGAGATCCTAAGTAAGTATACCAATGCCATCGGAGGGCAAGCAGCTATTGAGAAGCTGAAAACCCGAATGATGAAGGGGACCTACACGCTTGCCAATGGTGCCACCGGAACCTACGAAGTAACGCAAAGCGCTCCTGACAAATTTCATATTGCCCGTGGTTCGCAACAGGAGGTTGCTGAGCAGGGCTTCAACGGCGTTGCCGGTTGGAACAAAGACGCGCGCGGCGTAGCCGATATGAGGGCCGATCAGTTGGCTGATCTCAAAAATGAGTATCAATTCTTCCGCGATCTCAAGTTCAAGGAACAATACACCAGGATTAACCTGCGCCGTGACCAGCTGAACGGCCGAGAGGTCTTTGTGGTTACCGGAGTGAGAGCGGATAAAAAGCGCGATCGCCTTTTCTTTGATGCGGACTCCGGTTTGCTGCTGCGCCGCATTGGCTACACAGAAACGCCTCTGGGAATGCTTCCCGACCAGACGGACTATGAAGACTATCGCGAAGTTGACGGAGTCAAGGTTCCGTTTACGGTAAAGATTGCGATCGTAGGAGGCGTCTCAACGGCGACCAGAAAGTTTACCGAGGTCAAGTTTAACGTGCCGGTTGATAACTCAATCTTTAATAAGCCCGCTGTCCCAGCCAAACCATAAGGCAATTGAGTGCGCTGACCTGCTCGCCGGCTGGGATCCGTCGCCGCTGGTGTCGGCAGCGTTGTTGACAGGAAAGGACCGAGGCGCCCGCGGGCGCTGTAAGCAAACTACTCACTAAACCTCAAACTGCGAGGGACGGGTGCCAGTGGTCGCTTGTCCCCGCTTTCGTCAATCGTTACCGGCCTTGAAACGTCCGCGTATTGAAGTTTGTAGAGTTTCCAGTACAACCCTCGTACAGCGAGCAATTCCTGATGATTTCCCTGTTCGCGGATTTCACCATGGTGCAGCACGATTATCCGGTCGGCGCGCTGCACAGTCGACAGTCTATGGGCTACGACGATTGAAGTCCGATCTCGCATCACGCGTTCAATTGCCTGCTGGATCAGCTGTTCGGTTTCGGTGTCAATCGAACTGGTGGCTTCGTCGAGAATCAGCAGCGCCGGATCAAAAGCCAGGGCGCGGGCAAAAGAGATCAATTGCTTCTGCCCGACCGATAGTCCGGCGCCGCGCTCCCTAACTTCGCTCTGATATCCTTCTCGCAAACGCTGAATGAAGTGGTCGGCATGGACTTCATTGGCGGCCCAAAGTACTCGCTCATCGCTGATATCATCACGTCCGAGGCGAATGTTGCCCGCAATTGTGCCGCTGAAAAGAAAGACATCCTGTAACACGACAGCGAAGTTCTGACGCAAGGAGCGCAGCTCCCAGTCGCGAATATCAACTCCATCGAGGAGAATGTTCCCCCGTTGGACGTCGTAAAAGCGCATTAACAGGTTGGTGATGGTTGTCTTGCCCGAACCGGTATGGCCCACCAGCGCCACAGATTGCCCAAAATCGACCGTAAACGAAACGTCTTTCAGGACCCAGTCTTCGTCCTTGTAAGCGAACCAGACGTTCTGGAATTCAATCCGACCCGCCGCGCGTCCACTCTTCAATGGTTGCTCAGGCGAAGTGACGGCAATTGGCAGATCGAGTGTCTTAAAGATTCGGTGCGAGGCTACTACGGCCGCTTGCAGCACGTTGTATTTGTCGGAAATATCGCGGATCGGCTGAAACAGGAATCCCGAGTATTGAATGAAGGCTACCAGGGCACCGAGACTCAATGCGTGATTCATAACGCGATAGCCGCCGAACCAGATAATCAAAGCAATTCCGACGGCGCCAATAAAATCGACGAGCGGGAAAAAGACCGCGTAGTAAAAGATGGTGTCAATATTTGCTCTACGGTGGTCATCATTGATGGCCGCAAAGCGATGGAGAGACTTCTCTTCGGCATTGAATATTTGCACGGTCTGAGCGCCGGCAAAATGCTCCTGCAGGAAAGAATTGATGCGAGCCACTCTCGTTCGCACCAGATCGTAGCCGCGGCGCGCGCCTTTACGAAACCAGGTGGTAGCCGCCCACAACATCGGAATCGTCAGCAAGGTGACCAGCGTCAGTTGCGGATCCATCCAGAGCATGACGCCGATAATGGCCACGATCATCACCAGATCACCCAAAACATCGGTGACACCCGAAGTGAACAGCTCGTTGAGCGCATCCACATCGCTGGTCAGACGAGTCATGATCCGCCCCACCGGGTTGCGATCATAATAGGCCACTTCCTGGCGCTGGAGCTTGGCATATAGCTGGCGCCGCAGATCAAACATGACGTACTGGCCGACGGTGTTGATGAAGATCGCCTGAAGATAGGCAAAGATGAAACGCCCGAACTGCACGGCCAGGAAGAGTCCCGCCAGAAGCAACAGACCCTCAGTTTTTTTCGGAATTATGTGCCAATCAATAGCGTACTCGGTGAATTTCGGCTGCAGTACGCCCAGCAGGTTGAGCCCGAGCGTGAGCAGTAGCGCGGGAATCAACAGGCGCAGATACGGTCTTAAGTAGCGCAACAGCCGCCTCGCGATTTGCCAATCGTAGGTCTTGCCGATGGCCTCTTCCTCGTGAAATTGTTTGACTGCAGTTGACATCGGATTAAGAAGTAGCGTTTTCGATGGGAATCTTGGGACTGGCGGCTACGAGATGTTCGCGTCTGGGAAAGTGCAGCACAAAGGCGGCGGCACTCAGCAGAAAGAGGAAGTAATACTGTCGATAGCCAAACGCAAGATGTTCCACCAATCCCAGGAGAGCGCTCGCCTCACAAAGGGCAAACGCGATGATCAGGGCTTGCTGCACCAGACGGACTTCCTGCTTCATAACAGACTGCGCCAGCAGCCAACGCTTGCCCACGAAAGAAGCAATTACAAACAGAACTCCCAGCCCCGTCAGGACCATGACCATGACTGGATTTGTTGTGTCCCCGGCCGTCAGAGGCACGACGACCAGAGAAATAACAAATAGCAGTCCAAGATTCATCAGCAAAATGAACCAGAGGACCATCAACGTCTGATGCCGGTTATCTATTTCGATTGCCATGACAATTTGGGATCAGGTTGCCGCCAATTCTTCTTCGAGGAGTTGTCGTTCATAGAGCGCGGCATACTCGCCACCGAGGGTCAGTAATTCCGTGTGAGTTCCGCTTTCTATGATCCGGCCATCGTCCAGCACGCAGATGACATCGGCGTTTCTGATAGTCGATACGCGATGCGAAACGATCAGACTGGTCCGATCGTGCATCACTTCGCGCAAGCGAGTCAGGATTTTTTCCTCCGTATAAGTATCGACCGAAGATAAAGCGTCGTCTAAAATCAGTATGCGCGGATCGCGGGCAACCGCGCGGGCGATCGCGGTGCGCTGCTTTTGGCCACCCGAAAGCGTGATGCCCCGCTCGCCCACCAGTGTGTCAAACCCGTTGGGAAACCCGTTGATATCTTCAGAAAGACCAGCGATTTCTGCGGCCTGTTCAATCTCGTGCTGGTTGGGATGGTCAACCCCAAAAGCAATATTTCCGGCCAGTGAATCGCTGAAGAGAAACGTCTCCTGCGGAACATAGCCAATGCTCGCCCGCAGTTGCTTGAGCGGATAGTCGCGGACTGAGACACCGTCAATCAGTACCGTACCGGCAGGGGCTTCGAGGATGCGCGGAATTAAGTTCACTACGGTAGATTTCCCGCTCCCGGTCCGGCCGACAAAAGCAACCGTCTGCCCGGCGCTAATCGTTAGATTGATGTCCTGCAGCACCGGTTCGTCCCCGGCCCGGTGAGTAAGCGTCAGGTTGCGGAACTCGATCTCTCCTGTAATTGGAGGTTGCGCTGTTACTCCCGGCAGATCCGCTATCGCAGGCTTGATTGCAAAGATGGCCTGCATGCGTTTGAGACTGGCAGTCCCCCGCTGATAGAGATTAACCACGTAGCCGAGCGCGATGAGAGGCCAGATCAAGCGCGATAAGTACATATTGAAGACCGCAAAGTCGCCCACCGACATCTCACCACGCACCGCCAGCGGGACGCCTACCCAGATGATCAAAACAAAACCGATGCCGATCAGGAAAGTCATGAGCGGACGCATTAACGCGTCAATGCGCACCAGGCTGAGATTGCGCTCGGCGTACTGCCGGTTGAGGTTTTCAAAAGCGGCCATCTCGGCATCTTCCTGGGCATAAGCGCGGACTACACGAACCCCGGTAAAGTTCTCCTGGGCGCGGACCGTAATTTGAGAAAAGAATTCCTGAATTTTTTCAAAGCGAAGATGCACCTGCTGTCCGAAAACCTTAACTGTCAACGAAACCAACGGCATCGTTATGAAGAGAAGTAGTGTCAGCCTCCAGTTGAGGCGGAACATCAGTGGCAGAATCAGGAGCACCACAAAGAGCGTCTGCAACGTGTACATGATCATGGGACCGGCCAACTGGCGCACCGCCGACAAATCGTTCGTGGCGCGCGCCATCAGGTCCCCTGTGCGATGGTCGTGAAAAAAGGAAAGTGGTTGATCTACAAGATGAGCGTAAAAATCCCGGCGCAGATCGTACTCAACATGACGTGACATGCCGATGAGAATACGGCGCTGGAGAAACAGAAAAGCGCCGCTCACAAAACTGGCTCCGAGGACCTTGAGGGCTGAAATTGTTAGCAGGGACCAGGTAATCGCGGTCCAGTTCTGATCGATGGCCTGGCCGACAATAATGGGAATTGTCAGATTGAAGATCACGCCGGCGAGAATACACAGGATGCCGACAATCAACGAGGTCTTGTAAGGCAGAAAGTATCTGGCAAATTTTCGCAGTTCTTTCATTGACAAGCAGGCACAAGGCTCCGCAAACCTCCTCTGGAAGAAAGGCTATGATGCGCGATTTTCCGCGCGGATGCCAGATGCCAGCA
>DAIMCP010000017.1:0-68282 GCA_036726305.1 Pyrinomonadaceae bacterium | reverse complement strand
GCAGGATGATGGCGAATTCATCGCCCCCATAGCGGGCCGCCGTGTCCACACCCCGAAGTTCGTTACGCAAACTCTCGGCTATCATTCGCAGGGCATTATCACCCTCCTCATGTCCCAAACGATCGTTAATCTGTTTCAATTTATCGAGATCCAGCATGACGAGCGAAAGTTTTTGGCGCGTTCGCACTGCAAACTGCAGGTCTCGCTCCAGCTGCATTTCGAAAGCACGCCGGTTATAGCAGTTTGTCAATCCATCTGTGAGAGCTTGCTGTTGCAGTTGGGTGAACAGATGGGCCTGGTTGATGGCTACCGTAATTTGATCGGCTACGGTGTGCAACAGCAGCAGTTCACTTTCAGTCCAGCAGCGGGTGGCATCGTCTGAGCGAATCAGCAGCATACCAATCAGCCGACCCTGGTGATTCAAGGTGACCACCGCACGCGGCAGAATCGTTTCCAGTTGACTGTTATCGCTGAGGATTTCGTTTTCTGGGGTTTCGGCAAGTTCCATTCCCAGGGTCTCGAGATCCTTCATCAGCGCCGACTCCTCGAGACTATAGTTTTTAGTAGCGGGATTCAAATAGAACTTGGTGGTTTGCCCTTCTCCGCGATGGTCGCCGACACGCAAACCACAGGAACTAGCGTTCAGCACCCGGCCGACTTCGGCGGCTGCGGTCTCAAGGATGCTGTCGAGTTCAAGCGAATTTCGTATTGCCGTTGCGATACGATTAACTGCGATTTCTCGCTCGCCCTGGGATTGCAGGAGTTGGGCAAGCTTGGTTGTGACGCTCAGCGTGAGTTGCAGCGAAGTGGCTTTGGGCATCGACTGGCGCACCGCCTCCGCGAATAGCTCTCCGTCTTCCGGGAACTCTGCACTGATGCGGGCCATTAAATACTCGAGCGCTGAATAGACGATATCGGGCTCAAACGTCCAAAATACATCGCAGCCAAAAACGTCCGGCCTGGTTTGGTCGTCACCGGGAGGCGAGACAATCAGGGCCGAGAATCGTGCGTCGGCGATTACCACGAAGCGATCGTTAGGCCTGGAGTCGGAGTCCGACTCAAGAAACACGAATTGAGAATCCCGGCGCTGACTTACGTCAAGCAACGGGTCATCGTCACCAACCAGAAAGAACGAGCTTTGGGCAACGCTTCCCAACTTTTTCAAGCGATCCAGTTCACGACTGCTCCGCCTGGTCACCCGCGGAAAGCTCTCAATCACCAGAGCGTTCAGCTTGTTTTCCAGAACCACATCTTCCAGATAGCGATGCAGCTGGGAGAGGGTGTGCTCAGCACAGCGGACCGGGATCAGCTGCCGGGAGTGTTGAGTCAATAGCGAGTGAAAAAGCGAATGCATACGACGAACTAATTACGTAAGTTGACGCAGGGTGAGATGAGTGGTGGGATAGATGGAGCGACGGTAGCTCCGATTCAAGGCAGTTCATTCTGACACAGGATCAACAAGCTTGTCTACGAAAACCCGACAACGGGAGTGTCTTCAGATTAGGACGCAACCCCGTTGAATTCATAGACTTTGGGCGCCGGGCCTTAGGGCTCAGGACACGAGCCGGGCATAGGTGCTAAGCGCCACGGCTGCGAGGTTTCCGGCATCGTCATGAGCTTCGGCGGAGATGGTCAGCAAGCGGCGGCCGGCCTTTAGAATCCTTGCTTTACAGGTAACGGATCCCTCAGTGACGGCCTTCAAATAATGAACATTGAGATCGACGGTGGTGAAGTTCTCTGCCCGAGTGAGCTGCGCGACGATCGCAAAGGCGGTGGCAGTGTCTATCAGAGAAGCCATCGCCCCTCCATGCAGCAGTCCCTGGTTCTGAATGAGCTCAGGGCGAATTTCCAGTCGCAGGGTCACCGATCCATGCGTCGCCTCCACCAATTCAATTCCCAGGAAGCGGGCAAAGGGGACCTCGCCCAGGAGTGCCCGCAAGTGCTTGAGGTCCCCCGCAACGATTTCTTCGGGTCCGCTATCAGGCACGATAACCCTCACCAGGTTGCTTCGGCTCGACGATTACCGCAGTGCCATAACAAAGCACTTCGGTGACCCCGGCGGAGAGCTCCGTGGTGTCGTAACGGGCTCCAATGACCGCATTGGCTCCTATTTCAGTCGCGTGCTGGATCATGATGTCAAAGGCGTCTCGACGTGTCTGTTCACAGAGCTTGGTCCAGACTGTGATGTTGCCGCCAACAACCGTTTGCAGAGTAGCGCCGAGAGTTGCGAAGATGTTGCGCGAACGCACGACGATGCCACGCACTACACCCAGATTCTGTTCTATCCTGTAATTAGGCAGTTCGAATGCCGTCGTCACCATGCCATGTGATACGGAATAGCGCGGCGGGCTGACCTCATAGGGCACACTTCGTTGCAGGGGATCATTATTCATGGCTTTTTCCTTGATGACCTCTGTTTGTGGAACAACGTGGCCCGAGGGGACCTTTGTTCGCGTTTCTGATTCCAAACATACCGCTGCAGGTCACAGCGGCCCCGTTCATCAAATTCGATACCTTCTTGTTCCAACATGAGTTGCTGTTTGTTGGCTGGCAGGAGCAGGTTGCCGGTTGAGCAGGCGCCCTGCGCGTTTATTACCCGATGCCAGGGCAAATCTCCCACGGCGGAATGCATCACGAAACCGATTGTGCGTGGTGTGTAACCTTCACCCAGGAGCGCCGCCAATTGTCCATAGGTCATTACGCGGCCGCTGGGAATGCGCCGGACCAACTTGAACACTCGCTCTCGATACTTCGGGTCCCTCAATGAAGTACAGCACGCCTTCTAATTGGCGGTGCGCAGAACCACTCGAGCCGGTGCGCCGTCACCGGCGCCGCCTGCAATCTTTAACGGCAGACATATTAACTCGTAAATTCCAGCCGCGACCGCGCGCAAATCAAGACCCTCAATAATGATCACGCCGGCGGAAAGTAATTCCTCATGCGTTTCGTAACGCGGCGGCTGAAACTGCTCCACCGACAGATAATCAATACCTACCAATCTTACTCCACCCGCGACCAGGCAACGCGCCGCCGGTGGAGAAATATATGTGTAGTCAGCGCGGAACTGGCCTTCCGGATTGTTCCAGAAAGCCGAGTTACGAGTCTTGAAGAGCACTCGCTCAGTTCCGCGAGGAACCTGGTGCTTAATATGCGTATCTGTGATCTCCAGAACATCGTCCGAGATTTCGATAACCTGAACCTCTCCGATCAAGGTTTCGAGGTCCAATGCCGCGAGCTTGGCCCCTCCCGGTATGAAATGCGCCGGGGCATCGACGTGGGTTCCCGTATGAGCCCCAAAGTCTATCGCAGTGACGTTGGCCGGATCGCCCCGGTCGAGCGCCAGCCATTGCTTGATTTCCACACCGGGATCGCCCGGGTAAGTGGGCAAGAGTGTGGAAATAGGGACGCTGACATCGTAAAAAGTCATTAATTACAGCTTCCTCTGCTCTTTGCTGAAAGTGCCGGCGGGGATAGTACCGCAAGTGTCTTCTTGACCGCACCCTGCCAGCGGTCCCGCGCTCCGTTGGAAATAAAGTTATAGGTCAACGCCGCGATCTGAGCACGCTCTGAGCGTGCGGTCCGAGGGGGCTGGTTGCGAGCCGTCACGCCGATACGCTAGCATCAAGCGAACTAATGATTCATAGTGGAGACCAAATATTACTGCGCTAACAACTGAAAATTCCACACCGCACCTTGCAGCCTCGAGTTATCTGAATAGTGCACCGCTGTTGTGGAGCTTTACGCACGGCTCGCGTCAGGGGACCGTCGAACTCGTCGATGCGGTGCCGGCGCGTTGTGCCGCTTTGCTCGAAGCAGCTGCGGCCGACGTCGCCCTCGTGCCGATCATTGAGTCTCAACGCATTGCAAACGGACTCCTGGTGCCGCATGTTTGTGTCGGCTCGCGCGAACAGGTGCGCAGTGTGGTGCTCATTACCCGAGCTGATGACCTGAAGGATATTCGCAGTATTGCGCTGGATGAATCTTCGCGGACTTCGGCTGCTTTGTTGAAAATCATTTTTCGCGAGTTCCTGGGCCACGAGCCTGACTGGCGTCCGTATGCTCCCAATCTCGACAAAATGCTCTCCGAGCATGACGGGGCGTTAATGATTGGTGATCCCGCGATGAGATTTGCGCGCGATAACCTGCAAATAATCGATCTCGCCTCCCTGTGGCGGGCGCAAACGGGATTGGGATTTGTCTTTGCCATGTGGATGATACGCAATGATGCCCCGCCTGCCGCCTACCAGATTGACTTTGCTGGCGCCCGGGATGAAGGCGTCGCAAGTACGGAGCAGATTATTGATTTTTACGAGCCATTACTAGGTCTCTCGCGAACAGAGCTCCGCACCTACCTGAGTGAAAACATCAGTTTCGCACCCGATGACGAAATGCTCGCAGGCATGGATCTCTTTTTCAGATTGGCTCACAAACATGGCATCATCCCGGAAGTAAAGGCGTTGCGGTATGTTTGAAAAGCCATCTGCGGCCTACCGCAGGCTTTCGGCCGACAGGTCGCTGCAAAAGTCATTCGTAACGAGCTCGAGAGGACGGTACCCTGCGCGCTTTTAAATAGTTTGCACATGTCTTAGTATTCGAATTAGTCCAATGAATACCATTTCCAACATTCAAGAAATTCTTGATCGTGTCCTGTCAGGCGAGCGCATGACCGGGGCGGAATGCACCGCACTGCTTGAGTCTTACGACATCGCACGGATTGGCGTCGCTGCCGATGAAGTCCGCCGGCGCCGGCATGCCGCTAACGTAGTCACCTACATTATCGATCGGAACATCAATTACACGAACATTTGCAACGTCGTTTGTACCTTCTGCGCCTTCTACCGGCGACCGGGTGCGGCTGATACCTACGTGCGGACGCTCGCAGAGATTTGCGAGAAAATTGACGAGACCATCGCGCTGGGTGGTACTGGTGTGTTGATGCAGGGCGGCTTACACCCTGATTTTGGTATCGAATGGTACGAGGATTTGCTGCGCACGCTGCACGCCAGATATCCGCACTTCCAGCTTCATTGTTTCTCGCCGCCGGAAATCCACAATATCCATCTCATCTCCGGTCTGGATTATGAAACAATCATGGCCCGTCTGCGGGATGCGGGACTCTACAGTATGCCGGGCGGAGGCGCAGAAATTCTTGATGACGAAGTACGGAAACGTGTCGCCACCAAGTGCACAACGGATGAATGGCTCGCGGTGATGCGCGCCACGCACCGGGTGGGATTGCGGTCAAGCGCCACGATGATGTTCGGAATCGGCGACAAGATCGAACATCGCGTTCGTCATTTGCAGCGCAACCGCGATTTGCAGGATGAAACCGGTGGCTTTACGGCCTTCATCCCCTGGACTTTTCAACGTGAGAACACTGCCCTGGGTCGTCGTATCAAGGATGAACCGACTGGGATCGACTATCTCAAAATGCTCGCTGTCTCGCGACTGTTTCTCGATAACATCGAAAATGTTCAGTCATCATGGCTAACGCAGGGGTTGCGCCTGGGACAGGTGGCGCTGCGATTCGGGGCCAACGACATGGGCTCGGTAATGATTGAAGAGAACGTTGTTTCAGCCGCCGGCGCGCACAATGAGGCCGATGAAAAGATGCTCCGCTACCTCATTCGCGAGGCTGGGTTTATTCCGCAACAACGCGACATTCTCTATCGCAAGGTAGATCGCCAGGAATCACCCTTAATGGATCCGAGCCAGTCTGTGCCCTTGCACGAACTGTCGGTGGCAATTGCAGATTGAGTTCTCGTTTTATCCGTTCACATTCAAGCTGCTAAATTCGGCTCCGCTTATGTCCGCCGCACGTGCTCCTATTACAACCCTGCTTTTCGATTGGGATGGAACGCTTGCAGATTCAGCCAGCCTGGGCCTGCTGGCATTTCAAAAATCGTTTGCCGAACTGGGCTTCGAGTTTTCCCTCGACATATACGAGGCTAAATATTCTCCTAATTGGTACGCCACCTATGAGGCACTGGGCCTGCCGAAGGAAAAATGGCAATCCGCCGACGACTTGTGGTTGCGACACTACGGGGAACAGACCGCGCCCTTGATCGCAGGCGTGACTGAAACGTTGCTTGATTTGCATGCTAAGGGTTATCGCCTTGGCGTCGTGAGCAGTGGCAGTGAAAACCGGATATGTCGTGAGATTGCACAGTCCCCTTTACGCAATGTCTTTCAGGCGATAGTCTGCAACGAGCATATCGCCAACAAGAAACCCCATCCGGAAGGACTTGAACTCGGACTGCGGCAGTTGTGCAGTACGAGCACCGAGTCCTGCTACATTGGCGACGCGCCGGAGGATATTCAAATGGGGAAAACGGCCGGCGTGATGACGATTGGAGTGCTGAGCGACTATCCGAGCAGCTCTCGTTTGCCATCCTCGGCGCCCGATCTTCTGCTCCAATCTCTGACTGAGCTCTCACGCCACTTTTGATTTTCAGACTGGCCTTTGTTCTCGCGATCTGACTCCCAAAGGGAGGTTCTCAAAGAGTCATCCGCTTGCGGAACGGGCAGCGAGGAAGGATTCTCGAACCAGGTCATTGAACCGTTCCGGGTGTTCCTGTTCGGGCAGCATACGACAGTAATCAAATACTTCCACGCGAACGCTGGCATTCGACTGTGACAGGGCAAGGGCGCTCTCCAGCGGGGTAGTCAGATCCTGCTTGCCCCAGATGAGAACCGTCGGCTTACTCAGCCGCGCGAAAGCGCCGCGCATGTCGGTGTTGAGATAGCCGGCCAGGAACGCAGCGATGGCATGCTGTGCTCCGGGCTGGTGGCTGGTGGCGTAAAGGTGGGCCACCAGGCGGTCAGTCACTCGGCGGTGATCGTAAAAAAGGTGCCGACGCGCGTAATCGCGAATGCTGCGCTCGCTTGCCATCACATTATGAAATGAAGTTCCCAGCACCGGCGACTGTAGGAGACCGTAGAAGGCCGCATTCGCCATGCCGGGCCGGCTGCGGAAACTCTGGCCCCCGGCGGGAGCGTTGAGGACTAGAGAATTAACCAGTTCCGAATGTTCGTCCGCCACCCGCACGGCATAAGCGGCGCCCAGCGAGCTGGCGATCAGGTTTGCCGGATAGCCGCATACTTCACGAATGAAATCAGTGACCAGTTCGACATAGAGGTCAGCCGAATAAGGCGCCGAGCCGGGTTTTTCCGAGAAGCCAAAGCCCAGCAGGTCCAGGGCAAACACGTTAAAGTCTTCAGCCAGAACGTTGAAGTTCTTCCGCCACATGAAGCTCGAAGAGCCTGGGCCGATGCCATGAACGAATAGCAGCGGAGGTCGTGAGCTTTTGGGACCGGCCGTCTTGAAAAAGACTTTGCCATACTTCCAACTAAAAAAGTCGGGCTGGCCAATCAGTGCGGTCACGTCCGGCTCGCTGGCCTGATGTCTGATGGCTGCGTTCAGTGCCGCCAGGGCAGCCACTCCCGCGCCGCCGGCCAGTACGCTTTTCCAAAAACTGCCGAGCTTACTCATGGAAGTAGAGTTCGCTAAATTTCCGTTTGGCGATTGCTTGATTGAGTCCCGTTTTGTGTTATCCAGGCGCAGGTCAAAGTTTGCTCGCAGCCAAACGACAAACCGGAGTTTGTCGGTCTAAGAAATCACAGAAATGCGAAGTCGAACTGCTCCTGATGAATGGTTGCGTCGCTGGTAACATCGACCGGCCCGAGATAGTCTTCGACGGCATGCAAAACATCTCGCTCAGGTCCGCGCAGGGTGCGTGCAACTTCAGGATTTATACGTAGCAGCACTTGCTTGCTCTTAAGTTCACCGGAGCGCGCCAATCGCCTCGCATCTTCCAGAATCTCATAGCAGACGGTTTGCGGGGATTTCAACAATCCGGCGCCCTGACAGGTTTGACAAGGGGCACAGAGGGTCCGCTCCAGCGATTGCTTGACCCGTTTGCGGGTCATGATTACGAGGCCAAAATCATTGAACGACAGGACCTTGGTTGGCGATTTGTCGTCGCGTAAAGCGTCCTGAAGCGTGGTCATAACGCGCTGGCGGTTGCGCCGCTCTTCCATGTCAATCAGGTCGAGCACGATGATGCCACCCAGATCGCGCAGTCGAATTTGTCTGACGATTTCTTCTACGGCTTCAAGGTTGGTGCGGGTAATCGTATCTTCCAGGCGACCGCTGCCGCGACCAACGAACTTGCCGGTATTGACATCGATGGCCACCAAAGCTTCCGTCTGGTTTATAACCAGGTAACCTCCCGATTTGAGCCACACACGCGGTTTAATCGCCTTATCAATCTCTGTTTGCACGCCATACGCTTCCAGAATGGGTGTTTCCCGCGTGTAGAGCTTGACGCGCTTGACCATGCGCGGCTGAATGCGGTTCACGAACTCTACTATCCGTTCGTATTCTTCTTCCGAATCCACGCGGATGGTGGCAAAGTCATCGGATAGTTGATCCCGAAGGATGCGCTGCACCAGGTCGAGGTCTTTGTGGACGAGGGTGGCAGGCTTGGCCTTTTCGGCGGCAGCGCGAATATCCAGCCAGGTACGGACCAGGTATCGCACGTCTTCGCGCATTTCACCCTCGCTGATGCCCACCCCGGCAGTGCGAACGATAAATCCTCCTGAGGGGATTTCCTCGGAAGCCACAATGACCTGGATGAGTTTGCGGAGCCGGTGTCGTTCACTGTCAGACTCAATCTTGCGCGACACTCCAACATGTTCAACGGTAGGCATATAGACCAGAAAGCGACCCGGTAGGGCGATATGCGAAGTAATGCGCGCACCTTTCTTCGCGATCGGTTCCTTAGCGATTTGAACGAGAATTTCCTGGCCTTCCTTTAACAGGTCCGTAATCGTTGGCTGATGTCGTTCGCGGCGAGGAATATTGCGATTAGCGCGATTGCTTGTTGGCCGTCGATCCCGCTGTTGTCGCTCCGGGGCTGGCGCCGGTGGCGGAGTTGCAGGAAGAGCGACTTCTACTGGCTCGTCCGCCATTTCAGAAATTGCGGGCTCATCAGGAATACCTGTAACCTCAAGCGGCTCTTCGCCGGCTTCGGTAGCGGCCGTTCCGTTTGTCTCTGGTTTGGCCTTGGCGCCGGGACGCCGACGCCTGCGTCCGCCGCGGCGGGTGGCGAACTCGCCGCGTGAGCGCCCCTGGGTAATCCGCGCCTCGCCATCTTCGTGTTCGTCCGTTACCGCTCCTGCATCGGCTGTCAGTGCGGGAGCAACGGTCACTTTGGATTTCTTTCTTGGCGCAGCGGCTTTCTTTGTAGCGGTTGGCTTCTTCCCACCAACCTTGGCAGCAGGCGTCTTAGGGCCGCCACGTTTCTTTTTCTCGCGCGCCTTCTCAGTTCCCGAGGCCGTTACTGTAGCTTCCGACCTGGTTTCAGCAGCAGCGCGCGCCTCCGCCTCTTCCTCGTCGCTGACGCGTTCAAATGAAGCTTGGCCAGCCAGCGTTTCACCCGCGTCATCTGTGAAGGAATCAAGATGGGCTGCGATGGGCTCAATCGGGCGGCGGGCGGCCGGCTGGGAAGGGGCGTCACCGTCGTCGATTCTTTGAAAAGAGCTGCTGGGGTAGTCGTCTCGCAGCACAGAGCCTACTTCTGCTGTACGCAGATCCTCGCCAAGATTAAATTCGCCGGCATGGATTTGGTCAAAAAGTCGTTCCTGGAGACGCGCGTCTTTAAACATTTCGCCGGTCCCGGCCGCTTCCTCATCGTCCACGATGCGCTGAATGGATGGATCCGAGACCACAAAAGGCGTGGTAATGACTTCGGCTTCGGATCCCGCCTGCAGGGAAGGCTGGCGGGCTTCATCGTAATCCGCACCGCGGCCGCGGCGCCGGCCGCGGCGGCCACGACGCCGTGCGCCACCGGCTTCACCCTCCGCTGTGGCGTCGCCCGCGGTTTCGGCAAGCGCCGTGTCCGTGACGTCTATGACTTCCCCGGCCTGTTCAGCCTCGCGCAGGGGTTCAACCCGTTCCTGCGTGGCTTCGATGCGATGTTCGCGTTCGACCCGCCCCTGGGCGATTTGTTCAGCGGCAGCTCTTTCGGCATCCGCGCCTTCACCCTTCTTGGCTTTGTCGATCACGATGCGTTCGAACTCTTCTTCTTCATCGAAAAAGTCCGAGACGTAGAGGAAGGCATCGCGCTCAAGGCCCACATCGACAAAGGCGGACTGCATGCCCGGCAAGACACGCATCACGCGCCCTTTATAGATGTTGCCGACGATGCCTTGTTCGGTTTCACCGCGCTCGATATAGAATTCGGTGACCTTTTCATTTTCGATGATGGCAATCTTTTTCTCGCGTCCGTTGACGCTGACGATCAGTTCTTTTGACATGCTGAAATATTTATCTCCTGAAGACCGATGCACTCTGCGTGAGAGTCTCCGGAACGCATGGGAATAGTTCCTCCCACGGGTCTGTGTCTCGCTTCACTATTGTGGCTGGTTTTTTTGTAAGGTGGTGTGATTGCGCATTGTGGCCGTCGAGCCCGGAGGCAATTAACGGATCCAGCGCGCAAAAAATAATGCGGCAAACTCTTGCTTGTCGCCGCCCGTAAATGTGCCGGCTCTCGCGGACAGGGGCAAACTAAAGTCAGTTGAGTCGTTTTATGTGTAGTGCGCGGGAAGCTGACCGGATATGCTTTGGCTGCTTCCACCGCGCGGCAGTGGTTTGAACTCTTCAACAGTAACCTGCTAAATCTTTCGGCCTAACCGCCAGCTTGAGTATGCGAACAGGGAGCTCATCTTGTGGTCAGCTTACAGCCATTCAGGCTAGTGACTAGTTCGATGTGCTCGGCACCTGTTGCCAGCTTTAGCCGTGGTCGAGTACTGCTCAGAAAAGGCGCCTGCCATTGCCGGCGCAAGTCGATTGAGAGGCCCCGATCAAAGAAATAAATTTCAAGGGGTCGTTGCAATTAACGACCAGAATCCGCGTCTCGTCCCGCCTGAGCAAACGAAAAAACCGTGTGCATGGCGGCAGGCTTCTGTTAACAAAGCGTGGACCGAAATCAAATCTTCGGCCGGACGAGCTGCGTGGAGTATACCTGAGACAGAAGGAAAAGGGGAAATCAATGATCAAATGCTGCACCCAAACTGGTAGTTGGCCGGCAGGAGCCGGCGGGCAAACGCCGGCACTTTGCGGGCCTTCTTGTGTCACTCGGTGGCGCAACGTTACAGAAACTACCAGAGATTAAAGCTTGTAGATCTGGCTCGCAGTTCTGTTGGTGCGGATTCTTTTGCTATCGTGTAGCGCATGACTACCGATTCGAAGACAGCGATTATTGCCGCCATTGCCGGTAACCTTGCCATAGCGGCCACTAAGTTGACCGCAGCTTTCTTTACCGGCAGTTCGGCCATGGTCTCCGAAGGGATTCACTCCATTGTCGATACCGGCAACGGCGGACTCTTGTTGCTTGGTTCAAAGAAGGCCAGGAAACCGGCCGACGTTGCCCACCCCTTTGGCCACGGCAAGGAGCTTTATTTCTGGACCCTCGTTGTGGCAATTCTGATATTTGCGCTCGGTGGAGGGATGTCGGTCTACGAGGGTGTAACGCACCTCAGGCACCCACACGCTTCTGATCCTACCTGGAATTATGTGGTCCTGGGCTTTGCAATTCTTTTTGAAAGCATTTCCTTTTTCTTTGCCTTCAAAGCGTTCCGAGGTGAAATGGGCAAGTACGGAGTGATTAAGTCCATTCGGGCTAGCAAAGATCCGACGACCTTTACGGTTCTGTTTGAAGATACCGCGGCACTGCTGGGTTTGCTGGTCGCTTTCCTGGGAATATTTTTAGGACATGTGCTGGGTAATCCTTACCTGGACGGTACTGCTTCGATAGTCATTGGATTAATACTGGGAGTAGTCGCCGCTTTTCTCGCCTACGAAAGCAAAGGTCTGCTAATCGGTGAAGGCGTCAGCGACGAAGTGCTTGCTAGTATTCGCTTGCTCGCACAGCAGGACGAAGCAGTCGACCAGGTCAGAAAATCGCTTACCATGCATTTTGGTCCTAATGATGTGTTGTTGACGCTCGATGTCCGCTTCAAGAAAAATCTGAAATCGAATGGCATCGCCGCCGCGATCAATCGCGTGGAAAAGTCTATTCGCGATAAGCATCCCGAGATCAAGCACATTTTCATTGAAGCCAAGGCCTTGCAGCAAAGCCAACAAGCAGATCAAGAGTTGCGGCGGTAGCTAACGCGGAGGTTGACGATCAATTCACGAAGCGGCGCAGCTGCACGCTGATCGCAAAACCAATCGCGATGAAGGTGGCAATGAGTGAAGCGAGCCCGGCACTCATCAACGGCAGGGGAACGCCAATAACCGGCAAGAGACCCAGAGCCATGCCTATATTCACGAAAACCTGGAAGGCAAACCCACCCACCACAGCCATGATCACCAACATTCCGATCCGATCCGAAGCCCGCCGGGCGCCGCTGATCAAGCGTGATAACAAGAGCATGTAGGCTACCAGCACCAGGATGCAGCCGACAAAGCCTGTGTGTTCGGCGGTCACCGCAAAAATGAAATCGGTGTGTGGTTCCGGCAAATACTTCAGACTGCTCTGCGACTGATCTGAGGAACCGGGGGCGCCGAATAGTCCTCCCTCACCAACAGTCAGAATCGATTGCCAGGTGTGATAGCCGAACTTGCGCTTGTCGGCGTTTTCCGGATCGAGTATGACGTTGATTCGCTCCTGCTGGTAGTTCTTAACCAAATGAGTCTTTACTCCCACCCAATAGGCGGCCGGGATGGCGATTACGCTCAAGGCTACCGCGGCCACTACGAGGCGCATGCGAATAGCCGACAGGAAGAGCACCACCAACAGGATCGGCATATAGGTAATCACCGATCCCACGTCCGGCTCCAGCAGTATCAGGGCGATCGGCAGGCCGAGTATCAGACCTCCGACGGCTGCTTCTTTGAGGGTTAAGGCGCTCTGGCGATGCTTCCCGAAATAACGGGCCAACATCATGGCGGTCGTCACCTTGACGAATTCGGATGGCTGGAACTGACCCAGACCGGGGACTTTGATCCAACCGCGATTTCCATTTATCTTCAACCCAATTCCCGGTATCAGGACGATTATCAGTAACAGCAGTCCGAAGATGTAAAAGGCAGGCGCAAGGTTCAGCAGCTTGCGATAGTCGGTAAAACCGACGGCCAGCATCGCCACCAGACCGATGCCGAGTCCTATCAGTTGTTTGATCCAATATCCCTGGGTGGGCTGCGCATTGCGAATCTGGAGAGTACCGAAACCGACGATGCCAATGGCCAACAAGGCCAGCAGCCAGTCAAAGTCTCGCAGGTTATGCCGCTTTATTGCTACAACCATATCTGGAGTCTGGAAAGGTTAACCTTCTCTGTCAGCCTGCCTCTCAACCTCTGAAACTTTGTCAGGAACAACATCTGAAATTTCCCGAGTTCAGTGTGCGATTGCTACTTGCGCTGGCTTCTTTTCCACAGGTTTTGCCGGGACGGGTTTGGGGGTCTTTGTCCTCGCTATCTGCGCGCCGGGGGGTTCTTCATGTCGCGTCTTGCGATAGTAGACATCGTAGAGGGCGCGCACGGCCGGCGCCCCAAAGCGCGAACCCAGGCCGGCGTTCTCAATCAGCGCCACAATGGCAATCTCAGGCTTGTATGCAGGGGCATAGGAAACGAACCAGGAGTGATCTTTGTTGGCGCCCACGTCCTTTCCCAAACTCACTACCTGCGCGGTTCCGGTCTTCCCGGCAATGTCAAAACCGGCCATGCGAATTCCCGTAGCGGTCCCGGCCTCGTTCACCACGGACCACATAGCCTTGATTACCACGTCGCTTTGCTCGGCGGGAATTCTGAGGTCTTTGGGTTCGGGCTGCTCAAAGCTCCGCGCCGGCCGGTCCGGCCTGTAGTCCGGGTTGTTTGCGTCGCCTACCGCGGCTATGTGATGTAGTTCTCTCATCAAATGAGGCACAAACATCTTGCCATGCATGGCGATGGCCGAATGCGCGCGCAGCAAAGCGATAGGCGTCAGAACATCCTGTCCCTGACCAAAAGCTGAGTAGACTGTGTCAATGTCCTTCCACTCAGGATCGCTGGGATTATATTTTGCTTTCTGTTCCCGCGAAGGTGTCAGGCTGATGATTTCGTGGGGCAGATCGATCCCGCTACGTCTGTTGAGCTCGAACTCATTGACCATTTCCTGAATGCCTTCCAGCTGCATTTTCAGTCCCAATCGATAGAAATAGCCGTCGCATGACTTCATGATTGCGGTGTGCACATCCGGCGATCCGTGATTGCCGCCCATGCAGCGGGTGAATTTGTTTCCGATCGTGATGCCGCCGCCACAGACCAGATTCGAGTGTTCGATAGTAATTGCGCCCTGCTGCATTCCCGCAGTGGCCATTAACGGCTTCCAGGTAGAGCCTGGCGGAAAACGCCCCTGGATGGCGCGATTGAGCAGTGGCTTTTTGGGATCGGCGAGCATCGCCGCATATTCGGCCCGGCCCGCTTTGCTCGCAATGCGTTGCGAGAAGAGATTGGGATCGAAAGTGGGCAACGAAGCCAGCGCCAGCAGTTCGCCGTTGTTCGGATCCATCGCAATTATCACACCGCGTCCCTGTGGTGACTTCCGAAGTTGGTCTTCGGCGGCCTGTTGCAGATCCAGATCGATGGTCGTCACCATGTCCTGACCCGATTGCGGCTCAACACGCTCGACTTCACTTTGGATATGTCCGCGACTGTCAACGATGACCTTGCGATACCCGTCACGACCCCGCAGGTAATCGTCATAGACCTTTTCAATGCCCTCCTGACCGATAATGTCGCCGGGCTTCAGGCCCTTGTCTTTGTAGCTCTGCTGATTCAATTGGTCCGGGCTGACTTCACCGACGTATCCCAGGACATGGGCCAGCATTCCGTTAGCCGGATAGCGACGCTGCGGCTGTTGCTCGACACGCAGTTCGGGAAATTCCAGTTTATGAGCTTCAACCCAGGCAATGTCACCGGGGGTCGCGTCCTGTTTGACTGGGATCGATTCAAAAGCGGGCTGCAGACGGACCTGATCAAAGCGCTCGCGCAGCATATCGGGTTCGATACTCAGGCCCTCCGACAGAGGCTGTACCAGCGTGCTCAAATCTCCCTTGAAATCCTGGCGTGACAAAATGACTTCATAGATGGGACGCGAGTCGACCAGAATATTTCCGTTGCGATCGAATATAACGCCACGAGGTGCGGCAATTGGAAGGAGTCGAATGCGCTGGTTCTCAGCCACCTCGGCGTAGTACTTGCCCCGTACGACCTGTAGCAAGTAGAGGCGCACGGCGAGTACTCCGAGCAACAGGATGACCAGCACGTTAATAATGCTGAGCCGGCCACGGATGTTTTGGGCTGAGTCCTCGAATTTCATGACTAATGCCGATTCTACCTTCTTTTGGGCATTCCTGAACTTCTTCTGGCCACCCGGCGCCGGTCGGCGAACTGCCGGCGCTGGCGGGCTTTATCGCTCAACAGATTATCTAACATCAGGATTGTCAGCGTGCCAATAATTGTGGTGCCGATAATTCGATAAGCAATTGTCTGCACCACGGGCATCGCCAGGGGCTGTCCTAACATTTTGTGCAAAGAAACATAAACCGCGCCGTCTAACGTTGCAGCAGCTGCCAGAATGGGAATCCTCAACAGCGGATTTTCCAGGTTAACCCGGGTCGCCGCGAAAAAAATGATGTAGGCGGTCAGGGTTTTGGAAAAGCCGCCCGATCCGATTACGCCGCCACTGGCGGCGTCGACCACCAGCCCGGCCAGGGTCCCGGTTATCAATGCCTGCCAGGCTTCTCGTTGCAGGGCCACATACACCACTACGACGAGCGGAAAATCGATAAACACAAGTGGCGGCCAGACTTTTCGCAGCGAAAGCTGCAACAGAATGGCCAGGGCGAGTACTGCCGCGATTCTGAGTTGAGGCATTCCGAGAATTTCCGAGAATTGCAAACCGTGAACTGTGAAACCGTACTCAAGAAGGCTTTGCCTGTCGACGGTTTACGGTTCTCGGTTCACGGCTTTTTCCCTTTGTCGAGATTTGGTAGCGACTGGTCAGGGGCAGGTCGCTGGGGCGGATGATATCGCAGCACGGCAACGTGTTCTAACTGGTCCAAACGAGCGGTCGGGCGAATATAAATCACATGGGGTTGGGTGGCCGTGCCGTGTTTCACTTCGACGACCTCGCCCACATTCAAGCCGGCGGGATAGATTCCATCCTGGCCTGTAGTAAGAACATAATCGCCGACTTCAACCTTCTCCAGCCCCGAGACAAAGCGCATTTCCGCCAGGCCATTTTGCCCCAGCCCTTTGACGGGGCCTAAGGCGTTCGACTCTCCCAGCTGGCCGACGACGGCGCCGGCTGCGGCTTGTTCGTCGGTAATTAACATGACCTGAGCGGTCCACGGACTGAGCGCCACAATGCGGCCGACGATGCCGCCACCGGTTACCACGGGCATGTTGAGCTCAACTCCTGACGAACTGCCGACGCCGATGGTGATCGTGTTGAACCAAACCGAGGGATCGCGAGCGATTACACGGGCCGGCACGGCGTCGTAACCGGATTGCTCCTTCAGGTTAAGCAATCCTTTGAGGCGCTCGTTCTCATTACCGGCAGCTCGGGCCCGGCTGAGTTCGAGTTCGAGCTGGCTGACCCGATCTTTGAGTTGCTCATTTTCCGCGGCGGTGTCGTGAAAGGTAAGGAATTTTTTCGCCAGGCCCATGCTGGCGCCACTGGCCGTAGAAGTAACCCGCTCAAATGGCGACGCCAGTGTCTGAACCCAGACGCGGATGGCGCGTTGTTTACTGGAGCTGTCGCGAGCATCGACCGCCATGAGAGCGAAGTTGATGGCTAAAAGCATCAACAGCCAGAAAGGCGCTCGCTGCCGAATCTCTTTTTGGGTGCGCGTGGCTGCCATAAGAACGTTAACTATGGACTGAAGACCGTAACAAACCGGAACTCCTCAGCGTCGAGCTCTGGCTAGTCCGCGATCTCGAAAAGCAAATTAAAAGAACAAACACCAGAAACTTGCTCCCATCCTACATCCCGCTGGTCATCGTATTGTCCCACTTGACCCGCTTCAACAGGTCAAAGTCTGACAACATTTTGCCCGTTCCGAGCACGACCGAAGCCAGCGGGTCGTCTGCCAGTGAGACCGGCAGCCCGGTTTCGATCGTCAGGCGCTTGTCAAGATTCTTCAGCAATGCACCGCCACCCGTCAGGACGATGCCGCGCTCAACAATGTCCGCCGAAAGTTCGGGGGGTGTACGCTCAAGTGCTACACGCACCGCATTGATGATGGTGGAGATTGAATCGGCCAGGGCCTCACGAATCTCGTCATCGGAAATCGTGATGGTTTTCGGAATACCCTCGATCAGATTGCGACCCCGAACCTCATAGGAAAGCGGTTCCTCGAGCGGGAACGCCGAGCCGAGTTCGATCTTGATCGCTTCCGCGGTACGTTCGCCGATCAGGAGGTTGTATTTTCGCTTGATAAACTGGATGATGGCCTCATCCATCTCGTTACCGGCCACGCGGACCGATCGTGAATAGACTATGCCGCTCAAACTAATAACTGCAATATCAGTAGTGCCGCCGCCAATGTCGACCACCATATTGCCGTGAGGTTCGGTGATGGGCAGGCCGGCGCCAATTGCCGCAGCCATCGCCTCTTCCACCAAATATACCTCCGAGGCCTTGGCGCGATATGCCGAATCCTCGACGGCTCGTCTTTCAACCTGCGTAATTTCTGAGGGAATTCCGATGACGACGCGTGGGCTGACCCAGGTCTTGCCGTTGTGAGCCTTGCGAATAAAGTGCTGGAGCATCTTCTCGGTCACTTCAAAGTTCGCAATCACGCCATCCTTCATCGGCCGGATGGCTACGATATTACCCGGGGTGCGGCCGAGCATGTCCTTGGCTTCGCGGCCCACTGCTTCGACCTGATTGGTGACTTTATTAATCGCCACGATCGAGGGCTCGGAAACCACAATGCCGCGCCCTTTGGCATAAACGAGGGTGTTTGCAGTGCCCAGGTCGATGGCCAGGTCACTGGAAAACAGACTGAAAATGGATTTAAAGGCCATCTAAATAATCACTTCCCATGGATGTTGAATGAAGTTTCGAACGAAGTGGGCGGATTCAGCGTGCTCGCATCCTTTCTCGCGACTACACCGATCAGAAACAGCTCACCGCAAAAGACCAACTTATTAAGATACACGAACGATGGTTCAGGCGCTATCGCGAAATCATTTTTTCGACTTCAGAAGCTTCAACTGATGGTTCGTCGGGAGGGTTGTCCGTTTGCCGGGGGCCTGGAACCAGCCGGGCCGGAAAGCGAACACAGTTCTTGTGCGCGGCCTTGGCCTCGTACATGGCACTATCGGCCGCGGCGATTAATTGCTGTGGGGAAGACGCGTGCTCTGGAAAGGCAGCCGCGCCGAAACTCGCCGTCAGCGAGAGTCTTAGCCGGCGGCCACCACTAAACTCGTACCTGGCAATCTTGCTGCGAATGCGTTCGGCGACCGTACTGGCCAGCTCCGTTGCCGTATCCGGCAACACGATCACGAATTCATCGCCTCCGTAACGAGCGACGGCATCGGTGTCGCGAATCGACGACAAAATTACACCAGCCATCTCCATCAGCACATGCGAGCCGACCAGGTGTCCGTGCCTGTCGTTGACCCGCTTAAAATCGTCCAAATCTAAAAATAGTGCGGCCACGCTCGATCCATAGCGGCGCGCGCGACGAATTTCATTGAGCAGAAACTGTCTGAGGTAACGCGCATTATGCAGTTTTGTGAGATCGTCTGTCTGGGAGAGGCGTTCAGCTTCTGCAATGCGGACGGCGTTGGCTAGAGCTGAAGCGATTGGCCGCGCCAGTGCGTCCAAAAGGTCCGCCTCTGCCTTGCGAAATGAGCGCGCGTATTTGCCGGTGCGCTTGCCTTCGAGCACACCTAAGATTCTTTCGCCACAAATCAGCGGCACCGCGACCACGTAGTCACCTTGTTCCTTCTTCCTGATTGTACCCATGCCGGAAACGACGCGCACTGCCGCTTTCGATTCCGATCCGGCGGGCAGAGTTCCTTCGTTCAGCAACAAGCGCCGCCAATCCTGGTCCAGTGGATCGCGCGTATCACCGTGCTTGCGGGTAGCAATGGCCTCGAGACCGGAAGGGGATATTGTGTTGGAATCGGAGAGCAGGTAGATCGTCCAACGGTCGGCCGCCACCAGCTCAGCCAGGCCGGCAATGGCCACATGGGCAGCACCCGCCTGATCGCCGATGAAGTGCAGGGAAGAAACCAAGTCGAATGCGAGGCGAAGTATTCTGGCATTAACTTTCGCCGGCAGGGAAAATGAACCAGGACCGAACGGCGCATCAAGTTTGTCCGGCAGCTTCAGCTCCGCAGTGACACCCGGACCTTCGATTTCATGCAGCAGGGCCGGTAACTGTGCGGCCTTGTCGGCGATAGCGCGGAAGCCCAGCCGCTTTAGGGAAGCGCCATCGATATTCTGCAGGTTCAGGCTTTGATAGCCGTTTGACTGACGACGGCAAGCCACCACCGGCACGTCCGGCCAGAATGCTTTCGCATGCTGAATTGCAGCTCGCAATTCAACGATGTCGGCCCCGGGGACTACTTCATAAAGCACTGCGAGCGGAGGGAGGGCCGATAACTCATCCAATGGCGGTTGCTCTACCGTTTCGCCATGACGTTCGCGGGCCAGCGCGGCCTCGATCTCGACGTCTCGCAGCCCCTCGATGAGCGTCTTGACGCCCGCGATGCGCAAGGCTTCGATTAGCTCGTAGGCCGGCGCCTCATGAGCATCAGTCAAAAGTATGACGTATTTCGACATCTCGTCCGCACACCCGCCAGCGGGTACCTAGAATCTATTCATCCCTTGCGGCCACCGCGCAACTGAATCTTGTACTGGCTGCTGTTTCCCTGTGGATCTTCGGCGTCCAGGGTGACCTCGCTTGTACCCTCGCCCACAGTAATCTGCAGCTGGAATGTCTTATCGGTTGGCACCAGCATTTCCCTATCCGCAATGCGCACGGTTGTTCCCGGTTCAGCGCGGCCGCGCACGAGGTAAATGTTGCCACCCAGCAATTCGGTAGCGAGGTTGGAAACCGTTACGGTGCTTGTCCCCTTCGGCGCTACCACGAACTTTTGGGCTTCACACCAATCGCTGGTTTGACCGGATTGCTCGGTCGCGCGCACGCGCCAAAAATAGACCCCCGGGCGCAGATCGCTGGCGGCGAATTCGGTAGCCACCAATTGATCGCGCTCAACCACCTTGCCGTTGGCTACAAAAAAGGGCGAGGTTGCTACCTCCACGCGATAGTAGGCTGGGCTCCCCGATTGCGGTCGCTGCCATCTCAAATTTACGTTGGCCGAGCCATTGTTTCCCACGAAGAGTTTTTGCAGATCGCGTGGTTCAGACGGCGCCGGGACATCAAGGAGTTTTTGCGGCCGAGACACGGTGCCGGCCGGATTGACAGAGACGTATTGACCGCCGCTCAGCGATGTTTGCTGTCCGGACTGATCGGTCGTCTGGACCGCCCCCGTGTTGACGCGAATCTCTTCAGTGCCTTCAGGGGTTACGCCGAAGCTGGCGCCGGTCTGCCCCCCAAGCTTGTTCCTGGTTTTCGGAGTCTCGACTACGTTGTTGGTGCCGGCGGGTTGCTGTTCCGTGCGCACGTACATCTGGCCGCTGTCGACCACAACATGCACATTGGTTTTCTTGCCGTCGTCGGTGCTGGCGTTATCGCGGACTATGATGGTGCTGTCAGGGCGCACCACGAGGACCGAACCATCTGCCATACCGAGTCGCGCTCGGCCGCCGGCTCCGGTCTGCACAGTGTCGCCCGGATAGAGCTCGGTATCGCTGCCGGCCCGGATGGTTTCTCTGGTAGCGGAACGAATGATACGCACCTCGCCTTCAAATGAAATGAAGCGAGCGCCCGTGCGCGGCTTAAGGTTCGTGCCGATGTCCTTCAAGGGGTTGCCGTACTTCCAGACATATAGCGCCGCACCGCCTGCCAAACCGCACATGATCAGGATAGTGGCCAGCAGGTAGATCATTCGCTTTTGAATGATCCACCACTCGAAATCAAAGCGGCTGTTCTTCTTGGGCATAGTTACGGGTGTAGCGCGCAAAAGATATCCAGGCGTCTGCGGAGTTATTTCCTCAAGCGTAGCCGGTCAGGGCCCTGGCGAAGTCTGTGATCGGGGCAAACGGTAACTTGTGAACCTCAAAGGTGGGCAACTCAATTCCAGGCGCGAACTGCTCTGGCTTGCGCAGGGTGCAACCCGGATGCCAACACGAAATTTAACACACGCGCGGATCGGCCTTCAAGCAATTGCAGCGCGAACAGCTCTCAGTCGAGGACTTCGACGGCGCGCTGTCCGCGAATAATGAAGTAGTTTCGGGCGTGAGGAGCATCGGCGGTGTCGAACCAATATTCATATTTATGCCCTTTCACCAGCGCCGGCGGGGGACCATTTTTGGGATAGATCTGTTTGTAGCCCGGTGGCACAGTTCCGTAGTGGACCGAGCCGATGTCTTCCACTCTCCGGGCGCCCGCATAGCCTGAGGTGGGTTCGATTTCCCACAATTGCTCGCTGGTCACTTCCTGCCCCGCGTCAGTCTCAGTAGCTTTGGCATCATAGATGACCAGATGGGCCAGGGTACCAGTGCCGGAAAGGTTAAAGATGGGTGGATTTGCCCCTTCGAGTTTGACCTTCGTAGGCAGCACAATCACTTTGGGCCAGATGATCGACGCCAGGATGGCTGCAGACAACACCACCAGCACCACAAGCAATGAAACCCAGATCGGAATGTGAACGCCGCCGATAACAATCAGCATCTTAATGCCGATGAAGGTAAGCACGGTTGCCAGTCCCGCCCTGAGGTAATGGAACTTATTCAGAACTCCCGCCAGCAGGAAATACATGGAGCGCAATCCGAGGATGGCAAAAACATTTGAGGTGTAGACGATGAAGGCGTTGGTGGTAACAGCAAAAATCGCGGGGATAGAATCGACGGCAAAGACCACGTCGGTTACTTCGACGATTATCAGCACAAGCAACAACAGGGTGCCGACCTTGCGGCCGTCAACGATGGTAAAAAACTTGTCCCCATCATAGTTGCGGGTAATGCGGACGTAACGGGTGACCAGCCTGACGATCGGATTCTGTTCCGGCTGGATGTCCTTATCGTCTTCGCGGAACATACTCAAGCCGGTGTAAACCAGGAACGCGCCGAACACATAAAGAATCCATTTGAAATGGGTGATCAGGGTGGCGCCCAGGAAGATCATTGACAGGCGAAAGACGAGCGCACCCAGCAGGCCCCAAAACAAGACGCGGTGTTGGTAGCGAGCGGGAACCTTAAAATAGGAAAAAATCAGGATGAAGACAAACAGATTGTCGACTGAGAGCGAAAGCTCGATTAAGTAGCCGGTGACGAACTCGAGACCCCTTTGCTGGCCCTGGAACCAGAATACGACGCCCGCGAAGATGGCTGCGAGACTTACCCAGACAGCGCTCCAAATGGCAGCTTCGCGATGATGAATTGTGTGGGATTTGCGGTTAAAGAGTCCGAGGTCGAGACTCAACATGAAAAGAATGATGGCTGAGAATCCAATCCACAACCAGGTCGAGTTGGAAAAAATGTCCATAGGGAAGGAAGTAAAATAGCACTCGACGCTCGGGGTGAGCAACCGATGACTCCTGGTGTTTGCTCGTCGGGGTTTGGCTTCCTGGGCTCTGGTCGCTGAGTATCTGAGTTCCGACCTCTGAACGCCCCCAAGGCCCCTGGATCCCGAACCAAAACTAAAGACGCGGTCTTCCGCTTGGTTGCCATGTCGCAGTGTCTCACTTACAATCAGCCGCTTCGGAGAAAGACAAAATATATGCTTAAACAACTAAGTCGGCTCAAACATACCCGCAACATTGTGATCCTGGTGTTCGTGCTCTTTATGGCAGTTTCCCTGGTAATTTTTTATCGGCCGGGAAGCTCTGGGATACTGGTAGAGCCAGGCAAGAACACCGCCGTCGTGGCTAAAGTCAATGGCGAAGAAATTACGGTGGCCGACATTGCGCAACTTAAAGAAAATTACAGGCAGATGTTCGGCGGCCGGATGCCGACCCAGTTTGCCGATAACAGGCGTTTTCTTGACGGCTTGATTCGGGACCGTGTCGTTTCGCAGGAAGCCGCTCGCTTGAGTCTCTCAGCCTCTGAAGCAGAGCTAAAAGATCGACTCCTCAAGCAGTTCACCGATCCATCGGGAAAGTTTGTCTTCACCGATGCCTCTACCGGAAAAGTTGACGTTAAGAAGTACGAGGAAGCGGTCAATAATCGCTATGGCGGTGTTGAGCGATTCGAACGCAGCATTCGCGATGCAATCGCCCAGGAAAAGTTGCGCGCTTTTGTGACAGCAAGCGTCACGATCTCTCCTGAAGAAGTACAGGATGACTATAAGCGAAAGAACACAACCTTCGACCTTTCCTATGTAACCGTGAGCGCCGACAAATTGGCTGAGAAAATCCAACCTTCGGAGCAGGATCTAAAAACAAATTACGAGCAACATAAGACAGACTACCGCATCCTCGAACCGCAGAAAAAGATTCGCTACCTTTTCATAGACCAGGAGAAAGCTGGTCAAAAGCTGCAAATCTCAGATAAGGATTTACACGACGAATACGACAAGCTCTCGCCGGAACACAAGGAAGCGGGCGTAAAGGTGCAGCAGATTCTTTTGAAGGTCGCGCGTAAGGATCTTGATCCTCAAGTTGAACAGAAAGCTAAGGATCTTATTATCAAGGCCCGCGGGACCACTGGACAGGCTACTGAACAGGCGTTTGCTGACCTGGCCCGAGGAAACTCTGAAGACCCCGAGACCGCTAAAAATGGCGGCTTCCTTCCCCGTCTCATCAAAAAGAACCCGAACAAGCCGGACGCTCTTTATGAGCGGGCCGTCGATATGCAGCCTGGAGATGTTTCCGATATTCCCATCAGATACGGGGGGAACTGGTACATTCTTCGCCGGGGAGACTCAGTTCCAAAGACTTTTGATCAGGCGAAACCTGAACTGTTGGTCTCATTGCGGAACCGTCGCGGTTATGCGGCAGCGGCCGGCCTCGCACAGCGAGCCAAGGAATCCCTGAAAAAGTTCCATGATCCGCAAAAGGTGGCACAGGAGTTGGCAGTTGAGGCCAACATGAATGCGGCCGAGATGGTCCGCGAAACTCCCTATATAAGACCCGGCGACGATGTGCCCGGTATTGGCAGCAACCGGCAGTTTGAGGATGCCATCGCTCCGCTCGCCAATCCCAACGACGTTGGTGAACCGACCGGAATAAAAGGGGGCTTTGCCGTTCCCATGTTCGTCGACAAGAAAGAACCGCGTATTCCTGAGTTTGAAGAAGTAAAGGACAAGGTAACGCAGGCTTTCAAGTTACAACGCGCCAGGGAGACTCTGGATCAGAAGGCGCAGGAGGTGGCTGCATCAGTCAACAGTGCCGCTGACCTGAAGGGCGCCGCCGAAAAAGCGGGATTGGAAGTGGCTAACGCAGAGGCGTTTAAAGGCGGCACGGCCCTTGGTAAACTTACTCCCAGCGCCGCGCTGGATGAAATAATTTTCGGATTGAAGCAGGGCGAAGTCAGTAAAACGCCCGTCAAAGTAGGGGACAATTGGGTAATTGTTGGCGCTACGGTCCGCAAAGAGGCGGACCTGGCCGAATTTGCCAAGCAGCGCGAGCAGTTGACCGAGACTGCGTTGAGAAGTCGCCAGGATCAGGTTTACGAAGACTATGTGGCGGCGGCTATTGCGCAGTTGAGGAGAGACGGCAAGGTCAAAGTTTACCAGGACGTTCTGGATACTCTGATAGAGGAAGAGCCGGAAGTAGCTGCGCCCCCCAGACGCTCATTGCCGGTTCCAACGAAATAGCCCGGCCACCGGTAATTGAAGGCTGGGACCGCACGCTTCCAGCGTGCCGAAGTTGCCTTAGCATCCTGCCTCGACAATTCTTTTCCGCAACTTCAGCACGCTGGAAGCGTGCGGTCCCAGAAACTTCCTCTCAGCGCAGCACGGGCGCGACCTGCGCGTGCGCGACACCCGTCCTAAGTTGCAGTTCATTTCCCACCGTCGTAATTTTCAGATTGTTGAGCGCAGCTCGAGCCAGGGCGCCCCGCGCGGCCGGCATCGCCCCCGCGTAGAGGGCTCCCAATTGCCTAAGAGTCTCCAGCGTCTGGCTCAGACTTTTCGCTGCCGCTGGGTTCAGTGTGCGAGCAGCGAGGAACAGCTCACTATCCTTTTCGGTAAAGCCCAGAGTTCCATAGACCTGGCGAATCTTTGACACATCCTCCAGCACCGCATCGTTACTTACCTTCATGCTTTGTATCAACTCCGCTGTTACGTTGCCGGCAAAAGCCCCAGCCGCAGTTTGATCTCGACTGGCCAGGCCAATCAGTTCGGCGTTCCGGTCCCGGGGCGCCTTGCTGGCATCGATCGCCGTTCGAACCGTTGCCGCGCTGCCCATCGCCAATACCGTAGAGTTCAGCGGGGACACGGCGAGATCATTCACTCTGAGGTTTAGCAGTCCCAGAACCTTTACCTGCTGCTCCAGAGTAAAGATGTAGATAGTGCGTCCCTGGTATTTCTCTTCCCGATATTTCCCGCTGGCTGCCAGCCGGCCCGCGGCCGCGATTGAATCAGGATTAAATGTTCCCCGGGCCAGCACAACCGACTCAATCTTTGCGATGCCGGGAGCCGGGTAGGTGTAGCGCATGCCCAACGCGACTTGCTCGAATGATCTTGGATCAAGGCCGGTTTTAATTTTGAATTTTTCGATTTCGCTGTTTACTTCAGCGAGCTTCGCAGGGCTCTCAGCAAATATCTTCGGTAGAGCCTGGTCCATGAGCTGGCGCACATCCAGCAGTCCCAGCGCATCTGACTGCGGTAAGGCCGCCAACAGGGTTGGCATGGGCTTCGATGTCGCACGTTTTCTTTGCGCCGAGGCCGGATTGGATAACCCTGTCAGTGCTAGCAATAGACAAACTGCGGTAAGCAAACTTTTTTTCTTCACGTATTATCCTTTTACTATTGGTATACGCATTTCCTCGCGCTACCAGTGGAAATCAACTCCAGGGCCTGGAGCAATAAGATCGCCCTGCCCAATTCGACCAACGTCCGATGCCCTGATGGGCCGTGCCGTTGGCTTTAGGGCCTGGCAGACGAGGTGGCTTCTTTGCCCGGTACCTGCCCGGCTTGCCCGGGTTCGGGAACTAAGCGGCGATAATCGACCTTTAGATAATCTTTTGGTAACTCAAATAGCTTTGCATCGGTACTTTGCTTCAAGTCGCGCAGTTCCATGGTCACGGTCGCAGGCTGCTCGTTTACAGTCGCATGTGTTTCAGATCGCACGGGTAGGGCGAGAGAGTCATCAATCCAAATCAGGGTTACACTGCCAGAGTTTGGATCTTTGCCTGTAATTCGATACTTGGTTGTGGGCCGTCCAGCGAATGTCTCGCTGCCCAGATTCTCGTAACGTGCCAGCACCGGCGTCGCGTTCAAGAGAAGCTCAGGAGAAAAGTTGGGACCTTCGGACGTGTCACCATCCTCCTCAAGGTTGGGTGGGGCAGCGTTCAACGCTGCGTAGACTTTAGCTGCAGGCGAAAGGATGAAGCGCCCCTCTGAGCTTTCCAGGTAAACCAGGGCTTTTTCCGATCCGCTTTCATACTCTTCACGACGCTTGTCGCCATCGCGAGCGATGATGGTGCTGCTGACAGTCGTTACCGGCTTACCATCTCTGAACTCGACGCTGGTAATAATGCGAGTGGCCTGATAACGTTCGGGCTCTTTGGTTGCAAAAGGTGGTGTGGAACGTAACTCTGACGTAACAGCAGAGGTGGGCCGCGCGTTGCTGTGAGATTTGTTGCTGCGCCAGCGTACCCATTGAAAGGCGCCAAGTACGCTGGCGATTATCACGAGGCCAAGAAGAACTGCGAGCAGCGCTCGCGGCGGCCAGCTCATCTGCGCATCCAGGCGTTGAGAGTACCCCCTTCAGTCGGGTCTCTTGATTCGTAGTAAGACCCGCCTGAAGGCGGTACTCTAAACGCCTCTACCGTAGATTTCACGAGCAACGCGTAGATCATATTCGCTCAACCAACAAAGCGATCCCCATGCCGCCACTGATGCACAAGGTGGCCAAACCTCGTCTCGCGCCTCGCTTTTTCATTTCATGAAGCAAAGTGGTCGTGATGCGCGTTCCGGTACATCCGATCGGGTGGCCCAGGGCAATGGCACCGCCATTGACGTTAAGTTTTTCGTTATCGAAATGAAGCTCGCGATCGCAGGCGATCACCTGGGCGGCAAACGCTTCATTCAGTTCAATAAGATCGATATCACCCAGCGTCAACTGCTGCCGATTCAAAAGTGTGCGAATTGCGGGTACCGGCCCGATGCCCATTATTTCCGGCGCCACGCCGGCAACTTCGTAATCGACCAGCCGCGCCTCCGGCTCTCCACCCACTTCTTTGAGCATATCCTCGTCCAACACCACGACGGCAGCAGCGCCGTCCGTGATCCCTGATGAATTGCCGGCCGTTACGCCGCCCTCGTTGGAAAAAACGGGCGGAAGCTTTTTCAGACTCTCGATGGTCGTGTCCACACGTGCATGTTCGTCACGGGCAAAAGTCACTGTTTCGCCTTTTCGTCCCTGCAGTTCCAGCGGCAGTAGTTCAGCGGCAAACCGGCCTGCTTCCTGGGCCGCCTGCGCCCGCTGTTGTGAACGCAGGGCATATTCGTCCTGCTCAATGCGCGAAATCTCATAGCGACGGGCCAGATTCTCAGCGGTCTCGCCCATCACCATGCCCGACAACGGATCGTTGAAGCCATCGCGATACATTCCGTCAACCAGATCCGTATGCCCCAGACGCATGCCCCAGCGAGCGCCTTCGGCGAAGTAAGGAACGCGCGACATGCTTTCAGTGCCGCCCGCCAGCACAGCCTTTGCCCGCCCGAGTATTATTTGTTCCGCCGCTAAAATGATGGCACGAAGTCCGGAACCGCACGCCTGATTGACCGTGAAAGCGGGGACCGTATCCGGCAGGCCCGCACGATAGCTGATTTGCCGCGCGACATTGGGGCCGCCACCGGCCTGCCGCGCACAGCCCCAAATCGAGTCCTGAATCTGGTCTGGCTCGAGACCGGCGCGGCGCAGACTTTCCCGGGCCACAGTGACACCCAGATCCGCAGCCGTCAGCGATGCCAGCGAGCCGCCAAAACGGCCAATCGGGGTGCGCACTGAACCAACGAGGTAGACATTTTTCATGCGTTAAAAATCTCTCCGGGGTTCAAACAAAGTCGGAATTCGTTGACGGGAAATGGTAGCACAGGGTAAAAATAATGTCCGACGCTCCTCCACCAGAAACTCACCACCACTTTGTCGCAGCACAGGTGAATATAGTACCGGCTTTATTCGGGTTTCTCGAATCGCATACAGCCCGGCTGATTCCGTGAATCTGCGCGACGCAATGCTGGAACGTCTTATGAATTCGCAACAAGTAGAACGGGCAGCGTGCGGTCTTGCGGAATTAATTGGAGGTCATGCCGAATGGTTCTTGACGCAACATGACGGAAGTACCGAGGCGATTCGCCGTACAGAATTGGACCTCTCGATCTCGCACGGCCGTTTGATCCTTTCGTCCTGGACTGAGAAGGGAACTCGCTCGTGGAAGATAGCAGCCTGGGAGATTTCCGGATCCAGGCTCGTGTTGGAAACATCCAGACGCATGGGGGCACAGCGCTCCAGGCTGGAATTGATACCGCGAGCGTCAGCCAACGCGATCGCCGCGACTGTCAGAGCTGCACGGCAATTGAAATGCGAGCAACTGGCAGAACTGGCTGTGGGGTTGCATGCGGGCGCCCGGGTGGAACGCTCCGCCCTGAGTCCGGGAATACGGCGCGGGCAACCTGGCAAATACGCGCGCATCATCCTGCGCCTCAAACAAGAGCGAATTGCGGTGACGGCCACTGTCGCTTCCAGCTACAGGGAAAATGTCGACGCTCAACTGTCGGCGGCTCTGCTGTGGTTCATTAACGTCGCCGCGCGCGCCCGGCCTCCTTACCTGCAGAGACTCTGGTTGGTTGTCAAACCTGAGGTAACGCAGGCCCTGCTGGATCGATTGGGGTTGTTGCGGGACGGCTTGCGGAGAGCAATTAACGTCTACGAGATCGACCGAGACTGGCAACAGCTGACAGAGATTCCGCTCACTGAGCGCAGCGAGGTCTTCAAGAAACGGCTGGCCCGTTTTCCGCGCGTGGCTGCTCGGCCGCCGAGTAGTTGCGCGCGCGATGTGATCGCCGAGGCCCCCGAAGCGATCGATCTGGTCCATGCTCGTCATGGTGAGACACTGCGCTATCACGGCCTGCCCTTCGCCCGCGTGCGCCACCTTCTGGGTGTTGACCGGGTCTGGTTCGGAACCGACGCCGCGCGACGTCGGGTGCTGGATGCAAGCAGTGAACACGATTGGCAGAACCTCCTGCGGGATCTGCGTGAGCATCGGTCTGCCGCGGCCGTCGATCATCACCATGCGCTCTATCGCACCGCCGTTGAAAGCTGGCTGGAATCCCTTCTGCGCCGCGACATCACTAAACTGGATCCCGGACTAATCATCGCCCCCCTTCACGCGCAGTTTCGCACCGCGCGCGGCGGGCCTTTGGGTGTACGGCCGGTCGATTTACTGGCCCTCAGGCGCGATGGCCGCCTGGTAGTAATTGAACTAAAGGTTACGGAAGATCGCGAGCATGTGCTGCAGGGAGCTGACTATTGGCGCCGGGTGGAAGCGCATCGCCGTCGTGGGCACATTACCCGCGCCGGACTGTTTGGCGAAATGAAAATCAGCGACGCCTCACCACTGGTTTATCTGGTGGCCCCTACGCTGCGCTTTCATCCCTCTGTGCTGACGATGGCCCGGACGATTGCACCCGACATCGAGATCTATCGCTTCGACATCAACGAGGATTGGCGCGCCGGCGTCCGCGTCATGCGCCGCACGCGAGTGAATTGATTTGGGATTCTAGTGCTTCACGATCAACGAGCGTTCATCCGCGGCCGTTACCTTGGGCGGGCGTGCCGGCGGCATTTCCTGAGCCCCTTCCATGGCCTGTTCGGAAGAAAGGATACCGGAGACGCGCATGCGGAATTCGTCAGCGTTGCTGGCATTTCGCAGGGCCTCGTTCAGCGAGATCAACCCCGATTGGAAAAGATTGAAAAGCGACTGATCAAAGGTCTGCATTCCATACTGCGAGGTTCCTGCGGCGATGGCTTCGCGAATCAGATTGGACTTCTCTTCGTTGATTATGTAATCGCGGATTAGTCCCGTGGTCATCATCACTTCGACCGCAGGGACGCGGCCTCCGCCCCTGGCCGCGCGCACCAGGCGCATCGAGATGACGGCTTTGAGGATGCCGGCCAGCTGCAGCCGCACAGACTTTTGTTGATGCGAAGGAAATGAAGAAACGATCCGCGTAATCGTTTCCGTGGCATCCAGTGTGTGCAGAGTCGAGAGCACGAGGTGGCCAGTCTCAGCCGCGGTCAGAGCCGTTTCAATAGTTTCGTGGTCGCGCATCTCGCCAACCAGAATTACATCCGGATCCTGTCGCAGTGCCCCGCGCAGGGCTTCAGAGAAGGAGCGGGTGTCCACGTCGACTTCGCGCTGCGTGACAAAGGCCTTCTTATCAGGATGCAGAAACTCAATCGGATCTTCGATGGTCACGATATGGCCACTGCGCGTCGCATTAATACGATCGATCATCGCCGCTAACGTGGTTGACTTGCCGGAACCTGTAGCGCCCGTTACGAGAATCAGGCCGCGCTGTTCATCGGCAATGCGATCGATTACCGGAGGCATGCCCAGTTCACTTGAGCCTTTTGGATTATCGGGAATCACGCGCAACACCAGGCTTACTGAACCTCGCTGCTGGAAAATGTTGGCGCGAAAACGGCCCAGACCGCTGACCCCATAAGCGATGTCGACCTCGGACACTTCCTTGAAACGCTGCTTTTGCCGATTCGACATGATGGAAAAAGCCATATCCAGGGTATCTTCGGGACGCAGTCTTGGGGCGTCCACGATGGTGTGAAGTTCGCCACCGATACGCATGACGGGAATAGCTCCGACTTTTAAATGGAGATCTGAGGCGCCGTGGCTGGTAGCAGCGCGCAATAAGTCATCAATTTTTAAGGGCATTGGAAGACACTCTCGGGGGAAGCGTTATAAAGGTCCTGGGCAATTAGTCGTGCGCAGATGAGCGCTGGGAGGAAACCTTGGGCCGGTCAAAGCGACCGCACCTGATAATAGCTTGCGAAATCAGCAAACGTCAACGATTTGATTCTGAAGCCATATCGACGGCACTAGAGAAGCAGGGCCGTTAGGGTTGTCTTCACTGGCAGAACGTTTCTGGCGCGGTGAATCGCTGAAGGTTGTGACAACAGAAAAAGTCAGGGAAGGGCGCCACTGCACCTGATTCGGTGGGCGGAGTGGTTTCGTCTCACCGTGTCCGACATCTAGGGCTAAAAAAGAAGAGGGCACGCCAAGCGTGCCCCTCTTCTGGAGATCGCCGGTTTCAAGTGCTCAGTCGCCACCGGCCGTCTGATAGACGAGGATGGCCTGAGAATCTTCGCCGGATGATCCGCTACGCGTGCCTGACGCACCTTCTCCCGCCTTCCGGGTGGGAGATTCTGCCTGCTTCTTATCGTTAACATAGGTCAACCACGGGCCGGGAGCAGGGCGCTCGCCCTTCGTGATTTCAAAAAACGCCTGTTGAATCTTCGTTGTGATCGTACCGCGCTCGCCGCTGCCCACGGTGATGCGATCAACTGAACGTATGGGAGTGATTTCCGCGGCGGTACCGCTGAAGAACAGTTCATCTGCGACATACAGGGCCGCTCGCTGAATGCTGCGCTCCTTTACCGGAATTCCCAGCGTGTGGCAGATCTGAATCACGCTGTCGCGAGTAATGCCGGCGAGGATTGATGACGAAAGCGGCGGCGTCAGGACCGTATCGCCGGAAACCATGAAGATATTTTCTCCTGAACCCTCGGAAACGTAGCCTCGATCGTCCAGGGCAATGCCTTCGGCAAAGCCATTGACCAAAGCTTCCATCTTAATTAGCTGCGAGTTCATGTAGTTGGCGCCACTCTTGGCCATGGCCGGCATTGAATTTGGCGTGAGACGGTTCCAGGTCGAAACGCAGACGTCCACGCCCTTCTCAATTGCTTCATCGCCGAGGTATTTGCCCCAGTCCCAGGCGCCGATGTAACAGGCAAGCGGATTTGGGAAAGGATTGACCCCAAAAGCTGGATGCACCTCATCCAAACTGCGGAAAAGGATTGGTCGGATGTAACACTGCTCGAGGCCGCTGCGCCGCGCCAGTTCGACCGAAGCTGCCACCAACTGGTCCATCGACAAGTTGTGGTCCATCCGATAAATCTTCGCCGAATTCAGGAGACGCTGCATGTGCTCGCGGAGTCGAAAGATAGCGGGACCATTCTTGGTGGCATAACATCTGATACCTTCAAAGACACTGGAACCGTAATGCAGTACGTGTGACATGACATGTACCCGCGCATCGTTCCACTTAATAAATTCTCCGTCATGCCAAACTACGTCACAAATTTTCGGCGAGCTGACGTTTTTGGTTTTGCCATCTTTTGAAAACATGTTTCTTACTCCTTCAGGAAAATCGCAGCGGTCCAAGACGGGGGCGCGAGGTGGTCCCAGTCAAATTACTGTGCTTTCTCCAGTAAAAGCGGTTCATCAGGATATAGTTTAGGCCTGCGCCGCACCTGCTTCGGGACAGGGCACAATAACGTAAATGAGTTTCGATTGGCAAGGCGTCCTTGATTTCAGGAAAGACCGCGACGTAACATCAAAACGCATTTCGATCTGCAGAAAACTGTCAATCATTGCGGCTTTCCTGTGAACCATCGTCAAACCTCTTTCCGCTGGTCTTTGCCCGCGGCCGTTACCATCCTGTCATTATCGTTGATCAACTGCAAAATGCCGGAAAAAACTTCTAATACTTCTTCCAATTCCATGTCTGAATCTGCAAAAACGAACCACCCCGGCAGCAGTGATCACCCCGAGGTGATACACCGGCGGGCGATCGCCATTGACCTGCACGCCGATACGACGCAGCGAATGCTCGACGAGCAGGTTGACCTCAGCCAACGTCTGCGAGACGGGCATCTTGATACGGTCCGGGCGAAAGAAGGTGGGTTGGACGCTCAGTTTTTCTCGATTTGGGTCGAGCCTCAGTTGTATGGGGTTGGTGGCGAAAAGGCGATGAAGCGCGCCGACGAGCAAATTGCAGCGGTGCGACAGTTGGCGGAAAAACATCCGGAACTTTGGGAGCTGGCCACCTCCGCCGCCGATGTGCGGCGCATCGCGGGAGAGGGCAAGTTGGCAGCGCTACTGGGCCTTGAGGGCGGCTATGCGATTGACGAGCGGCTGGAAAATGTTGAGCGGTATTACAAGCTCGGCGTGCGTTACATGTCGCCGGCCTGGACAGTCAGTACGAGCTGGGCTGGTTCGTCCGGAGATGCAGCCGGACAAACGAGGGGCCTGACCGATTTTGGAAAGCAGGTAATCCGCGAGATGAACCGGCTGGGAATGATGGTGGATGTGTCGCATCTCTCAGACAAGGCCTTTTGGGACATTGTGGCCACGTCCACCAGGCCGGTTATTGCTACGCATTCCGCTTGCCGCGCAATTGCGAATGTGCCCCGCAACCTCGACGATGAGATGATCAGGGCGTTGGCAAAGACTGGCGGCGTGATCTGTGTGATTTTCTACCCGCCGTTTCTCGAACCAGGTTGGAGCGCCATGAAGGACAAGGTCGACAACGATATTGCCGGACTGGTCCAACGGGCTTCCGAGGCTGAAAAAGGGGATATTTCCCAGAAGAAGCTGGCCCGCGATCGAGTACGCCGCGAGGAGTTTCTCAAAAGGCTGCCGCCGGTATCCGTCGCCCGAGTAGTCGACCATATCGATCATGTTGTGAAGCTGGTGGGCATTGACCATGTGGGCATTGGCTCTGATTTCGACGGCATCCAGGCCACGGTGAGTGACCTTTCAAGCGTGGCAGAACTCCCGAACCTGACACGAGAATTGCTCAAGCGCGGTTATTCGGCCGGCGATGTAGAAAAGATTTTAGGCGGGAACATCCTGCGGGTGATGGAAGAAGTGGCCCAGAAGTAAGGGCCCACGGATGGTTCGCTGCAGAGTTGCTTCCAATCGCGGAGTAGCTTCCTATCAAGATCAGCGGGCACACGAGGCGGCTCCTACCTCATGAAAGTATCGAAAACTTCACCCAGATCACCGCGTATCGGCTTCCACGCCCCAATCAAAGGCGGCCTGCATGAAGCTTTGCTCGTAGCCAGGGAAATCGGCTGCGATACGGTGCAGATCTTTTCCCGCAACCCGCGCGGGTGGATGGCCAAACCGCTAACAACAGAGAGCATCGAGTTGTTTCGCCAGACCCGCCGCACGACGAAGCTTAACCCGATTGTCATTCACTGCAACTATCTGGTGAACCTTGCAGCTTTCGACAGCGAGTTGCTTGAGAAATCACGCCTGTCGTTTCGCGAAGAAGTTGAGCGAGCTTTGCTGCTGGGCGCCGATTACCTGGTGGTCCACCCGGGCAGTTCGCGCGGCGCCTGCGCGGCGGACGGCATCGCGCTCTGCGCGAGGACCTTGAAGCTGGCCTGCAAGGGATTGCGTTTGGGTCGCTTCCGCATCCTGCTGGAAAATACTGCCGGCCAGGGCGAATGTATCGGCCATCGCTTCGAACATCTGCGGGCCATCATGGATGAGTGTCCCAAACTTCCGCTGGGAGTCTGCTTTGACACGGCGCATGCCTTTACGGCGGGCTATGACATCCGCGAAGAGGAGGGACTGGAAGCAACCATCGAGTGGTTGCAGCGCACGGTGGGTACAAAGAATGTGCGAGCCATACACTTCAACGATTCACGCGCGCCCTTCGACTCTCGTGTCGATCGCCACTGGCATATCGGTGAAGGGCATATTGGGGCTGAGGCGTTACGTCGGGTGGCCCAACATCCGAAGTTGGCGCATGCGGCTTTCATTCTCGAAACGCCTTACGACGACCCGCGGGCGGATTTGAAGAATCTGGAGACCTTAAGGTCGTTTGTTACTAAATCGTAGTGTCTTGGTTGGCGGCCGGCGTTCTGGTCCCGACTGCAGTTAGGTTTTCTCCCAGTGTCAAAGCCCGTCTAAAAGGCGTTACTCTAAACACCTGCGACATTAGGGCACGACACCCGGAAGCAAAACTGGACGAGAACCTCTATCCTTCGCTAGAATGCAGGCAATGCCGAAAGATAAATCACTGAACAAACTCCTCCTAACGGTGCCGCTGCTGCACCGCGCCCAGTAACCGCGCCAGACGCAGAGCGGCGAAAAACAACAAAATCAGTAATTGGGATGCGACCGCGGAAGTGTTTTAATTTGCGCGGCCCTGATTATCAGGTGTTTGCAGAGAGCAGGATGGAAACATGGATGAAAAATATTTTCCCGCAGCGATAGAAAAAAAGTGGCAACAGCGCTGGCAAGAAACGCGCGCGTTTGAGGTTAAGGAGGACGATCCGCGACCAAAATTCTACTGTCTCGAGATGCTGCCTTACCCCTCGGGCTATTTGCATATGGGCCACGTGCGTAACTATTCAATCGGCGATGCCCTCTCGTGGTACAAGCGCCTGCAGGGGTTCAACGTGCTGCACCCAATCGGTTGGGACAGTTTTGGGCAGCCGGCTGAGCAGGCAGCAATCAAGCGCGGCGTCAACCCACGTGACTGGACGGAAGAAAATATCAGGCACATGAGCGGGCAGATGCACCGCCTGGGTGTAAGTTATGACTGGTCGCGTGAAATTGCCGCGCACCGGCCGGAATATTACAAGTGGGACCAGTGGTTCTTTCTGAAGATGCTTGAGCGCGGGTTGGCCTACAAGAAGACGTCCGCGGTCAACTGGTGCCCGAAAGAGAAAACTGTTCTCTCCAACGAGCAATCGTCCGGGGGAATTTGCTGGCGCTGCGGCACTGCTGTCGAGAAGCGGGACCTGGAACAATGGTTTCTGCGCATCACCGACTACGCAGAACAACTGGTCCAGGATATCGCGGAGATTGAGGCAGGTTGGCCGGAGAAGGTCTTGAAGCGTCAGCGTGATTGGGTCGGGCGCAGTGAAGGCGCGTATGTCGACTTTGCGGTTAAGGACAGCGATGCCAGGATTCGCGTCTTCACTACCCGTATCGACACGATTTACGGCGCGACCGCAATTGTGCTGGCAGCAGAACACCCATTGGTGATCAAACTGCTCGAAGGTTCTTCCTTAAAGGCTGACGTACTGAGGTTTGCCGAGAAAGTGAAAGCTGCACGAGCGGCGAAGCAGGATCCCACCGTAGTAGAGGAGAAGGAGGGCCTGAACACCGGCGCACTGGCAGTCAATCCATTCAGTGGCGAGAGCGTTCCCATCTGGGTCGCCAACTACGTGTTGATGGAGTACGGTACCGGCGCCGTGATGAGCGTGCCCGCGCACGACGAACGCGATTTTGAGTTTGCGCAAAAGTATACGTTACCCATCAGACAGGTGATTGCACCCGTTTCTCATGCGCAGGCACACGTCGAACCCGTGACCGGGGCCATGGATCAATCGGTGGAAATGCACCAGGCCTTCGTCGACTCCGGGATCCTGATCAATAGCGGTGAGTGGGGTGGAAAGCTTTCCGAAGTTGCCATTCAGGAGATGACAGAACGCGCTACCGAGCAAGGGTTTGGCGAAGCGGCAGTCACCTATCGGATTCGTGATTGGGGTATCTCGCGCCAGCGTTTCTGGGGCGCGCCTATTCCAGTTATCTATTGCGACGCATGTGGCCCGTTGCCGGTACCAATGGAGCAGTTACCCGTTCTCTTGCCGGAAACGGCCGAGTTTACGGGCACAGGGGAATCACCGCTCAAGAGCGTTCCCGAGTTTGTGAATACAACTTGTCCAGAGTGCGCGGCGCCGGCGCAGCGCGAAACTGACACCATGGACACATTTGTTGACTCATCCTGGTACTTCTTTCGTTATTGCGATCCACGCAATCCAGTGGCGCCTTTTGATCCACAGTTGGCGGCCCAATGGACTCCGGTCGACCAGTACATCGGCGGCGACTCACATGCTGTGATGCATTTGATCTACACGCGCTTTTGGACCAAGGTCATGCGCGACCTGGGGCTGGTTGCTTTCAATGAACCGGTCAAACGCTTGTTGACTCAGGGCATGGTCACGAATCGAGTGGAAGGCACCGACGATTGGAAGGCCATGTCCAAGAGTCTCGGCAACGGAGTTGATCCGGATGAAATGATCGCCGCCTATGGCGCCGATGCGGCTCGACTGTTTGTCCTGTTCGCAGCGCCGGTGGAAAACGAATTGCGATGGTCTGAAGCCGGAGTCGAAGGCGCGATCCGCTTCCTGCGCCGGGCTTACACGATGGTTTGGCGGTGGCATGAACGGCTGTCTAACCACACCCCAACTTCGGACAACTTTGCGAGCGCAGATTTCAGCGCCGGCGCGCGCCAGTTGCGCCGCAAGACGCATCAGACGATTGCGCGCATCACCAGGGATTTCGACGAGTTGCATTTGAACACTTCGGTAGCCCAGCTGATGGAGTTGTTTAATGCCTTGATGGATTTCAACGCCGAACCCGCGACCGCCTCTGAGCCCGACGTGTTTGCGGTGCGGGAAGCTCTGCACGCGTTGGTCGTAATGCTGGCGCCGTTCTCTCCTCACGCGGCCGAGGAGATGTGGGAGGGTTTAGGTCACAGAGGCGGCTTGCTGGCTAGCGGCGCCAGTTGGCCGGTGGCTGATCGTGAGCTGGCGCTGCAAGAGGAGCTGGAAATCCCCGTTCAAGTCAACGGCAAGTTGCGCTCGCGGGTGCTGGCGCCATTGGACGTGACTGAGGAAGATTTGCAAAGCGCGGCGCTGGCGGACGAGAAAGTGCAGGCTGCGATTGCGGGTCACGAAGTTGTGAAGGTCATCGTCGTGCCGCGAAGATTGGTGAACGTTGTGGTGCGCTAGTGCACAAAAGCCTGGGGCGCCAGCCTCGGGGCCCAGCCAAGAAGAAGATAACTGCCTGCGAAAGTGGGCGACAGCGTGACGGCCACCGCAACGTGGTGTGTTGCATTGCGTCGCGGTCAGGGCTAGTTCGTCACTCGGCCGGCGGCAGCGACATAAGCGGGGCCGGCCCCTATCAGAACCTGGCCGCAGGACATCCCATATTCCTGCCGGAATGGCCTGAATGGGAACTGAGTTGCTTGCTAGTGTGCTTCTTAGTCGCTAAAATCAAATGCCATCGCGCCCTTTCCCGTGTGGATGGCCTTCCCGATGGGATGAAGCGGACTGATGTTGACACGCAACGTTCGCCGACTCATTTTCTGGTTACCACGTTGTGGAGTGCAGTTCCATTAATGCCTGCCATCTCCGGCAGTTGTTAGGCAAGCAACAGGGCCGCGCGTATTAGTCGAACCAATCAATGAAAGAATGTCCAGCCTGTAGGCGCTGTTTTCCCGACGACATAATTCACTGTCCCCAGGACGGCGATGCAACTCTGCCCTCACTACTGGGTGATCCAATTCTCGACGCTCGTTATCAATTGGAGCGACGGCTCGGTCAGGGCGGGATGGGAGTTGTCTTTCATGCGCGCCACATCTTCCTGAAGACCCAGCACGCCATCAAGATTATCCTGCCGGATCTGGTTGGCAATGATCCGATGTTGGTAACCCGCTTTCGCCAGGAGGCGCTGGCCGCTGCCGCGATCAAACATCCGAATATCATTGCGGTGACCGACTTTGGCGTCGTGCGCAGCACCATGCCGTTTCTCGTCATGGAGTTCGTTAAGGGACGCTCGCTTCAGGAGATCATGGCGGAAGAAGGCGCCATGCCGCCAGCCAGAGCTTTCGAGTTGATCTGCCCGACTGCCGCCGGCGTAGCGGCCGCGCACCGCCAGAATATCGTGCATCGGGATCTCAAGCCGCTCAACATCATGGTCTGTGACAACATGCCCGTAGCCGAGGGACTGAAGATCCTCGATTTCGGCCTTGCCAAGATCAAGTCGGGCGAGTTGCTTGGCTCATTCGTGCAGGCAAAAACGAGCGGCTTGATGGGTTCACCATTCTACATGGCGCCAGAGCAATGGTCAGACGAAGAACCTGACTCGCGTGCGGATATCTACAGTCTCGGAATCATTCTTTATCAGATGCTGGGTGGTGACGTGCCCTTCAAGGGTTCATCGATCCCGGCAATCATGAAAAAGCACCTGACGGAATCTCCGCCGGCCTTGAAGTCGATGGGCGTGAACGTACCGCCAGAGATTGAAGCGGTGGTGCGTCATGCCCTGGCCAAAGACGTCGGTGAACGCACACCTTCCGTCGAAGTTTTTCTCAAGGAACTCAGGGATGCAGTGGATGCGGCGAGCGCGTCTCTGAGGACGGCCGCCGACTCAGCGGTGGAGGAGGAAATTGATCCTAACAAGACAATTGCCGTAACTCCCTCGATCTCTTCTACGGGTCTCAATCCGCTCCAGGGGGCGCGAACAAACCCTACCGGCTTTGAGACGAAATACGACCCGCCCCTGGCAAACAGCGGTGCGGTGAGTCTTAGTGAACAATTGAAGCGACAAGCTTCGATCACTGGCGCGGCGTTCGAACGTGAGCAAGAGGCCAAGGAGCGTTTTGCTCGCGAAGAGTTGGCCCGAGACGCAGAAGCTCGCCAGCGCCGCCTCGGTGAAGAAGATCAGCGACAACGCAAAGAGCGTCTTGAGCGCGAAGAGAAAGACCGGTTGCACCGGGAACAACTCGATCGCGTTGCCCGCCAGGCTGAGGAGTTGGAAGAAAAACTGGCACGGCTGAATAACAGTATCCCGGATCGGCGAGCCACGATGATTGATCCGGAAGCTACCCAGGTTCAGCAGCGCACGATGCCGATTCAGAACATCAGTGACCACAGTTTTGCGGGCGCATCGGGAACTGCCTGGCAAGCGGCTGCGGTTTCGCTGCCAGGAAGCGCCGCCAAACCGAAGACGGCAATGTTTGTTGGGGTGGCGCTGCTGCTGGGCGTGCTTACGGTGGGTGGAGTTGCCGGTTATTTCTTATTACGGCAAGCGACAGTGGTTTCTGGTCCGAGTGTGCAGAACCCATCGCCCGGCAACCCGGGAACGCCGGTGACATTTAAACCTGAGATGATTGCGATCCCGGGTGGTCGCTTTCAGATGGGAAGAGATAAGGGCCCGCCTCAGGAAACGCCCGGCCATCCCGTCGACGTCCCTGCTTTTTCGATGGATAAGACCGAGGTGACTAACGGAGAGTATGCAGAGTTTGTCCGCGAGACCAATCATGCGCCGCCCGGACACTGGAACGGTACCAAGGCCCCTATCGGCCAGGAATTGTGGCCCGTGGTTAACGTGTCGCTCGACGATGCCAATGCCTTTGCCGCCTGGCGCTCGAAGCGCGACGGAGTCACCTATCGCCTCCCTACTGAACCAGAGTGGGAATATGCCGCTCGAAACGGCGAAAACAGCGACCTCTATCCCTGGGGTAAGGAGTGGCAACCGAAGCAGGCTGTGCTTGACGAAGGAACCCCTGCAGAAGTTGGCTCGCACCCGGGTGGCAGCAACAAATGGGGCGTTCAGGACCTGCTCGGTAATGTCTGGGAATGGACGTCGTCCAAGGTCACTTCGTATCCGGGCAACCCGGTGATTGTGCCAACCGCGACACAGGATTGGATCGCGATTCGTGGCGGTGCCTTTATTAGCAAGACGGCGGACAAGGAGAACCCGGTATCTTCGTGTATGCGTACCTTCCTTCCTGCGAGGACCCGGAATCCGTTAATTGGATTTCGGCTGGTAGTTTCCGCCCCGTAGTAGGGCGAGGTCACCTGGTAAGTAGCAGGGATTTCGAAGAGGAGCCCGATTATGAGAAATAGAGCGATTCGTCGCACATTATTATTGCCATTGGTTACGTGTCTCGTCGGCATGGCATTTTGCTTTGCCGCGCGCGGCCAGAACGTTGGTGGTGACATCGGCGGCGGCATCTTCCGTCCAAAAAATCCCGAAACCAAACGAAGCACCAGCAAGCTGCCTCGCCCGGTTACCAAGCCATCGCGCACGGCGCCAAAAAGAAATCCCAAGGCGGAGCTTGAGACCAGGGTCGAGGATTTGCTCGATAAGGGTAATGACGCCCGCGATGCGAAGAAGTATGACGAAGCGCTGGCCGCTTATGGCGACGTGCTTAAGTTGAAGGCACGCGATCCGCGAGCCGCCTACGGTCTGGGAAATGTCTTTACGGATCAGCGCCGCTGGGAAGACGCGGAGAGGAATTATCGCGACGCCGTCCAGTGGGGCCCGACGAACGTTGACGCCCTGGTGGCCCTGAGCGTCGTGTTGGTCCAGCCTGTCTCCGGTGCAAACAACGCGAAGCGATTTTCTGACGCCGTAAGTTTTGCGCAACTTGCCGTTAAGCTGGATCCAAAGAATGCGGTTGCCTGGGATCGCCTGGGAGTCGCCCTGCAATCCCGTGGTCAATTCTCAGCCGAGACTGAGCAGGCCTATCGCCGCGCCGTCGAACTCGACCCGCAGTTTGCCACTGCTTACGCACACCTGGCTCGTTTGCTGCGCAAAATGGAGCGCGGCAATGAAGCCACGCCGTTCTATGATCAGTCAATTGCCCTGGCCAAAGACCCGGCCACCCTCGTGTTGATTGCCGACAGCCTGCAGTCGGAACAACAGTGGGAAAAATCAGAAGCAGTGCTGCGTAAGGCTCTGGAGATGGATTCGCGCAGTCCGAGTGTTCTTTACTTGCTGGGCCGCGCGCTCAATGTCTTGAAGCGTTATCCGGAAGCAGAGGGTTACCTGAAAAGCGCCACCGAACTGAGTCCGCAGGCATTCCAGCCCTATGCTCTGCTGGGCCAGGCTTATCTGGCGCAGGGACGGCTTGAGGATGCTGAAAAAACCTATGGCAGCGCGGTGAATATTGCCTCGCCAGGGGAACGCAGTCAGTTGGCAGGCATGTTCGGTTTCGAAGGCGTGGGCGACGGATATATGAAAGCAAAGAGAAAGAGCGATGCCTTGCGTGTTTACAAACAGGCGCTCGAGCTGAACCCCGGTAATCCGCAACTGCTGAAGAAAATTGCCCAGGCTAACTGATCGCGACGTTAGACTTTTTAAGGAGAGGCCTTTCGTATGAAGCGTTGTCCGAAGTGTAGTCGCACCTTCCCCGATGAGAACCAGAAGTTTTGCACGATTGACGGTGGCTTGTTGCGAGCGGAGCCAACGGCGTCCCAGCCGTTCGATCCAAATCTTACAGTGCGAGCAACATCCAAAGAGCTCATTCCGCCTACCAGTAATATCGATCCGGCGGAGGCTCCCACGAGCATGCAGTTGGGCTCGCTCAACGAAACCATCTCTTCCTTTGGCTCGTCCACCTTTAAGGAGCCGTCCTTGATTGGATCGCAAACCTCTCCCGATCTGACAGCTCAGAGTGAGTCGGCTCCCACATCCGCCAATCTGGGAGCGTATGCGGAGGCAGCGGAGCGCGCCGCGCCGCAGGGGGTTGCCACCTCCGCGAATTTGCCTCCGCCCGTTACAGTCCCAGCCGGCCCAACGCCCGTTAAGAAGAAGAAATCAGTCTTGCCCTGGGTGCTGACCGGTCTGGTCGTTCTGCTCCTGTTGCTGGGGGGCGCGGCGACAGCGGGATATTTCCTGGTACTCAAACCGATGCTCGATGCGAAGCGTGGCCCAGTGATAGCGAGCGAAGATAAGCCCAGTCGGAACGAGAACACCGTTACCAATCCCAGTAATACAAACAGCGCTACGAATACCAACTCCACTCTGGAAACGAAAAAGGAACCTGAGCCCTTTACGCCCCCGGCAGACGCAGTGCAGTTCAACAATTCTCCAGCCGATCTTGATGGTGATCTCGCGGCCCACTATGTCGGATTCTCTTTTTACTATCCCCGCAGTTGGACCAAAGATCCCAAAGCGGGAGTGCGCGGCGCCAGCAGCTTCGCGAAGATTGACAACCAGGCAAGCGGCGACGAGGGCCTGAAAGAGCGCGTCCTTTTTAACTGGTATCCCAGCCGGGGCAGTTACGAGGCTGACGCTACGGTGTTTCCCGTGAGCGCGAAAAAGGTCACCGATCAATTGTCGGGCGCGTTGCCAAATTTTGAAGAAGTGTCCCGCGGCGGAACCACGGTCAATTCTTACAAAGGTTACGAAGTTCGGTTCCAGGGCGTATTCAAAGATAGCGGCAAAGACGATCTTCCCTATTGGGGGCGGGTGATCTTCCTGCCGCCGGGTTCGGAAAGCGATAAGGGCGGAGTGGCCATCGTCATGCTGGCTACAGCACTCGCCACAGAGATCAAGAGCGCTGCCGATGTAGGCGTCAAAGGCGACACCGCCTTGATTCTTGATTCGTTCAGATTTGCCGGGCGCCAGGATCGCAGGTGATGAAGATCGCCTTGCTTGAGATAAGCGCTGGGCAGACCTACCCCGAACGCGAGTTTTCCGCCGAGGTGATTAAAGTAGGTCGCGATCCACTCGCCTGTCACCTGATTTTTGACCAGGCTGACTGGCCGATGGTGTCCCGACGGCACGCAGAGTTTCGCCGGCGAGATGGGCGTTTTCTGTTAGCCGACACAGGGTCCAGTTTTGGCACCTTTGTTGATGGCGAGCGCGTGGTGGACCCTTGCGAGATTCGAGTAGGTACCCAGATTCAATTCGGTCCCGGGGGGCCGCTGCTGCGTGTTACAGAGCTTTCCGAAAGCACCTCCACGCAAACGCCTCAACCTGCAGAGAGTTCATTGCGGCGACGCCCCGCCGAGCGGGAACAGCCGGTTACTATCGAAACCAGACGCGATTCAAAAAACTGAGAATTGTTAGTCTTAGCGGTGGCCTTTGCAGCATAGGCGCGCTTATGGGAATTTAGGGAGCTGTTAGATCGCCTCGCCTGGCCACTCTGCGTTTTTGCTCAACTGGTCTCGCTTGACCAACCGCTATGATTTGTTATGTACTGCAAGTGCATGATTTGATTTAAAAGAAAGACCTTATAACAGACGGATTTATGAGCAAGATGAATTCTAAGCAGGAAAACCAACAGGCAACGGGGCACTTCTGGACTCCCGCGCGGCTGGCGCTGACCCTCCTTGTGCTCTCGCTGGTCGCGGCCGGCGGCCTCTCAAGCTGCACTTCTTCAGACGAACAGACTCAGCGCGGCGTCAACCAGCCGGGCAGCCCACCGGCCAGGCAGCCAAGGGCTGCAACTGCAGCAAACAGTCCCCTGCCGGCAAGCGTCCTCGGCGCGAGACTGCAGACAGTGAAGGGGGGAACAATTTCCCTGGGGGACTTTTCGGGCAAGGTCATGCTGGTTAACCTATGGGCGACCTGGTGCGGCCCCTGTCGAAATGAAATTCCGGAGTTGGTCAAGATCCACAGGGAGTTTCAATCAAAGGGATTTGAGATTGTTGGCCTGTCGACGGAAAACCCAGCCAGCTCCGCGCAGAGTGTGAAGAACTTTGTCCAGAGTTTTAATATGGACTATCAGGTAGGTTGGGCGTCACAGGAAGTAGCTATCTCACTAATGCAGATCACCCAGCGCGATGCCATTCCGCAGAGTTTCATAATTTCTCGCGACGGTCGTGTTCTGAAACAGTTTGTCGGGTTCAATCCGATCGCCACGCCTGGGCAAATAAGACAAGCAATCGAGGAAGCGCTTAAGGGATGATCACACTGGCTGCTCCGTGTGGCGGAGCGGTTCGTTCACTGCAGCCAGCACAGCGCCTTCGCACTTATTTTCTGGTGTACGATACGGGTAAAAACTGGTTGGTTCCGGAAGCGAGCCTCCTCTCGCCTGCGGTTCACTGCAAAAATGAGCTTCTGTGGATAGTCAACCTCGCTGCCAGCCTGCTTCTAATCATTTTACTCGCTAACATTTCTCAGGGCGCGACTTTACCAACAGGCTTTTCAGAGACTCAGGTGGCCATCGGAATTGGAAGCCCGACGGCGATGGCCTTCGCGCCTGACGGGCGCCTCTTCGTCTGTGAAGAGAGCGGAGCAGTGCGCATCATCAAGAATGGCTCCCTGTTGGCCACGCCTTTCGCTACCGTCAACGCCGATGCGTCGAACGAGCGTGGCTTATTGGGTATCGCAATCGATCCCAATTTCACTGCTAATCAATTTATTTACGTTTACTACACGACGGCGACGCCCACTCTCCACAATCGCGTCAGCCGTTTGACTGGGAATGGCGACATCGCGGTAGCTGGCAGTGAATTGGTTCTGCTGGAGCTGAATGATTTGAGTTCCAATAGTAATCACGCCGGCGGCGCGCTGCACTTCGGTGTCGATGGCAAGCTCTATGTCGCTACCGGCGATGATAACGTCAGTGCCAACTCGCAGACGCTCGCTAATTTGTTCGGAAAGCTCTTGCGAATCAACCCGGACGGTTCAATTCCCGGTGACAACCCATTTTTTATGGCGGCGACGGGCACCAATCGAGCTATTTGGTCGCTCGGTCTGCGCAACCCATTCACGTTTGGGTTTCAGCCGGGCACGGGCCGCTTGTTGATAAACGACGTTGGCGAATCCCTGGCCGAGGAGATAAACGACGGTATCGCTGGCGCCAATTATGGCTGGCCAAACTGCGAAGGCCCGTGTTCCCCTCTGAACACCAACTTTCGCGATCCACTTTTTAGTTATTCCCACGGCAGTTCAGGTACCACCGGCTGCGCGATTGTCGGCGCGGCTTTTTATAATCCACCTGTCACGCAATTTCCCGCAGACTACCTGGGGAACTTTTTCTTTGCGGATTTTTGTTCCGGCTGGATACGCCGGCTCGATTTGACCACAAATACAGCGACCGACTTTGCGGCCGGAATCCTGTCCCCGGCGGACTTGGCAGTGTCGCCTGACGGCAGTCTTTATTACCTCGCGCGCACTGGCGGGACGGTCCATCGCATTCAATACAACCAGCAGACAGCTGGCGCATTTCAATTCAGCGCTCCCGGATACTCTGTCAGCGAGACGCAGCCGCGGGCCGAGATCACCGTTTTGCGAACGGGTGACTCATCAGTTTCAGCGTCCGTGAATTATTCGACAAGTGATGGCACGGCTTCAGAACGCAGCGATTACACAGTCGCAGTTGGAAAGTTGGATTTTCCCGCCGGCGTGACCAACCTGACTTTCAAGATATTGATCAGCGACGATGTTTATCTGGAAGGGGATGAGACTGTAAACCTGACACTCACCAGTGTCGCTACCGGCGCCACTGTGGCTACCAGTCAGCTTACCATCCACGACAATGACACCTTGCCGCCAACTACCAATCCGGCGGACCAGGCGCAGTTTTTCGTGCGCCAACACTATTATGATTATTTGGGACGCGAGCCTGACGCAAACGGCCTTGATTACTGGACCGGTCAGATCTCGCAATGCGGCAACGTTTTGTCTTGTCAACTGGCCAGGCGTATCGATGTTAGTGACGCCTTTGTTTTTGAGCCAGAATATCAGCAGACGGGAGCTTACGTGTTCCGTTTGTACCGCATTGCTTACGGCAACAGTCAGCCGTTTCCCAATCCAAACCCTGACCTGGCGCATCCCGGTGAGGAAAACAAGCTGCCAAACTATGGTATTTTTCTAAGCGATCGCCAACGCGTCATCGGTGGTGCGAACCTGGCCCAAAAGTTACTGGAGTTAGCTGCGGCGTTCGTGCAGCGACCGGAATTTCTTGCGCGCTATCCGGCCGCGTTAGACGGACCCGGCTTTGTCGATGCCGTCTTACGCACTATCATGAACGACCTCGGCGTTGATCTATCGGCGGAGCGCGGAGCCATAATTGCGCTCTACAATTCCGGTGGCCGTGGCGCCGTGATGTACCGCCTGGCTGATGACAATCAAAGCAATCCGGTGCATAACCGGGTGCTGATTGATGCCGAGTACAACCGGGTTTTTGTCGCCACTGAGTATTTCGGTTACCTGCGACGCAACCCTGATATGCAGGGATTTCTGTTCTGGTTGGGCCAGGTTAATAGTGCGCCGCTGCGCGATCTTTCCAAACAACATGCCATGGTGTGTTCGTTCATTACCTCCACCGAATATCAACAACGGTTCAGTCCGATAATCACGCACGCAAACAATGATTGCCCGCCTTAGTCGTTCGCTTCACCGGGAAGGAAACGCCTCCGCTGTTTCAATCATCTGTAGAGCGGACTATCGGATTGCGGAAGGGTGTTATACTTAATCTTAATTACGACCCTTGCTAAAGCAATCTTAAGGAGGAAAAGCTTATGAAGTCTCTATTTCGAATGGCAGGACTGGCCGCGGCCGTCTGCGCTGTATTGGGCATGGCCCATGTTTCCGCGACCGCCCAAAGAAAGTCGCGAATGCAGGATGCGTCCCGTCACGCCCGGGAAGCCGCTGAAGTTTTTACGCAAATTATGAACATCAGGGAGAAGGCGATTCCCAAGGAATTGCTGGACAAGTCTGAAGCAATCGCGGTATTTCCTGGCGTGATAAAGGCGGCTTTCGTCTTTGGCGGGCGCGGCGGACAGGGTCTGATCAGCCGGCGCATTCGTGGGGGTTGGAGCGCTCCGGCCTTTTTTAATCTCAGCGGCGGTAGCTTCGGCGCCCAGATAGGCGCCCAGAAGAGTGATTACATTCTGCTGATCATGAATGACGACGGACTCAACGGTCTGCTTGCAGATAAATTCGAGATTGGCGGCGAAGTAGGTGTGGCGGCTGGACCAGTAGGTCGCGAAGCCTCTGCTTCCACCAACGCCACATTGGACGCCGGCATTCTCTCTTACTCCCGCTCCAAAGGGGCCTTCGTCGGTGCCGCGCTCAAGGGCGCGTTCATAACCCCGGACAACGATCTCAACGAGGCTGTCTATAACAAGAAAGCCAAAGAGGTCCTGACTGAGAGGAATCCGATCAAGCTGGGCGCAATGCCGGCAGAGGTACGCATCTTTCCGCGCACTCTGGCCCGCTATTCGCTTCGTTAACTTCTTCAGCGACCGTTATCAACCCTCGGGGCGCGCAGGCGAAAGCTGCAAGCAAAAGCTTGACGCTTTCAAATGCGCGCCATAGAATGCCTCGACACTTGTTGCCTGCGCCTCTCTTCAGCGATCGAGGATTGCGCCAGATATGCTGCCACGCACCCAACGACAGAAAGACATTCTCGATTACATCATTCGCTACTCCGGACAACGCGGGCACGTACCCTCCTATGCGCAGATCGCCAGATACTTCGGAGTAAAATCCAGAGCCACTATTGCCAAACACATTGCCGCTCTGGAGCGCCGCGGTTTGCTTGAGCGGCGTCAGGAAGATGGATCGTTCGACCTGGCAGTAAGGATTGATGACGTTCCCTCGGATGCGTTGTGTGAAGTGCCCCTCTATGGCCGCATTGCCGCTGGTGTACCGCTGGACGTAGTCCATGATTCCGAAATGATCGCGGTACCACGCTTTCTGTTGGGGAGAGTGCGGCCGGAGAAAATTTATGCCGTACGGGTAAAGGGCGATTCGATGATCGATGAGCACATCTGTGATGGTGACATTGCTTTGATCGAGAATCGCACCGAAGCGCGCGACGGAGAGATCGTGGTCGTCTTCATCGATGGAGCATATGCCACCTTGAAACGGATCTATCGGCGCGGCTCCGAAGTTGAATTGCGTCCAGCTAACTCACAAATGGAACCCTTCAGGGTGCCCGCCCGCCAGGTTGAGATTCAAGGTATTTTTCGAGGCTTATTGCGACCCACCGCTTGATCTGAAGCCTAAACCCTAAACCGCTCAGACCTGAGAAGAATCCATTTGTCGTCCGCGAAGTCGGGGCGACATTTTTTTTGACAAACTGAACTGCGGAAAGGGAGAAACCAAAAATTAGCCGGCGAACAGAGACGCTGCCCAATTGATCGCTCCTGCCCCTTTACGGGCGGGATCGTGCGGTGGAATAAGGCATTGACTTCGTTCGCCGGCCGTGAGTTGTGAGGGTCGCGGGGGAGGAACCTTGATGCTGAAGAACCCATTGGGCGATGAACCAACTCACCACCCAAAGCCAGCAACGACTATTTGGTTTCAAACAGCGGCGAAGCTACAATGAACCGGCAAGAACCTGAATGACAGAGACGTTTGTGAACTATGGACCGGAACGTGGTTCACAATAGGCTGGGATTCCCCCCAAGTCCTAAAAAAGACCTTAAAAAAATATTAGAAAGCGAGAATAATGGCCGCACCTTTCCGCGAAAGATTCCAATTCGGCGAGTTCGAGCTGGAGGCGACGGAACTGGTCTTACGCCGGAAAGGCGAAATTGTGCCCCTCACTCCCAAAGCTGTTCAGGTCCTGGTTCTGCTCGTTCGCAATAACGGTCACGTGGTCTCGCGCAAACATATTCTCGAGGCCATCTGGCCGGACGCTTTCGTCGAAGACTCCAATCTGACTGTAGCCATTTCCATGTTGCGCAGGGCCCTTAGTGGGTGCGAAGACGGCGAACGGTTTGTCGAAACAGTTGCCAAACGCGGTTACCGCTTTGCGGCTGCTGTTAAGTCGGCGAGCAATCTGCCGCCTGCTCCAGAAAAGTTCGGTGGCATGGAGATCACCCGTCGAACTCATGACGGACTGATCATGGACGTAGCTATCTCTCCGGACGGGCGCTTAATGGCCTTCGTAAAAATCGACGCAGGCAAACAAAGTCTTTGGATCCTGAATCTCCAGTCCGGAGAAAAGTGGCAGTTGCTTCCTCCCGATCCAGCCCTTTGCTGGGGCCTGCGATTTACGCCTGACAGCACAAACTTATTTTTCATCACCACACAGCCCAACAGCACGATCAGCGTTTTGTACCGCATGTCCGTGCGCGGCGGACCGGCGCAGAAACTGGTTGTGAATATCGATGCCGGGGTAGCGCTATCACCCGATGGAATGGAAATCGCTTTTGTGCGCAGCTTTCCCGGCCAACATCGCGACGCTTTGGTCGTATGCAACGTTGACGGGACAGCCCAGCGAGAGATTGTCTCGCGCCAGCACCCCGACAAGTTTGCATTCGCGACCGCTTCCTGGTCGCCTGACGGCTCGATGATTGCCCTCGGTGCCAGCCGCTATAACGCGGTTGAGTTCGCGATTCTCGGAGTACTGCGCCGGGGCGGTAAGCCGCGAGAGCTGACGCCGTGGGATTGGAAAGCGATTTGTGCCGTCGCCTGGAATGACGATGGCACGGGTCTCTACTTTTCAGCGATGGCCTCCAATTCGAATTCGTTTCAAATATGGCGCCTGGCCTTCCCGGATGGGCCGGCCCAGCGAGTGACGAATGACCCTAATAATTACGAAGAAATTGGCCTCGCGGACAAAGCGAACATCCTGGTAACGATGCAAACCGAGGTGCGGTCGAATCTTTGGCTGGCGTCTTCAAATTCTGCCGCCAGTCCAGGCTTGAGTCGGCGTATCACTCAGGGTCGCACGGAAGGGTTTGAAGGATTAGCCGTGGCGGACGGTTCTGTAGTGTATGCCGCGACCGAGCACCAGCAGGCAGATCTATGGAGCGTGAATCTCGATGGTTCGGACCCGCGACGGCTGACCAGTACCGGAGGATTCCTGCCTTCGGCCTGTATCAGTGAGCGGTTGCTCGCCTATGTCTCGGCCCAGGGCCGCGCGCACCATATCTGGTCCATGGATGCCGATGGATCGAATAAGAGGCAATTAACCAATGGTGGTGGAGAGAGCTTTCCGAGTATCACCTGCGATGGGGAGTGGGTTGTCTATACCTCGTTGAGCAAAGATCGAAACACTCTCTGGAAGGTCAGGACTCGAGGAGGCGAGCCCGTGCAAATGACTCACGACAGTCTCTGCATCAAACCCGTTGTCTCTCATGATGGAACCAAAGTCGCTTGCGCCTATCGCCGGGACGAAGCCGATATGTGGAAAATCGCGGTGCTTTCCATGTCAGATGGCCTGCCGCAGACAATTCTCAACCTGCCGTACCCGTATAATCAAAAAATTCGCTGGACTGCCGATGACCAGGCACTAACGTTTCTGGAGAAGCGTGATGGCGTCCATAACGTCTGGCGCCAGGCGCTGGACGGCGCTCCAGCTACTCAATTAACCAGGTTCACTGAAGATTTGATCTATTTTTACGATTGGCTCCCGGACGACGACAGTCAATTGATTGTCTCGCGCGGTATCAAGACCAGGGACATAGTGACGATTCAGAATTTTGAGTAAGGCTGGTTTCGTTAGCGACCTGCGGCGTTCCTTTTTGCGATTGTTCGAAGGCGCCGGCGAGCAGACGGCCGCTGTCCTTTAACTGAACTGTCCCCTAATTAAATCCACGTAATGGTAATGACGGCGACCGTTGCAGCCAGTTATCCGGCGCATAGCGGGAGTTTCCATCGATAACATGCAGAGTGTAAGCGTGCCGGGAGTTGGGTGATTTGTTCTCGAGACTCTTGTGGGGCAACAAGCCATTTAGAACAATCAATGTTCCTTTTCGCACCTCGAGCGGTACAAGCTTTTCCTCCGGCCAGGGTGTTGCCTCAAAGACGTCAAAATACATACCCTGGTCCGAACGCTTCCAGCGTGACTTCAAACCGAGTTCCTGACCGCCGGGAATAGCCCAGAGGCAGCCGTTTTCCGTCGTGGCATCTTCCAGCGCAAACCAGAAACCGATGACACCCATCGGTTCGGTATAGATAAAAGTGCTGTCCTGGTGGCAGTCGACCGCCCCGCCAATACGCGGCTGCTTGAAGATATACATCGACTGCAACAGCAGCGGCTGCTCAAATCCCAGAGCGGCAGATAATTGTTTTAATTTCTCTGTGCGCGAGAAACTATCGAACAGAGGCTCGAGGTCGTGCAGCGCATGCCCAACCTTATTGATGGACTTATCCTTGCTTTGGCGCAGGCTCCCATCGGGAAGAAATGCGTTCTCTTCAAAAAAGAACCGTATCTTGTCTCCGGAGGCGAGGAAGTAATCATCAGCTACCCGAGACTGCTCGTGAGTGGAGAAGATCGAGATCGCTTGGGCCGGATCAAAGTCGTGCACCAGCTCTGCTGCACGAGTTCGCAGCTGGTCGCAGGCGTCAGGCGAGACGAAGTTCTCGAGAATAAGAAATCCGTCGCGAGTGTAAGCAGCCCGTTGTTCTTCAGTCAGGCACATAGTTGAAACGCTCGGCAATGCTCAGCAGCTATGATGCGGCCCAGCCGCTGCGCCGACAAGTCAGCCCGCCTTCTTTGGTACAGGACCACACCTCGCCATGGTTCCAAGTTCGGAGCGAATCGGACAAGAGCGCTTGGCTGCAGAGCAGCCGCATGTCTATAGTTAACCTGGCAAAGTTAATCTGGCAAAAAAATTCCTTCGCTCCGGAGGAGCGCAATGTGCTCCACTGAAACTTAACAACTCGCTTCGCTGGAAGGAAAATATTCATTCGGTACGGTGCTTCTATAAACATTTGGCCGCTCTGCGTCCAGGAGTTCAGCCCGCACCTAAGAAACAGGACACTGATATATTTATCTCGAATTAGGTGAGGCAAACCTCATCCTTGAAAGCGGATTGAAGCGGTATTTGGCACAGGACCACACCTCGCAAATGGTCCTGTTCCTAAGGTCCGTAGCGAATCGGGCAAGAGCGCTTGGCTGCAGGGCAGCCGCATGTCTATAGTTAACGTGGCAAAAAAAATCCTGCGCTCCAGAGGAGCGCAATGTGCTCTACTAAACTGAACATCGCGCTCCGCTGGAGCGAAGACGTTTATTCGGTACTGTGTTTCTATAAACATTTGGCCGCTCTGCGGCCGGTTCGTCTGGCGACCACCCATTAACAAACGAGCAGAAAGAAAGGGCGAATCGCTTTAACAGAGCGTATCCACCATGGAAGTGGATGGCATTAAAACTCAACCCCAAAACCAGGACTAGTCCCAAGCGTTGTTTGGGACACCAAACCTATTTCGAGGCTCTTGATTCGATGCGGCGCCGATCATTTCTGACACAAAGCGCAGTTCTTGGACTGGGAACAGCTTTAACACACTTTCCCGGCTCACTCCCTTCGCAGCAAGTTCTCGGTTCAACTCCCGAATCTATCGGTGGGTTGACCACTATTCGCAGCCTTAAGGAGTTCGAGCGCGCGAGTGCGAATCTCAAGATGACGGTTGTGAAGGGTCTGGATTTACGCCGCTTCGATCTTACCTTCTGGAAACAGGCGCAAATTGAAGTAACCTATTTTTTGGGCTGCAGCTTCAAAAATCGGGAGGTCGAAACCTATTTGGAGAGCCGGAAAGCTTTCCTTCTCCGCCGCTTTGATGGTCTTGAGTATGACCCGTACCGATCTACTTTGTACTCTCCGGACGAACTAATGACGAGAACGGCTTCAGGGATGACGAAGGACGAAGCCATCTATAAGGATTACCTCTCAAAGGGTAAGTGGTCGACAGACCTTGTCGAAGTTCTCACTCGACGAATTCATGACTTCTCCATGGATGACTGTCTGGAACAACTTGCCAAAGAGATTGGCGCGGCGAACATGGTGTGCATCACAGGCGGTTTCTTTCAGGAGAGAACCGATCCGTGGTTTCGCAAGATCGCGGAGACGGCACGATTGCTGACTCTGGACAATAAGTTCGTAGTCACCGGTGGTGGCCCGGGGATCATGGAAGGAGCGAACCTCGGGGCCTACCTGGCGGGCTACAACGAATCAGCTTTGGATACGGCGCTGGCAATTCTCGGAAAGGCTCCGCAGTACACAAACCGGGATTGGCAGGCCCGCTCTAGTGAAGCAAAGGAGATGTTTCCGAAAGGGAGACGAAGTCTCGGCATTCCAACATGGTTCTACGGCTTCGAGCCACCGAATATCTTCGCCAGCGACATCGCCAAATACTTCGACAACAGCATTCGCGAAGGTGTCCTCATGTCAATCGCCAAAGCCGGATTTGTGTTCGCGCCGGGAAGCGCCGGCGCGCGGCAGGAGATATTCATGGCTGCGACTCAGAACCACTTTGGGACAACCGGCTACTTCTGCCCGATGGTGTTTCTCGGTAAGCATCACTATCAAGTCGAAACACACGTATTCCAACTTGTTAACGAAGTCGCGAATGCAAACTACAGGGACCTTTTGTACATCACCGATGATCCCGCCGATGTCGTTCGATTCATTCGCGAGCATCCACCAAGGAAAGCCATTAACGCGAACTAGAATTTGCAACCGCCACCACCTGGCCCATTTGAGCCGGTCCGCGAGTTGCGCCTTTTACAACAGATAAGAATAACGCCAGCCGTAAGTAGAGATGACATCGCCGACTCCATACTATAAAGTTCGGAACACCTTCATGTGGAGGCAACCGCAACGGAGGTGCAGATGACAGTAAGCAGGCGAGGGAGTCAATGGCGCTGAAGATCCGATTGTCTTCATCCTCTAACTAAGAGCTCATGGCTAACCGACCACGAAGCTGTTCAGTCGACGATGAGCAGCAGGAGAATACGACTCGCATGAGGGGAATACTCTCGGGTCCCAAACGGGTCCCAAATAGGTCCCAAATAGGTCCCAAAACAAAAGAGCCACTCAGGCGAGTGGCCGTAAACTATTGAGAATAGTGGAGCCGGCTGCCGGAATTGAACCGGCGACCTTCTAATTACGAATCAGACGCTCTACCAACTGAGCTAAGCCGGCTTGAAGGCTGCAACCCAAGACAGGATTGCACTATACGAAGCACAAGTTTGTGGTGTCAAGCACGCCCCGAATGTGGTACAGGGTGTACGACGCCTGCCCCAATGTAGATCAAACTCCTGGTTTCCGTCGTCGGCTCGAGTGAGTTGGATGAAACCCGGCAACAAGTAATCGAGGTGCACGATTTAGTGGAAGAAATTACGGTCATTGGCGGCGGCTTCGCCGGAGTCGAGGCCGCGTGGCAAGCGGCGCGCGCCGGCGTCAGCGTGCGTCTGTTTGAAATGCGACCCGTGCAACAGACACCGGCTCACCGGACGGACAAGCTGGCGGAGATTGTCTGCTCCAACTCCTTGAAGTCCGATGAGCCGGGCAGCGCATCCTATTTGCTCAAAGAAGAACTGCGTCGCGGCGGCTCGCTGATCATGGCGGCGGCAACAGCCACCCGCGTCCCTGCAGGCGCAGCGCTGGCAGTTGATCGGGAAAAATTTGCCGCATACGTCACGGAGAAGATTGAGCAACACCCGCTCATCGAGTTGGTGCGGGAAGAAGTAACGAACATCCCGGAAGACAAAATTGCGATCATCGCCACCGGTCCGCTCTCTTCCGAGGCGCTGACTGCTGAGATCATGAAATTGACGGGCAGCGATCAGCTTTACTTTTATGACGCCATCGCACCGATCGTGGCGGCTGATTCCATAGATACGACGATAGCTTTCAAGGCCGCTCGCTACGGCAAGGGCGGCGATGATTATTTGAATTGCCCCTTTGATAAGGAACAGTATCTGCGTTTCTATGCTGCTCTGACTGAGGCCAACAGTGTGCCTTTACAGCGCTTCGAGGAGACGCGTTGGTTTGAATCCTGTTTACCCATCGAGGAACTGGCGCGCCGCGGTGTCGATACTCTGCGTTTTGGTCCCATGAAGCCCGTTGGGCTTCCCGATCCACGAACTGGCCGCGAGCCTTATGCGGCAGTGCAACTGCGCCAGGAAAACTTAATGGCGGACGCATACAGCCTGGTGGGCTTTCAGAATCATCTACGTTATGGCGAGCAGGCAAGAGTATTGCGCCTGATACCAGGGCTGGAGCAGGCTGAATTCTTGCAGTACGGACAGATTCACCGCAATACTTACATCTGTTCGCCAAGGGTTCTGGACGCAACGATGCAAATGCGCGCGCGGCCGAAGACGTTTTTTGCCGGGCAGATTACGGGAGTCGAGGGTTACGTGGAGTCGGTCGCCATGGGATGGCTGGCAGGGGTGAACGCGGTCCGGCTGGCATGCGGCCAGCCACTGGTTCAGGCGCCACCGGCAACGGCCACTGGCGCCCTGGCCCGCTATGTAGCGCAGACTGAAGCGAAGAACTTTCAGCCGGTGAATATTACGTTTGCTCTGTTACAACCTCTCGATCAGGAACAAAGGGAGCAACACAAGACGCGCCTGCAACGTAAACGAGAGCGCAGGCATCTGCAAGTCGAGTTGGCACTCAAGGAATGGAATACCTGGCTCCAGGAAATCGGATTTCAGATGGCGCCGCTGCAGGCGGGTGCGAGTTGAGCACCTCGGCGGCTCGGTTCATATTTCGTTTGCTTGCCTCATCCTTGTGTCTGCTCTCGCTGCTGCTTTCGGTCCAGGCCCAATCTGGCCGACGTAAGTCGGAGCAGAAGAGAACACCTTCCCCCATCGATGCGACGACGGCATCACCCTCGCGCGCAAAGTCTCAAGCGGATCAGAGCACGCCCGCGACCGGAGAAAAGAAGCCCGACCCCAGACAGGTGGGCCAAGAGGTCGATCCCTCAGAGGTGCTGAGCATAACTTCGAATCTGGTCCCGGTGCCGGCTTCTGTTTTTGATGTGCGCGGCATGGCGGTCACTGATCTCAAGTTGGAAGACTTTGAACTAAAGGTAGACGGCCAGGTCAAGCCAATCAGCGAGCTAAGCCGCTCAGAATCGCCGGTGCGCATGGCGATGCTCTTCGACAACAGCGGCAGCTTGCTTGCCTCGCGTGATCTGGAGAAACAAGCGGCGAAGCGGTTTTTCAGTCACGTCTTGCGTCCTATCGACCAGGCAGCAATCTATTCGGTTTCCACCGAATACTATCTGGCCCAGCCATTAACCAGCGATCTCCGTCGCCTGGAGCAGACAATTGAGAGCTTCGGCCGGCCGGAGGGAGGAACGGCACTTTTTGATGCAGTTGTGGAGGCCGCAAATTACCTGCGGCCAACTCGGGGACGAAAAGTAATCGTGATCGTTTCTGATGGCGCCGACACAATCAGCCGGCTGGACTTTGAGACCACCATGCAGCGAGTGCTCAGGGAAAATTGCGAGGTTTACGTGGTTCAAACAGGCCTGTATGAAAGTGCCAACGTGCGCGACCTGGCGGCCGAGAAGCGCATGGAAGCGATAACATTGCTTACCGGCGGAGCCGTACACTTACCAAGAGTGCCCGCCGATTTGGAAGAGGCGTTTACTCAGATCGCGGCCGATTTGGCGCAGCAATACGTCTTGAGTTACTACGCAACCGAAGAACGACGCGATGGCCAATACCACACAATCGCACTGAGTGTGAAGACACGTAAAGGCACGCGAGTTCGTTCCCGTCACGGGTTTTACGCGCCGCGGGCCTGACAGGCGGACGCCAAAATAGTTGGCGGGCCGGCAGCGAATAATTTCAAAGAGCAGTCGCACAATGGGTTAGACTGGAACTCTTGAAGCTCTCGCATGCATGATGGAAGACCTCTTATCCCAGTTTCTCGAGCACCTGCGTTACGAACGCAATGTCAGCGAGCACACGCTGCGAAATTACCAAAGTGATCTCGCGCAGTTTCATGATTTCCTCGCTCCTCCTGATCCGCAAAGTGGCGGCCGTAACGAACCCGACATCAGGCAAGTGGATCATCTGACCATTCGCGAGTGGCTGGCGGCACTGCATAATTCCCAAAAGAAGAAGAGTTCGGTGGCGCGGAAGCTGGCCGCGCTGCGTACCTTCTTTCAGTTTCTGGTGCGCGAAGGGGTCGTCGAGCTAAACCCGGCCAAGCTTGTTTCCACTCCCCGTCTGGAAAAAAAATTGCCGAAGCATCTCTCGGTCGAAGATGCAATTCGTTTTATCGAGACGCCGGATTTGGATACTGACCTCGGACGCCGCGATCGCGCGATGCTCGAATTGCTATATGCCACCGGCGTGCGCGTGTCTGAGTTGACCAAGCTCAATGTTCACGACGTCGACTTTACCAACAAGCTGATCCGAGTCAGCGGCAAACGTCGGAAGGAACGGATAGTGCCTTTCGGTGATCCATCCTGTGAGGCATTGCAGAACTACCTTGAAATTCGGCAACGGTTTTTGGAACAGGCTCCCGTGACTTTGCGCGAGCCGGAAGCACTTTTTCTAAACTACCAGGGAACGCGCATAACTACACGGTCGGTAGGCCGGATGGTGGAGAAGTACATCCGCATCTGCGCCGGCATGCATGAACTGAGCCCGCACGCGTTGCGCCATTCCTTCGCTACGCACCTGCTGGACAGCGGCGCCGACCTGCGGGACATACAGGAATTACTGGGCCATGCGCGGCTTTCTACGACACAGATCTACACTCACGTTTCCATGGAGAAGTTAATCGAGGTCTACGACAAAGCACATCCGAAAGCTTAAAAGATTCTTGAGGCATCAGCCTTACAGCAAAACTGCAATCTGATTGAAACCTTCCCAGACTGTTCCCGTCTTAGCATTACTGATAACCCCGGCAGTTGATTGGCAGAGGCGAGGGCGGCGCAATTGACCTTCTTAACGCGGACTGTTGGGGTCCTTTTACTCATCTTTTTCGGAAATTTTCAACCTGTCCGGCCGGCCGGCCCGGCCAAGTCAGCGAACCTGCGAACTCGCGCGACAACTGCCACGCGAGCGCTCAGCAACGCCAGGGTGTGGCTCCACGGTTCCAAAGCAACCGCGCTCTGCGAGATTGGCCGCGGGAAGGGAATCGTTTTTAGTCCCGATCTAAGCGCCCCCGGTAATCGGGAGTTTTTCCGCGCGTTGGGCTTTGCTTATTTTGAAGATCCGGATTGGCGAAACGTCTTGAGCCAGCTGAGAGCTTATAACCAGAGCCATCCTGGTTTGCCCATCGAAGTCCTGCTGATTCAATCTCACGGCACAAACGGGGATGCCCTGAAATTGCAGAACGGGAAGCAGGACGATGCGGCCCGGTCATATATTTCGGCAGGCGCCCTGCTGGAAAATTTGGAAGATACCGGGGTGCACACCTGCCTGCTGGCAGCCTGTAACGCAGGGCGGCTTTTCCGGCCTGAAAATTTTCATACCGTGAGGGCGGGAGAAGGGAATCGACTCTTCGAGCCAGCGACCCTCGGAGTTATCAATGCTTCGGCAGATTTTGATTGGGCTCAAAGCGAAGTCATCGCCGGCCGTCGGGCTGAGAGCCATCTCGAAGTCATCAATGAATGCCATATTTCCGAGTTCTCCTCGCGTGTGCGCGCGGCGCTGGTCGCAGGCAGCAACGGCAGGTTGAAAGCGACAACGCTCATCGCGGTACCGGAGATGCTGATCGAGTTGTTGGTGCAGGACGAGCGATTGAAGTTGGTTTCGGAAGGCTTTGAGGTGGAGAGATCCTCGGCCGAAACAGATGAAGTCTACCGCGAACGACTGATCTCGCGCTTCCTGAGCTTTATCAACGAGGTAGTCGCCAGGGGCGCAGGCCGGCCCGCCGCACTCACAACCAGAAGACTAGCGGCGCAGTAAAGAAGTAAATTGCGTTGGAGTACGCTGGTGGGGTTCTTTACCCAGTTTGGATTGAAAACGACCGGAGGTCAGAGGCTGGGATTTGTATCGTCGCCATTCTCGGCCTCGATCATTGCCTGGCACTGCGCGTCATAACGCGCAGTCGGAACTGCCTCGAGCCGGCGTTCTTCGATCGGCTCACCGCAACGAACGCAGACTCCATAACTACCTTCCTTAATTCGAAGCAATGCCTGATCTATGTCTGCAAGCGCATTTGATTCGCGCTCTCCCAATCGCAGGACCATCTCTTTATTGACATCCATAAGCGACATGTCAACGCTGTCCTTGACGCCGTCGTCAGATAATTCGATGGCCGCGGCCTGGTCGTCCCGAATATGCTTGGTATGCCGGCGCAGTTCAGCGATGAGTATGTTCTTGAAGTGGGCTAATTTTTCTGGCTGCATTAATCTCTTCCCGGACTCCTATTCATGTAGGGTTAGTCTTCTTCTCTTTCAAGGGTAGGGAATTATATCCCAACGGCCTTTTTTATCGTAGTGAGGTCTCAGTCAGTTAGATCCGGATGGCCGGAGGGGAGGCGCGTAAACCGCAGCCGCGCCACTACACTCAAGCCTGCCTCAGCTTTGTAAGGCCAGCCCTTTCCTGGCCAGACGCTGACGAACTCCAAGAGTTGATCCCCAATTGTCCCAGCAGCTGGTAAACGAGCCTTCGCTGCGGCTCGCGGAACCACTTGACAAAAGATCGCACATTTAAGCAAAATGAAAACGATTTTCAATATCATACCGAGGCTAAATTGATGCTTATTGGAATTGTAATGGGATTTTTTAGTTGCTGTGCGCTGGTAATTCCCGCCATCGCCATCCCCAACAAAGATGTTTACCCCTTAAGAACGGCACGCTTTGCTCAATCGGGTCCGGCGAATGCCGATGTAAACAGCGCCAACAAGGTCCAGCTACCGCAAAGCCCGACGCAGACCGGAGAACTTAACGGTACTGTCTCCCTCGAGCCTTCGGGCCGTCCGGTGCGAAACGCCGTCATCACCATCGCCGAGTTGAAAAGATCATCGCTGAGCGACGAGAACGGGGGTTTCCATTTTACGGCGGTCCCCTACGGCAGATACCAATTGATCGTCCACCTCGACCGGGTGCCGGATGTAGTCAAGTCAATCGACATGCGACAACCGCTACACACTATTGATTTCACCCTGACGCTGGCGCCCGTCAGCGAGCAGGTGACGGTGACGGCAACAGGATCGCTGGAGGGGATTGACTCAGCTTACCAATCAGTAAGTGCGGTGGGAGCGCTGGAACTCTCGCAAAGGAATCCAACCTCCATCGGTGAAGCGCTGGAGTACGAACCGGGCGTTGCCAAGCGCAGCTTTGGCCCTGCGTCCGGGAGACCGGTAATCCGCGGGTTCGACGGCGATCGAGTGCTCGTTTTGCAGAATGGCCTGCGTCTGGGCGGTATCGCTTCCCAGTCCGGGGATGAGGTTGAACCGATCGACGTGCTTGCGCTCGACCGTGTGGAAATTGTCAAAGGTCCGGCGACTCTGCTTTACGGGAGCAACGCGCTAGGCGGGGTTGTCAACGCTATTTCCACCAATGATGTTTATCAGGAAGGTCTCTCGGGATACCTGACCACACTGGGCGCTTCGAATAGCTGGCAAGCCGGTGGCAGCACGGGTTTTAAGTACGGAGTAGGAAAGTTTTTGATTTTTGGAAGTGGAGGAGCGCAGAAAGCAAACGACTATCGCACCCCAGCCGGTCCGGTGCTTAATTCCTTTTCGCGGAGTGTTAATGCCAGCGGCGGCGTGGGCTGGTTTCCGCAGAAAGGGTGGGCTTCGTTTAGCTACACCTATGATCGCAGGCGCTACGGATTACCCGTCACTCCCGGGGCAATCGACTTCGAGTATCTGAAGATGAAGCGCCACAGTTACGAAGCCAAAGGTGGCCTGCGAGATTTGCCGGGTTTCATCGAGGGCGGTGATTTCGCCATCAGCTATAACGATTACGTAAATCGCGAATTCGAGTTTGAGTCTGATGAAAACGTAACCGAATTAGAGTCGCTGGCGACCAACAAGAACTGGAATTATCGCGCAAACTTTAATCACCAACGGCGCGGAAGATTTTCCGGCACATTGGGGATTTCCGGCTTCACTCGTGACTACAATTCAATCGGCGCGGAAGCTCCGGCGCCCCACACTAAACAAACTTCCTTCGCGGTCTACGGTCTGGAACGTGTCGATTTTGAAAAGCTCGGCTTTCAATTCGGAGGGCGTGTTGAGCAGAACGGCTATAAGCCCGAGGGCAGTTTTCGCCGGCGCAATTTTGTGGGTTTCTCAGGCAGCGCGGGTATGCGTATTCCGCTCTGGGCCGGCGGCTCATTTTTGACCAACTATCAGCATTCCTTCCGGGCCCCAGCTCTGGAAGAGCTGTATAACAACGGACCGCATCCCGGGATCGTGGTTTTTGATATTGGCAATCAAAACTTAAAGGCCGAAGAAGGGGACGGCGTCGACTTTTCGTTGCGACATAACAGCAATCGCCTGCGCCTGGAAAGTAGTGTCTACTACTACACGATTCGTAACTTTGTCTTCCCAGCCTTTGCGGGCGCAACGGAGCCTGCGTCGCGCCTGCCAATTGTTGAGTATGCGCAGGGAAGAAGTCGCTATTTGGGAACGGAAGCGAACGCAGAGGTGCGTATCCTGCCGACGTTGTGGTTAAGCGGCAAACTCGACTATGTGCGGGCCGATCTCACAGAACTAAACAAGCCTTTGCCACGCATTCCACCTTTGCGCGGGTCTTTGGGTGCTGACTGGCGCCATAAAGCATTGAGTGTTCGACCAGAAATAATTTTGGCGCGGCAGCAAGCTCGGGTGTTCGACAACGAATCTCCCACTCCGGGATACGCTCTGCTCAATCTCAATGCTTCCTATATGTTTGTGAAATCGCGAGCAGCCCACATATTTGGCCTGAGTGGAAACAACCTGACCAACCGGCTTTATCGTAATCATTTGTCGTTTATCAAGGACATCGCGCCTGAGATAGGACGGAATCTTCGCTTAAGTTACACGCTCAGGTATTGAGATAGGCGCGAGAATTTCTCCGGTTGCAAACGCGCTTGAAGATTCTCCCGATATTCTAATCTGCGGTCCGGGCGCTAATCAGTTCGGCAGCCAACAGGGGTATGGTGAATTCGTGATGTCCGGTGATTGCATAGCCGTGGCCCGCGCCATTGGCGGTTGGCCGGCTCACAACGTTCGTCAGCGGGCGATACGATTGGATGAAATCAAAGTTAGCAGTGGTTATGTCACTCAGCGGGTGCCCGAGATTTAGCACCAGGGTGACGCATTTCAGGAAGACTTCGGGAAGTGTTACCGCAGAGCCCACATTCAGATAGACGCCTCCGCCGTTCATTCGTCGAACCAGCTCGGCCAGGAGTCGAAAATCGGTGTGACTGGTGGCGCCCAGCGCGGCGCCGTCGGCGCTGGGATGAAAGTGAGCAATGTCGCCGCCGATGGTGACGTGTGCGGTAAAGGGAATTTTTGCGGCGTAGGCTGCGCAGAGCAGGGAATAGCCACTGTGCTTTGGATTCAAGGCGGTGACTGCGCGTCCCATCGCTTCACCCAGACCAAGAGCATCGCGCGCTCCATCACGAGCAGCTCCATTCAAGAGCCTGCCGGTCTCCTCCGCTCCTCCGAAATTACCTTCACCCAGCGTCGCGTCAACGTCTTCGGAAGTGGATCCTACCATCGCGATCTCGGCGTCATGCAGCAGCACCGAGCCGTTGCTGGCGATGGCGGTAACAAAGCCTCGCTTCAGCAAATCAATGATTACCGGCGCAAGTCCGGTCTTGATCACGTGCCCGCCAAGGCCCCAGATGATTGGCTTCTTCAGTTCACGTGCGCGGCGCATTGCCACGGCGACTTTACGCAGGCTTTGAACGGCCAGAATGTTGGGTAGCGAGGATAGGAAATCGTTTAGTGGGGTGTCTTCGTTAATCGGTTTGGCAAAGTCCTCAAGGCCAACCTTACTTGGACGCGAGCTGAGCTGGTAGGTATTAACCTCGTCGAGACTGAGTGGCCTTACTTTATCTTCGTAGATAGACACTGATCGCGTTCTCTCTTCGCACCGCAGGGAAAATCCGTGAATAGCAAGCAGACCTGCAGCAGTATATCACGCGATCTTCTTGTCCTCGCGCCGGTTGCCGTTGCCATTGAGGCGTCCGTTAAGCAACGGCCGTAAAACCTGGCCCGTATGAGAGCGGCGAGCACGGGCGACTTCTTCCGGCGTACCGCTGGCCACGACGCGGCCTCCCTGTTCACCGCCTTCGGGACCGAGGTCAAGGATGTAATCTGCTGATTTTATTACGTCGAGATTGTGCTCGATCACCAGCACCGTATTGCCGAGCGAAACCAGTCGTTGCAGAACATCCAGAAGCTTATGCACATCAGCAAAGTGCAGGCCTGTTGTTGGTTCATCCAGGATATAGACCGTGCGGCCGGTCGCGCGCTTGGATAGTTCCCTGGCAAGCTTGACGCGTTGCGCCTCGCCCCCGGACAGCGTAGTTGCCGACTGACCTAACTTGATATATCCGAGGCCTACGTCCAGCAGTGTCTGCAGTTTTTGCTTGATTTGGGGAATGTTTTCGAGCAGCGGCAGTGCTTCCTCGATGGTGGCGTCCAATAGACCCGCGATCGATTTCCCTTTGTATTTCACAGAGAGGGTTTCGCGATTATAGCGGGCGCCGCGGCAAACATCACACAGGACGTAAACGTCCGGCAGAAAATTCATCTCGATGCGCTTCATGCCGTCGCCCTCGCAGGCTTCGCACCTGCCCCCTTTGACGTTAAAGGAAAAGCGGCCGGGCTTATAGCCGCGTTCACGAGATTCCGGCAGCATTGCGTACAGCTCACGTATCGGCGTAAAGAGTCCCGTGTAGGTCGCCGGATTTGAGCGCGGTGTGCGACCGATAGGCGATTGATCTATCTCAATTACCTTATCCACGTGTTCCAGGCCTTCAATCCCTGCAAAAGGTCCAGGCTCTTCGAGCGAGCCATAAAGGTGACGGGCCATCGCCCGGTAAAGGATGTCGCCAACCAGGGTTGACTTGCCGGAACCTGACACGCCCGTGATTACTGTCAGAAGACCGAGAGGGAACGAGACATCGAGCTCCTTCAAATTGTTTGCCCGAGCGCCGTGAATCGTAACTGACTTGCCGTTTGGTATTCGTCTTGCTTCGGGAACTTCGATGCGGCGGGCGCCGCTAATGTAGAGTCCGGTGATGGAATTGGGATTGTTGGCCACGTCTGCCGCAGAGCCAAAAGCTACCAGTTCTCCGCCGTGCGCGCCGGCGCCGGGACCGAGATCGATGACGTAGTCTGCCTGGCGAATTGTTTCTTCATCGTGCTCAACCACCAGCACAGTGTTCCCCAAATCACGCAGGGCGCAAAGTGTTTCCAGCAGCCGCTGATTGTCGCGCGGATGCAAACCAATTGAAGGTTCATCCAGCACGTAAAGCACGCCGCGCAGCTGCGAGCCAATTTGCGTCGCCAGCCGAATGCGCTGGCCCTCGCCGCCGGATAAGGTTGCTGAGGAGCGATCGAGAGTGAGATAGCCTAAGCCGACCTTTTCTAAAAATCGCAGCCGGCTGGTTATCTCGCGCAGAATCAGGCCCGCGATCTTTTCTTCGCGCGGCGTTAGTTTGATGGCTTCGAAAGCCTTCACCGAGTCCTGGATGGGAAGCGCAGCGTAGTCGGCAATACCCAGACCACCCAAACGCACGGCCAGTGAGTCAGAGCGCAGCCGGCGTCCTTTGCATTCCTGGCATGGGGCCGGAGCGACTAAATCCTCCAGGGTCACGCGGACCTTTTCGGAAGGGGCTTCGTTCAGCCTTTCCCGCAGCCAGCCGAGCGCGCCCTTCCAGGGACTCGAATATTTGTAGGGACCGTGGGTGAAGTTCAACTGACCGCTGAGGCCGTTGAAAAATGCGTCCCGCAGCTCGCGAGGAAGATCTACGAAGAGCGTCGTGGCATCAACCGCAAAATGTTTGATCAGGGCCTGCAACGCGCTGCGTAAGTAGGCTGAGCCCTGCCGATCAGCCGGCCCCATGAATTCCAACTTGTCGGCCGGAGCGTTGCCGTCGGTAATCACTTTCGCCGGATCGACTTCCAAAACGGTTCCCAGACCATGACAACGTTTACAGGCGCCGTAAGCGGAATTGAAAGAAAAAGACCGCGGTTCGAGGGGAGGCACGTTAATGCCGCAGATCACGCAGGCCATGCGTTCCGAGTACAACTTTTCTTCACCATCCACTACGGAAACCAATACGGCGCCGCCGGTGAGTTTCAGGGCCGTGCGAATTGATTCTGACAAGCGCTCGTTGATACCCGGCTTGATCAGCAGCCGATCGACGACGGCTTCAATCGAGTGATTACGCCGCTTGTCGAGTTTTATTTGCTCGTCCAGCGCCAGCAGTTCGCCATCGACGCGAGCGCGCAGGAAACCGTCTTTGGCCAGCTTTTCGAGTTCCTTCTTAAACTCACCCTTGCGGCCGCGCACGATCGGCGCGAGGATCATGACCCGTTCGCCTTCGGGCAAAGACAGCACGCTCTGCACAATCTGTTCGATACTTTGGCGCGTGATGGCCGCTCCACAAACGTGGCAATGCGGCAAGCCAATCGACGAAAACAACAGACGCATGTAGTCGTAGATTTCCGTGACCGTCCCGACCGTCGAGCGCGGACTGCGGGAGACGGTCTTTTGCTCGATGGAAATCGCCGGTGACAGTCCATCTACCGAGTCAACGTCAGGTTTCTCAAGTTGATCCAGAAATTGACGCGCATACGCCGAAAGAGATTCGACGTAACGCCGCTGCCCTTCAGCATAGATGGTGTCAAAGGCGAGCGAGGATTTTCCGGAACCGGATAGCCCGGTAATAACAGTAAAGCGATTACGCGGTATTTCTACATTAATATTCTTAAGGTTGTGTTGGCGTGCGCCTCGGACAGTGATGCGGTCAATAGCCATGTCTTGAACCAGGGATTGTCCCCACAGACGAGAATTTCGGGCTGCGAAGAAATAAAGATTCTAGCTGAGTGAAACTGGTGGGGCAAGCGACGCCTGGTTCCACTCGTGTAAGGGGTCTCGACAGGCGTGGCACTTTCACGAACCCTGGCGAGCGGTGGCGAATCTCGCGAATTCAATCTACCTGTTGCAGATACATGAAATCCGCCTGAGCGTGCTGCTTAGAGTGACCTTTCTTGACACTCTTTAAAAGCAAGACCTACACTGCGATCATTACGCGGCTTGCCGATAATCTTTCCGAAGAAGCTTTCAAGGCGGTACCTCTGTTGAACCTGCCAAACTCCCTGACGCTGTTGCGCATCTTCATTGTTCCACTGCTGGTGGTGGTGCTGCTCACTCCGCTTTCGGAAAATTGGTTTGGCATGCCTCGCCATCTCTTTGGGGTGGCGATTTTCCTGGGCGCCGCGTTGACTGATTACCTCGATGGCAAGATTGCCCGCCGCCGGCACCAGGTGACTCGGCTGGGTCAGTTGCTGGATCCTATTGCCGACAAACTCCTCATCTCAGCGGCCCTGATTTCTCTTGTGGAAAACCAGTTAGCGCCCGCCTGGGCAGTCGTGATTATTATTGGGCGCGAGTTTGCCGTGACCGGGTTGCGCTCCATTGCCGCTGCAGACGGGGTGATTATTTCAGCGTCGAAGATGGGCAAGTTTAAGATGTTGACTCAAGTCATCACTGTAGCTTTGTTGATTGGATCCAGTGTCGAAGAAAAGCCGCCCGTAACGAACTTTGGTCGTCCTTTCCCGGCTATCCAGTTCTGGACCGTGCCCGAGCTGCGCGCGGGCTGGCACCACCTGTTCGGGGCAGGGCCGCTCACGGCGAGCGACGTGGAGGTCCTTCTATATACGGCGGGTCGCGCCATGCTTTGGCTGGTGGTGATTTCTTCCTGCTGGTCGATGTCTAGTTACTTTCGGTCATTTTATCGCTCTGTATTGGCAATGAATGCCGAGCGGCACAAGGGTGCCGCGTCTAAGGTTGCTCCGGCTCATGAATAACCGGGCCTTTTGCGGACGGTGATTGGGCTTGAGCGGCTGCCATGAACAGGCCTGACCGGACCAGCTTTTCCGCTTTTCTTCTTCTCTCCACCTCGAAATGGGTGTTCTCCCATGCAAATTGTGCTCACATTGACGTAACGCACTGCCTAACTTGCGTTTTTGGGAACCTGTTGCTAGTATCCGAGTTTTGTCGGAATGCGCTATTGCGCTCTATAGCGGGCCGGCGTAGCTCAGTTGGTAGAGCATCTGATTTGTAATCAGAGGGTCGGGGGTTCAAGTCCCTTCGCCGGCTCCACTAAGCACTTGACAGGACATGCAGGGGTGGTCGAGTGGTTAATGGCACCGGGCTGTAAACCCGGCAGGCTAACGCCTTACGCAGGTTCGAATCCTGCCCCCTGCACCAAGGCGAAGAAATTTCGGATTTCGAATTGCGAGGGACCCAATTCGAAATTCGCAATTCGAAGTTCTGATGGGCGGGTGTAGCTCAGTTGGTAGAGCATCAGCCTTCCAAGCTGAGGGTCGCGAGTTCGAATCTCGTCGCCCGCTCCAGTTTCAAGGTAAGACAATCTCTTAGTTTGTTTGTATGAGATTTGGCGAGAATCTTGATAAGCCCGCAAGCTAACATCTTGCGCTCTCAAAAGCGCCCGCGTAGCTCAGGGGTAGAGCGCCTCCTTGGTAAGGAGGAGGTCATGAGTTCAAATCTCATCGCGGGCTCCAG